>NZ_JAVUPU010000009.1:0-179777 GCF_032378825.1 Sphingosinicella rhizophila | reverse complement strand
TTATCTCGGTGTCCACGAAACCGGCAGCAGCTCATACTGCGCAATGAAGCCATGGACGCCGATATTCAGGGGCGCGTTGCTGCGACCACCATTAACGACAGGTTGCTCGATGCTCCCGCCATCGCCTGGCTGGTGACGATGCTCGCCTCGCCGAAAAATATCGCCCTCAACGGCGAGACGATCCAGGCCGGCGGCGGTTTCAGGAGCGTGATCAATTACTGAAGATGGGCCTGACCACGCCAGTCTCCCCTGATGGATCGTGCGCAGAACAGAAAAAGCATGGCCGCGACGAGATAGAAAGTGCTGCCGACCAGCATGCCTATTCGCAAGGCGCCCTCGCCATATAGCGGCGCCAGGGTATCGGAGAGAATCCCGATCGAGGTCGCACCGATCGTCAGCCCGAAGAGATTGGATATGAACATGAAACAGGCTGAGGCGGTGGTGCGCATCGAAGGGTCGACGATCTGCAGAAGCGCGGTGAGGGTCGGCCCGGCCCATGCGAAGCTGAGGGCGATAGCACAAACCAGAGATGCGAAGACGAAGATGAGGCCGGACGCCGATAGAGCCGCCCAGTAGAACGGAGCCGCAAAGAGGAATGCCAAGCCGACGATGAAGGGATAGGCGCCAGGGCCCCTGCCGCCAAATCTGTCGCCCAGCCAGCCTCCTCCCCAAGTTCCGATCACGCCGCCCAGAAGGATCGCGCATCCGTAGAAATTGGTGACACCGGACATGCCAAGATCGAGGCTGCGCTTCAAATAAGAGGGAATCCAGAACAACAAGCCATAGGTCGATATGGCCGACGCCGCCGTACCGAGCGAAATCAGCCAGAAGCTCTTCATGCCAATCAATGTGGCAATCGACTTTCGAAAGCTTACGGACGGCTGCCGCGCAAAATCGTCGGCCAAATCACTGCCACCCCTCTTCGGATCCTTGACGAGGACTTTCACAAGCAGCGCTATGGGCAGGCCGATCAGTCCTACGGCCAGGAAAGCCATGCGCCAGTCGACATTGATCGCAATCCAGCCTCCGACAAAAATCCCCAGCGCTGACCCAAGAGGGATGCCGAAGGAGAAGAAGGCGAACGCGCGGGCACGCCGGCTTTGATCGAAATAATCCGCGATCAACGAATAAGACGGTGCGACTCCGCCAGCCTCACCGATGCCGACGCCCATTCGGCACAGAAATAATTGGATAAAATTCTGGGCAAGGCCGCAGGTCGCAGTGAAAAAGCTCCAGGTAGATACGGCCAGCGCGATGATCGTGGAGCGACGGCGCCGGTCGGCCAGCCAGGCAATAGGGATACCAAAAGCCGTGTAGAGCAGCCCGAAGGCGAGTCCGCCCAGCAGGCCGAGTTGGGTGTCGCTAAGGTCCAGTTCGGCCTTGATCGGAACGGCCAGAATGCTGACGATCTGCCGGTCGAGATAGTTGAGGACATAGGCGGCCAGCAGGATCACCAGCACCGCGATGGGGTTGCCGACAGCTGCGTCGCGATCCTGCTCGTGACTCTTGATCGTCATAGCCACCTCTCCCTCTCTCTTGCGCGGCTTATCCGCCATTTCGTGGGATCACGCTCCCGGATGATGCCGGGACAAGTTTTTGCCAATTGTAGCGCCGTCGGGCCCGCCCTCCACGCTCATCGCCGGCCTTTCGGGACGCCACGCGCCGATCGGCTCGACCTCCGCCAGCCCGCCGCCTTGCTCCGCCTCGCCGTCATCGCGCCGAGCAAGTCGCAAGGAGTAATCAAACCAGGCCTGCAACCGGTAGCAATATGCCGTGAAGCGGGCGCGCCGCGTCAGATCCCAGAAAGCAGATTAATTTTGCCAAGTCAGCGGGTGCCACCAGCGGGAGGGGTCGGCATCGGGCATGTCATGCCGATTGGTCGGTGTGTCGATGATACTTGGAAGCACGCCATTGACGTTGATGCCATGCTCCTTGAGTTCGGCGGAAAGGCTCTCCGTCAGGCGCATGACCACGCTCTTGGCAGCGATATACGCGCTCATCCGCGCCGCGCCCTGCCGGGCCGAGAGCGCCCCGACTGTGACGATCCTGCCGCGTCTCCGCGCGATCATCCCTGGCACGAGCGAACGCACTGTATTCTGGAGAGTCGTCACATTGATTTGAAACATGTTCTCCCACATCTTAGGATCCGGATCGTGGACGGCCGGTCCCATCGCGAAGCCGCCGGCAAGGTGGAAAAGGATATCAACCTCTTCGAGCCGGCCAAGCGCAGCCAGGGTGGCTGCGGCATCAGCCAAATCGACTCCGATCTCTTTCTCACCAGTCGCGCGAAGGTCGACGAGGCTGAGCCTCGCGCCCAATTCGCTTGCACATTGTGCGACCGCACTGCCGAGGATTCCCCTCGCGCCCGTGATTACGACATGCTTGTCACGAAGGGTAATCATCGGCCCCTTCCTCTTGCATCGCTATTCTCGTCAGGCGCTGCCGGCGGGACCGTGCCGGCCCCCATCCGTGTCTCAGGCTCTGGTCCGGCGTTGAGAACGGCGACATCAGGGGCGTAAGTTCGGTCATTGGATCTCCCCCTTTTCGGAGGTTCGCACCTGCCAGGCCGGAAGATAGGTGACACGATCGAGACGTTCCCATCTTCCGCTCGAGACCGCGGCCGCGTCCCGCCACGGCCCCCCGGTCGTGGCGATAAGCTTTTCCAGCCCGCGCCCCCGGCTTTCGGGATCGGACCAGCTCGCGATCACCAGCGATTGCGGCAGCGGGCCGAATATTAAATCGCTCGCGACAACCGATTGCGCGCCGGCGTCGATGAAGAGGCCGAAATTGGATGCCATGCAGGACTCCCTGAACTCCGCGCCACGGCCGACTTCCGGCTGGACATGCCAAGCCAGCTCGCACGTCCCCTCGCCTTCCCTGAATTCGAACGAAGTTCCCGGCCAGGGATCGATCAACGTGAGATCCGTGCGTGTCACGAACTCCACCCCGCCGGCGGCGCGCCGTATCGGGCTCCAAATCGGATAAAAATCTCGCCAGGTGTCATGCCGGACCTCATAGCTCGGCCAGATCAGCATCCAGGTGAATATATCGTGCCCGATGTCGGACGTTTCCCACATTGCGATGGGACTGGGGACCCCATGCGCCGCAAAAAGGGGCAGCAGCACGTCACGCATGCGCTTGTACATCTCCCCAATATGTCCGGGAAGGATGGAATATCTGCGCAGCTCAATAATCATCCAAAACACCTCTACCTGCAGCTGGCTGGACATCTGCTTTCTCGTCCCAGCGGGAAGATCGCCCATCGGCACGACAGTAGATGCATACAATCACCTTGCAAGCCGAAATCTGCCGGCTATGCTGCGGACGGAAGCCTCCGCTTCAGATCCACAACCTTCGGAGCAGCCGTGCACAAACCTATCCCTGCAGAGGCCGCTCCGGGCACTAGCGATCATGCGGTCGAGACGCTTCCCCTCGGGGAGCCGGCGGCGGCGCATAGTCGAGAAGATGCGTCCGAGATCATGACAGAAAAGAGTGTGCACGCGAGAAGACTTGTCGTCACCGGTCACGATGAGCAGGGACTTTCGCTCGTTTCGAGTGACACGAAGGTCGGCGCGAGAAAGGTACCAGGAGCGCCGGGCTGGACATTTTTGGATCTGTGGGGAGCCGACGGGGTGGCAGACTTTCCCAGCGATGGCGGCCGTCCGCCAGTCGCCGGCTTCCTGCCACCCGAGCGTGGATTTCGCTGCTATACCACAACCATCGAGCCCTTTACCGTCGCGGCTCATGAACAACCATCGGCAGACAATCTGGAGATTGCGGGCCTGATGGATCCCGATCGACCGGGAATGCATCGGACAGCCACACTCGATTGCCTTTACGTGATTGAAGGCAGTTGCTTCCTGCATCTCGACCACGGCCGTGTGCAACTGAACGCCGGTGACGCGCTCGTCCAGAACGGAACCAATCACGCCTGGAGCAACCCGTTCGATCAGCCCTGCAGAACATTCATTGTGATGATTGGAGCGTTTTGGCAGCCTGCTGCTGCGAAAGCGTTCTGACGAGACCAGAAAGGCAATGGTCTTGGATGGATCCCTGAGGCACGGATCTATCCGAGCCTGGCAGAAAGGACTGGTCGAGCCGCGGCTCTCGGCAAAGCTCCCTCCTTCGCATTTGGCGTCGCCACCCGTCCGGGAAGAGCGCCGGTGGCGACGCCTTCCCGATAGGTGACATCGCCATTGACGATCGTAGCGACGTAGCCGGACGCGCGCTGGATGAGGCGATGGCCGCCTGCGGGCAAATCGCAAATCACTTCAGGAGCGCCCAGAGTGAGCCGGTCATAGTCGATCACGTTGAGGTCGGCTCTGAGGCCGGGCGCGATCAGACCACGATCGGCAAGCCCCACCGCCAGCGCGTTGCGCCGTGTCAAAGCGTTGACTACTTCCGGCAGCGGCAATTTGGATCCCTCCCGGTCCCGCGTCCAGTAGGTCAGCATGAACGTCGGAAAGCTGGCATCGCAGATCAGGCCGTAATGGGCTCCGCCATCGCCGAGCCCGAGCACCGTATGGGGGTGGTTCAACATCTCGAAGACATTGTCCAAACTGTTGTCGGTGAAGTTGTTCATCGGCAGGAAGAGGGTGAGACTTCCCTCCTCCATCAGGAGGAGATCATATGCCGCTTCCCAGACCGACACCCCCCGCCGAGCGGCCTGCGCAGCGATACTGGCCTGTGGCGGCGGCGCATAGTCGGGCTCGGATCCCATCGGATAGGAATCCAGTGATCGTGCAACAAGAAACCTGATGATCGGATTTGGATGATTCTCGTCGGGCCGCTCTGCCAGCATGCGCTCCCGAAATTCCGGCGAACGCATCCGCGCCAGCCGCTCTGCCAGCGGGAGGTGCGCGATGGCCTTATAGCTCGGGTGGAGCGTGAATGGATGTAGGGACAGATGCAAGCCATAGAGGATTCCAATTGGCCGCGGAAATATCTGGGCCTTGATCTCCAGGCCTTGGGCATTCCCGGCGTCGACGAGCTCCAGAACTCGCTTGTACATGCCGGGCGCTTCGCTCATGTCGGCCAAGGTGAAGTGAAGGGGGCGGCCCGCAACCCTTGCGATTTCGTGGAGCAGTTCCATCTCATGGCGCACCTGTTCGTCAGGGCTGAGCGCACCTGCCTCAGCGACGAAATCCTTCAACTGTTCGCCGAGCAATTGCGCCACGATCTGGAATGTACCCCGACCGGCCTTTCGAAGCCCCTGGGCAAGGGCCAGCAATTCCAGCCGACCCGCGAGCACATGCGGCGCGAGATTTCCCTCAGGATCCCGGTGAAAGAGCGCGCGTGAGGTTGAGACGCCAACGGCGCCCGCGGCCATGGCTTCGGTTACGAGATCGGCCATATGCTGCCGGTCTTCCTCCGTCGAAGGCTCTCCTCGAACAGCCCGTTCTCCCATCACGAATACCCGCACGGCGGCATGCGGAAGATAGGCCGCGCAATCCGCATCGAACTGCCGCGTGCGCAGGAAATCCAGATATTCGGGGAAGGTCTGCCACTTCCACGGAATACCCTCCGTCATCACAATCTCCGGAATGTCCTCGACACCCTCCATCACCTTGACCAGAATTCCCCTCTCCTCGGGACGGCAGGGTGCGAAACCCACCCCGCAATTGCCCATCACCACCGTCGTTACGCCATGATCGGAGGACGGCGCGAACCGCCTGTCCCAAGTCGCCTGGCCATCATAATGGGTGTGGAGGTCGACAAAGCCCGGGGTCACCAGCCTACCAGCCGCATTGATCTCCTGGCGTCCCGTGCCTTCGAAGCTGCCCAGCTTCTCGATGATGCCACCAACGACAGCGACATCGCCTTCGAACGCCGGTCCACCCGACCCGTCCAGGATCGTTCCGCCCCGGATGACCATGTCATATTGCGTTTCCACTTTGCATCCTCATGCCGTTGATCAGAGCGCGTCCGCGTCGAGAATGCGGATAGCCACGCCCTAGCGAGATTTATGTATGCATTATGGCGCGCAATCGGACCTGTCAAAGACTGATTGGTAACGCAGCACCCCGATGGGGCGGGAGCGTTGTCAGGAAAAGACCGCTCGTAGGGGGATTAGAGAGACCGCAATATCCCCTTCCCTCGTCTCCCGCGCCTCTCGCGCCTCGCTTGACAAACGATTTGTTAGATGTATGCAATATCGGAAGTCGGTGGTGCCCAATGTATGCACCGGAAATTGGAAGAGGGGTCTCATGTTAAGACGGTTCAATCATGTCGCCTTCCGTTGCAATGATGCGCGTGAGACAGTTGATTTCTATACAAAGGCGCTCGGCCTTACATTTGCTCATGCCGTCAGCAATGACGTCGTTCCGTCAGTTCAGCAATACTGCCCCCACATTCATATATTCTTCGAACTGGGTGATGGCAGCTACATTGCTTTTTTCGAAGTTCCAACGGTGCCTGAAGCCATTCCTGACACCAATACTCCAAGCTGGGTGCAACATGTATCCTTTGATGTGGCAGACGATTCGGCTCTTCACGAGGGAAAACGGCTGTTGGAAAATTATGGCGTCGAAGTGCTTGGACCGGTCGATCATGAATTTGCGCATTCGATCTATTTCTTCGATCCCAATGGACATCGTCTGGAACTGACCCACTGGCTTGAGAACGAATCTTCTGATCGTGCTCGCTATCGCGCCGAAGCAGGGCCGCTTCTCGAACAGTGGGAGGAACGCAAGGCAAAGGGCCTGATTTCATCGCAGTCCGCTGCGGGATGATGAGGCGCTGCCCCATGGCGTTCCGGTACAAAATGGTACGCAGCCTACCTCGCGCTCATCTTCTGCCCGTTCCCTCTCCTTCCCGACCTCGCTATGCCTCCCTATCCTCATAATGCGCGGACAATAACCTCCTTGCGAAGGATGAGGACGGTTTCTCCAAAGGCCGCAACCCCAGCGATGCGATCCGATTCAAGTGGTGAAATACATGTCTAGAATGTTGCTATTGCCGGGTGACGGGATCGGCCCTGAAGTGTTAGCGCAAGCCGAGCGGGTGATTGAAGCGCTTAACCGCGACTTCGGGCTAGATGTGGAGGTCCAATCCGCCCTTCTCGGCGGTGCCTCCATAGACACTTATGGCACGCCGCTGACAGCGGAAACCCTGGCACAGGCTAAGGCATCGGACGTGATCCTGATGGGGTCGGTCGGAGGCCCGAAATGGTCCGATACGCCCTTTGATAGACGACCCGAGCAGGGGCTCCTCGATCTGCGCAAAGGCCTTAGTCTGTTTGCGAACCTGCGGCCTGCAAAATGCTTTGCGGCTCTGACGGATTCGTCGACGTTGAAGCCCGAAGTGGTTGCTGGCCTAGATCTGGTTTTTGTTCGCGAGCTGATTGGCGGGGTCTATTTTGGCGAGCCAAGAGGCATTGAAGCTCTGGCCGATGGTGGCCGGCGGGGATTCAACACCCAGTCCTATACCGACGAAGAGGTAAGACGGGTCGCGCGCACCGCCTTTGAACTGGCGAGAACGCGTTCGTCCAGGCTCTGTTCGGTGGACAAGTCCAATGTCATGGAGGCCGGCCTGCTGTGGCGTGAAGAAGTGACGATGCTCGGCGCTTCCGACTATCCCGATGTGGATCTCTCCCACATGTATGCCGACAATTGCGCCATGCAATTGGTTCGCGAGCCTCGACAATTCGACGTAATTCTCACCGACAATCTTTTCGGAGACTTGCTTTCGGATGCCGCGGCGATGCTAACCGGCTCGCTTGGAATGCTGCCCAGCGCGGCTTTGGGCGAATCCGGAAAATCGAGTCTTTATGAGCCCATACATGGCTCGGCGCCCGATATAGCGGGCAAGGATCTTGCCAATCCCTGCGCTACGATCTTGAGCCTTGCCATGGCGCTGCGCCACGGGCTGGAACGGCCAGACTTGGCGGAACGCGTCGAGAGTGCCGTTGCCCGCGCTTTGGACGAAGGATATAGAACGGCAGAATTGACGGGCGGCAGCCATCGGGTCGGGACGGCCGCCATGGGTCAGGCCATTATCGCCCGGCTGCATGCCTAAGGAATGCCAGACACTGAGCGAAACCGTCGAGGTCGGGTGTTAGCAAGCCGGGCCATGGTGGTGCCGATGGAACGCTCCAGTCGGACTCCATCCGTCCCAACGGCGTGCGGTCACGCCGCATATCCCGGGCACAAGATGTTTGGTCTCGGGACACGTGCCGGCGCCCTTCTTCATCTCCAATCAGAAGGTGCCAGGATAGGCGCCTCCGTCGAGAAGCAGGTTCTGGCCGGTGATGAAACCTGCATGCTGGCTCGTGAAAAAAGCGCAGGCCGCTCCGAACTCCTCGGGAACACCGATGCGTCCACTCGGGTTGGCGCTCTCCATCTCGGCCCAGATGTCTTGCGAGCTCATCCCGCGGGCGCCTGCGAGAGCGGCTACATAACGGTGAAGCCGGTCGGTCGCGAAGTTTCCCGGCAATAGATTGTTGATGGTGACCCCGTCGCGAGCGACTTCGCGGGCAAGGCCGGCAACAAAGCCGGTGAGGCCCGACCGCGCCCCGTTCGAAAGACCGAGCATGGGCAGTGGAGCTTTTACCGCACCTGAGGTGATATTGAGGATGCGGCCCCAGCGCCGGCGGCGCATCGGCCCGAGAATTTGGCGGATCAACATGATCGGCGCCACCATGTTCGCCGCGAGTGCCGCCTCCCACGCCGTCTCATCCCAATCCTCGAAGCGTCCAGGCGGTGGGCCTGCGGCGTTGGTGACAAGGATGTCGGGATCCGGACACGCAGCGAGCAATATACTCCGTCCCTCGCTCGTAGTGACATCGGCAGCGACGCCTTTGAACGGCCGACCGAACCGATCCTCGAGCGCCTTGACTGCCGCGTCGACGGTCTTCGCCGTCCGACCATTCACCACCACCTGCGCACCCGCCGCGGCGAGCGCGGAGGCGCACGCATTGCCAAGACCCATTGTTGATCCGCAGACAAGGGCGGTTTTACCCGCAATTCCAAGATCCAATCCGTTGCTGCTCATCCATTCCTCCAATTAAGAAAGCTGTCACCGATGCAGATTGAGAACCCTGCCGACATCGCTTCCCGGCTCGCCGCCGAGCATCGGCAGCGCATACCCTTCTCCCCGCTACCATGGGCCACGGCCGGAAATATGGACTTAGCCTATGCGGCGCAGGACGTGCTCGTAGGCATATTCGCAGAAGCCGAAGGTGCAACCATCGCTGGGTGGAAGGTAGGCCTGACGGCGAAGAAGATGCAGTCATTCTGCGGGGTGGATTCCCCTATTGCCGGGGCCATCCTCTCGTCTCGAGTGCATTGTGGCCCTATCGAATTGCAGCTTGCGGATTTCGGTCGATTGGGATTGGAGGTAGAACTGGCTGTCCGCCTCGGGCGGCCCCTGCCATCGGATGCCGACCTGACGCGGCAAAGCGTCGAGGCCTCCCTGGACAGGATATGTGCCGCCTTTGAGATCGTCGATGACCGTGATGCCGACTATGCCACCCTCGATGCGTGTTCTATCATAGCGGATAATAGCTGGAACGCCGGCATTGTGCTTGGCGAGAGTCGACCGCTCGAGGGAATGCCCGATCTCCAGAATCTGGGCGCCAGCCTCAGCATGAACGGCGAAGCCGTCGGTCATGCGATAACCTCGGACGCGGGCGGGGATCCACTGGAAGTGGTTGTCTGGCTTGAAAGACTGTTGCGCAGTCGCGGGCGAAGATTGGAAGTCGGTGACTGGGTGATGACGGGCAGCATCATTGCCACGCAGTTCGCAAGGCGCGCGCAGGAATATTGTTTCACGATCGAAGAACTCGCACCTGTGGTCGTCAGGACCAGCGGGCAGAACTGATCATTTTTTTTGAGTTCGCAATTCTTCCAGCACGACTTCGGAGGTCGTGACGCGCGCATAATGGGGGAGCAAAGTCGTCAATGTCGCCTCGGTGTAGGTACCGAAGAGGCGGTCCGTGCAATCGGAGAGCACGCATGCACCATAGTCCTTCTCGCTGGCGGTGCGTGCTGTCATCTCGATCCCGAAATTGACGGCAAGCCCAACCAGGATGAGGATGTTACGGTCGAGATTGCGCAACAGTGGCTCGAATTCACTGCAGGTGAAAGGATCCACCTTGGCGTTCTCAATCGCGAATTCGTCGCGGTTCGGGTCGGGTTTCAGCCTATCGAGAACCTCGGCCCCCCACGTTCCTCGCACAGCAATATTGCCCTCGCGAGCGCCCAGGCTGCGTGCCGAACCCAGCGCATAACCGTTGCGGCGGATACGCACTTCGGGGTGGCCCGGGCGGAACGATTCATTGTGATAGATGATGGGAATGCCGCTTGCACGGCAGGTGTCGATAAGCGCCTCGATCCTGTCGATTACGTCCGGGGTCGGAAGCGTCTGCCGGGTAAGGTCATAATAAGCGCCGTCCGGATGCCAGAAATCATTTTGGAGATGGGTAAGCACCAGGACGCTGTCATCGATCGGAATTGGCGCGAACTTACTGTCTTTGGGATTGAATTCGTTTGTCACCTGCTGCTCCCTTGCGAAGATCCGTCTATGTCTGCGACCGAAAGGTGCGGACGGGCCACAATCACCGTCTCCATGCGAGACCATGAATGTTTCAGCCCCTATGATCTCGCCTTAGTGCGGCATGATCCATTCCGCATTGCCGACAAAATATTTGTACAGAGCCTCTTCGCCGAACTTTTCCAGCTTTGCACTCGTGACGTTGAATATGTCCTTACCACCTTCGATGTGCGGGTAGTCCGTGGCAAAGCACAATACATCGGCCAGATAGGGGTGACGCTCGAGATAAACGTCTATTTCTTCGAATGGGAAGCCCGAGATACGTACGTTGCTGCTAAGATAGGTCGAGGGTAGCTCCGGCAGCCTGTGAACATTCTTGTTAAACTGCCCCAGATTCTTGTGCCACAGGTCGAGCGTCTCAGCCATCGGTCCGACCCAATAGGCGCCGACCTCGATGACGCCGAAGCGCAGGCGGGGATGGCGGACAAACACGCCCCCGATAATCATCGTAGCGAGGAAGTTCTGGCAAGGCAGATGAACAGTGGAAAGCGACCAAGGATCGAATTTGAATTCCGACATGGCCAGATGGCCTTTGAACGGCGGCGCGTCTCCCCAAGCCGGGCTGGCGAACAAACGCTCTCCCTCGCTGCCGGCACTACCAAGATGCAGGGTGACGGTGCAGTCCGCTTCGGCCATCAATGCCCAGAAGGGATCGAGATCGGGGTGAGCGGGAGACTTGCCGCCAGGAGGGATGGGCGCCGCCAGCCAGATCGCTTTTATGCCTCTCTTGATTAAGGTCTGAGCGGCCGCGATCATCTCGTCGACGGTATCGCCGTATAAAGGCACCACCGGAAGCAGCCGATCGGTGGATCTACCGAGATCGATTGCCCAGTCATTATAAAGCTCGATGAACCTTTTTCCCACGGCAGCTCGGTCGCCAGTAATTGTCCGAAGGAAATCAACTTCGTCCTTGCTGACGATCAACTGCAAGCCATTCAATCCGGCATGGCCCGGAAACATGAGCTGCTTTGCTATGCCCATGCTGTCCATGACCTCGAGCCGGCGCGCCGAGTCGACCGCGCCGGGAGAGCGGCAACCCTTTACGTTGACGATGTTGGCGTCGATCGTCACCAGATCGCCCTCATAATCGGGAACATTGGGATGGTTGGCGTGGCTTTCTTCCCCCTCCCCTTTTCCCGTCCAAGCCTCTACCAAAGGCCGGATTTCCGGCCCGAACGCGTCGACCCAGCGTTGCGCCGGCATCATTTCATGGCTGTCAACATCAAGAATCCGGCCAGCATATTTTTGCAGATGTGGCGGCAAACCGAGAGCTGCGGTCATCACTATCTCCTATGTCTTGCAGCAGCTCTTCGTCTGCTTGAAATCTTGCATACAATGTATGCAGTGACGGAAGGAGTCAATCACGGAAGGTAGCCGAGCGGGGAATTAAAAGGCCTCACCTACTCCATATTATCGTTCGTATCGCCGCATGCGGAAACCAGCCGTCGCAACAACGGGCATTCGTTCCTTTTCCTACGACAAACAACTGAGACAGATGGCTATAAGGTTTGTCCGCCGTCTACGGGAATGACCGTCCCGGTGATGAACGAGGCTTGATCGCTCGCAAGAAACAGAACCGCATTGGCTATCTCCTGTGCGCTACCGAGCCGCTTGAGCGCCGTGCCGTCGATCATGAATTGACGATCGATTGCGCCTGTATCGAGATAGTGGAGAAGCTGCGGTGTTTCGATCGGGCCAGGGCAGATGGTGTTGATCCGGATATTGTGCGCACCGAGCTCTCTCGCGATCGTGGGAGTGAGCGCTGCCACGCCCCCTTTCGCCGCGCCATAAGCTGCCATGGTCGGCGCAGCGAACAGCGCTGCCGACGACGATGTGTTGATGATAGACCCGCCCTCTTTCAACATCAGAGGAACAGCGTATTTGATGCCGAACAGTACCGACTCGAGATTGATGGCAACCATGTCCCTGATATGTTCGTCGCTATTCTTGTGAAGGAAGAGCATGTCCTTGGAAGTGCCGCCATAGCCGGCATTATTGAATAGGATATCGAGCCGCCCGAAACGTTCATCCACGCGGGCGAAGATCTTCTGGATGCCTTCCAGAGAGGAAACGTCGGCATGGATCGCCTCAGCCTGGTCACCGTGACGCGCTGCCGCGGCTGCCTCCTTGCCGGAACGGTCAACTACGAAGACGAAAGCACCTTCAACAACGAACCGTTCCAACGTAGCCTCGCCCATTCCGGAAGCGCCGCCCGTAATGACGGCTATCTTTCCTTGAAGAGTTCCCGACATGTTTTCCTCCTTAGGTGTAGGATCGGCCAGACATCTCAATTGATTACATCAAGTGCGGCCGCCCAACTCTCCAACTCTTATTTTATGCGTGCAGAGGCGAACGCTCATGCAATCCACATTGAAACAGTGTGGACGGTTCGCTATCCGTCAGAAAGAGACCCTCATCCCGCGATAGGCGAACTTCCAACCGTCGCGCGTTCGGCGATACTCGTCCTCGAAATTGCCGATCAGGATGATCGACGCAGCTTCATTGCTCATCCCCAAAATAATTGCCGTCGAGACGCCCTCAGCACGATCACCTTCGCCAGTGACCACTGCGTTGGCCGCCACATATTGGTATCCGGTGGAGCCCTGCACCTCGAACATCTCAAGTGCAAAGGCGCGCCAGGCCTCCCTCCCTTCGATCTTGATGCGTTCAGTGTATTTCCCTTGCTGGGCGCCTTCCTTCCTCTCCCAAACGCCGTCCTCAGTAAACAAATTCGCTAGACCGTCTGCGTCTTGCCGGGACCCACACTGCGCATACATATTCAGCAGGCGGAGGATCGCCAGTTCGTCATCGCTTCCTAAAGGCACTCGAGTTTCCTCTCCACAAAGAACTGTCGACCATTGCTATTGTTGGCAGCAACAAACCGACTACCAATTGAAGCGAAAGTCTACTCCGAATTCGAGTGGCGGAGCGAAAGCAACCTGGGCATAAAGCCCCGGTTGGTCCTGAACAAAGGCCACATATCGCTTATCGAACAGATTATTCGCCCAAGCGCCGATCGACCAGCGAGCGCTCGCCGGAGTCCAATCGAGCCGGGCGTTTACCAAGTTCATCGGTTGGATCGATGAGCGAGGGCTATTAACCACGGAAAGCAAATATTTCTGTCCTACATAGTTATATTGTGCATGGGCAGACATAGTCCCGTTAGCCACAGCAAACTCGTAGGTTGCCCCGAGGGAAGCCGACCATTTCGGAGAATTCTGCAGCCGAAATCCAGATAAGTCCCGCTGGCCGAGAACGACATCTCCGAAAAGGAATTCATCATAGGTTGCATCTAAATAGGCAGCAGATCCGTTAATCGTCAGCCCTTCCACAGGAATGGCCACTACTTCCGCTTCAAATCCTTTAATAGTGGCGGAGGCCGCGTTCATGATCGTCGAACCCTGCACGATACCGTCCGGCGTCTGCAACAGATAGGGCTGAGCGACCTGCATATCCCTATACTTAGTATAAAAAGCAGAGAGATTCGTTCTTACGCGCCTGTTCAACCAATCGGCCTTGATACCTGCTTCGAACGTGTCGACAGTTTCGGGATCGTACGGACCGAGATCCTGAGGAATACCGATGCGGCCCATGAAACCGCCAGATTTAAAGCCGCGGGCATAATAACCGTAGAACAGAAGATCTCTATTGGCCTGATAGTCGATCCCAATTTTCCAGCCGAGATTATCCCAAGATTCCGAGCCATTGGCGCCGAAACCGCCAACGAAGATATCTCCGGCTGGACCGGGCCGATTAACCAGTAGAAATGCTGGTCCGGACGGGTTTAGGAAGTTGTCGACCTGAGCCACCATTTTGGTGCGCTCATGCGTATATCGTATGCCAGCTTGTAGCCGAAGACTATCGGTAATGTTCCAGTATCCTTGAGCGAAAGCTGAGATCGACCAGTTGTCCTGATCCTGGGTACCGAACTGTCGCAGGCCCGGTGCAGCGAAGTCTAGCGTAAGATTCATATAGTGGTCGTAGTGGGTCTTCATGTAAAACCCGCCTACTAGAAGGTTTAGCCGGTCACTTACACTAAAGGCAGTACGTAACTCCTGGCTAAGCTGCCAACCTTGCGTCTGGCGAAGCGTATTAATGAACGAGAGCGGAAGAGAGTCGTGGTCAGTATGCTCATATACTTTGAAGTCACGGTACCCGGTAACAGAGGCAATGTCGCCTACTGCCGTATTTCTGATATTCATTGTCAACGTAGCGCGGTAGTTATCCATATTACTCTTATCAGCAACGGTGCCTCCATAAAGATATTCTTCCGCTGCTTGGCAGCGTTCGTTGACCGAAGGGCACGCGCTGGGATACATAGGCAGAAGAACGCCTGGAAAGATGGTGCCCGTCGGCACGTAGCCAACTTCGCCCGGCACCGCGCCATTCACAACCACCGGAGTGCCGTTGCGCGAGCGAGCATATTCGCCGATCAACGTCGCATCGAAATCCGCTGAAGGCTCGAGTTTCAAATAGCCGCGGAGCGCAGTAACGTTTCTGCCTCCAACGCGCTCGCCATTTACGATACTCCGATAGAAGCCATCTCGACTTGTATGCAGTGCTGCCACCTTGCCGGCTAAAACATCGCTGACGGGGAAGTCAACTGCGGCCTTGAGGTCCAAACGGTTATAATTGCCATAAACAGCTTGGACCTTGCCGCCGAATTCTCCAGTGGGCTGCGCCGTTACGACGTTAATCACCCCACCGGTGCTATTAGCACCAAAAAGAGTGCCTTGCGGCCCACGCAAGACTTCGACACGATCTACGTCGAAAAGATCCAAAAGTGCACCATAGCTGAAATAACTGGGAACCCCGTCGACAACAACAGTGACGGTATTGCCGGCAAATGGATCCGCCTCAACGACACCGATACCTCGTATCGAGAAAACTGCGGTTTGTGAGGTGTTTGCATTACTATTTATTTGAGTGTTGGGAATACTTCCCTGTAGTGCCTGCAAGCTTGTTGCCTGGATATTTTCTAGGGATTCACCAGTTAAGGCGGTTATCGATATGGGAACGTTCTGCAGATTTTCCGAGCGCTTCTGCGCGGTGACGACGATTTCCTCCAGGCCGGTATCATCTGCTTGTGCAGTGCCGCTCACCTCTGAAGGAGCATCGGTCGTGGACGCCGTACCCCCTCTGGGCGCGCTCTGCGCCAGTGCCGGACTGCCAAAGCCTACAACTAAAATTGCCGAGATTCCACCCAGCAGATTACGCCTGAGCTGCGAGCGCGCGTTCACCATTCCCCATCTCCTATTGATTTTTTATTTGCGCCCAATGTGCATACAATCTAGTGGGTGTCAATAGACCGGGTCTGGATTGGGCATCCTCCCGCCATGTTCGAACTCAGGCCGGCAAATGCCGCAGGGCCTGCATTTCCTCGATATATTTAATAAACATATCTTCGCTGTCACGGCACTCGTGAAAGCCGGCCTGTCTGAGCTTGATCGTACTGACAATCGGCGGAGGTTCTTGATTTCCCATGCGAAACGCGAAGTCTATCGCCTGCCAGTTGCCCTTCACATCCTCGTAGCTGAGGGGTGCCAGATCATATTTTTTCACTATCTCATCCCAGACCGGGGCCTTGTCTTCCATCATGGCATGGAGGGATAATGATTGAGGTCGGTCCAACTTCATATTGAAGTGTTCAGCCAGTCTCTGGAAAAGATTGTTCCAGTCTACGACGTCTCCATTGGATACATTGAAGATTTCGTTTGCGGATTTACTTGGGTTGATCGCTCCCCATGCCATGGCTTGGGCAAGGAGACGCGCATCGACCAATTCTACAATCCCTGCATACAAATTTCCGGTGAAGCGCAGCGGCAAGCCGAGCTCCCTTGAAATCACGCAATAAACGCCGATCGAAGCGATCACGTTCATCGGCGCTCCGGGGCACAGGCCGCACACGATCTGAGGCCGGTATATGGTCCAGGACCAGGACCGGCCCTTCTGGCGCTCGAAGATGAAATCCTGTTGCGCATGATAGAAACTGGGCGGCAAGTGCATCGCATCCCGCTCGCGGGCGGGCACCTTGATCGGCCCCAAATGCACTCCATAGGCCTTGGTTCCTTGAAGAAAGGCGATATTCTGAAGGTCGGCGCCGGCAGCCTCGAGGGCGTCGATCGCGTTTGCCATCATGCTCAGATTGGTATCGACATGATCCTTCTCCACCCATGCCGCAGCCATGTCGGGCTTGTCGAGAAGGGCCGCATATATGACGTGCGTGACGTCCGCCAAAGGAGAATAAGCGGATTTCGTGGCTTCTGCATCCAGCAGGTCCACACAGATATAATCGGCCGTGGTGGCGGCAGTGGGCGCGCGCCTCGATGATCCGACCACATCCCAATCATCGAGAGCAGTGAAATGCTCCGTCAAGTTCCACCCGATCGCGCCCCGCGCGCCGACAATCAAAACCTTGTTACGTTTTGCCATTATCCGCTCCCTCTCCGGGGCGTCTTTTCCGCCTCCGGAGTATAATGCATACACGCTTACCGCTTGGGATCAAGCTGCGGTCTGAGAACGGAACGAGAATTGACACACTGGAAAGCGGCGGTGTATGCATTCGTGATAAGGGGCTTGAGGAGTGGATCGGAATGGCACATCCGCCAGAATTGCAGCATCTCATCGACTGGCATCAAATCTACGCAGTGCTTACAAAATATTCTCGGGGTCTTGACCGCCTTGACCTCGATTTGATGAAGGAAGTCTATTGGCCGGATGGCACAGACGACCACGGAGTGTTTAGGGGGAATGCACATGAATATTGCGCATTCATGATAGACTTCGCGCGTCAGAGTTGGGAAATTACCCAACATAACATAGGCAACGTATCCATAGATATTGATGACAATAATGCTTTCAGCGAATGTTATTTGACGGCTTACCACCGGATCACCGGAGATCCGGAAAAGATAAAGGACCTGTTTGGAAACGCACATTACGATCGATACAAGGATGCCGGCGCAGAGAAATTCGACTATATTCACGGCGGCCGTTACCTCGATACGCTCGAGAAACGGGATGGCGTGTGGCGAATCTTCAGCCGGGTTGTGACGATGGAATGGAATATCGTGCAGCCGACTTCCGATGTCTGGAAAGAGGGCGTCCTCTCCACGCTTGAAGCGATCGGCACGCGTGATCGCACCGACCTCGTGTACCGCAAGGGTCAATAGATCGGGAGGTCCGCGGTTATGGGGCCTGCATCGATGATGGGCAGGTCGGCTCGCTGGCTGACAGGAAGACGCCCCACTGGGGGATTCTAAACCACCAAACCGTCAGGAGACCCGCAATGCTGATTGACGTACTTGAGCTTCCCTATTTCGATCTTTCGGATCCGCAATTCTCGATGGATTCGGCCGAAGTGACGGCAGCGCGGGACAATGGCTGGTGCGCGCGGACGAACCTTGGCTTTGCCGTGCTGCGTTATGACGAAGTTAGAGCCCTCATTAAGGACCCTCGCCTTGAACAGGGCGGTGGCGCCTGGTTGCGCCAAAATGGGATTACGCAAGGACTGCTTGCCGACTGGTGGGCGGAAAATATGCTGTTTGTCGAAGGCGAGGACCATCGTCGCCTTCGCCGACTCGTCGGTCCGGCACTTTCGCCGCGTACGATCGAACCTCTCGCCCCTGGCTTCCGGGCGCTTGCCGAAGAACTCGTGGCATCGTTTGCCGGACAGGGTCAATGCGAATTTCTCACTGAATTCGCCGAACCCTTCTCGGCGCGCGCAATGACCCAGGTGCTGGGCATGCCTGACGGGAATTGGCACGATATCAGCCGATGGTCGACCGACCTGATGCTCGCCTTTGGCGTTACGGTCGCTCAAGACCTTGAGCGCATCGAGGCGGGACTTGCCGGGCTGTACACAGCCGTCAATGAACTGATCGAATCTCGCCGGCGGCAACCGGGCAAGGACGTGGTCTCCGAACTCTTAACGGCACATGAGGTGGACGAACGACTGAACGATGCCGAACTCAAGAACCTCGTTTCCAATTTGATCTTCGGTGGCACGGATACCACCAAGGACCAGCTCGGCCTGGCGATGCAATTGTTCGTCGAACATCCTGACCAATGGGCCCTGCTGGCTCAGCAGCCTGATCTGGCCGCCAATGCCGTCGAAGAGGTGCTACGCTTCAATCCCACCGTCACCTGGGTGCCCCGGGTGGTTGTGGAGGATTTCGAGTTCAAGGGCGTCCGCTTCACACCGGGGACGACCATTCACCTGCTCGATTATACCGCTAACACGGATCCGGAGGCATTTGAGGATGCCAAGTTCGACATCACGCGCAAGCGCCTGCCCCATTTCACCTTCGGCGGCGGCCCGCATCATTGCGTGGGACATTTCGTCGCACGGATCGAGTTGCGCGAGGCGCTTCCGGTCCTTGCCAGGCACATGCCGGATCTGCGCTTTGCGTCGGCCCCGCAGTTCCGCCCGAAAAGCGGGGTGACCGGCGCCGTGGACCTCTCGCTGTCCTTCAAGCCTGCCTGACTGGCGGCCCTTCGCTCCGCAGGCCGGCAAGGCAGCGAGCACGAAGCGTCCCATCCTGGAGCTCTCTCGAGGACCGGTCAATCCTTTCGACTTGGCAGACAGACATCCACGCAGACCCCCTTTGCCTGCGTGGTACGACCCTCATATCGCCGATAAACCGCCATCCACCGGCAGGAAAATACCCGTCACATAGCTTGCCTGGTCGCTTATCAGCCACGCCGCAGCATTGGCGATATCGGCAGGGAGACCATTTTTCCCCATCGGAATGCCGAACGGGTCGATCTCGTCGCCATAGTTTCGCTTCACCATCGGTGTGTCGATCAAGCCCGGGCAGATTGCGTTTACGCGGATACCTTCGGCGGCATTCTCGACTGCTGCTGTCTTCGTGAGCCCCAGCACCCCGAACTTTGAGGCCACATAAGGCGAAATCAAAGCCACCGCCTTAAGACCTGCCAATGAGCAGATATTGACGATGGCACCGGGCCGCTGTGCCTCTCTCATCGCCGCAATTGCCGCCCGCATCGCAAGAAAGGTTCCGCGAAGATTGACGCCAAGAACATCGTCATAATCTTTGGCCGGCGTTTCATCGAGACGGATATAGGGCCCGGAAATGCCTGCGCTGTTCACGAGGAAATCGATCTGGCCGAAATGAGAAACGCAGGTCTCCACCATCGTCGCCGCGCTGGCCTCCAGCGAGACATCCGCTTCGACCAGTGCCACGCGGTCGGTGCCATAGCGCTCACCCAGTCGGCGCAGCGCATCGCCATCGCGATCCACCGCGACGACATTGGCTCCGTCTGCAAGGAGGCGTTCCATGACACCCTCGCCAATGCCGCTCGCCGCTCCCGTGACAACTCCAGAACCTATGCCAGCCATTTTCCGTCTCCCTTTGGGTTGATCCAACATATTGCTCCTGCACGAGCGCCGCGCTTTGAGGCGCGCGGCACCTGTGCTCCACCCGATTCATCTGAAGGCATTGCGGGATCGGCATATCACCGCTCCGACACACGCGATCGCGATGCATTAGGCGGCAAGATCGTGCTCGTGAAGCCAGGCGATGATGATCCTCACTGCCTCGGCCAGCTCTCCGGGCTGCTTGTCATAATAATGGTTCGCGCCCTGGATCACTGCCAGGCTCTTGTTACGGCTCGCAACCGCGTCGTAGAACATCTTCGTATGGGGCTGCGGAACAGCGTCATCCGCGCTGTTCTCGATGGCCAGCATCGGAACACTGATCTGCTTCGCGTTGGTAAGCGCCTTCGCCTGGGTGTCGTCGATTGACCATTGCGAAAGCCACGACCGCAACGTTGAAAAACGGGCAATCCCTGCGGGACTACTGTTCGAAGCTTGTGGTTCGCCCAGAAAACACCATCCGATCTTGCGATCATTGGGATCAATGGCCGCATCGAGGAACCGTGGCTCGGCCAGGGTACGATGGGTGAGCAGCCCACGCTCCTTTTCGGACGTTCGGCCGGAGCGAAGCTCGTAAAGCATTTCCTTCACCAAGGCCGTTCGTCGGCGAATCCGCGCCAGCTGCATCGCGCGGAAATGGTCGAGATAGTCCTGTGAATAAGGTGGTTGGTTCGGATTTCGAGGATCGTAAAGATCAAGCTCAGGATCACGAAGAGCGGGATTGTTTTCGTCGAGGACCGACGGATCTATGAAATCGGCCAGAACCTCCGCGCGCGAGAGATGCCCGGCGTGGAAGATGAAACCGTCTCCAGGGATCAGGCCGGACAGATCGACCGAATCGCCAGCCGCAGTCTGGGTGACTGTCTGGCGTTCGGCCTGAGCCTGATAGAAAGCGGACAGCGACCCGCCGCCGGACCAGCCGGCGATGATGATTTTGCTGTAGCCCCAATGATCCTTCGCATGGCTGACATAGGCGCGATAGTCGCGCAGGACATTTTCAAGGATGAGAGGTGTATCGTTGCGGGCATAACGGCTGCTCGCGCACAGTACGTGCATGCCAGCGGCGGCCAAGGCGCGCGGAACAGGCAGAAGCTGAAGCGTCGAGGCGGGATGCATGTAGATGATCAGCGTATCGGATGGGCACTGTGCCGGGAGGAACCTTATTCCCTCCAAATTCACCCTGCCGTGCATGCCGGCAAAGCCATAAACGTCCCGCAATTCGGAGCGCTCACTATAGCTTATGTGAACCCACTCGGAGACGATGTCGAACAGCTCCCCGGCGCCGGAGCCGCGGTCATACAAATGCGATCCGGCTTGCCCCTCAGCATTGGATGAGGAAATCGTCATGCGGGCACGATAGCGAGCGGCAATGCTTCCAATGTCCGAAGCGTATTGAGCGGGCGGTGTGTGGGCTCGCCCGCCAGTTCGAGCCTCTCTACCTTGTCCAGCAAGGCGTTGAGCACGCTCTCCGCTTCCATGCGTGCGATCATCTGCCCGACACAAAGGTGGATGCCATGTCCAAAGGAAAGATGACCGGCCGGCGAGCGGCTGATGTCGAACTGGTCGGGGTTCGGCCATTTGCGCGGATCGCGGTTGGCAGCGCCTATGAACAATTGAAGTTTGGTGTCTGGCTCGAGCCGATGGCCGCCAAACTCCACCGGCTTCGTCGTGGTTCGAAAATAGGATTGGATGGGAGATTCCAGCCGGAGCGCCTCCTCGAAAACAAGTTTCAATCGGCCGCGATCGCTGCGCAGATGGGTCCACAAATCAGGATCTCGCGCAAGGAACATGAGCGAACTGCCAATACCGCTTATGGTGGTGTCCATGCCGCCGCGAAGGAACGTGCGAGCGAGGCCTCCGGCGACACCCGGTTTCAGCTCGCCGGCATCCTCGGCGTCAAACAACATCTCAGCAAAACTGCCTGGAATCACGCCTTCGCGTGTCTGCGATGCCGTGTACCAATCCGAAATCGCCTCGAGCTTCTCCTGGGATCGCAGGAACAGCTCGTTCTTGGGTCCGAGCGCGTTGAAATTATAATCGCCGATGGTGACCAGATTTTCGATATGAACATGAAGGCCGAGGGCCGGCGGAAAAACGTTCAACACAAAATGTTCCGCAATATCCTTGGCACCATCCACCGCGCGCGATTGGCATATGCGATCCACCAGTTGCGACGCAGCAGCCTCAAACGTGGACTTCCAGCCGCGGATGACGGCCGGTGAAATGATCTTGGTAACGACGCGCCGTACGTCTGTATGGTCCGGTGGATCCGCTTCGACGATGGGACCGGGCTCGCGCCAGGCGCCGGGCTTGCGGATGTTGCTTAATCCAGCGCCCGCAGCCGACGTAAAACTCTCCCAGTCGGTGAGCACCTTGCGGACGTCATCGTAGCGGCCGACCGCGTAGCTGCCATATTTCTCAACGAAGGAAATCGGCCCGATTTCCCGGACGGCCTCCTGGAATGCATAGGGCCGAAGGATCACATCGATCGCGAAAGGATCCTCATCGAGAACCGGCACGTCGCTTGCGATCACCGCAGCTTCCATCTTCAGACTCCTCATCGCGGCGCGTTGTCAATCAACAAAACGGACACATTGCGAGCGATGTCCTTGCCCTGTCCGTAACCGAAGGCCCTTGTGGACCTGTTATGCGCCGACCAGTGTTCGCTATCACACAGGCGCTCATGTGTGCAATCTAGTTATTTACGCCGATATGCCAATGGACAAAGTCCATCTTTCGGGCATAAACCGATTGGGATTTATGCTTGGCTGACGGCGATGCATACATTTGAGTGTGAGGAGTAAGCTAATGCAGCGAATAGCGCTGGTAATCGGGGGCGCCAGCGGAATCGGGGCGGCTTCAGCGATCGCACTGGCGCAGGTGGATATGTGCGTGGCTATCGCCGATATTGATTCCAGCGCAGCGGCAACAACCGTTGAGCGGATGCCGGGCGCTGGGCATCAGGCAATGTCCGTAGACGCATCGGATGAAACGCAGATGGTTTCGCTCTTCTCTCAGGTCGAAGCCGAGATGGGACAACCCTCGGTGCTCATATTCGCCGCGGGCACCGCCGGCTATGTGAACGGCATTCGCCCGAACCTTAGAACCACCTCTGTCAACAATTGGGATTCGGTTCTCGCGCTGAACCTTCGTGGTGCCTTCCTTGCTGTTCGTGAAATGCTTCGCCGGATCGCAGCTCGTCCCATCGAGCATGGCCGGATCGTGCTAATCGGCTCAATGGCGGCCCAGATGCTCGCCCGTAACAGTCCCCCGGCCTATATCGCTTCCAAGGGCGGCCTAATGGCGATGGCGAGAGTGGCTGCTAGCGAAGCGGCCGCATTGGGGGCGACGGTCAACCTCGTGTCGCCGGGCGCGATCGACACGCCCATGCTGCGTGCCGTAATGCAGAAGGAACAGGATGCGGATTATTTTGACGGCACGATCGCCGGCCGCGCTGGATCCCCTGATGAGGTCGCGGCCGCAATTGCGTTCCTCGCATCCATACCCGCTTCCTACATAAATGGCGCCTGTATCGATGTGAATGGCGGCATGCTGATGCGGTGATCCACCATGTACCGATACAGCCGATTCAAAATGCCCTTTCGTCTCCCAGCCACGGTGGGCTGTGGGCATTCTGTATCGTCAATAGAGCCCTAGGCCAAAGGAACACATGCTCATGTCTGAACAGAGGAACTCCAGGAGATGGTGAAGATTCATATCACGAGCCGAGATGGCACTGAGACGGAAGTCGAGGGGGTAGAAGGTCTCTCGCTGATGGAGGTGATCCGGGACAACGGATTGGAGGATCTCCTCGCGCTTTGCGGCGGCTGCTGCTCGTGCGCAACCTGTCACGTCTACATCACCGCGGGCACTGAGGACCTGCTTTCCCCGATGAGCGCCGAGGAAAATGATCTGCTGGACGGTTCAGACCACCGGCGCGCATATTCGCGCCTCTCGTGTCAGATACCAGTTTCAGATGATCTCGCCGGATTGCGTTTCCGAATTGCACCAGAGGATTAGGCTCGACCTGTTCGCCGAGCAGGTATGCCGAGATGGCTTTTACCCTCGACCAATTAATCTCATTCCAAAGCGGCACACGCTTGCCGTGCATCGCACCAGACGAGCAGCCAGCATCACCCCCCGTTCGGCAGTTATCAAGCAGGCGTGATGCGTAATGGCAAGGTCTCCAGCGTCCTCAGGCTATTGAGCAGCCTTTGCGTCGGGGTGCCCCGCTCCTCGAGGCATTCAACTCGATCCAGAAGCGCGTTTAGGATGCATTCTGCCTCCAGACGAGCGATCATTTGTCCGATGCAAACATGAATCCCCTGGCCAAAAGCCAGGTGACCGCCGGTCGCGCGATAGATGTCATAGCTATCGGGATCGGTCCACTTTCGAGGGTCGCGATTGGCAGCGCCAATGAACACGTGGATTTTCCGTCCGGCACGAAGCTGGAACCCACCCAGTTGGACGGGCTTCATGATCGTCCGATAGAATGATTGAGCTGGAGATTCTAGCCGGATGGCCTCTTCAAATGCCATTTTGAGCCGAGATCTGTCGGTGCGTAGCTGAAGCCATAATTGAGGATGCTGAGACAGGAACATCAACGTCGTGCCGATCCCGCTGATCGTCGTGTCCATTCCTCCGCGAAGAAAGGAGTGCACCAGCTTGGACGCAATTCCGCACTCCAGCTGACCCGCTTCCTCGGCAAGAAAGATCCTCTCGCCGAACCCGCCGGGGATCATGGCATCGCGCTGCTGGGCGGCCGTATACCAATCGGCAATCGCATCAATGGCGGCTTTGGACTTTTTGAACAGCTCGTTTTGCGGACCTATCGAGTTGAAATTGTGGTTGCCCACTGCAATGAGATTGTCTCGGTGGATCTCGATCCCCAGTGAATCCGGAAAAACTTTGAGAACATATGCCTCGGCGACATCCTTGGCGCCGTCAATGTCCCGCATGTCACAGAGCCGGTCGGCTAATGCCGCGGCTTCTGCTTCGAACATTTGCTTCCACCCCCGTATGACAGCAGGAGAGATGATCTTGTTTAAAACGGCACGAACTTGATCGTGGCTCGGCGGATCCGCCTCGACGATCGGACCAGCCTCACGCCAGGCGCCCGGTTCCCGGATATCCGCAAGTCCCACGCCGGCCCCGGAGCCGAACGACTGCCAATCCCTCAATACTGTTCTAACTTCCTCATAACGCCCCACCGCGTAGCAATTATATTTGCTGAGGAATGCAGCCGGTCCCGCATCGCGCAACATTTTCTGAAACTCGTGAGGGTCGCGCAGTACGTCGAGATCAAATGGGTCCAAATGCAATGACGGGACCTCGTCCGCGTGTTGATCAGGCATCATAGTCTCAATGCTCCTAGCTCTGGTGGCTCGCTCAAGGTCAGCGTGAAATTCTCCTCCGAGGCTTGGCCAGAAAGGTTGATGCTGTTATATCGATTGCAGTATGTATGCAATTAGCTACCACATGCTGCCGACAATAGTCAAAAGCAAGGGTGCACCGCTGAACCTCTGATGAGCATTGCCTCTACCCAGAGAAGAGATCGCGCAACCCGCCACCCCAGCGTCCGCCAGGGGCTGCTACATGAAAGTTGCTGAAGCGGAGATTATCAGCTTAGCATGGTGCCCGATCAGGGCCCCGACGCCAGAATGCGCAAAGGTGATGCATGTATACCCCCAGACAGCAGGCAGTTGTAGACAACCTGCGCCATATGATTCTCGGCGGCATTCTCTCCGGTGGCGAGCGATTACTGGAGATACCGTTGAGCGAAAGAATGGAGGTCTCGCGCACGCCCGTACGAGAGGCTTTGATTACGCTCGCTGAGGAAGGCCTGGTCGAATATCGGCCCAATCGCGGATATATAGTGCGCGCCTTCACCGGCAAGGAAATCGAGGACGCCTATACCGTGCGCGGTGCTCTCGAGAGCTTGGCATGCCGCCTGCTGGCCGAAAAAGGCATCGACGCCGAAACTCAAAAAGCCTTTGAAGCTTGCCTGGACGACGGTGACAGGTTGCTTTCAGTGGAGCGGTTGACGGAGTCAGCAAAGGAGCCCTGGCGGGAAATAAACGATAGGTTCCACAAACTGATTATAGGTAGCCTAGAAAATTCAGCGCTGAGCAGCGCGCTGGCAAGGGTAACCAACATTCCGTTCGCCTCCAGCCGCGTGGTTCATTGGTTTGACGAAGGGGATGTCCAAGGCCTCTTTCAACTGCGCCTGACACATTCTCAACACCACAGTGTATACGAAGCAATTAAGGCAGGTCAGGGCTATCGCGCAGAAGTCGCGATGGGCGGGCATATCGAATTCGCCGCGAGCCACATCAAATCGACCTATTTCGCAGCGGGCGAAGTCCCGGGATAAATCAAGGCACCGTTGGTGGGTTGCGATGACCTGCTGTCCAGTCCGATCACGAGAGCTGGAGTGATGCAGGGCGCTCGCCAGTTTAGGCGTGGGCGCCCCACAGCAATCGCAGCTTGCGGACGCAGGGCGATGTCTTATGTATGCATTCTTGGCAATTCCTACTGAATCGCCAGATGACGCAGAATGGGCCTTGTCAATGTCGTTGGAATCGCCTCGCAACACGATCCTCTCGAGACGCGGCTTGGTGACGCGATCCATTGGGATAGGTCCACACAGAGCGTGCGCGCGGTGAGAGGCAAAACCCTTTACGACAAAATTTGGGATGCGCATGTGGTTGCCAGCGAGGATGGTGGGCTATCGCTTCTCTATGTCGATTTCCACCTCATCCATGAAGTGACGACGCCCCAAGCCTTCGAAGGACTGCGCGTTTCCGGTCGTTCGGTGCGCAGACCCGATCGCACCTTGGCGGTCGCCGACCATAATGTCCCGACTATTGGTCAGACCAAGGGCGTCGAAGCCATCGCGAACCCCGAATCGCGCACGCAGCTGCAAACGCTGCAGTCCAATGTCGCGGCGGCCGGCATCGAATTTTTTGGCTTAAACGATCCTCGCAACGGCGTCGTCCACGTTGTCGGGCCAGAACAGGGCCGCACCCAACCGGCGATGGTGATCGTCTGCGGAGACAGCCACACCTCCACTCACGGCGCGTTCGGGGCGCTGGCATTTGGTGTCGGCACTTCCGAGGTAGAGCATGTGCTCGCAACCCAAACGACGTGGCAGGCAAAATCCCGCAATATGCGAATAGTGTTCGACGGGGCGCCTGGAGCATGGATCGAGGCCAAGGATCTAGCCCTAGCCATGATCGGACAGATCGGTACCGGCGGTGCAACCGGCTGCGTTATCGAATACGCCGGCTCAGCCATCCGTGCGCTGACGATGGAAGGCCGAATGACCTTATGCAATATGTCGATTGAGGCCGGCGCACGCGCCGGCATCGTCGCACCCGATGAAGTCACATTCTCCTACCTGCGCGGACGGCCGGGAGCGCCCGCTGATGCCTTGTGGGAGCAGGCAGAAGCGCATTGGCGACATTTTTTCACCGATGAAGACGCCATATTCGACGAGCAGATCATCGTCGATGTATCTGCCATCGCGCCGGTCGTCACTTGGGGAACCAGCCCGGAGGATGTCGCGCCTGTGGATGGAAATGTCCCCTTCCCCACCGAGTTTCTAGACCCGGTCAAAGCTGCTGCGGTACAGCGATCGCTGGACTATATGGGCCTCAAGCCCGGTATGCCGATGACCGACATCACAGTAGACCGCGTCTTCATTGGCTCGTGTACCAACGGCAGGATCGAGGATCTGCGCCAAGCCGCCGAGATAGCGCGAGGGCGGCGGGTCGCGCCTGGAGTACGGGCGATGGTGGTTCCCGGGTCGGGAGGTGTCAGATCCCAAGCGGAAGCCGAAGGACTGGACCGCATATTGATCGCTGCCGGCTTTGAATGGCGGGAGCCTGGCTGCTCGATGTGCCTGGCCATGAACGATGACCGGCTGGAGCCGTTAGAACGCTGTGCTTCGACTTCTAACCGCAATTTCGAGGGGCGACAGGGCCGGGATGGACGGACTCACCTCATGAATCCTGCCATGGCCGCCGCAGCCGCCGTTACTGGCCGCATTACCGATATTCGCGTGCTCGCTCGATGAGGCGTGTGGAAGTCATAACCGGCATTGCGGTTCCGCTTCTGCAGGCCAATGTGGATACCGACCAAATCCTTCCGAAGCAGTTTCTGCGCACGATTTCGCGCGAAGGATTGGGTGACGCCCTTTTCTTCGATTGGCGCTTCGACGAGGCCGGCGCGGAGTACCCCGATTTCATCCTGAACCAGTCTGCTTATCGTCGCTCATCCGTCCTCATCGCCGGTGAGAATTTCGCCTGCGGGTCGAGCCGCGAGCATGCGGTTTGGGCATTATTGGACTTTGGGTTTTCGTGTGTGATTGCGCCCTCCTTTGCAGAGATATTTGCCAGTAACGCGGTGAATAACGGCCTGCTTCTCATCACCCTCTCCCAAGCATCGGTCGAAGCCTTGGCGCAGGAGGCCATAGGAGAAGGCGCGAACTTTCGAATTGACCTGCCTCTGCAGAGGATAATCGCGCCGTCTGGTCGCGAGATCTTCTTCGATTTCGATCAAGGGGTGAAGCGCAAGCTGATCGCTGGTCTCGACGCGATTGGAGAAACGTTTCTCCATGAGCACGCGATAGCAGTCTTCGAAGCACGGCAAAGCAACGCGATGCCGTGGCTCTCGGGCCGCGCTTAACCAGCGATGCGTTGGAGCCTCCTGCCGTATCATGATCCCTGAAGAATCACTTTCCTTGGCCAGATCGGCCGCGCTTCCTGTTTAATGATGTGCTGCGTTGCGTTTCGGAATTGATGCCCGCTACCGGCGCTAACACTAGGCCGTATCGACATTCAGGATTCCCTTGGGAGCTGATGTCTGATTCATAGGTCTCCGTTTTTGGACGGAGGCAAGGATGGGGATCAAGCGTTACGAGGTGAGCCATGGGCAGTGGGAGCGGATCGCTCCGATGCTGCCTGGCAAGGCGACCGATCCTGGTCGGACGGCGGAGGACAACCGGCTCTTTGTCAACGCGGTGTTGTGGGTGCTGCGCTCCGGGGCTCGTTGGTCGGATCTTCCGGAGCGCTACGGCAAGTACAAGAGCATCCACAAGCGCTTCACCCGATGGGCGCGAGCCGGAGTGTGGGAGCGAGTGTTCGGTGCTCTGACCAAGGACCGTGACAACGAGTATCTGATGATCGACAGCGCCATCGTCCGCGCTCATGCCCAGGCCGCTACCGGCCAAAAAGGGGGGTCAAAGACCAGGCTTTGGGGCGTTCCCGAGGCAGACTGACCAGCAATCGACAGCTTCGGCCGACCCATTCGCTTCATCCTCACCGGCGGCCAAGCCAATGATTCCAATCATGCGCTGGCGTTGATCGCGGGTCTTACCGCTGCCCATGTCGTTGCCGACAAGGCTTATGACACCCATGCCATCCTCGACCATGTCGAGGCGATCGGCGCCTTACCAATCATCCCCAAGCGCGCCCGGATGAAACGGGTAAGAGCCTTCGATCCCGAAAAATACAAGCGGCGCAACTTGATCGAACGAAGCATCGGCAAGCTCAAGCAACTCCGGCGGATCGCTACCCGATACGATCGCCTACCACAAAACTACCTCGCCAGCCTGTATCTCGCATCAATCGCATTCTGGTGCTGAATGTCGATTCAGCCTAGCGCTGGCCCAGGCGTGCAATGGGCAGTGCTGCCAGGCGAGTGAAGACAATCATCTCCCTGGTGGCGAACTGCCTTCCCCTGTTCTTTGCTACAAAATTCCCTGTTTCATTGATAGGGAATTGAAACATCGTCCTGGCGGAAAACAGGGGATATGAAGCTAGGAACCGACTTCAAAAAGCGAAAAATTTAAAACATTCCCTGTAAATTTGGCATTATCAGGGATTTTCAGGAGAGACTCGTGATCTATCCACTGCCCCCACCTCCAGCCAGTTATCCTTCTATCTTAGATACTTGGATGGGTAAGGAATGGCGCAATTCGGCGCCATTTGCCATGACATAGCCAATCTCTCGCCAGCTGAGGCCGTTCCGCGATTTGAAAACCAAATCACTGGTCCCACGGCCCAAGGCTGCTAAGCGGTAGATTATGTTCAGCCGGCGTTCCGCTATCGCAGGCATCTGCACCCTCGCCGGCCTCGCCCTGCCCTCCGCCGTCGTGGCGAGGGCGGCACCCCCAAAGTCCTGGCGCCTTCGACCCGGCGATACCGTCGGATTGATCGCATCCGCCATGTTCAGTGACGATCTGTTCGAAGTGGAGCAGATAAAGAGCACCATTGCCGCCATGGGTCTCGTCCCGCGGGTCGGCCGCCATGTAACGGCACGCTACGGCTATCTCGCGGGCACCGATCGCCAGCGGGCGCAGGACGTAAACGACATGTATGCTGACAAGGATGTCCGTGCCGTCTTCGCCGTGCATGGTGGCTGGGGATCCGCCCGCCTTCTCCCGTTCCTCGACTGGAATATGATCCGCGCCAATCCCAAGCTGCTGATCGGGTTCAGCGATATTACAGCCCTCCACCTCGCCTTCGCCGCGCGGGCAGGGTTTCCGACCATCCACGGACCGAATGCGGCGAACCGCTGGGAAGAGGCCAGCTGGAACAGCTTCTGGAAACTCGCTTTCGCGGCGGAGACCCCCCTGTTCCGCAATCCGGAGACGCAAGGGCTGGATCCCCTGCTGCAAGAGCGTTGGCGCACGTCCACGATACGACCCGGCAAGGCAGTAGGCACGCTGATCGGCGGCAACCTCTCCGTCCTCGCTTCTCTCGTCGGCACGCCGTGGCTCCCCGACTTCGAAAAGAAGATCCTGTTTCTGGAAGACAGTGGTGAAGCGGAATACCGAATCGACCGGATGATGACGCAGCTCGGGCAAGCGGGCATCCTCGGCAAGGTCGCCGGGATAGTCTTCGGCCAATGCACACGCTGCGCGATAGGGATTCCGGACTATAGCGGGTTCACCGTTCCGCAGCTGCTCCATCAGCATCTGGCGCCGCTCGGCGTGCCCGTCTTTCATGGCGCCAATATCGGTCATGTGAGCAACCAACTGAGCTTGCCGGTTGGCGTTCGTGCGGAGATCGATGCCGAAGCCGGAACCATTCGGATCCTCGAACCGGCCGTAGCCTGATCCAGCATCCATGAAGGCCCGACGGGCCACCGAACCAACTCGGCAAGCAAACTTCGCGACACTTGCTTTGATGGAAGATCATATGCTCGATAGGCCAATCGATTTTGCAAGGGGCCGCACATGACGACGAGACGAGAGTTTGTGAAAATGTCGGGGGCTTTGGGCATAGGCTTGAATCTGCTCTCCAGCGCCGCGCGTGCCGCTCAGGTGCCGGTCGACAAAAGCCGCGCGCCGCTACGCATCCTCATCCTGGGCGGCACCGGCTTCATCGGACCCTATCAGGTACGCTACGCGGTCCAGCGGGGTCATGAGGTTACGGTGTTCAATCGCGGCAGGCGGCAGGCAGATTTGCCGGCGGGCGTGAAGCATTTGCAGGGCGACAGGAATGGGCAGCTCGACGCGCTGACAACCGGAACCTGGGATTGCGTGATCGACAATTCGGCAACGAACCCGGATTGGGTCCGCATGTCGGCGGGACTGCTGCGCGATCGCGCAAAGCTTTACCTCTACGTTTCGTCGGCGAGCGTCTACTATCCCTTCCGCACGACGGACATCGACGAATCCGTGGAGCCGAGCCTGGACAAGATCAAGGATGATCCGGCCAGCAGCTACGGCGTGGACAAAGCGCTTTCGGAGATCGAGGCCGAAAAGGCTTTCCCCGGAAGGGCGCTGATAGTGCGGCCTCACTATATCGTCGGACCAGGCGACACGACCGATCGCTTCCCCTATTGGCCCCAGCGCGTGGAGCGCGGCGGCGACGTGCTGGCACCAGGGCGGCCCACCGACCGCGTGGAGCTCGTCGATGTCCGTGACCTGACCGAGTGGATGGTGCGCATGTTAGAGGAACAAGCGACCGGGCGTTACAATGTGGCCGGCCCGCAATCCCCCCTTTCGATGGGCGAGTTCCTGGGTGGCGTTCGCGCAGCCGTCAGCGGATCGAATCCCGTGCGTTTCGTCTGGGTCGACGATTACGACTTCCTGGAGAAACACGGCGTCGGCGGTGTGACGCCCTGGGTGCTGCCAAAAGGTAACTTCTTCGGTTTCGCCACCGTCAATTTCGACAAGGCGCTGGCCCGCGGCCTCACCTTTCGGCCCCTCGCTGAAACGGTAGGCGATACGCTGGCCTGGTGGAATTCGGATGCTGTGGCTTCCGAAAGGCGGGCCAAAGCAAGTTTCCCCATGACACCCCAGAAGGAGGCAGAGGTGCTCATGGCATGGAATGCGCGGACCACGCGGCCATGACGGTCCGTCCCTCGATCGACACATCAAGATGACCGGGTTCGGTGAGGTTTTACGCCTCTGAACCAATCCTTGCGAGCGGCCGACACGGGCTCAATTCCAGGCAATGCCCTGCGGCCCGATGATCGAATGGATTGGAACTCATCGCGTCATCGCGGGTCTTGATCCCATGCCCCTTTGGGCGGCCGCCCCTCCCCGCTAGGACCCCCGGATGGATCATCTCGCCCTCGTCATGGCCGTCATCGGCCTCATCGGCATCGGCGCGCAATGGATCGCCTGGCGAACGGGCCTGCCCGCGATCGCGTTGATGCTGCTGGCCGGGATCGTCGCGGGCCCGGTCACCGGCTTCATCGATCCGGAACGCGACTTCGGGCACATGTTGGAGCCGGCCGTATCGATCGCGGTGGCCATCATCCTTTTCGAAGGTGGCCTGAGCCTCAATTTTCGCGAGCTTCGGCAATCCGAAGGTGCCGTTCATCGCCTCGTGTTGCTGGGCGTCCCGATCGGCTGGATCCTCGGCGCGATTGCCTGTTATTATGTGGCCGGGCTGGTGTGGCCGGTCGCGATCCTGTTCGCCGGCATTCTGGTGGTCACCGGGCCGACCGTCATCCTCCCGCTGCTGCGCCAGACCAGCATGGCCGCAAGACCCCGGGCGATCCTGAAATGGGAAGCGATCGTCAATGATCCGATCGGCGCCCTGTGCGCGGTCCTGACATATGAATATCTCCGCCAGACGCAGGCCGAGACATCGATGGTGCAGAGCATCGCCCTCGTGCTCGTCGCCGGCGTGATAGCCGGTCTGATCGGCTACAGCGTGGCGCGGGCGATCGCCTGGGCCTTGCCGCGCGGATACGTTCCCGAATTCCTCAAGGCGCCAGTGCTGCTGGTTGCCGTCATCGGCACGTTCGTGCTCTCGAATGCCATCCAGCAGGAAAGCGGACTGCTGGCGGTGACCGTGATGGGCATCGCGCTCGCCAACATGCAACTCGCCAGCGTCCGCGAACTGTTGTCGTTCAAGGAGAATATCACCGTCCTGCTCGTCTCGGGCGTGTTCGTCGTGCTTTCCGCCTCGCTCGACGTGACGGTGCTGCGCCAGTTCGAATGGAGATTCGGTCTTTTCCTGCTGGCGCTCCTGTTCGTGGTTCGTCCGTTGACCGTGCTGCTGAGCCTGGCGTTCAGCCGAATTCCCTGGCGGGAACGGCTCTTCGTGGCGTGGATCGCCCCGCGAGGCATCGTGGCCGTCGCCATTTCAGGCCTTTTCGCACTCCGCCTCGACGAGCTCGGTTATTCCGATGGCGGCATATTGGTGGCCTTGTCGTTCGCGGTGGTCGCCGCAACCATCGTCGCTCACGGGTTCACCATCGGCCCGGTCGCGCGGCTGCTCGGCCTCACATCCAACGAACCGCCCGGCATCCTGATCGTCGGGGCGACGCCCTGGAGCCTGTCATTGGCGGACCATGTCGGCCGCCTCGGCATACCGGTTTTGATCAGCGACAGAAGCTGGCAGCGTCTGGCCGACGCGCGTGGCCGCGGCGTTCCCACCTATCATGGCGAGATCCTGGCCGAGGCGACGGAGGAGGATCTCGATTTCCACAGATTTGGCGTGCTCGTCGCGGTCACGGACAACGAAGCCTATAACGCCCTGGTCTGCAGCGAATTCGCGCCAGAGCTCGGCCGCGATTCCGTCTATCAGCTCGGCGACGCGGCGGGGGACGATCCGCGCAGCCTGCCGGACGCGCTCCGGGGCCGCGCCCTCTTCACCTCCGGCTTCGGCGTGGAAGATATACGCGCCCGTTCCAGCTGGATCTTCGTCAGCGCCACCATTGGTGAAGGTCAGGATTTCGACGAATTGCGCGCGCGTCTTCCGGATGAGGCCGAACCGCTCCTTCTTCTCAAGCGCGGCGGCCACATCCGTTTTTTCACCCACGCTTCCCGCCCCGTTCCTGTCGCTGGCGACACCGTGATCGCTTATTCTCCGATCATCGATTTCCAGCAGGCGAGCGGCTGGACGACCGACCCCGCACCCGCCGGCAGGGTCGAGGCGATTGAACCCCGCAGTGAACTTATTAGAGTCGAGGCATGAAAGTCCCGCTGCCGCTTCTCCTGCTATCCTGCCTGCTGCCGATTTCCTGCGGACGCCCGAACGATGAAGCCTCCAAACCCGCGGACAGCGTCAAGGTGTCGCCTCCCCCCGCGCAACAGGAAAAGCCGAAGCCAACCTCGGTCATGCGGCCTGAGGTAGCCGAAAAGGTCGACCCGCCCGCCCCTCCTCCCCCAACCGAACCCTTGCGTCTGGTGGTCGGCTTCGTCGAGCCGGGCGCGCGCTTGGACGATAAGGCCACCGAGGCGATCGACAGGCTGCTGTTCGATCCTCGTTTCACCGATGACAAGCAGATCCGCCTGGCCGGTCATACGGATTCGATCGGGAGCGACAGCGACAATCTGAGAGTGTCCCGGCTGCGCGCCGAGGCGGTTCGGGACTATCTCGTCGCCAAGGGCATCGCGGCGGACCGAATATCGGTGATCGCCCTTGGCGAGCGCAGGCCGCTCGAACCCAATGCCCATGCGGACGGCAGCGACTTTCCGGAAGGCCGCCAACGAAACCGGCGCGTGGAGATCATGGTCTCCCCTCCCCAACCCGAAGCGCCCGAAGCCGAGCCGGGCGGCCAGGAAAGCCCTTCATCCCGAAGCGGTCACGGACTTTCGGCCGGCGGCGGGGCGGAGGCGCCCGAAAGCAGAATCTCGACCATGAGCGGCGCGAACTGATAGGTTGCGCTTTTGGTATTTCCCAGAATGACCAGGGTGAAATCGGGATCGGGATAGGTGAAGAGCGCGGCATTGAACCCGCTGATCGCTCCGCCATGGCCCACCATGGGCCTTTGCTTGCTGTCGGCGAGGCCCAAACCCAATCCGTAGGGTGCGCGCGGCAGCGGCTGATGCTTGGGCAGCCATTCCGCACCGGCGGATCGGCCGGAAGCCAGTTTGGCGGGAGACGTCATCAAAGCGACGGTCGCCGGCTTGAGCAGCTTGCCGCTCAACAAAGCGGCATTCCAGGCCACCATATCGCGAATCGTGGACCGCGCCGCTCCGGCAGCGCCCGCGACCGTCAAAGAGTCGTAGGGAGCATTGCGGAAGCCCGATGGCGCTTCCGGTGTGGAGACGTAGCCATGTGCCCTGTGCAGGACTATGTCGCCCGCGCTGTCGATTGCGGTGTTCTTCAGCCCCAGGGGCTCAAAGACATTGGCGCGCATGAACTCGGCAAAATCCTGACCGGATACTTTTTCGATGACGGCGCCGAGAAGAAAATATCCTGTATTCGTATAGCTGCGTGCGGTCCCCGGCGTGAATTCGAACTGCGGGGTTATACTTGCCAGGGCCTTGGTCATTTCCGACGTCGTGCCCTCGAGCTTTTTCGTGGATTCGAAGAATTCGAGCCCCGTATAGTTCGTCAATCCCGATGTGTGGGTCAGGATCTGATAGAGGCTCACCTTGTCGGCATTGGGGTAATCGGGCAAATATTTCGACAGCGGATCGTAGATTGAGAGTTTGCCCCGATCGGCAAGCAGCAGGATCCCGGCGGCGGTAAATTGCTTCGTGATCGAACCCACACGAAACACCGTGTCGGGCGTGACAGCGGCGCCATTTTCGATATCGGCCATGCCATAGGTCTTCAGAAACTCGATCCTGTCTCCCTTGGCGATGGCAACTGCGTAACCGGCGACTTTGTGCTTCGCCACCATGTCGGCAATGGCGGCGTCCATGGACTTTATGGCGGCCTGGGAGAGAGGCCTCGCCTCGACCGAGTCCGTCGAGATGGCCTGCGACGACACGGCCAGCAAAGCCGCCGCAAGTGCAAGGAAGGCAGGCCGCCGGTGGGGTGAACTTCGCATCTCCATCTCCATTCTGCTCAGGCCACAAGCCGACCACGAATTTGATATCGGGGATGAACAAAATTGACAATCAGAATTGTTATTTCGAATAGGATATACATATATCCTATAGGCAATTCATGGTCGCCCATCCCTCTTCGTTCCGGTCGTGCGCCTACAGAAGATTGAAGAAGGTGAAGGGGACGAGAAGTGCCAGCGCCGCCGCGCCGAGCAATGCGGAATGCCATTGCGCCATCCCGCGCCGATCGCCCCGCCAGGTCAGCCATCCGAGGCAGGCCGCCAATCCTATCAGGAGGACGATGTTCAGCTTGAGGGCGAGAAAGCGCGCATAGCGGCCGGCGATTATATCCTGCTCCAGACCGGGCGGGATCACGAACAGCAATAGCGGCACGCCGCCCGCCAGCACGCCGATCAGCAGGGCGAGCAGTTTTGCCCTCCCCCGCATCCACAAAGGGCCGAGCAAACCGGTAAGCAGCAAGCCCAGTGCCGCCGCCCCGAACATGAGCTGGTTGCGGGGATCGGACAGACCTGACACGCGACGGGCGGCGCCAGCCCTTTGGGAGAGGCTATTGGCGCCAAAGACATAGACCGGTCCAGGTTTTCCATCGCGGGCGATCGTATAGCTTCCCGGGGCGAAGGAATAATAAGGGCCATCGCCATTGATCGTCAGCCTGTTTGCAGACGCACGCGCGACCTCGACCACGGCATTGGCGGCGACGATCGCCTCGAAATTGGTTTGTGGCCTTCGCTCCTGCCAATATCGGCCGACATGATGCGTCGGATCCGGTTGAACGGCCAGCGGCGGGGGCGCCCGGTAAGGACCCAAAGCAAGGTTCAAGAAGGATGCCTGAAGCTTTCCCGGTTCGAGAGGCGAACCTGCCCCGGGTGCCGGCCCTCCCGCCCAGCTGTAGAAGATTCCGAAATCTTGCTCCGGCACGAAATAAAGGTCCGAACCGAAGCCGGAAAATGCGCCGGAATGACCGACGACTTTGTAGCCGTTCCAGCCCGAGAGGAAGAATGCCATTCCGATCGGATCCAGGGTCGGCGCATTGCGCGCAAGAGGCCGGTGCAGGCTTGCCACAGTGGCAGGTGACAAGACGTCCGGGAAATAGCCGAGCTGGGCGAGCAGGAAGCGTCCCATATCGTCCGCAGTCGTGTGGATCGATCCGGTGGGCGCATGAAAAGGCGTGTTGATGTCGAAAGCTCCCGCCCGCGGTCCGAAATGGGGCCGGACGAGGCGGGCCGATGCGGCGGCGTCATAAACCAGCTCGGTGTCCTTCATCCCGAGCGGGGTCAGGATCCGCCGGTGGATGAAGTCCCGCATGGTCAAGCCGGTGACGTCCTCGACGACCAGCCCCAGGATTGCGGGGTCGATATTGGCATAGACTATGCGGGAGCCAGGAGCCCGGACGATGGCCGGCAGATGGGCGCGAACATAATCGGCGGACACGGGCACGGTTCGATCGCTCCGATCGCCTATGGCGAAGCCGCGCTCTTCGAAACCGGCACTATGGGTGAGCAAGTGCCGCAAGGTGATCGCCTGGCCGAAAGCACCGGGCAGTTGCACGCGCTTCAAATAGACGTTCGCCCTATCGTCGAGCGACTTTATTCTGCCGTCCTGGACCAGCAGCGCTATTGCGGTCGCCGTAAAGGTCTTGGTCACGGATGCGATGATGAACCGTTCGCGCGGTGGCCCGACCGGCAATCCTGCCGAGGCGTCCGCATAGCCATAGGTGCGCTGCAAGACCGGACGTCCGCCCTGCACCACGACCATGGTCGCAGCGCTGACTCTGCCTTCGCGAACCGCCTCCCCCAGTTCGGCATCGGCCCAGGTCGAAAGCGACCTGGGATCGAGCCGAGCGGCGGCGGGAGACGTGGCAAGCAGCGCGGCCATGAGCAGGATCAGCAGCGCCGCGGGCGGCCTCATCGCGCGCACGGTCGATTTCATCCGAACACCCCCTCCATGATGATCGGCCGCCGAATGAATCGTCTAATCATTCTGCTCTCGATCCCCGATCAGCTTGCGATCGAGAAAGCGCTGGGCGATCGCATAGGCATAACGTTCATGATCCCATCCGCAGCAATTGATGCGATGGTTTATGTCCGGCATGGTGAACAGTTCGACGTCCCCGCCGACCCTTATCATTCCGTCCAGGAATTTCATCGCGGGGGAGAAGCCCGAATTCGCATCCAGCGGCTCGGGCATGAGCAGGATGGCCCCCCTGATCTCGTTCAACCTCGTCAGGTTGGACCCCGCCGCATATCCCGCCGGGTTGTTCGAGGGCAGCCCCATGAAGGGTTCTATATAGGTGGTGTGATCGACCAGGTCGGATGAGGGCGCCAACGCCACCGCCGCCCGATAGAGATCGGGCGCATCGATCAGCGCCCGCTGCGCCAGATAGCCGCCCCAGCTGCTGCCGAAAACGCCCACGCGGCCCAGGTCCATCCACGGCCGGGTTGCGGCCGCGTCGCGAATGAACTTGGCGTGCTCGGCTATCACGCCCTGCGGCCAGGTCCCATAGGTCGCATCTTGGAACGCCCGTCCCCGGCCAGGCGTGCCCGGCGCGCTCATGTAAAGGACGACATATCCCTGGTTGGCGAGAATGCGCGCGAAACGGCCATTATAGCCGTTCCGCCACCAGCCGGTGGCATAGGCATCGCGCGGCACGAAATCGACCTGCATCCCGCCATAGATGATCTCCACGACCGGATAGCGCCTGGCCGGATCGAAACCCGAGGGGCGTACGACAAGGCCGTGCATGTCGAACCTGCCGTCGCTGGAACGGCTGACGACGCGTTCGACGGTCGGCAGGCTCTTGTCGATCTTTGCCTCGGCCAAAACGGCCATCGACCGACCTGCGGCGCTGTGCAATTCCACGACGGGAGCCATGATCGGGCTCGATCGCACCGTCAGAACCGTGGCGCCGTCGGGAGAGAAGGCCACGTCCCGGACATTTCCTCCCTGCACCACCGGTTCCGGCTTGCCGCCGCCGCGCAATCGGACACGATAGAGTCCGGCCTGGTAGGGAGTTCCCAAAGCGGCCCGGAAATAGACCCAGCCATCGCTGACCCTGACGATGTTTTCGACGGCCCATCGGCCCCGGGTCAATCGCGCGAGCGGAGTTCCTCCGTCGGTGTAGCGATAAATGTGCCGCCAGCCATCACGCTCCGAAAGATAGAGAAATCCCCCTCCTATCGGAAAGAAAAGCTGCGGAGACAGCGTCATGGGGGTGTCGATATAGGTTTCGCTGGTCTCGCGAAGTATCTCCCGCGCCTCGCCCGAAGCGGCGTCGCCGCGAAATATCCGCAACGCCTTCTGCTCGCGATCCACCACCTGGTAGAAGATCGACTTTCCATCCTCGGACCAGCCGAGGAGATTGACATAATGATTGTCGGTCGTCCCCGTGCGGATCGGTACCCGCGCACCGGATCGAACATCGATCACCGCAAGGTGGAAACGGTGAATCGGATCGCCGGCGCGGGGATAGACCGCATGATCGATCCTCGGCGCCCGATCCAGCCAGCGCACGAGAGGCTCCCGCGCGACATGGCGGCTATCCAGCCGCACGGCGGCAAGTCTCGTGCCGTCGGGCGACCATGATGCGTTGAGCCCCTGCGCGGATTCCTCAGTGTCCAGCCACCCATGTTCCGCCACGCCGTCGTCCGTCAGGAAGCGGCGTTCGCCCGTTCGATTGCGAACATATATATTGTGGTCCTTGACGCCCGCGAACATGTCTCCGCGTGGCGAAGCCGCCTCCATTAACGGCCCAAAGGTGGTCGGGAACTGATCGGAAATCAGTTGAGCGCGGTCGCTCCCCAGCGCCAGCGACCGCGCGTCGTCCCTGCCTACGCCATGCGTTGCCAGATCGACCGCGAACACGTCCTGGCCGGCAGCCAGGAAGAGGTGCTTGCGATCGGCTGCCAATCCATGGAGCGTGAGGGCTCGATCCCCCAGGACGGCACGGTCCAGGGCAGGTCTCAGCCACGCGTCCCGGGTGAGGAAGCTGTCTGTCGGCCGCTCGCCGATCGTCACCAGGCGGATGTCCAACACCTTATGGTCGCTGCGGAACAGCAAGGTGCGCCCGTCTACCCACAGCCAGTCCGGGCGCCCATCCCGGACCAGCGATTCTTCCCGGGCGAAGATCGCGTCAATGGCCTCGAGCGACTCCCGCATGGGCTTCTCTGCCGCGGATGCGACCGGCGAAAGCAGGCACATGGCGGAGGCGGCCAGGATCGATAGTCTGCAGAGCCAGTTCAGTCGCAGCAGATCCTCCCTGCCAGCCGGCCTGACATTCGGCAAAGCCGGAGTCATGGTGCGAGGCACGGAATAGAAGGCCTAATCGTCCGTGGCATTTTCGGATGCCATCAGGGCCAGGAACGGGCCGACTTTCGCCAGGGTCTCTTCCGGATGGCTATAGGGAAATGAATGCCCTGCGCCGGCGGGAGCGAAGTCGAACGATCCTCGAGAGGTGTAGCCCACATAATCCTGCTGCCAGGCGCGACGCAGCCGCAGCCAGTTCGTGCGCTGGCGAGGATTGAGTCCTGCGGGAACTTCGCGGAACATCTCGGCATCGGATTTGACCGCCTGCGACATCATGAACACCGGAAGCTGGCCGAGCGCGCCAGGGGTGCGAACCAGATCGATCGGAGCGCGGCATGCCTCTCTCCCGGCGGACCACGCCGCCACCAGTGAACGCGGCCTCGCTTCCTGGTCGACGATCGTGGACCAATCCCGGCCGTACAGGGCAGCCGCGTCGTAATCGCGAACGCGGTACATCGGGTTCAGCCGGTCGATCAGACCCAGGCCAAACATGGTCAGGTAGACATTGGGCCAGGGCGGGGTCCTGGGTCCGCATCCGAAGGTCTGGCTTTGCTCGAGAAACCAGAGAGGCGGCGTGGGGTCGAGAAGCACGATCCCCTTCACGTCGCCGGGATATGCATCGGCGTAATTCGCCGCGTAGAGGCCGCCCATCGAATGGCCGATAAGGACCAGGGGCATCGTCTCGCCTGCGCCCCTGATCGCCATACGGATTTCGGCCAAGATGGTATCGACCGTGCGCGGCAGCGGGCCATCGTCGGCCCAGCCGGTGCCCGGCCTGTCGATGATGCAGGTTCGATAACGGGATTGAAGCCGCTCCTGAAGCGGCTTCATCCAGCTTCCCGTTGAATAGCCCCCTGAGAGCAAGACGAGCGTCAGCCCCCCGCTTTGCCCCTTGCACTGCACGAAGGCTCGATAGCCGCCGACGTCCACCAATTTCCCGTCGACCGGGCGCAACCGCTCGAGCGCGCGGTCCCTCACCGCCATGGCGGTGGCTCCAGACAGCATCGCCAGGCCGAGGATCGCAAGGAAGCTTCCACCGACCAAAGCCGTGATCTTGCGCAAGCCGGCCGATCGGCGCCCCAGGACAATCAAGCCACAAGCGAAAAGGAGCGTCAGCGCTGCGATCAGCCAGGGCGTGAATGCCGCTCTCAATATCTCGTTCATCGCGGCGATGATCCCTGAGCCGGATCGCGCGGCCATGCGGCCGTGGACCGGATTGTGTTTCCATTCGGGTGCAAGGCTTTCATTTTCGAAAAGCCCCTGTCAAGACGGCGATGCCGCGCCAGCCGGACGCGCAACGGCGGCACCGGCAATCGAGACCTCATTTCCACACCCGCTCGGCCACTCTCAGAAAGTTGCCGCCGAGGAACCCGCGAACGTCAGCATCGGACCAGCCGCGCATCAGAAGCTGGTCCACGATGTGCGGGAGATCGCCGGGAGCCAGATAGCGATTGCCCGGCTGATATCCGAAGCCTTCCGGCCAGGTGTCGCGGGCGGCGAGCAATTGGGCTTCCATGTCGTCCTGATCATAGACATAGTCCAATCCGATTCCGACATGCGCCGGCCCCACCCGGTCGGCGATATAGGCCACGTGATCGACGTATCGGCTGATCAGATCCTGCTTTTCGCCAAGGAAGACGCTGATGCCGTTGATGCCGATGACGCCGTCGACGGCAGCGACCGCATCGATCAAAGTGTCCGGTATGTTGCGCGGGTGATCGTCCAGCGCCTTCACGTTGGAATGCGAGAATATCATCGTGCGCTGGCGCTCGGCCTGATGGTCGATGGCCATGCGGGCCGTTCGATAGCCGGTATGGGAACAGCAGGTGACGATACCGTTCGCATCCAACGCGTCCAGCAGACGGGCCCCGAGGGGAGACAATCCCGGATCCGCGTCATCGTGTACGCCACCGCCCATCGCATTGCTGCGATTATAGGCGATCAGCAGCCACCGCACGCCAAGCAGCGCGTAGATGGGCACCAGATCTATCTGTCCGTCCATTGCCCAGGCACCTTCGACATCGAAGGCGATCGCCAATTTCCCCTCGGCCTTCGCACGGCGAATGTCCGCGACCGACAAGGCCAATGAGAAAGCATCCGGACGCGCGGCGATGCAGGCGCGAAAATGGGCCGCCATGCGGATCTGGGTTTCGAAAGGCACCTGCGCGTCCCCGAGGTTCAGGGAGATCATCGTGAATCCGGCGGATCGATGCGCCTCGAGCCGCTCGAACCAATCCGCTTCGGGCCGGTGCGGCAGGCAGACATGATTGTCCCACAGGATCGGTTCACGAATAAGATTGGCGGTCTGGGGGGAGAGAGACGATTTCGGAGTGAACATAGAGCGTTACCTGAGGCCTGTTGCGCCATCATTTCTTGAGGTTGCTGATCGGATGCGGGGTCCCTCCAGATCGCTTGATGGATCCAGGCCAGGATGTCGCGAGAGAGCTTCCCATTCCCGTCGAACGTTCCGAAGGCGGAAGCGGCGCACCGATGGGCACCGCTTCCGCAAGGGATTCAGAAACTGACGTCGAAGGCGAGACCGATCACACGGGGTTCGTTGACGGAGACGTTGACCCCGGCGCCATAAGCGATGAATTCATCCGTCAGGTTGCGGACGAAGAGATCGACGCTCCAATTGTCCCGCGCAATTCCAATGATCGCATTCACCAGCTTGTAAGAGCCCTCTTTCACGGGCGTCGTATAACTGAAGATCTTGTCGCCCTCGAAGGATATGTCGCCATGCGCCTTCAGGTAGAATCGGTTTCCGAGTGGGAAACGGGCATCGAAATAGGCGCTCCCTCTCCATTCGGGCTGCGCCGTAAGGGGTAGGCCGACAAAGGCTGTTTGCCCGGATTCGACGATCTCGGTATGCGTGTAGCTGATGTTGCCTCCGACAGTCACGTACCTGAACGCATATGATAACGACGCTTCGAAGCCGTATATTTCGGCACTGCCGATGTTGGACACATATTGCTCATTGAACGGTGCGCCAGGATTGACCACCTCCTGCCGGTCCTTCCAGTCGGTGTAGAAAGCCGCGGCCTCCATTGTCAGGGCATCGAAAAATCGCCCCTTCGCACCGAGTTCATAGCTCCAGATCTTCTCGGCGCCGTAAACGTTCTGGCGCACACCATTATCGTTGAAGTCGGTATTGCCTCCCGGACCACGAAATCCGTTGGTCGCCGAAACGTAGATCTGCGCCTGGTCGCTCGGCTTAAACTGGATCGCGAACTTCGGGGTCAGGATGTCGTAGCCAAGATCGACATCGAATATTCCGATCGCGGGCAGGAACCTGAATCCCGTGAGGGAGGTGAAGTCGTCCGACTGGTCGTAATTGATCTTCCTGTCTTCCTTCGTATAGCGAAGGCCGGTTATCAGGGTCACGCGGCTGGAAACATCATATTCCACCTGGCCGAAGGCGGCATATTGCTGATAATCTTCAACTCTCCTCAGGCGGAGAGGATTGAATGGGATTGATGGAATTTCCATGAAATCCACGCCGACATTATTTTTGGTATCGAAGTAATAGAGGCCCGCAACCCATCGGAATGCCGAATCTCCGGGGGAAATGAGCCGAATTTCCTGCACGAACGATTTATCGTCGATATCCAGTGTCTGATAGAAAGTGTCAAACACCGTGCCGGGCGGAAGCCCGCCTTCCGCATCGATCAGCCCGGGCAGGAATCCATTGAAGCTGAAGAGATCGAACAGCCGGGACGTAGTCCGTTTGAAATAGTTGGTAGAACTTACCAGCTCGGCAAAATCGAAATCATATTTTACCGTGAAATTGAACTGGTCGATATTGTCGCGCCGCGCTTCATCGACATTGATGGTCTGTTCATAATCGCGGTTGGCGAACTGGCGCCCGCCATATTCCGACCGCGTGAAGAATCCGGTCGCCGATATTTCCAGATCCGGCGTGGGCGTCCATAATGCGGTGACGCGGCCTGACCAGAAATCGAGATCATTGATGTTCTGTCCGCCAAAGGCGGGGGAGAGATTGTCGATCCATCCCCCCTCGTCGCGCCGGCTCAGGGTACCGCGGATGGCGAACTTGTCGTTCACGACCGGGATGTTCAACATGACGTCCGCGTTATAGCCCCCTTCGCCATGGGCGAAGTTGAGGTAGGAACCACGCACCCGGGCTTCGAACTTGTTGGGATCGGGCCTCTTGGAGATGATGCGGATCACGCCGCCGATCGCACTTTCGCCGAACAGCGTCCCCTGCGGTCCCCGAAGGATTTCCACACGTTCGATATCGAAAGTCTTGACGTCGGGGCTAGCCCCCGGATCCGATATGACCGGAACATCGTCGATATAGAAACTGATCGGCGCCTTGGCCCGCTGGCCTCCACCGCCCGACACGCCGCGGATCGAGATCTCGTTCAGGCCCGGAGACTGCTGCCGGAACGTGACGCCCGGAACCTGCCGAATATAGTCGGCCAGGTCGTCCTTGCCTTCGGCGACGAGCTTGTCGCCGCTCAGGGCCGTGATGCTGAGCGGCACATCCAGCACCGACTCTTCCCGGCGCGTGGCCGTGACGACGATCTCACCCTCCTCCGGCGCTTCGGCGCCCGATTGGGCGAGAGCCGCTCCGGGATGCATGATGCCGGCCAAGATTGCCGCCGCGACTGCCGCACTGCTCAATTGCTTGTATTTCACAGACATAAAGGCCCCCTCTCCTGATTCGACTTCCCCTGTACGATCGGAACTTTAGTGTCAGATCGGAAACATAGCTAGCCGTTTTTTTCATCACCCCCCACCTCCGCGATTTCCACTATGTTTCAGATGGTTATATTTGGCAGCTTTGCGGTCTGCCCTGCAGTTGGGGATCTCGAATGGACATGCTTGCGTCGAACCGGAAATTCCCGCACGCGACGGTCGCGACAGGAGCAGTCCGTGCTCGCAAGGGCTGCGTCTGATGCCGTGGCCGCGCTTAATTGAAGTCTGAAAGCGCGGGCCGGACATTCCGACTTCGTTGCTTCAGTCTTTGAGGCCGGTCCGGACCGATCGACTATATTCGCCACCGAACAGCATATGTGCGGGCGCTGTCGTGAGAGCCTGTACGCGAAAAACCGGTCAGGAAGAGGCGCCATGGCCATCCTCCGTGAATAGCCGGCCCCGCGCCCGGCCGATCCCGTTCACATGAGGATCAACGTCAGCGTCTCGGCAACCAGTGCGGGCCTATCACTGCCTTGAATGTCCATGACATTTTTGAATTTCACAAGCTTGCCGTCATGCGTCCACGATGGATTTCTCCGCCTGCCGCAGGCGAACGCGGGTGTCCGGGAGCCACGGGCGTGAGGAGGCGCAGTCTGCCGGAACCACAGTTGATGCGACGCCCGGTCGCGCTCCAACCAAAGGTTCGCGGCCGGCATTCGAGCCATTTTCTAATAGGAAACAGGATTGCCCTACTGGATGGATTCCTTGTTGGCGGAATGATAGGATGCGAAGAGAATAAATTATAAACTGAAGGGGAGTATCATGCGCAACGTTTCTGCACGAGCGAGCAAGTTCCTTCTCCGCGGCGTGAGCGGGATCGTCCTGGCCACGGCCATTGGCCAGGCCACGACCGCCCACGCCCAACCCGCCCAATCCGACGATCCTGCCGAAGCGGCAGGTGTCGGCGAAAGCGGCAATGAAAACGAGATTGTCGTCACCGGATCGCGCATCGAGCGCGCCGGTTTCGACCAGCCGACGCCGACCACCGTTATCGGCAACACCGAGCTCCGCCAAAGCGCTCCCTCCAATCTGGCGCAGGTCCTCAATGATCAGCCATCGGTACGGCCCAGCGTCGTTCCGGCAACGACCGTCGCCAATACCGGCGCGGGCACTGCTCCGGTGGATCTGCGCGGCCTTGGTGTCGACCGCACATTGACACTGATCAACGGCCGCCGTTTCGTTGGCCAGAACAATCTCAACTTCGTTCCCCTGAACATGGTCGAACGGCTCGAGGTCGTCACCGGCGGCGCCTCGGCGGCCTGGGGCTCCGGTGCGGTTGCGGGTGTCGTCAACATCATCCTGAACGACGATCTGGAGGGCCTGCAGCTTGGCGCGGAGGCCGGCATTTCCTCGCGCGGTGACGGCGAACGTTACCGGTTCGACGGCGCCTTCGGCACCCATTTCGCCGGCGGCCAGGGCCACTTCATGATCGGCGCCGAATATGTCGACGATCGCGGCATTCCGCCGCACGGCCGCCGCTCGCGTCCGCAACTCGGCGCCGGCCTCACCGTCGTCAATGGCCAGCTCGCCTTTGCGAACGACGTGAACATTCCGGGTCGCAGCTATAGCGGCTTGATCCTGGACGGCGTGCTGGCCGGACAGACCTTCAACGCCGACGGAACCCTGCGTCCCTATCGCGGCCCCGACGCATCCAGCACCGGCGGCGAGGATTCATCCCATCTCTGGGACGATTTCTATGCGGCATCACCGATCAAGCGGTTCAACGCCTATGCGCGTGTCAGTTACGACATCGGCAGCAACGCGACGATCTGGGCCGACCTCGCTTATGGCCGGACGGATACCAATTACGATTTCTTCACGGACTTTCTTGCACCGGGCGACATCGCCGCGGGCGGGCCGATCACCATTTTCGCGGACAATGCCTTCCTGTCGCCGGCGATCCGCGACCAATTGGCCGCGGCTGGCGAAACCAGTTTCTCTTTCTCCCGCGCCTATCGCGACATTCTTCAAGAGGTGTTCGATGCTGAGCGCGAGAATATCGAAGGGGCGATCGGCATCAATGGGACGTTCGGCAATGGCTGGAAATATCAGGCCCATTACAGCCACGGCCAGATCGAGGATGTGCAATTCCTTAGGGCTGGGGGGCTTCGCCAGAACGTCCTCAACGCGGCCGACGCCGTTTCGAGTGGTGGCCAGATCGTTTGCCGGGTCAACGCCGATGTCGATCCGACCAACGATGATGCCGCCTGTCGACCGATCAACATCTTCGGCGAGAATAACAGCTCCGCGGAGGCCATCGACTATATCAGCGCCGACCAGGGTCAGCGCAGCGTGCAGAAGCTCGATTCCCTGGGCGCCGAGATCCAAGGCGACCTGTTCTCACTCTGGGCCGGGCCGGTCACCGTCGCGGTGGGCGTCGAGGCGCGCTGGGAAGAAATCACCTCGACCCGTCCCCAGGAAACGATCGACCTCATCAACAGCGGCGCCTTGAATCTCCCCGGCTACACCGCCGATCTGAACGGCGGCTTCAACGTCAAGGAAGCCTTCGCCGAAATGGTGCTTCCGTTGCTGGACGCGGAAGGCGTCAAGCTCGATTTCAACGGCGCCGCCCGCTACTCGGATTACAGCAATAGCGGCGGCATCTGGTCGTGGAAGGTCGGCGGCACCGCCCGATTGTTCAATGACCTCCTGCTGCGCGCCACCCGCTCGCGCGATATCAGATCGCCGAATATCGCCGACCTTTTCTCGACCCAGAATACCGGCATCGGCGCGATCACCGATCTGGATCCGCCCGCAAACCCGCCTCCCGGCTATGATCCCAACCCGGATTTCGTGACCCTGATCTTCGGCGGCAATCCCGATCTGCAGCCGGAGATCAGCAGCACGCTCACGATCGGAGGCTCTTATTCGCCGTCCTTCCTGCGCGGGCTCAGCCTTTCGGTCGACTATTTCGACATCAAGATTGAAGGCGCCATCGTCACCTTGCTGGCGACCGACATCACCCGCCTCTGCGGGCAAGGCGTCCAAACCGCCTGCGACGCGATCATCCGCGACCCCGTGACCCAGACCGTCACCCGGGTCTTCTCCAATGCGCAGAACCTCGCCGAGTTCCAGACACGTGGCTGGGACATCGAAGCTGCCTATGTGCTGCCGATGTCGCAGATCGCCGGCGACAAGCCGGGCTCGCTTCGGTTCCGCGCGCTTGCGACTTACGTCGACAAGTATATTTTCAGCTCCGGCGGTGAGCGCGCGGGCGAAGTCGGCGACTTCGCGGTCGGAATTCCGAAATGGCGCGGCACCTTCAGCGCGACCTATCAGGACGACGTGATCGGCCTGGATACCCGTATCCGCTATGTCGGCGGCGGCGTCTACACGAGGGACGTGCCGGGCATCGTCAATAACAAGATCGATGCTCGCATCTATGTCGATATCGGCGCCCAGCTCAAAGTCATGGACAAGTTCACCTTCTTCGGAAACGTGTCCAATCTGTTCGACCGCAGCCCGCCCTTCATCCAACAGCAGAGCAACCATTACGACATCATGGGACGCTATTTCACCTTTGGAGCCCGGGTGAACTTCTGATCGCAAGACGTGCCGGGCACCTCCTTTTCGGGAGGTGCCCAGGCCTCAAGCGATCGGCAATTTCATGACAGGAATGCGGGTCCGGCGACGAGTATTTGAGAGGAAAGATGCGTCAGGACGGTCTCGCTTCACTATTTGTCGGCGCATTTTCGGCATTGCTGATCCTAAGTTCGAATGTCCACGCGGAAGCGGGGATAGCGAATGCGACAGTGGAAGCGACTTCGGCCGCACAGCCCGCGACGCCGCGGCTGAAAGCGTATAGGCCCGCAACAACGACCGCCGGCAATAATTTCATCGTTCCCGCCGGATGGTCACTCACCACGAATGGCGACCTTTCGGTCCTGGAGGCTCCCGAGGGCAATTCGTGGGTCGCGTTGGTCGACGTCAAGGCGAAGCGGCACGATGCCGCAATCACGGAGGCATGGGCGGCCTATCGTCCTTCGGCGAAACGGCCGCTACAGGATATTATATCCGGTCCGGACAAGGACGGATGGACAGATCAGCGCATCTATTCCTACCAGACCTCGCCGGGCGAGCATCGTACCGTCACAGCTGGCGCAATGCGTCACGGCGACCGCTGGATGGCCTGGATCCAGGACGTCGACAACGGTGTGCGGGAAAAGCGGAGCGCGGCGCTGACGCTCATCATGGAAGGACTGCTGCCCAAAGGCTATTCGCGAGAATCCTTTGCCGGCCGCACCGCGAATATCCTCGACCGAAAGCATATCGCGGAGCTGACCGCATTCATCAGGCGGGCGCAGCAGGAATTCGGTATTCCGGGTGTTTCGGTCGGCCTCGTCCAAGGCGGCAGGACGGTCTTTGCGGGTGGCTTCGGCGTCCGCGAACTGGGACGGCCCGAAGCCCCCGATGCCGAAACGCTCTACCTGATCGCTTCCGTCACCAAGCCGTTGACGACGCTGATGCTCGGCAAGCTGGTCGACGAGCAGCGCCTACGCTGGGACATGCCGGTGACGAGCGTATTTCCATCGTTCAGGCTCGGAAATGCCGACACGACCCGCTCGGTGCAGATCAGGCATCTTTTATGCGCATGCACAGGCCTGCCGCGTCAGGATCTGGACTGGCTTCTGGAATTCGAGCGGGCGACCCCGGCAACGACGCTCGCGGCGCTTGGCGCGGTTCAGCCGACCAGCCGGTTCGGCGAGATGTTCCAATATTCCAACCCGCTGGCGGCCGCGGCCGGCTTCGTCGGCGGCCATGCCTTGTTCCCCGATAAGGAGTTGGGACGGGCCTATGACGAAGCCATGCAATCGCGCGTCTTCGATCCGCTGGGCATGAAGTCGACAACGTTCGACTTCCGGCGGGCGCTGAGCCTCAACCATGGGACGGGGCATGCGCTCGATATGGACGGAAACCCCGCCTTCGCCGTCTTCGACATCAATTATGCCATCGTTCCGCTGCGCCCCGCCGGCGGCGCGTGGAGCAATGTGGACGACATGCTGAAATATGTCTCGATGGAGCTGGCAGGCGGCAAGCTTCCAAACGGAAGCCGCTATATTTCATCAGCGATATTGGCGGATCGGCAGGCGCCCAACGCCTTGATCGGCGACCAGTTCACCTATGGCATGGGCCTGATGGTCTCGAGCAAATACGGGGTGCGGGTGGTCAGTCACCCCGGCAGCATGTTCGGATATCGATCCATCATGTTGTGGCTGCCGGATCATGACGTAGGCGCGGTCATTCTGACGAATGCCGATCAGGGCGATATCTTCTGGACGGCATTTCCGCGCAAGTTCCTGGAGCTGCTGTTCGACGGCAAGGCCGAGGCCGACAATGAGGTCGAGGTGGCGGCAAAGACGATGCGTGAGCGGATGGCTGCCGAGCGCAAGTCCCTGAATATTGCGCCGGAAGCTGCCGCCGTCGCCAGGCTTGGCCGCCAATATGCCAATCCCGCTCTCGGCGACCTCGACGTCCGCAAGCAGGGAACCGGCCTCATCTTCGATTTCGGCGAGTGGGAATCGCCGGTCGCGTCGCGGGCTAATCCCGATGGCACGACGTCGTTCGTGACGATCGCGCCGAGTTTCATCGGGAAGGAATTCGTGATGGGCCAGCTGGACGGTAAGTCCATTCTGAGCCTGCGCGATGCCCAGCATGAGTATGTGTTCCGCGAAAAATGAACGCGGCTGCAAAGGCGAGAGGGTAATTGTCATGTCATATGCCGAAGGAAATGGCCTGGGCCGGCGGGAGCTCCTATGGCTGGCGAGCGCGTCGCCGCTACTCGCCTTCAGCGGCCTGCCTGCGCCGGCCACGGCGGCGGCCACGCGAGCCGTCCGGCCGGATGCGGCGTCAGCCAAGGCCACCGTTTATGGACGAATGCTGGGCCTGCCCCGGATCGTCAACGCCGCTGGCGCGGTAACGGCATTCGGCGGAACGACCCTGTCGAAGGAAGTGACCGACGCCATGGCGGAAGCCTCCCGCCATTATGTCGATCTCAACGCGCTATACGCAGCCGCAGGGTCGAAGCTGGCTGAAATCACCAAGGCGGAAGCTGCCATGGTGACCTCCGGCGCCTTCGCCGCCATGACCCTGGCGGCCGCAGCCTGCCTGGCCGGGACCGACAAGGACAAGATTGCGGCCCTGCCCCAGGCCAGCTGGCCGCGGCGGGAAACCGTGATCCAGCGTGCGCATTCCACGCCCTATGACCGCGCCTACCGCAATGCCGGGATGACCAACGTCTACGTGGATACCGAGGAAGAGATGCTTGCTGCCATTGGCGAGCGCACGGCGATGATCGGCGGCCTCACCATGGTCGAAAAGTCGAACCAGCCCGGAATCATTTCTCTCGAGCGGTTGATCGCCATCGGCAAGCGCGCCAATGTTCCAGTCTATCTGGACGCATCTTTCGCCCTCACCCATCTTTCCGACATGTCCAGCCTGTCGCGCTATACGGGAATGGGCGCCGACCTGGTCGGCATCAGCGGAGGGAAGGGCGTACACGGCCCGCAATCCACCGGTATATTGGCAGGCCGCGCCGACCTTGTCGCCGCGGCCAGGCTGCACGCGTCGCCGAACCCGGCCGGCCTCGGCCGCGGGCTGAAGGTCGACAAAGAGGAGGTGATCGGTCTCTTGACGGCCGTCGAGCAGCTCCGCGGCCGCGACAGCCAGGCGCTCTACCGCCGCGACCGCCGGCGGGTCGAAGCCATGCGCGCGCATCTCGCCGACGTGCCAGGGCTGCGGCTTGGATATGAGGAAGCATTTTTCGGACCGGGTCTGGTTCTGATGTGGGACCAAGCGGAAATTCCCCTGACTCACGATCAGTTCCTCGAACAGATGCGCCAGGGCGAACAACCGATCGCGGTGCACGTCGTCGTTGGCCGGACCGTTTACTTCGTCGGCGAGTATACCGGTCCCGGTCTTTTCGCGGGCTATCTCAATGACGGCGAGGAAGAACTGGTCGCCAAACGCGCACGCGAAATCCTGCTTGCCGCGCGCGAACGGAAAGCCGGTGCAACCAGTCAGGCATGATCGGACGGAGCCGCATGATCGGGGAAGCCGGAAGCAGGCCCTGCCCCTCTGCGTTAGAAAGTCTGATCCTGGCACGCCGGATAAGTCATTTGCGCACGCGGCCGCTTTCGCACATGTTCGCCTTTAGGGGGGCGGCAGCGGTCGCCGTCTGCGAGCATGAACGGGAGCAAGGAATGTCACGGTCATCCGAACGCGTCGAGCGCCTTTGCCGGCGGGGCCTCATCATTTTCGGCCTGGCCGCGACGGCCGGCGCGGGATCGGCGCAAGAAGCCCCGATCGTTCAGCCCGGCGCGCCTGGCCAGGCCACCAGGTCACTGAGCGCAGCCGAGGCGGTTCGCATCGCGGACACGCGTTTCTCCCCGGACGACGTGCGGTTCATGCAGGATATGATCCGGCACCATTACCAGGCCGTGCAGATGGTGGCGTTGGTGAAGGACCGGACCAATCGCAAGCCGCTGGTCGACATGGCGGGCCGGATCGATGCCTCACAGGCGGACGAAATCGCGTTGATGCAGAAGTGGCTCAAGGAGCGCGGCCAGACCGCGCCCGACCCCGGTGCAGCGCATGCGATGGGGGCGACCCATGGGGTGCACGAACATGGCACCATGGTGGGAATGGCCACTCCGGAGCAGATGGCAGCCCTGGCCGCTGCCAAGGGCAACGCCTTCGACCGCCTGTTCCTCGAGCGGATGATCGCCCATCACGAAGGCGCCGTGAAGATGGTCGACAATCTGCTGAAGCAGCCGGGATCGGCTTATGATCCGGTCCTGTTCGAATTCACGAGCGACGTGAAGAATGAACAAGGCGCCGAGATCAAGCGGATGAGCGCGCTGCTCGCCCAGCTTTCGGACGATCCGCGATCGACGCTCGCGCCAGGTTTTCGCAACGCCGGACAGGCCATCAGCAATCTTACCCTTGTCGCCAGCCTGCCCAAGCCGGCAGGATTTTTCGATCGCGACAACCCGGCGGGCTTGCCACCGCCGAAGCCGGCCGATCCCGCCAAAGACAAGAAGGACGGAAAGGCGGCGGCCAAGGAGCGCGACGAAACCGATGCCGAATTGAGCGAGAGGTCGCCGCTCCTCAACTTCGCCAACACGGACATGGCCTTTGCGGGCGATCTGCTGGCGGTCGGCAATTATCACGGCTTCAACCTCTATCGCCTGGGCGCCGGGGGCGTACCGCGTCTCATCAGCTCGGTCGTTTGCCCGGGTGGCCAGGGCGATGTCTCGATCGCCGGCAATATCCTGATCATGTCCGTGGAGCAGACCCGCGCGCGTACCGATTGCGGTTTGCAAGGGATAAGCGAAGAGGTGAGCCCCGAACGGTTCCGGGGATTGCGTATCTTCGATATCAGCAATCCTTCGCGGCCCGTGCAGGTCGGCCAGGTGCAGACCTGCCGGGGGTCTCATACCCACTCGATCGTCTCGAGCCCCGACGCGAAGGACGCGATCATCGTCTATAATTCGGGCATTTCATCCGTTCGCGACGATAAGGAACTCAAGGGCTGCGTCGGCGACGTTCCGGGAGATGATCGGACGGCCCTGTTCCGCATCGACGTGATCGAAATCCCCCTTTCCGATCCGTCCCGGTCGCGCATCATCGACAGTCCCGCGGTTTTCGCAGACCGCGAAACCGGGCGGCTCGCCGGTCTCTGGGAAGGTGGCGATCACGGCAAGGATACGCAGGAGACAAGCCGCACCGATCAATGTCACGACATAACGGCCTTTCCGACGCGCAAGCTCGCCGCCGGCGCCTGTTCCGGCAATGGCATCATCTTCGACATCTCGGATCCCCGCAAGCCGCAGCGGATCGACGCGGTCGTCGACAAGGGCTTCGCTTATTGGCATTCGGCGACATTCAACAATGATGGAACGAAAGTCCTGTTCACCGACGAATGGGGCGGCGGCTCGCGGCCGCGCTGCCGCGCTCAGGACCCACGCAACTGGGGCGCCAACGCGATCTACGACATCGTCGACCGGAAGCTGGAATATCGCAGCCACTACAAGCTGACGGCCGCGCAGGGGGACCAGGAGAATTGCGTCGCGCATAACGGCTCGATCATTCCCGTCCCCGGACGCGACATCTTCGTCCAGGCCTGGTACCAAGGCGGCATTTCCGTGATCGATTTCACGGATTCCGCCAATCTCACCGAAATCGCCTATTTCGACCGGGGGCCGGTCGACGAAAAGCATCTGGTGCTCGGCGGATTTTGGTCGGTCTATTGGTATGATGGCCGCATCTACGGGACCGAGATCACGCGCGGGCTGGACGTGCTGACGTTGAAGCCAAGTGCATATCTGACGGAGAATGAAATTGGGGCGGCGAAGCTGGCCGATCAAGGCAGGCTGTTCAATCCGCAGCAGCAATTTCCCGTGACATGGCCGGATCACCCTGTGGTGGCGCTGGCTTATGTCGACCAGCTGAAACGCGGACAGACGCTTCCGCCCTCTTCGCTAGCCGAGCTCGAAGCCATTCTGGCGCAGGCGAAATCGTCCTTCGCCTCTGGGCGGAAAGATCCGGCGCTGGCGAGAAGTATCGAGACCCTGGCGGCAGGATTGCAATCGCGTGGAGCCGACGCGGCAACGGCTCGTCGGATCGCGGCCCTCGAGAAGAACCTGGAAGGAATTGCCGCAAAGCTTCGCTAGGCATTTGAATAGAGCCTCGACGGACGACGTGCGGCCGGAACTGCTCGATCCTGGAGATTGATGCCCGTCTGGAGAAGCCGGAACATTTGCCCTAGAAAGTCGGGTAAGCGGACGGGATCCGGTATCTATGGTTGAAGGCGGCTATCTGACACGGACAGGCTATGAGCCTGTGATTGAAAGCGGAATCGAGATCCTCTCATTCGGCCAGAGCATCTGTGTCGGCATGTCGCGTTACCACCCCACGGAGGAATGCGTCGCGCAGGAAGTCGGCGACGACTGGCTGAAATTTCATTTCCAGCTGCGGGGCGCGGCCCGCTATTCGGTCCCGGGCGAACGCCCGCTCATGATCGACGACCTGACATTCGCGCTCGCGCTTCATGGACAAGGGATCGTCAAATCCGGCTGCATCGCACCGGGACCCGCTTTCGCCGTCACGATCCTGTGCAAGCCGGACATATTGACCGATCGCTTCGGGATGAAGCCCGGCGATATGCCCGGACCGGTTTCCCGTTTTCTCGAGCAAGGCGAGGCCGCCTGGTTCTCCGAGGTCGGCAGGATGACCCCATCCATGGCCATGAGCGTGCGCGCACTGGAAGCCATGGCTTTCGAAGGACCGATGCGAAGGGCCTATGTGGAAGCCCGCGGTGCCGAGCTGATCTGCGAACTCTGGACGGAAATCGCAGGTTCCGCGGCACGGGCGGTGCCGAGGCCGGACGAACGGACCCTGACCAAGGTGGAGCGCACCCGCGACTATATCGATACCCATTTCTCGGAGCCGCTGGCGGTGCAAAGCCTGGCACGAAATGTCGGGGCCAGCGTAACCAGGCTTTCGGAAGCATTCCGGACCGTCTTCGGTATCACGATCTTCGAATATGTCCGGAGCCGCCGGATGGAGGAGGCCCGCCGATTGCTACGGGCGGGACGCCTCTCCGTGACCGAGATCGCGTTCGACGTCGGCTATGAGCATTCGTGCAATTTCAGTGTGGCCTATAAACGGCATTTCGGGATCACCCCGCGGGAGGAGCGGACTCCAGCCGTCCCGCATTGAAGCCGGCGATCATGGCCGGGCGGTCGCTTGGCCTAGCGTCAGATAGGCACCTATCTTGGGCAGCTTCGGCAGAAAGAAGGATCGGCTCCGGCGGGCCGCAAAAGGCGCGCCTTGAATCAATGCCTCCATGTCGCGAGTCAGATGGCAGCCGCCGCCAAGGCATTTCTGCAGAGGATTGAGCCTGCGCTGCCAACGGGCAATACCCGGCTCCGGGCACAGCCCATGTTCCAGGAACAGGAACCGGCCGCCGGGCCGAAGGACACGTGCGACTTCACGCAGGGCCTGCTCCGGATCGGACACGCTGCACAAGGTGAAGCTGCTTACGATCGTGTCGAAGCTCGCATCGGCGAACGGAAGATCCTCCGCCTTCCCCGGATGCGCATGCACCTGCCGGCCCGACGCCAGAATCCGCGGTAGCGCGCGCTTCGCCAATTGCCCGTCCGGCTCGATCACGTGAAGCGAAACGACGCCGTCGGGATAATGGGGCAGATTGGCGCCCGAACCGAAGCCGATTTCGAGTATCTTGCCGGCCGCAGTGGCCAGCGCCTGGCGGCGGGGCCCGAACAGCGCCTCCTGTCCCATGGATCGGTCAAGCAGCGCCGGCAGAATGAAGCTTTTGTACAGGTTCATTATCCTCGCCCTGCTTCCTTTCCGTTACGCCCCTTGCCGAAACGCCCCAACAGCTTCCGAAAATCATAGTGCGCGTAAGAACGGTACATTGTCACCTATTTGACAGAGGCCCGGCAGAACTTGCGTCAACTCTCTCCCGCCAAGCGGAGATTCATCCCGCATCACAATAATTGGGAGGGGGAAACATGATGAGGAAGAGTCGCGAATCGCATAAGAGGAATTTCTTCGCCGGATCGGCACTTTTCACCATCGCCGTCGCATTCGCAGCGCCGTCGTTCGCGCAGGCAAACGATCCACCACCTGCAGCATCGGACGCCGCCCCGGACGAGGGATCGCATGAGATCGTCGTGACCGGGTCGCGCATCGACCGCGCCGGATTCGAAGCCCCGACGCCGACGACGGTGGTCGGCGAGGCCGATCTGCGGCAGGGCGGGCGGACCAACGTCGCCGCGGTCCTCGGGGATCTTCCGCAATTTCGCTATTCCTCCAACCCCGCCATCAATACCGGCAATATCAACACCGGATCGGAAGGATCGGATTTAAGGGGCCTGGGATCCGCGCGCACCCTGCTGCTCCTGAACAATCACCGTTTCGTGGGCGGAGGCGATCTCAACTCCATCCCCTTCTCCGTCGTCGAGCGGGTCGAAGTGGTGACGGGAGGTGCCTCTGCGGCCTGGGGATCCGGCGCCGTCGCCGGCGTCGTCAATCTGATCCTCGACGATGATTATAATGGTTTTCGAGCTGTCGGCGCAGACCGGGCTCTCCACCCACGACGACGGCGCCCAATATACGCTCGGGGTCAAAGGCGGCACCGATTTCGCCGGCGGGCGCGGCAATATCCTCCTCGCCGGGGAATATTATGAATCGAAGGGCATCATTCCACGAACGGCGCGGGACAATGTGGGCCGCTGGGGATTGCTGGCCATCGCCGGCGGTCAGCGGGTGATCGCCCCCGACGTCGGATTCTCCGTGGTGACCCGTGGCGGACTGATACTGTCCGGGCCACTGGCCGGGCAGCAGTTCAATCCCGACGGCACGCTCAGTCCGTTCGCGCCCGGATCGATCGTGTCGGGGCAGCAAATGTCCGGTGGCGACGGCCCTTCTTATGACGACAGCCTTCCTCTCACCTCCCCCGTCAAGCGGGTGAATGTCTTCGGACGCATTTCGTACGACCTGACGGACTCGATCGAGATTTCGGGCGACATGCGCTATTCCAACGTGACGACGCATCATGGCTTCGTGCCGGATCTCGCCTTGCAAGTGATTTCGCCAGACAATGCCTTCCTTCCGGCTGCCGTGCGGAACCAGTTGACGGGGCCGTTCACCCTGGGTCGGTTCAACGACGATTTCGGGCTCATCGAACTGGACGTCAAACGCGAGAACATCCAGGGCACCGTGGCGATCGAAGGCGGGCTTGGAAATGGATGGCGCTGGGACGCTTATTATAGCCACGGCGAGCAGCGTAACATTTCCGGTTTCGAGAATCTGCGGATCGCGTCCAATTATGCGGAAGCGGTCGATTCCGTGATCAACCCGTTGACGGGGCAGCCCATCTGCCGATCGGCGCTCACCGTCCCCACCACCGCCTGCATTCCCATCAATCTCTTCGGCGAAGGCGCACCTTCCGATGCGGCGCTCCGCTACGTGCTGGGCGATGCGCTGACCTCGACCACGGCCAAGCTCGACGTGGGTGCGGTGTCGCTTCGGGGCGAACCCTTCTCGATCTGGGCGGGACCGGTTTCCGTCGCGATCGGCGTGGAAGCGCGAAGGGAGGCATCGGACACGCTGATCGACGATCTGTCCAAATCAAAGCGCTGGGCCAGTCTGATCCTGGCGGAAGAAGGCGGTGCCTTCTCGGTCAAGGAAGCATTCGGCGAAGTCGTCATTCCTTTGCTGCGCGACGTTCCCGGCTTCCAGCTGCTCGAATTCAACGGCGCCGCCCGCATCAGCGACTACAGCACCAGCGGCTCCATCTGGTCCTGGAAGCTGGGCATCAGCAACCAGGTCTTCGACGGTCTCCGCCTCCGGGCGGTCCGTTCGCGAGACATAAGATCGCCCAATATAGCAGAGCTTTTCACCGCCGCCGCGCTCGGGGTCGGCAATGTCTTCGATCCGTTCACCAACCAGACCGTCCAGGTCCAGAGGATCACAGGCGGCAACGCCAACCTAGAACCGGAGCGGGCCGACACCTATACGATCGGCATGGTCTTCGAGCCGAGCTTCGTTCCGGGGCTGAGCCTTTCCGCGGATTATTACAATATCGACGTCGCCGGCGCGATCACCACTCTCAGCACACAGGACATCGTCACGCGCTGCTTCGAGGGCAATGATGCTCTTTGTTCGCAGATCGTGCGGAACGGCCAAGGGCAGATCACGCAGATCTTTGCCACATACATCAACCTGACGACGTTCAAGACCAGCGGGGTCGATCTGGAACTCGCCTATAGAATGCCTATGGAGAAGATCGCCTCCTCTCTGCCGGGCCGGCTGAATTTCCGGGTCCTCGCCAGCTATGTCGACAAATTGGTGAATGACGACGGCGTCACCCGCGTCGACACGATCGGCAATGTCGGCAGCAACGGCGTTCCAAAATGGCGGGGCTTTGCGCGGATGTCCTACGAAAATGAGGATCTCACCCTGGACCTTCGCACCCGTTATGTCGGCGGCGGTAAGTATAATGCCCAGCAGAATATCGTGAACAATGACATATCCAGCCGCCTCTACGTGGATCTGGGCATCCAGTACCGCCTGCCCCTCGACGGCAGCGGCTCCCGCTTCACCCTGTTCGGGAACATATCGAATCTCTTCGACAGGGATCCGCCGATCCTCCCTAACGCTGCATTTTACGATGTGGTCGGGCGCTATTTCACGATAGGCGGACGCGTGAACTTCTGATGTCGGTGGGCCGGCCGGTCGCATCGCGCGCCCATGCCGGCTCACATTTCACCCCCTGCTGCAAAGGCCGGTTCTATGAAGCGATTCTTTCTTTTGGCCGCGGCGGTCATGCTGATCGGCGCCGCACCCGCTTCTCATGATTACGACATCGTCATCCGGAACGGACGCGTGCTCGACGGTGCGGGCAATCCGTGGATCGATGCCGATGTAGCAGTCAGGGACGGCCGCATCGTCCGCATCGGCGCGATCGACGGTCGCGGCGCCAGGGAGATCGATGCATCGGGCCGCTATGTCTCCCCCGGTTTCATCGACATGATGGATCAATCGGGCCGCATCCTCCTCGAAAACGGAGCCGCCGAAAACAAGCTTCGCATGGGCGTCACGACGGTCATTGCGGGCGAAGGCGGAACGCCCGTCGATGCGGCCGAGATACCGGCTTATTTCGATCGGCTGGAAAAGCGGGGAATCGCCGTCAATTTCGCCACCTATTATTCCGCGACCCAGGCGCGCGTGAAGGTGATGGGCAATGAAGAGGGGCATCCGACGGCGGCCCAGATGGCGGAGATGGAAGGCGAAGTGGCGACGGCGATGCGGAACGGCGCCTTCGGCATCTCGACCGCCTTGCTCTACGCGACGAGCAATTTCCAGACTACTGCCGACCTCATCACGCTCGCCAGAATCGCCGCCCGCTGCGACGGCTTCTACGCATCGCATATTCGCGACGAAAGCGAGAAGCTGGTCGAAGCGGTGAACGAAGCCATCGAAATCGGCGAGAAAGGCGGCGTGAAGGTGGAGATATTCCACCTGAAGGGCGCGCATGCGGGTGGCTGGGGGAAACTCATCCCGGCGGCAGTCGCCTCCATCGAGGCGGCGCGCGGACGCGGCGTCGATGTTGCCGCCGACCTTTATCCCTATGCCGCAGCGGGCACGGGCCTGGAGATCACGGTTCCGACCTGGGTCTGGGCGGATGGAAAGGAAAAAGGAATAGAGCGGCTCCGCGACCCCAAGGTGCGCGCGCGCCTCAAGAAGGAGCTGGTCACGGGCTCGCCCGGCTGGTCCAACGTCGTCGCGGCGTCAGGCGGCTGGCAAAATGTCGTCCTCGCCAATGCCCAGGGATCCCGATATTCCCGCTTCGAGGGGCGCAATCTCGCCGAGATCGGCAAGGAATTAGGTCGGGATCCGGTGGATCTTGCGTGGGACATCGTCATCGAGGCCCAGCCCAAGCGCGCCATGGCGCTCTATTTCGTGATGAGCGAGGACGATATCGTCCATGCCATTCGTCAGCCCTGGGTTAGCATCGGCAGCGACGCGAGTTCGGTGATGAAATTGGGTGAAGTGGATGCTCTCGGGCTTGCCCATCCTCGTGCCTACGGGACATTTCCCCGCGTCATCGCCGAATATGTGAAGCGGCGTCAGGTGCTTGGCTTGCCCGACGCGGTCCGCAAGATGAGCGGCTGGCCGGCCCAGCGCATGGGTCTTTCCGACCGAGGCCTCCTCCGCGAGGGGATGCGGGCCGACATCATAATATTCGATCTGGAAGAATTGGACGACGTCGCGGACTGGCAAAACCCTACGGGCGTGCCCACGGGAATCGAAACGGTGATCGTCAACGGACAGGTTACGCTGGACGCGCACGGCCACACCGGCGCCCGCGCCGGCCGCGTATTGCGGCACCCCTGCCCCGGCTCCTGATGCTTGAAGGAATTGCGAGATGAATTTCAAATATTCGAAACTGTCCTTCGTCATCCTGATCCTGTGGTCGGGGCTGACGGCCGCCACCGTCCAGGCAAAGCCGCTCGACGATTTCGGCGCCTATGTCGAAAAGGCACGCAAGGAGTGGCGTATCCCGGGCGTCGCAGTCGCCGTCGTAAAGGACGACAAGATCATCTACGCACGGGGTTTCGGCACGCGAACGGTCGATCGGAAAGAACCTGTCGACGAAAATACGGTCTTCGCGATCGGATCTTCGGGCAAGGCCTTCACGGCCGCTTCGCTGGCCTTGCTGGTCGATGACGGCGAGCTCGAGTGGGACGGGCCCGTCCGATCCTATATGAAATCGTTCGAACTCCACGATCCCTATGTCAGCCGCAACGTGACCGTGCGCGATCTTCTCACCCATCGCACCGGGGTCGGTGGGGCCGGTTTGCTTTGGTCGGGCTCGGGCTTCGACCGCAACGAGCTGATCTATCGTCTTCGCTTCCAGGACCAGTCGATCGGGTTCAGGAACCGGTTCCAGTACAATAATGAGATGTTCATCACAGCCGGTGAGATCGTCCCTGCCGTAACGAACATCAGCTGGGACGATTTCCTGAAACAGCGCATCTTCGGTCCCTTGGGGATGACCCGTACCAATACGAGCGTCCACGACTTTGCCGGCATGGCCAATGTCTCGACCCCGCACATCCTGGTCGACGGAAAACTCGTTCCGATCGAATATCGGGACGGCGACAATGGCGGCGGCGCGGGCAATATAAACTCCAGCGCGCACGACGTCGCTCAATGGCTGCGACTCCAGCTCGGCAAGGGCCTCTATGACGGCAAACGGATCCTTTCCGAAGCCGTGATCGAAGACATGCGCACACCCCAAATCGCGCTTCCCAAAGGCGGCTATAAGGACATGATGCCGACCGCCCATGTCACCGCTTATGGAATGGGCTGGTTCCTCAGCGAATATCGTGGCCGCAAGCTCGTCCAGCATGGCGGCGCGATCGACGGCAATATGGCCAATGTGGCGATGATCCCCGAGGAAAATATCGGAATTGTCGTGCTGACCAACCGTTATCCACACGCCATGGTCTATGCGCTGACCCTTCGGATATTCGACGAATTGCTCGGCGGCGAGAAAACCGACTGGAGCACCATCCTGCTGGACGACTGGAGGAAACAGGGCAAATCGCTGGAAGGTCCTGACCTGGCGCGCGTGACCAGGCCGGACGCGACGCCGCCCAGCCTGCCGATCGCCAGCTATGCCGGCGAATATTCGAGCAAACTCTATGGCGATGTCAGGGTCACGGTAGAAGGCGGCCGGCTTGTCCTCGTCCGCGGCGCGGTAAGCGGCGACCTGGAGCATGACAGCGGCAATCTGTTCAAGTCCCGCTGGCGCAATCCAGGCTTCCTCAGCGTCATGGGTCTCACGCCCGTGGGCTTCTCCATCGGCCCCGCGGCTGTCGTATCGAGCCTGGAATTCGGGGGCGGAACCTATGTTCGAAAGGCCGGGACGGCCAGCGGTGGACGATGAAGGACAATAGCGCCTGTCGCCACTCAGGCACGGCAGGCGGCGCGCGACAGATCCCCGGCGGGTAACCCTTCATGGTCCGGACAAATCTGCTATCCCGACTCGAAACGCAGGATTTCGCTCTACGAAAAAATGGCTCCCCGATGACCTATTCGACGTTCGACATGTTTCAATGGATGGATGCCGAGGCCGCTTCAGCTTTTCAGGAGGCGGCATTCCGCCGCGATTATGCGGCGGGCCAGGTCATTTACCTCCAGGGCGATCATGGCCAAGAGATGTTCAGGCTCGTTTCCGGATCGGTGCGGATGTCGGTCAGCCGCAGCGACGGCCGTGAGATCGTCCATGCCTTTTTCGAACCCGGCGATTGCTTCGGTGACAGTTCGATGGTGGACTTCGGCCCAAGACCGCAGACGGCCGAGGCGCATACGGATATCGTCGTGGACGTCATCGACATGTCGAATTTTGTGCGCCTGCGCGACGCCCATCGAACCTTTGGGGACGCGATGCTCAAGCTTCTGGCCCGCCAGATGCGGGCCGCCTGCATGTATTTCGAAGAAGCGAGCCTCGACGACATGTCGGCACGGGTCGCGCGCCGGATCCTGGACGCGACACGCTCCTTCGGCACCGATGCCGACGGAGGAAAGAGACTGTCGCTTCGGCTGCCGCAGGCGGATATCGCCCATATGGTCGGCGCCTCGCGGCAATCGGTCAACAAAGTCCTGCAGCGTTTCCAATGCGAGGGGCTTATCACGATCGAATATGGCAATATCCTGGTTCACGACCTGGAAGGGATAAGACGCGCCGTCGGATGTGAATTGCCGTCTTGAAGCTGTCGCCAATTTTCGTTTCAGGCATGCCGCATGCTTGAGGAAGCAAAATTTTCCGGGCAAGCATGTGGCAGCAATTGGAATCCCCTCGATGCGAACGGCGCAAGCTGCGTCGTCGCGGCGGGTTCCCATGAAAATGGAGAAGGATGAATGACGAAGCCTCTGCGCAATCTGCTCCTGGGAGTCTGCCTGCTACCCTTGCTCGGCACTGCCCCGGTCGCGGCACAGAATGCCAGCTATGACCTCGTCATCAAGGGCGGACGCGTCATCGATCCGGCGAGCGGGCGCGACGAGGTGGCCGATGTCGGCATCAATGGTGGCACCATCGCTGCGGTCTCGGCCACGCCGCTCGATGGCAAGAGAATTCTAGATGCCAAGGGACAGGTCGTCGCTCCGGGTTTCATCGACTATCATGCCCATGGCCAGGATCCCAGGAGCCAGAGCTTCCAGCTCCTCGACGGCGTCACGACTGCCATGGAAATGGAAATTGGGGTCATGCNTTCTAGATGCCAAGGGACAGGTCGTCGCTCCGGGTTTCATCGACTATCATGCCCATGGCCAGGATCCCAGGAGCCAGAGCTTCCAGCTCCTCGACGGCGTCACGACTGCCATGGAAATGGAAATTGGGGTCATGCCGGTCGCTCAATTCTATGCCGGCAAGCAGGGCAAGGCGCTGATCAATTACGGCGCCACCGCCAGCTTTCTCTGCGCGCGGATCGAGGTGCTGACGGACAAACGCTGCGGCGAGCCCGGCGCGCCTCTCACCGCCCAGTTGGTGATCGCGCCAGCGGCGCTCACCACCTCTGCCAATGAGGAGCAGGAAAGCCGTATCATGGCCGTAATGGACCGCGAACTGGATGCCGGGGCGCTCGGCATCGGCATCGGTCTCGAATATGCACCCGGCATCGGCCGCCGGGAAATCTACAAGTCGTTCAAGACAGCGAAAAAGCACAATGTCCCCGTCTTCGTTCATTCCCGCATGCGCGAGGCAAGCCGCGCCACCGGCATGCCCATTGCGGTGGTGAACGAGTTGATCGCCGATGCCGCCGCCACCGGCGCGGCCCTGCAAGTCGTCCATGTGACTTCGACTGCGCTCGGCGATACGCCGACGGTGGTCGAGATATTGAAGGGCGCTGCCGCCCACGGCGTCGACGTTTCCACCGAAGCTTATCCCTATGAGGCGGGATCGACCGCGCTCGGTTCGGAATTCTTCTCGGAAGGCTGGCAACAGCGTGGCGGCATCACTTACAAGGACATCGTCTGGACGGCGACCGGTGAGCGGCTCACCGAGGAGACGTTCAACAAATATCGCAAGGAAGACCCTTCCGGCACCGTCGTTATCTTCATGATTCCGCAATCCGCGATCGATACCGCCATGGCAGATCCATTCGTCTCCATCGCTTCGGACGGCATGGTGATGAGCGATCCGAAGGTCCATCCGCGCGGCGCCGGAACGTTCAGCCGTGTGCTCGGCCATTATGTGCGAGAGAAAAAGGTCGTGGACCTCAAGACCGCTCTTGCGAAGATGACGATCATTCCGGCGCGCCGCATGGAGCAGATGGCGCCGGCCATGGCGCGCAAGGGACGCATCCAGGTCGGTGCCGATGCCGACATCACCGTCTTCGACCCCGCCACCGTCAAGGACAATGCCACTTATGAAAACCCGCTCCAGGCCTCCAGCGGCTACCGCTACGTCCTGGTCGGCGGCAACGTGATGGTCCAAAACGGCAAGATCACGCCGAACCTCTTCCCCGGCGTCGGCATCAGGCGCGGAGCCAAATAAGCGAGGAAGAGCGGGGCGCGCCTCCCCATATTATCATTCCTCGCCAGACGATCGAAGATTGTCGCCTAACCGACAGTGTTCCGCCTCGGATTATGAAATCCTGTCCCAGGGCAGATGCGTCGACAGACGCCGCACGAGGGGAGAGATGATGCGCTCGATCAGATTTTTGTTGGCTGGCCTGGTCGCGTTGGCTGGCCTCACCGCCGCCGCGGAAAAGACGTTGCCGGCTGCCCCTCCCCCTGCGGCCAAGGAAATCGCGTCGCCATCCTCGGCCCCGCCAACGACCGTACCTTCGCATCCGCCGGCAGGCGTCCCCTTGACGGCCGAGGACCTCAATGCGTGGCTGGACGGCTTCGTGCCGCTGGGCCTCGACAAGGGAGACATTGCCGGCGCCGTGATCGTGGTGGTCAAGGACGGACGGATCCTCACCAAACGTGGCTTCGGCTATGCCGATGTCGCGGCACGAAGGCCCGTCGACCCCGACCGCACGCTTTTCCGTCCTGCCTCGACATCCAAATTGTTCACCTGGACCGCGGTCATGCAACTCGTCGAGCAAGGCAAGATCCACCTTGATGCCGACGTGAACCAATATCTCGATTTCAGGATCCCGCCCCGCGACGGCAAGCCGATCACGATGCGCAACATCATGACGCACACCGCCGGCTTCGAAGAACAGGTGAAATGGATACTCGCGCATGACCGGCCGCCGCCGCATTATTCCGATATCCTCAAGTCCTGGATTCCGGAACGCGTGTTCGCGCCCGGCACGACCCCGGCTTACTCCAATTATGCCACCAGCCTGGCCGGATACATCGTCGAACGTGTCTCCGGCGAACCTTATGTCGACTATGTCGAACGCCACATCTTCCGACCGCTGGGCATGTCCGACAGCACGGGAAGGCAGCCCCTTCCCCCGCGCCTGGCTGCGATGATGTCCAAAGGCTATATGACCGCATCCGAAGAGCCGAAGCCATTCGAGATGGGTGGACCCGTACCGGCGGGAGCCTTCACGACCAGTGGCGCGGACATGGCCAATTTCATGATAGCCCACCTCCAGGACGGCACGCTTGGCTCGGCACGCATATTGAGGCCGGAGACAGCGCGGATGATGCACGATACGGCCCACACAATGGTGCCTGGAGCCCCGCGCATGCTGCTCGGCTTTTACGAGCAGGATCTGAATGGACACCGCATCATCGCCCATGGCGGCGACAGCCTGCAATTCCACACCATGCTCAGTCTCTTTCCGGACGACAATGTCGGCCTGTTCTTCTCCATGAACAGCGCCGGACGGGGCGCCGGAAGTTTGCGTGACGCATTGGTGGAAGGCTTTGCCGACCGCTATTTTCTGGGCCGGCCGGACACTCGCAGGGTCGATCCCGAAACCGCTGCCAAACACGCCCGAATGATGACCGGGCTTTGGGCGAATTCGCGTGCTTCCGCTTCCAACTTCTTCAGCATCACCCAATTGCTCGGGCAGCAGGAGATCAGTGTCGACGGCAAGGGCAAACTTGTGATCGGCAGCGGAGGCGGCGCTGCGCCGAGACCCGAATGGGTGGAGGTGACGCCCTTCGTCTGGAAGGATATGAGAGGCCACGGCACGCTCGCGGCCCAGCTGGTCGGCGGCCAAATCGTCCGCGTCGCGACCTCGCCCGTATCGGTCTTCGACCGGGTCGCCTGGTACAAGTCCGCATCCTGGCTCTTGCCCGCTTTCTATGCCAGCCTTGCCATATTCCTGCTCGCGATCCTGCTCTGGCCCCTCCGTGCCTTGGTTCGCCGACATTATGGGGCAAGCCTGACGTTGGACCGGAAGGCGCTGATCGCCCATCGCCTCACCGGAATCGCGGCAATCCTGTATCTTGCCGTAGTCGGGTCCTGGGCCTCGATCATCGGCCTCAAACTCTACGACCTGAACGAAAGCCTGGATGCGCGGCTTCTATTCACCCAAGTCCTCACCATCATCGTCCTGTTCGGTGGATTCGCTGTCATGACGTGGAATCTCTGGCTCGTCTGGCGCGGCGATCGCAAATGGACGGCAAAGCTGTGGAGCGTGGCGCTGCTCCTGGCCGGGCTGGTCATGTTGTGGATCGGTATCGTTTTCCACCTGCTGGAGGTGGGCACCAGTTTCTGATCGCCGGTGCTGGCCGGCAGGCAGCAGGATTCAAACAAATCGTGAGCGGAGTTGCATGACCATATCGAATAACAGTTTCGACTTCATCGTCATCGGCGGCGGGATTGCGGGCCTTTCAATTGCCTCGGCCCTGGCCGCGACCCACCGGGTTGCCCTGGTGGATCAGGAAGACCAGCCGGGTTTCCATGCGACGGGCCGATCCGCCGCCTTGTTCCTTCCCTTTTATGGGGATTTCACCGTCCGCGCGCTGACGCGGCTCAGCAAGTCCTTTTTCGACCGGCCGCCGGAGGGATTTTCGGCAACTCCTCTACTGTCACCGCGTCAGGTCCTTCTCGTCGCTTCCGAGGCCCAAAAGGAGATGCTGGAGGCTTTCTGGTCGGATCCCGAGACGCGGCTTCATGCCCGACGCCTGTCCGGCGAGGATGCGCGTGCACTCGTTCCGATCCTGCGCCCGGAATATTCGGCCGATGCGGTTCTCGACACCACCACTTCGGATATCGACGTCCATGCACTGCAGGAAGGTTTCATGCGGCGTCTGCGCGCCGCCGAAGCCACGCTGCTGTTCGGCGCCCCGGTGACCGCGCTGGACCGGACCGGACAGGGCTGGCGGGTAACGGCTGGCCAGGCCGTCCTGTCGGGCTCCGTGCTCGTCAATGCCGCCGGCGCCTGGGCCGATGAGATCGCCGCAATGGCCGGTCTCAGCCGGCTCGGGCTCGTTCCCTGCCGCCGCACCGCCATTCTGGTGCCAGCACCGGAGGGCCATAGAATCGGGGGGTGGCCGCTCGTCGGCGATGTCAGCGAAACATTCTATTTCAAGCCCGATGCGGGCGCCCTGATGGTGTCTCCCTCGGACGAGAGTGCGTGCCAGCCTTACGACGCCCAAGCGGAAGAGATCGATGTCGCGATGGCCGTCCACAAATTCGAGCTCGCGACGACAGCGAAAATCGGCCGGGTGACGCATCGCTGGGCCGGCCTCCGCAGCTTCTTTCCCGATCGCCTGCCGACGATCGGCTATGACACCAGTGACACCGGCTTCTTCTGGCTGGCGGGACAAGGCGGCTTCGGCATCCAGACAGCGCCCGCCATGGGTGAATGGGCGGCCTCTCTGGCCAGGGGCGACGGAACGCCGTCCGCTTTCTCGGACGTCGGCCTGACGGCCGATGCCGTCTCGCCGGTCCGGCTGGACGGCATCCCCGCGCATCCGGTTTCCAGCAACCTGGTGCCCGGCATGACCAAGCTCGTCGAAGAAGAGCTTGCGTAAGACGCAGATCCGCAGCTCCCGATCGACCGGCGGGATGGCAGGGCTGGATGTAGCCCCTGATCATTTCTGAGGTGGAAGCGCTTGGCGCTTCCACCTCTGACGTGACTCAGGCCTATCCAAATATTGAGACCATGAGTCAGCGGGCCGGATCGACGAACTGCCCCCGGATCGGCTCTCCGGGCTTGGCGTCGCGCCCGTCCACCTGGATATCGCGGAACAGGGGCGGAATCCCGACGGCATCTCCTCCGAACGTACCCGTCGTCTGCAGGTGGAAATGGACATGAGGTTCGGAGGATCGGCCGCTATTACCGCAGGATCCGACTCTCTGGCCAGCCTTCACCTCGTCGCCCTTTTGCACCAGCACGGACCCGGACTGGAGATGGGCAATGAGGGAATGGACCGATCGCGCATGCTGTATCACGACGTGATTCCCGGCGGCTACCGAAACCGGTTCGATCTTGCCGGGGACATTGTCCTGAATTCCGCTGACGACGGAGGTAACGACGCCGTCGGCCGGCGCGAGCGCAGGCTCGTCCCAGCAATAATAAGACGAATTCCGGTCGGCCGGCCCATCATAAGATCTGCCGTCCTTCACGACGACGAAATCGTAGGCGTAGGTCTGGTCTTTCGCGACGATGTGATAATTGCGGGCTTCGTTGGGTCCGCCCCAAAAGGTGAACCATTGCCCGCGGTTCGGGGTTGAGAAGGGAAGACCGACCTCGAAGCGCTCGCCGGGCGTCGGCGATGGGGCGGCGGCGCGCACGGTCGCGGCCTGGACGATACCTTGACTATCCCACACGAGCGACGTGAGGCCCGCCGGAACCTTGGCGAAATTCGACAGCCGCTGATAGAAAACCAGACCGTTCAGGGTTATGGAAAACTCGTCCAGCACCTTGGTCTCCATACCGAAATGGTCCGTGAGAGCCGGACCCATAGCGGCTGCTCCGCCCCCTTTTTCCATCACCTCCCGCAATTGAGGCGCAGCCGCATCGATCAGCGACTTCATGCTCTGGACGGAAGACCAGGTAGAAAGCGACCGGCCCTTTTCGATCATGGATTGTGAGGAATCCGACGCGGCCGTCGCAATCATGGCGGTGGCGTAAAGTGCCGTTGAAAACATTCGATACTCCTTTCATGGGTTATGGAGACTGCACGCCTCGCCTGATCCGGCAGCGCCCGAGTTGACCGCTTCCGCTCTGTTTTTATCCTTGGGAGCCATCGAGCAGGTCGATTTCGGCCTGCAGCCGCGCTGCTGCCTTGCGATTGAGACGGGCAATGGCCTGGAAGATCACGCCGATGATGACGAGAACTCCGATGGTCGTCGGCACGCCGACCGGCGCGGGTAACCCTTCTCCAATACCGACCGTGAAGACGATCAGACCGGGCACCAGCGGTCCAAGATACCAGGACCATATGCTTCTGAGCGCGTCTCGCTGCCGAACGAGCATGGCGCGATGGAAATCGATCCAGCGGTCAGCGACATGTTCATATTCCTCACGGGAGGCGGAGCGCGCTTGCCGGTGCAATTGCCACATCACCACAAACCCACCCAGCGCACACATGATGGCGCCAAGCCGGACGATAGGGCTTTCGGAAAGAAAACCGATGGCGACATAGGCCGCGGCTGCCGCCCCGCCGGCAATATATTCGATGCGATTGCGCCGCGCGACACGGGCGTCGATACGATTGGCACGATCACGTATTTCAGCGAGCGTCATCCTTTCCTCCTCGTTACCGGAAGGGGCCAGCCACATTGCCTGGAGCTCGTCAGGGGCGTTGGACATCGGCAGGTTCCTGAAACTTCTGGGTGAGTGCGGCCTTGAAGCGGTGGATACGCGTGGCGACGGCGCCGCTTTGAAGATTCACCTCCTCGGCAATGAGGCGTGCATCGGCACCTTCGAGATACATCAGCATGATCTGGCGATCAGGCGGCTCGAGTTGTCGAACGATCTCATAGAGCCGTTCCAACCCGTCACTGACTTCGATCGCCGCCGCTACAGATGCCGCAGGCAAATTCTCGTCCAATGCGATACCCGGCTGGATACGGCGCTCGCGCGCGGCATGGGACGCCGCGACATTGTATCCGACGCGATAGACCCAGGTGGAAAGCGCGCATCGATGGTCGAAGCGCGCCAGGCTTCTCCAGAGAGCGACATGCATATCCTGCAGAAGATCGCGCCTAAGATCGGGATTTGCTTCGAAAACACGCGCAAGCCGAGCCAGGATCGCACCATGATCCTTGGTGGCTTCGAGATAATGATCGTCCTGTTCGACCGTCATATACGGTTAGTGTGCGGCGGGCGAGATTTCTTACAGGCCGGATCCGGCCAGGCCTTCAAAACCCTCATGATTTTCGGCCGCAGCCCGTTCGGCTTGGCCCGCCACCGTCCAAATCTGTCTCAAGTCTTCGCTTCTCTCTAACCGATATCCACTTCGGTTCCGAGGTCCAGAGCCCGTGCGCGCTCCACGGCGAAGGCGGCGATGGCCAAATCCTGAACGCCGATGCCCGAACTGTCGAAAATCGTGATCTGGTCGGCGCTGGTGCGGCCGGTCTGGCTGCCGTTGAGGACGGCGCCGATCGGCGTCACCGCATCCTGGCCGATCAGACCAAGGGCGGCGGCATGCTGGAATTCTCCAAGGACGACGGATTGTTCGGGGAGCTCAGCGAAAAGCGCTGCGCCCAGCGCCAATTGCGGGTCCAGTTCCTGCTTGCCGCGCGCATCAGCGCCCATGGCTGAGATATGCGTTCCCGGCGAGACCCATTCCTTCTGTACGAGCGGCTCCTGCGATGCGGTTGCCGTCACGATAATATCGGCCCCACGAACGGCCTGTTCCAGATCGACGGCCTGGGCATCGAATCCTTGGTCCGACGCGCGCCTTGCGAAAGCAGCTGCCTTGTCCGGCGAGCGGTTCCATACCGAAACGCGCTTCACGTCGCGCACCTCGGCAATCGCCTTGAGATCGTACCAGGCCTGATGGCCGGCACCGATGATCGCCACATGTGAGGCATCCGGCCGCGCAAGCGCGCGTACGCCCACCGCATCCGCGCCTGCCGTGCGCAGGCCATTGATGTGACCCGCCGAAACCAAGGCGACGGGAAAGCCCGTTTCGTCGTCGAGCAGTATGGTGGTCGATCCATGGGCTTCAATTCCGCGCATACTGTTGTCCGGCCAATAGGATCCTATCTTGAGACCCGGCAGCGCTGCCTTCCTGTTGAGTGCCGCTTTGACGCCGAAGCGCGTATTTGACTGGGTACCGTGACACATCAGCACGGGGAAGGCGACGGCATCACCTTCGACCACGGCGCGGAACGCTTCGTCCATCAGAGAAATGGCGTCGGCCAGGGTGACGCTCCGGCGCGCGACGGTTTCGCTGACGATGTACATAAGCTTTCCTTCTTGGATCGATCGCGTGGGCGAAGGGCATCGGGTCGCCCGCTCGTCCACCGCTTATGTCATCGGCGAGTTCGGCCTCAAGAGCTAATCATGGGTGGCGACATTCGAACCGAGCCGGAAGTTGGACCGATAGAATGGCATGGACCCGTGGAAATGGCTAAGGCGTCCGCCCGACGAGGCATTCTTCGGGGCTATATGACGAAGTATCGGGAAGTTGAGCTCAAGCTCGAAGTCGGTGATGCCGGCGCCCTGAAGACCCACCCTTTGCTCCGTGATCGAACCTGCAAGGTGCAAGCCCAAAGCACGATTTATTATGATACGGGCAAAGGCGCACTCGGGAGGGCGGGCTTCTCCCTCCGCGTGCGTTCGTCGGAGGGCAAGTTCATCCAGACGATCAAATATTCCAGGGGAAATGCCGCCGGCATCTTCGACCGTCCGGAATGGGAGACGAAGATAGCGGGCCCCGACGTGGATTTCGACGCCATCGCCCAGACACCGCTCTCCGGGGTCCTGACCAAACGAATTCGAGGCGATCTGCGCCCGCTGGTTACGTGCGATGTCGAACGAACGATCTGGATCCTTTCGGTCGACGGCAGCGAAATCGAAGCCAGTCTCGACGAAGGCAAGGTTCGTGGCGGAGACAAAGAGCAGAGGCTGTGCGAGCTCGAGCTCGAATTGCGGACGGGAGAAGCCGGCGCCCTGATGCAAATCGCACGGCAGCTGGGGCAGGATGTGCCGCTGAAGATCGGAGTCATGACGAAGGCGGAACGCGGCTTCGCTCTGGCCGACGGCACGATCGATTCAGTCCGAAAGGGTGGCACGATCCGGATTGCCCCCGCCATGGACGTGGCCGAGAGCTTCGTCGTGATCGCTCACGCGTGCCTGAAGCATTTCCGGATGAACGAATCCTTGGTTGCCGAGCGTCGGGACGCGGCAGCCCTCCACCAGGCACGGGTCGCCATGCGCCGTCTCAGGTCGGCATTCTCCTTGTTCGGGCCTGTCGTGCAGGACGATGAATCGGTCCGCATTCGCGAAGAGCTTCGATGGTTCACCGGCCAATTGGGCGCTGCGAGGAATCTGGACGTCCTTCTGAAGCGCTGCGAAGGCGGCGGCAAAGCGGAATTGGAGCGGCGTCTGCGCGCGGCGCGGGAAGACGCATATGACTCGGTGCTGGCAACGCTGAAGTCGCAGCGCTTTCGGAACCTGATGCTCGATCTCCTCGGCTGGCTTGAGTTCGGCCGCTGGCGAAGCGATGAAGATGCTGGGGCGCCGATAGAGGAATTTGCCCGCAAGCGGCTCGATCGCCGGTGGCGCAAGATCAGGAAGGCAGGTCGCGACCTTGCCGCGCTTGGGGAGGAACGGCGCCACCGCACACGGATCAACATCAAGAAGTTGCGTTATGCGGTGGAATTCCTTGACGGCCTCTACGAGAAGAGAAAAAGAAAAGTGGACGCCTTTCTGGACGCTCTGGCACAGATGCAGGAGGAGCTCGGCTTCTTGAATGACATTGCCACGGCGCGCGTCTTGTTGGCGGACATCGCCGGTACCGACCAGGATCTGATACCGGCCCCCGAGCCGGAAGAAATAAGTCGCCACCTGGCGGCGGCCCAGAAGGCCTATGCCGAACTCGACAAATCAGGCCCCGTCTGGCGGCAATGAGCAGCGAGCCCGGCTCGTATCGCTGCTTCTTGGTATCGGCCGCCTTAATCCCTATATCTATGGGATCACCTGATCCTCCCGCAAGCATCCTGTGACAGAGAGACACGTCCGTGCTCCCGCTTGCCTGACAGGAGATCGCCATGAGCAATCGAGACGCGTCCGTTCAAATTCGCGTGTCCCCGGCCGCCGTCCCATCCTCCGGCCATCTCGCCACGCCCCGGCGAAAGCAGTCGCAGGATACGGTCGCAGGATGCGAAGAACGGGCAGCCGCCAATCTTGCCGAAGCTGCGACCAACCTCACGGCAAACGGGCGCCGGCGCCTGGAGATGAGCGCCGCGGCATGGACGGAGCGCGCAAGTCTCCTGCAGAGAATCCACAACAGCTTCGAAAAGCGTAAGGCGCTGGACGCCGCGGAATGGGAACGCGCGGACGCCGACGAGATCCGAGCCGAAAATGGGCGAACGGAGTTTCACGATGTCCTGGCATAAGGCGGCCGCAACGGATCGCAACGCCGGGTCGGAAGGATTGGCAGGGTGAGCCTGCACGAATGGTTCGGGCGACATCAACCCAATTTGAAGACCAGCCATTGGGACAGGGGCTATTTCGTGAGCCGCTGCACGATATGTGACGACGAAATGATCAAGCTACCCGGGCTTCCCTGGCGACTCCTTCGGCGCGAATTGCCGCCGGCCGCGCCGGGAGCAGGAGGCTGATCCCGGTCGCTTCTTCGCTATCGAAACCGAACCAGTTGTCGCCCATCACGGCACAAGGACGCGCAAGTGCAACTCTACGCAATAATTCATGATGCCTCACTGAAGCCGCTCCGGTGCCAGACCGCGAAGGGCACATTGGCAATCGCAAGGGGATGGTCCATTCAGGGCAAGCGAAACATCCAGATCTCCGTGCAGGACGGTGAGACCCTTTCGCTTCTTGAATTTGAGGAACTGAGCGCCAGCGCCGGATCGGACGTCGCCACGTCAGTCTGATCGGCGTTTTGTCGGGCGGCGGCCGCCGCGCTGCGCTGTTCCCCACCGGCGGGGCAATTCCGAAATATCCGCACCGCGCATAATCTTGACCTCGCGGCGGCGCGACGTGACAAATTGCGCACTTCAAGCCGGAAGGGACAAGGAAGCGATATATGGCGATCGAGCATGAAGCCGTCCCCGACCAGGCCACCCTCTGGAACGGTCATGCCGGCCATGTCTGGGTGGAGGCACAGGAGATGATCGGCCGGCTCTTCAAGCCCATCGAGGAACCGCTCGTCGAGGCGATCATTGAAAACAGGGGCCGAGAGGTGCTCGATATCGGCTGCGGCACCGGCGGTACCACGCGTGCGATGGCGCGTCACTTGGGCAGTGACGGTCATTGCACGGGGGTCGATATCTCCGCCCCCATGATCGATGCAGCCCGGGCCCGGACCCGGGAACAAGGCCTTTCCGCGACCTTCCTGCTCGCCGACGCGCAAAGGCATGACTTCGGACGCGCGGTCTTCGATACCATCCTGTCGCGCTTCGGAGTGATGTTCTTCGACGATCCCGTTCAGGCATTTGCCAATCTCAGGCGCGCCGCAAAGGCTGGCGCCCTGCTCCGCTTCGTCGCATGGCGAGATCCGGCCGAAAATCCGTTCATGACGACCGCCGAGCGGGCTGCGGCACCTTTCCTTCCGGACATGCCGAAGCGCGCGCCCGACGCGCCGGGACAATTCGCTTTCGCGGATCGGGATCGTGTCCGCCGACTCATCAGTCAAAGTGGTTGGGAGCGGATCGAGATTCAGCCGGCGGATTTCAGCTGCAGCTTGCCCGAAAGCGAACTCGATCATTATTTCACCCGTTTCGGGCCGCTCGGCATCCTGCTGGGCGAGGCGGATGAGGCCACGCGCAATCGCATCGTCGCGGCCGTCCGGCCCGCTTTCAGTCCCTTCGTGCACGGTGACGAGGTCCGCTTCACGGCCGCTTGCTGGATGATCAGCGCCCGATCGCCATCGATCGCGGAGGATTGAGGATCGGTCCGAACGCTTTCAGAGAATGCGATCCAGTCGTTCCGTCAAGGCGACCGTGCGATTGAGAATGCCGAGGCCGCTTCGCAGGATGTCGTCGCGCCATTGCGGAGACGACGGGTAGAAGAGCTCCCGATATTGCGCCGATGTCCGACGCCCGAAATCGCTCGAAGGATTTCCATAGGTATGGATGAAGCTGTTGGCACGGAACAGCTGGAACGCCTCACCGACATCGGCCGTGCCGAATTCGAGCCCCACGAACAATATCTTCGGCCCCTCGCCGTCTTCCCAGATCTGGTACGGCGGCTTGGGGTGCGATGGAATGAGCGGATCGGAGCCCGGAATGAGCAGAATGTCGGGATAATGTTCCCGGATGAAATCGGCCTTCGGACCATGCTCGTCATAAGGCACGACCGATGCCTGTCCGGAGGCGCCATAGCCGGTATGGATATCCACCACGAGCGCCCGCTCGACACCGGCAAGATGGTCGCGCCCGATTTGCTGGACGACATTGCGGGACCAGGTCGCGCCCGCGCCGTGGTAGGTGACTCCGCGCGGATAGGAATGCTGCCCTTTGCGGATCACGCCGATCGCACCGTCCATGCCGCACTCGTCGATCAGTTCCTGAAAGATCCGATCCGACTTTTCGCGTTCCGGCCCGGTCCACTCCCGAGGGTTGATGCCTTGTTCGTAGCGTTCGTAGAGCGCGTTCCGGACGAAGGGCTGCTTGTCGTAGACGAGGTTACGGAATACATCCGCATTATCCTCATTCTCGCGCCGGTTCCAGGCGCAGCCCCAGGGATTGACGAGGTGGACGAACAGGATTCCCAGCCCGGGTGCGAGCGGGTCGAAATCCCTGCCCGCCAGAGCGGCGATCTGGATCGCCGATCCCGCATAACCCTCGATCCCGTGCGTGCCCGAGACCACAACCAGCATGGTCTCGGGATCTTCCGGACCCAGAAGCGCTACCGAAGTGGACAGCGCCTCGCCATTGGGACCAGGCGACGGATGATCGTAGCGCGAGAGGACGGCGCCGGCTTGTCGCGCCGCCTGCGCGAATTTCTCGGTGGCGGATTCCACATCCTCTGCAAAAAACGCCTCGCTTGTCACGAATGTCTCCCACCCCGGCTCCCACGTTCTTTCCGTATGTGTGATCATAAATCAAGAAGGCTTTTTTCTTGATCCAACCGCGATTAAATGAGCCGGTCGGCACCCCCGAGGAAGAGATGGTTTTCGTGCTGGATCGGCATGGGCGAAGCGGGACTTCCGGCTGCGGCGGAAAGGGAGACGGATGAACAGGGAGGTCTTCCGACTGCAGCCGATCGATACCAGCACGCTGCACGAACGGGCATATCTTCAGCTCAGGAACGGGCTGATGGCCGGGCTCTTCCGGCCGGGCGAATCCGTGACGCTGAGAGGCGTGGCCGATGCCCTTGGGACGAGCGTGATGCCCATCCGCGAAGCGGTCCGGAGGCTGGTATCCGAAAGGGCTCTCGAAATGCCCAACAGCAGGAGCATCCGGGTGCCCTCGATGTCCCTGGCCCATTTCGACGAACTTTGCGCCTGCCGTCTCCTGCTGGAAGGTGAGGCCGCATTCCAGGCTGCGGCGCGTTGCAGCCCGGCATTGACTGCCCGGCTGGCGGACCTCGACCGACAATATGGCACCTTCGCCGCTGCTGGAGACACGGCCGCGATGCTGGCGGCCAACCAGGCCTTTCATTTCACCCTTTATCGAGCCGGCGGCAGCGAGTTGTTATTCTCGATGATCGAAACGCTCTGGCTGCAGAGCGGACCTTATCTCAACCTGTTCATCGCATCGGAAGACACGGCCCGCGAGTTGGGCGAAACGGTTGCTCCATCACCGCATAAGGACCTTCTCACCGCTCTACGCCGCAAGCGAGGAGAGGCGGCCCGCGCCGCCATCGTCGCCGACATCAGCGACGCCGCCATCATGTATCGGGCAAGGATCGAAGCCCTTTCGTGATCGGACCAGCGTTTGAAGATTGACCGCTTCTGCTTTCCCTCCTGCTGGTGTGGATCGAAAGACGAACGTCAACGACGTGCCGGCTGTGCCTTAGTGGAGTCGATGGCCTCCCCGGACATTCGCATGACCCGCTCGTAACGGCGATCGGCCAGAACGAGGCAGCAGAAGGCGACACCCAGCAACAGGGCCGACACCGAAGCTAGCGAAAGGTAGAGCTTGCCAGGGTCACGGAACACATGGTCCGTCGCCAAGGCGAAAACCGTCATCCCGAAGCCGCTGCCGACCAGGTTCGCGATCAGCAGATAGACGGCCGATACGCGGGCGCGCATCGACACCGGCGCGCTGTTCACGATCGCCGCAGGGGCAGCAACGGCAGCAAAGGAAGTCAGGGTCAGCGCGACGAAAATGCCGGCGAAGGCCAGGCCGCCGGCCGGCGCCAGCGGGCTGAGCGCGGCGAAGGGCAACATGCCGGCTACCGCCAGCACCAGCACAGTCACCGCCGCGTCGCGGTGACGCCTTTTGCCGATCACCCCCATCGCCCATGCGGCCAGCGGCGCGCCAGCCACGCCCGCCGCCAGCGAGGCGATGCCGATCGCGGAGCCGATCTGCGGCAGGCTCCAGCCATAGCTCCTCGAAAAGAGCGGGGCGAGCCAGCCGACATAGCCGTTCACGAAAAGATTGCAGAGCGTTACGGCCACGACCAATGGTACCAGGAAGGATGCCGCCTTGCCGACAAAGGCCAGGAAGGCGCGCGTGTCCGCGGCAGGTTCGGCCTTCTCGCCCTCGGCACGCGATCGGGCGCCATGCCGACGCGGCTCGGGCAATAGCAGCATGAGCGCGGCCACCGCGAAGCCGGCCGCACCGACGCAGACGAACACCGCGCGCCAGGGATCGAGACCGCCGATCCAGGCCGGTGCCGAGTCCCGGAAATAATCGTGCAATGCAGCGCCGCCCAGGAAAGCCGTGGCCGAGCCGATCGACATACCGAGGACGAAGATCATCAGCGCCCGCGGGCGGTCTTCGCGTGAGAACCGGTCGGAGATAAGCGAATAAGCGGCCGGCAACAGCACCGCCTCGCCGAGGCCTACACCCATGCGCGCCACGAACAAGGTCTCGAAATCGGGTGCGAAGCCACAAGCGATCGTCAGCGCGCTCCAGACGATGATCCCGATCATGATCAGCTTCGCCCTATCCCAGCGATCGGCGATCCAACTGAACGGAACCGCCAGGGTGGCGTGGCACAAGGCGAAGGCGAAGCCGGTCAGCAAGGCAAGCTGGACATCCGACGCATCCAGGCTTGCCTTCATGGGCTCGATCAGGATCGCCGGCAGGGTCCGATCCGTCCACGACAGGGCATATGCGACCATCAACAGAAAGGCCGCCGCCCAGGGCGGGCGCTTGCTGCCCTGTACCAGGCCCGCGCTCATGCGGCGCGCGCAATGCCGGTTGTGGCGCGGAAGCGGCCGGCGCGGGACTCCGCCGGCCCGTTCCGGTCAGGCAAAACCGCCCGTCCGGGTCCGAGGCCAAAAGTTGCGGGATATGTCGGAGGCATCAGCGCGGGAGGCCGGAGGCATCCAGCGCACCGACCGGAGAATCGGGCCGCCGGACCATCTTCCCCTCCATCGGCCCCTCGACGCCGCCCAGGCTTCCGGTGCAGCGGAAGCCGAGCATGATCCTGACTTTGTCGTCCAACGTCTCGAACACCTCCGGCAGGATCGACAAAGCATAATTTTCCTGCGTCCGCATATAGGACCGGACGAAGAAGCTGGCGAGGACATGCCTTGGATTGTCGGTGACATTGTTCCCCACCGAGTGCCAGACGCGGCTGTCCAGCAGCAAGGCGGTTCCGGCTTTTCCCTCGGCCGCGATCGTTCCTTCGGTTGCGAAGGGATCGTCCGGCGCCATATCGGCACGATGGCTGCCGGGTACGATCCGCGTTCCGCCATTCGCTTCACTGACTTCGTCGAGAAACCAGAGGATGTTCAGGCCCATCGGAAACGGGACCTTCGGCTGCACGCAGATCTGGTCATAATGCAGGATGCTGGGAACATTGCCCGGCAATGCGATTTGCGCGACATATCCATAGAGAAGCGCGTGGCTGCCCAGGCGCTCGGGGACGACGGCATCGATCAGCGGATTGAGCAGCAGATCGTGGAAGGCCCGCCCCTTGTTGATCAGGTTCCAGATCCGTTGGGACGATTCCCCGATCGAAGCCTTCCCCGCGGCGCGCTCGCCCGCCGCCTGCTCGAGCACCCGTGTTCGGAGCCTTGAAAGCTCCTCCTGCGACAGCGCACCGTCGATCAGGGCATAGCCGAATTCATCCAAATCCCAGCCGGCCCGATCCCGATCGCGCGTCGCGACCGGCAATGTCCCGACCACTTTCACGGCTTGGACAAGCGGCTTGCCGGTCAGAAAATCGCCAAAGCGCATCGCCATGGAAACGGAACCCCGCCGGACGCTCAGCCCGCCAAAGACGAGCGCTTGCCTGGGATCCAATTCTCCCTTGATCATCAGCCTCAGGCTTTCCTCCCGGACGAGAATTTCGCTGTCCACCCCCGGACCGAGCGGCCCGGTTCGCCTCGCAGATCCATCGGCGATGAAGCCGAGATCGTCGTCGAGCAGCACGCCGATCCGGCCTTCGAATCCGCTTCGCTTTCCAAAGAGGGCATCAATCAGGTTCCTGAAGTCATCGACGACCTCCGGCGTCACATCCTTCGGCTTCTCCTCGAGCCGATCGAGCGTCGATCGCGTCGCTCTGGATTTGCCGCTTTCCATGCTTTCGCCTCTCATGGTTCGACCTTGGCTTCCATGTCCTGAACAGACGGATCATCTGACGGTCCAGGACGTATCACCTTCTCCACCCGCAAGGGAAAAATGGCGGACGACAAGGTCCGGCGGTCTTCGCATATCGGCGCGAACTTCGCCATCTGCGCCCGCGAGCATTCTGGGCCTTCGTCTTCGCCATCCTCCTTTTCGCCCCAATCGCTGGAGCCCTATCCGCCCGCAAGAACGAGGCGGTGCGACCATCTTCTGAACCGTGCTGGACTGAATCCGCACGGCTTGCTCTAATGGGTCGGACAGCTATCGCGGCAGCCGCGAACCGGAGGATATGAATCGATGACGATCCAGGTGATCCTGTCAGCGGTCGGAAGCGACCGACCCGGCCTGACCCAGTCGCTGGCGGACGCCGTCCTGTCTGCGGGCGGCAATTGGCTCGGCAGCCACCTCAGCCGGTTGGGCGGCAAATATGTCGGGTCGGTCCTCGTCGAGCTCGACGAATCCGATCTTTCGCGCCTGCAGCGCGCCATCGAGAATGTGGATGCCGGCGGACTCCACGTTTCGATCGTCCCTGCCGGCGAAGAGCCTGCCGCCCCCGGGACGGCCCTTGCCATCGAACTTGTCGGCCAGGATCGTCCCGGCATCGTTCGTGAGGTCGCCGCCGTGCTGGCCGGACTCGGCGTCAACATCGAGGATTTCGCCTCGCGGGCCGAAAACAGCGCCTGGTCTGGCGAACGTCTGTTCCGGGCCGTCGCGCGCCTGAGCATTCCGGCCGGAACCTCCTTCGATCAGGTCCAGTCCGCGCTGGAATCGATTTCCGGCGAGATCATGGTCGATCTTACCATCGCGCGCACCGAGGCGAAGAGCTGATCGGCGGGGCCCCTGACGGCGCTACTGGCACCCCAGGCCGATTTCCCATAGCCTCCCCATCCTGACACTCTTTCGGGGAACAAGAATGAAGACCAAGTTGCTTTCGTGCCTCCTCGCTTCGGCGCTGCTATCCTCTCCGCTGCAGGCGGCGGACATGGACAAGGTGAGGCAGGCGATCGCCGATCCCAAGGGCATGGCGGCACCCGGGTGCGTCGCCGGCGCCTTCCGCAACGGCACGACATTGTTCGTGACGTCGAGCGGCGCCGCCGACATCGCAGCTGGCAAACCCCTGGACGGAGATACCCTCTTCTACGCCGCCTCGGTCTCCAAACAGTTCACCGCCTTGGCGGTCGCCATCCTGGCCACCCGGAACAAGATCGACCTGGACGCCGACGTCCGCAAATATCTGCCGGATCTGCCTGCCTATGAAGTCCCCGTCACGGTCCGGATGCTGCTGAACATGACAAGCGGGATCCGCGATTCCCTGGAAGTGCTTCGGCTGGCGGGCGTGACCGACTGGTCGGGAACCAAGAAGGACACGGCCGTAAAGCTGCTCTACCGGCAGAAGGAAACCAACTTCCGGCCGGGCACGGACTATAGATATTCCAATGGCGCCTATCTGCTGCTTGCCGAGCTTGTGGAGCGTGTCAGCGGCATGCCCTTCGCGGACTTTGCCAAACTATCGATCCTGAAACCGCTCGGCATGGAGCGCAGCCATTTCCTCAACGATCACCGGCCGAGCGTAGCCAATGTGGCGCACGGCTATGTGCTGAAGGACGACATTTACGAGATACGCGACACCTATCCGAGCTTCAGCGGCTCCGGCGGGCTGATGCTGTCGGTGAACGACCTTGCCCGTTTCGATCATGACATAGCCGTCGGACATAAGGTCTGGACACCCGCGGTGCGCAAGATCCTGCTGGAACCCGGCAAGTTCGCCGATGGCAAACCGGTTATGATAGGCGACTCCGGCCTCGCTTATGCGGCCGGCCTGATGGTCGGCCAGCGCCGCGGCCAATATTATGTCGGCCATGGCGGCGGCGCCGAGGCCTTTCGCCATATGTATGCGCGGCTGCCCGAACGCGGGCTCGGCGTCGCGGTCTTCTGCAACCGCGCCGACAAGGATCCGCAGCAGCAGTCCGATGCCGTGATGAACGCCGTCGAAGCGAACATCCTCGCCGCCCCGGAAGCAGCCGGGCCCACGTCCGCAAAGCCCGACGGCCGCTACGCATCCGAAGAATTGATGGCCACCTACGATATCGTGACGGCCGGCGATCAGCTCACCGCCAACGTCTCCTCGCCCTTCGTCACCGAGGCCACTAAATTCGAGTTCACCCGCAAGGGCGACAAATGGGAGGGCGCCTATGGCTCCGCCCTCGCTTTCGATTCGGATGGCCAGGGCTTCACCATTTCCAGCGAACGCGCCAAGGCCATCCGCTTTCGGCGGATGGACTGATCGGGACCATGGATGATATCCACTTTGGCAGGCGATTGAAGACCGTTCTCGCCTGCGCCTTTCTCGTCGCGGCGATAGGCGCCGCACCAGCCGCGAACGGGCAGGAAAGCAGCGACGTCGTCATTCGCGGTGGCGCCATCTTCGACGGCACTTCCACGGCGCCCGTGGTGGGCGACGTTGCGATTGCGGGCGACAAGATCGTCTATGTCGGGCCCACTGCCGCCAATCCCTACCGGGCGAAGCGGATCATCGATGCCCGCGGCAAGATCGTCGCGCCTGGTTTCATCGATCCCCACACCCATGCCGAGGAATTTCTTACCGGCACCGACACTGCGAAACGCCTGAATCTTCCATGGCTGATGCAAGGCGTGACGACTGTGTTCGCAGGCGTGGACGGCTACGGCCAGCCTGACGGCAGGAACGAAGTGGGCGCCTTCCTGGACGCCGTCGACCGCAACCCGGTCGGCACCAACGTGGCGGCTTATGTCGGCTTCGGCGCAGTTCGCCAGAGCGTGCTCGGCGAGAGCGACCAGGCTCCCGCGCCGGCGCAACTCGAACGGATGAAGGCGATGGTGGCCAACGGCATGTGCGAAGGCGCCCTCGGTCTGTCGGCCGGGCTTTTCTACGCGCCGCAGAGTTTCGCGAATAGGGAGGAGGTCATTGCCCTCGCCCGGGAGGCGGGCCGGCGCGGCGGCGTCTACGACACGCACCAGCGCGACGAATCCTCCTACGGGATCGGCCTGATGGGATCGATCGCCGAAGCGATCGAGATCGGCCGGGCGGCGGGGATCCCGGTCCATTTCGCCCATCTCAAGGCCCTCGGCGTAGACGTTCATGGCATGGCGCCGCAGATCGTCGCCGCGATCGATGCCGCGCGGAAAGCCGGGCTCGACGTGACCGCCGATCAATATCCCTGGGAGGCTTCGGGCAGCGCGCTCGAGCCGGCCTTGTTGCCCCGCTGGGCGCTGGCCGATGGACGCGAAGCCATGCTGGCACGGTTCGACGATGCGGCGGCGCTGGCAAGAATAAAGACGGAGATGCGCGAAAATCTCCGCCGCCGGGGTGGCGCGCAGTCGGTCCTGCTGACCGAGCCGGGCCAGCCCTGGACGGCCAGGCGCCTCGCCGAAATGGCGGAGGCATGGCAGACGGATGCCATCGATGCCGCGCTGCGGATCATCCGGCAAAGCGCGAATGGCAGCCCCGTCGTGTCCTTCAACATGGTGGAGGCCGATATCGAGCTGCTGATGAAGCAACCCTGGGTGATGACCGGATCCGATGGATCGGACGGTCATCCGCGCATGTATGCCACCTACCCCCAGAAATATGCCAAATATGTCCTGGACCGGAAGACGATCGACCTCGCCACCTTCATCAACGGCAGCACCAGCCGGGCGGCGGACAGTTTCGGGCTGGACCGGCGCGGCCGGCTCCGGGCGGGCCATTTCGCCGATATTCTGGTCTTCGATCCGGACAGCTACCGGCCGCGCGCCGATTATGTTCATCCGGCGGTGTTGAGCGAGGGCGTCGATACGCTGCTCGTGAACGGCGCCGTCACGGTCAGCGACGGCAAGCCGACCGGCATCGCCGCCGGACGGGGGCTGAAGCAGGTGCCTCCCGCCGGCACCTGCGCTTCGTGACGAGCGCCGCGCGCTACACCGGCACCGCCAGGCCGGTCTTGACGCGGTCCATCGTGATGAAGGTCTTGAAACGGCGGACATTGTCGTCGGCGAAGAACAAGCGGCGCGTCAGGGCCTCATATTCGCCCATCGACGACACCGTCACGACCAGCACGAAGTCGGCGTCCCCGGTCACATAATAACATTGCTGGACCTCCGGCGCATCAGCGAAGCGGCGCTTCATCCCGTCGATCCGATCGGTCCGTTCGCTTTCCACCTCCACCTCGACGAAGATGGTCAGCGGCCGCCCGACCAGATCCGGATTCACGACCGCCATGTTCGCGACGATGAAACCGGACGCTTCCATGCGCCTGATCCGGCGCTGGACGGCCGGAGCGGACAAGCCGATCGCCTCCCCTATCCTTCTTTGGGTGGTCATATTGTCCTGCTGCAGGATGGCGAGAATGTCCCGATCGAAACGATCCAGATCATGAGAAGCGGGAGGGCTGGTCATCGGCTATCCTGACGAAACAAACTTGCATCTTCATGGGCAAATCAGAGCATATTTATCGGAAAAGAAGAACTAGAATTGCTGCAAAGGGAGGAATCATGTTTCTCGTCAACAGCCACCGCAGCCATCGCCAGCCGCTCGATCCCCGCGACGCGTCGATATTCGAAAATGCCGACGATCATGTCGCCGCCTATCTGTCCTGCCGGCCCGACCACCGGCCGACAGCGCTCCTTTCGCTCGAAGCCCTGGCACGCGAAGCGGGCGTCGCGTCCGTCCATATGAAGGATGAGGGCACGCGCTTCGGCCTCGGCAGCTTCAAGGCGCTCGGCGGGGCTTATGCCGTCGCCACCCTCCTGCTGGAACAGGCAAGCCGCACGCTGGGCCGCAGGATCGGCTTCGACGAAATGACCTCCGCGCCGGTGCGAGAGGTGGCCGAGGGGCTGACCATGGCCTGCGCGACCGACGGCAATCATGGCCGGTCGGTGGCGCAGGGGGCGCAAATGCTCGGCGCCCGCTGCGCGATCTTCGTCCATTCCGGCGTGAGCGCCGAACGCATCGCTGCCATCGCGCGCTTCGGCGCGGAGATGATCCGGGTCGAGGGGACCTATGATGATTCCGTCGCGGAGGCGACGCGGGTCAGCCGTGAAAGAGGATGGATGATCGTCTCCGACACGTCCTGGCCCGGCTATGAGGAAATTCCCGGCCTCGTCATGCAAGGCTATACGGCGCTGATTCGCGAAGCGATGCATGCGCTGTCCGATCGGCCCACCCATGTGTTCGTCCAGGCCGGCGTGGGCGGGCTCGCCGCGGCGGTGGCCGGCTATCTGGAGCATCTCCATGGCGGCGACCGGCCGGCCGTGGTCGTGGTCGAACCCGGTCGGGCGGCCTGCCTTTTCGAAACGGCCCGGGCCGGGCAAGTCGTCAAGATCCCCCACGGCGAAGCGACCGTGATGGCGATGCTCGAATGCTACGAAGCCTCACCGACCGCGTGGCGCATTCTCTCACGCACCGCCGATGCCTTCATGACCGTCGATGAGGAGGATGCCGTCGCGATCATGAACCGCCTCGCCCGCCCGCGCGGCGGCGACCCCGCGATCGTTTCCGGGGAAAGCGGCGGCGTCGGTCTCGCCGGCTTCGTCCGCGCCGTTGCCGACGCGCATATTCGGGAGGCGTTGCGGCTTGGGCCGGATTCCCGCATCTTCGTGATCAACACCGAGGGTGCGACCGATCCCGTGCGTTACCGCGAATTGGTCGGGATCGCGCCCGAGCAGGTCGGCGAAGCGGCGGTTCCGGCATGAGCGCCCGCTCGATCGATGCCGAACGCCTGCTGGCCCGGCTCGTCCGGCTGGGCGAGGTCGGCCGCGACGATGATGGCCGGCTCATTCGCCTCGCCGCCAGCGATGCAGACAAGATGGCGCGCGACCTGGTCTCGTCGTGGATGGAGGAAGCGGGGCTGGACATCATCGTCGATCGGATCGGCAACGTCTTCGGAAAATGGTCTGTCGGAGATGCCGACGCGGCACCAATCATGCTCGGTTCCCATATCGACACGGTCGTCAATGCGGGCATTTACGATGGCCCCTATGGAATCCTCGCCGCTTTGGAGGTGGTCACCGCGCTCCGGCCGGTCCGGCACGACCTCAAGCGGCCGATCATCGTTGGGGCCTTCACCAACGAGGAAGGCGCCCGCTACGCGCCCGACATGATGGGCTCGCTCGTCTATGCGGGCGGCCTGGACCTCGACCGGGCGCTGGCGACGATCGGCACGGACGGGACCGTCCTCGGCGAGGAGCTTGCGCGGATCGGCTATGCCGGCACCGCCGCCCCGGGCTTCGTCACACCACATGCCTATATCGAGCTTCATATCGAGCAGGGGCCGGTCCTGGAGAGCGAGGGAATTGCGATCGGATCGGTCGAGAACCTCCAGGGCATTTCCTGGCAGAAGGTGAAGATAGAAGGCACCGCCAACCATGCCGGCACCACCCCCATCGCGCTGCGCCGCGATGCCGGCCATGCGGCCGCGCGGGTTATCACCTTCCTGCGCGACCTGATGGACTCGAACTCACCGGGCGGCGTCGCGACGGTCGGCTCGATCGCCTTCGAACCCGACATCATCAACGTCGTACCGGGCCGTGCGACCTTCACGGTGGACTTGCGGGACCCGGTCGAAAGCCGGCTGCGGGACCATGAAAGGGCCCTTGCCGCCTTTCTGGACGATCTCGCGAGCCAGGGCTTCGCCGTCACCGTCGAAACGCTGACCCGGTTCGAGCCCGTCATCTTCGACCAGGGACTTTGCGCACTGATCGACGAAGCCGCGCGGGAGCGCGGGCTTTCGGTCCGCCGCATGACCTCGGGCGCCGGCCACGACGCCCAGATGATGGCGCGCATCTGCCCGTCGGCGATGATCTTCATTCCCAGCCGCGACGGCATCAGCCACAATCCGCGCGAACATAGCGATCCCGACCAGATCGCCGCAGGCGCCGACGTGCTTCTCGACGTGGTGGCGAAGCTGGCGACGCAGTAGCAGGCCACAAGCCTTGATCGGACGGGCCCGCCACGCCATTTAGAGGCCGGATGCTGCTTCTTCTCCTTTCCTATCTGGGCGGCGTGCTGACGATCATCAGTCCGTGCATCCTTCCCGTTCTGCCTTTCGTCTTCGCCCGCGCCGGCCAGCCCTTCCTGCGCAGCGGCCTGCCGATGCTTGCCGGCATGGCTTTGATGTTCATGGCGGTCGCGACCCTCGCCGCAGTGGGCGGTGGCTGGGCGGTCCAGGCCAATCAATATGGCCGCTGGGCGGCGATCCTTTTGCTCGGTTTCTTCGGCCTGGCCTTGCTCTTCCCGGCGCTCGCCGACCGCGCGATGCGGCCGCTGGTCGCCTGGGGATCCCGCCTCTCGCAATCGGCCGACAAAGGCGGACCCGGCGACCGGCCGAGCATCGGTTCCTCCTTCCTGCTCGGCATCGCCACCGGGTTGCTCTGGGCGCCCTGCGCCGGCCCGATCCTCGGGCTGATCCTGACCGGCGCCGCGCTCCAGGGCGCGAGCATCGGCACGTCGCTCCTGCTGCTCGCTTATGCGCTCGGCGCGGCCACCTCGCTTGCGCTCGCCTTGCTGATCGGCGGACCGCTGTTCAAGTCCATGAAGCACTCGCTCGGAGCCGGCGAATGGATTCGCCGCGGGCTTGGCGCGCTGGTGCTGATCGGCGTCGCCGCCATCGCGCTCGGTCTCGATACCAACTATCTCGCCAAGATCTCGACCGCACAGACCAACGCCATCGAGCAAAGTCTGGCCCGCACGCTGGGGATGAAGGACGAGATGGACACCACTGCGGTCAAGGAGAAAGGCGGCAAGCTCGATCTCCCTGTCGAAGGCGTCCTGCCGCCGCTGGACGGCATCACGCATTGGATCAATTCGCCGCCGCTCACCCGCGAGCAGTTGCGCGGCAAGGTGGTGCTGATCGACTTCTGGACCTATTCCTGCATCAATTGCCTGCGCAGCCTGCCTTATGTCCGGGCCTGGGCGGAACGGTACAAGGATGACGGCCTGGTCGTGATCGGCGTCCACGCCCCCGAATTCGCATTCGAGAAGGATCTCGACAATGTCGCCACGGCGGTCCGCGACCTGGACGTGACCTATCCGGTCGCCGTCGACAATGATTATGCGGTCTGGCGCGCCTTCAAGAACCGCTACTGGCCCGCCCATTATTTCATCGATGCCCAGGGACGTGTCCGCTACCATCATTTCGGCGAGGGCAATTACGCCCGGTCGGAACAGGTGATCCGGCAATTGCTCGCCGAGGCGGGCCGCGATCCCGGCACGGCCGCCGCCCGCGTCGCCCTGGAAGGCGTCGCAGCGGCCGCCGCCATCCGCTCGCTGCGCTCGCCCGAAACCTATATCGGCTATGCCAGGGCGGCCAATTTCATGTCGCCGGGCGGTATCGTTCGAGACCGGATCAAAACCTATGCCCCTGCCCCGCTCACGCTCAACCAATGGGCGCTGGACGGCCGCTGGACGGTGGAACGGCAGCAGGCCCGGCTGGAACGCGCCGGCGGCGGCATCACCTACCGCTTCCACGCCCGCGATCTCCATCTCGTGCTCGGCAACGCCCCCGGCAAGCCCGTCCGCTTCAGGATCCGGATCGACGGCAAGCCTCCCGGCGACGACCATGGCGTAGACGTCGACGCGGCCGGCAACGGCACGATCGACGGCCAGCGCCTCTACCAGCTCGTCCGCCAGAAGGGCCCAGTCACGGAGCGATTGTTCGAAATCGAGTTCCTCGACCCGGGCGTCGAAGCCTTCGCCTTCACCTTCGGCTGAACCCGCCTCCTACCAGATTCGCCCGCGTCGATCGGGTGCCAGATAGAGAACCTGCCCCTGCTCTTCGTCATAGGCGCCCGGGCCGCTTTGGGCGCAAGTCATTGCCGCAAAACCGGTTCTCGCAGCTTTTCCTCGGCGCGTGCACGGCGGGCGGGGTTCGGACCTAGATGCCGCTCACCGGCTTCGCCTCCGGAAAGAGAATGTCCGGGTCGCCCGCCCGCCAGGGTTGAAGCCGTAGCCGCCAGGCCGCTTCGAACAAGGCCGAATCCCGATGCCTTGCCAGCCACGCTTGCAGGAACGGCAGGGGCTGCGCGTCGAACCAGTCGCGATCCGTGTCCGCGAACTGCCGCACGAACGGCATGATCGCCACGTCGGCGAGGGATCGGGAACCGCCGCAAAGCTCCCACGACCGGCCGAGCCGCGCCTCGAGCTCCGCCAGGATCGCCAGCGCCGCGATACGATGCGCCTCTTTGTCGCTGCCGTGGCGGCTATGATATTTGTAGCGGTCGAGATGGAATTTGAACGGACCGTCATTGGCGGCGATCAGCGGCGCGGCCTCATCCTCATGGTCCAGCCAATGTTCCGGATCGTTCCGCCCGAGCGCCCAGCGCATGATCCCCAGACTTTCGTCGATTACGTCGCCCTGCTCGGTCACCAGCACCGGCACCGTTGCCTTGGGCGAGGCCGCGACCATCTCCGGCGGCTTGGCCGACAAGGCGACCTCGCGGAGCACGCAGACCGTGCTGCTGGCCGCGATCGCCATCCGCGCCCGCAACGCATAAGGGCAGCGCCGAAAGGAATAGAGGATCGGCCGTTCAGTCATCGGAGGACGGACCGTCCTCTCCGCCGCCGCGCCAGGCCGCGCCGACATGCTTTACGCCGCGCCTTTCGGCCAATCCGGTCTGGAAATGCCGCTCGGCATAGCGCGCGCGTTGCGCGTCGTCCCTCTCGTCATGGCAGGCCGGACAGCGCACCCCCTCCTGGTACAAGGCGGATGCGCGGTCCGCCTCGCTCACCGGTCGCCGGCAGGCCCGGCACAATCGGTGCGTCCCCGGTGCCAGGCCGTGACCGACCGCGACCCTTTCGTCGAACACGAAACACTCCCCCTGCCAGAGGCTCTCCGCGGCCGGCACCGTCTCGAGATATTTGAGGATCCCGCCCTCGAGATGATAGACCGCGTCCACCCCTTCGGCCTTCAGGAATGCCGTCGCCTTTTCGCAGCGTATGCCGCCGGTGCAGAACATCGCAACCCGCGGCGGCGCCGCGCCCTCGCTTCCCTGCCCGTTGCCGCCATCGAGCAGCGCGGCCCGCTTTGCCCGGAACCAGGCCGGAAAATCCCGAAAGCTCTTCGTCTTGGGATCGATCGCCCCGGCAAAGGAGCCGATCGCCACCTCATAATCGTTGCGCGTGTCGATCAGGATCGTCCCCGGCGCCGATACGAAATCGTTCCAATCCGCTGGCGCCACATAATGGCCGGCCCCGGCCAGGGGATCGATGTCCGGCTCGCCCATCGTCACGATCTCGCGCTTCACCCGCACCTTCATCCGGTGGAACGGCATTTCGGCGGCGCGACTGAGCTTCGCGGACAGATCGGCGCAGCCCGGCAGCGAGCGGATCAGGTCGAGCACGGCCTCCACGCTCGCGGGGGTGCCGGCGATCGTCCCGTTAATCCCTTCCGGCGCGACCAGCAGCGTTCCATGAAGATGGAAGTCGGCGCAGGCCCGCTCCAGCCTGGCTTTCAGCGCCGCGCAATCGGCGACCGCAGTGAAGCGATAAAGGGCGGCGACCTGGATCGGCAATTCCTGCCCGGTCGTCATGACGCAATCAACATCGTGGCGGCGTTACGGCGGGGGGCGTTCCAGCGCCAGCTTACAATATGCACGCAATCTTCCGTCGGTTTCGTCCGGCGCGCGTACGTGCGGCCGGCGCTCGGGCACGCCATAGCCGCGCTACGGCCGCAATCCTATCGCGCGTCAGTCCTCGTTCGATATCGTGCGCGGCTTCAGCAGCTTGTCGGGGCCCTGGGAGTTGATCGAGAAGACGACCGCCTCGCCCTCCCCGGCATTGATATATCCATGCCCCTGCTGGCTATCGAGATAGACGCCTTCGCCGGCCTCCAGGATTTCGGGTTCGTAAAATTCCGTATGCAGTTCGATCCGGCCCTGGACCACGACGATGAACTCTTCGCCTTCATGGCGCAGAAGCGGGCCGAGTTCCTCCAGGGTGCGCGCGCGCGAATAGGTCCTGATCGGCACCATCTGCTTGTGGCGCAGATTGTTGCACACATAATAGGATTCATAGCCGGGCGTATCGACCCGTTCCCCGGATCCGGCGCGGGCGAAGCTCATCCGCGCCAGCCCCTGGCTGCTATTGTTGGACGCATCGCTCGGGATCGCCAGGAATTCCGACAGGCTGAGCCCGAAGCCCTGCGCGACCATCAGCAGGCGATCGTATGTGAGGGAAAGGGTTCCGTTCTCGACCTTCGAAAGCGTCGATGCGGCAATGCCGCATTTGCCGCCCAACGTGCTCAGGCTCCAGCCGCGTTCGCGGCGCAGGTGGCGCACATGCTTGCCCAGGTTAGTCGGCGCATCACAGCGCAAGTTCCGCTTCGGAGACACAGGCGCCGCCGCCTTCGCCGTCCGGCGGGACGGATGCGCCGCGGCAGGCTTCGACTTCTTCACTGCATTCGTAGCCATATCCACTCCAACAGGCCGTCTCTACTCCAAGGACCACCCCAACTCCGATAGGCCGTCCCTGCTCCAATAGGCCATCTCTACTCCGATAAGATTGCCTCTATATCTAGTTGGAAACAATCGGGCCATATGGAAACGAACGTTATTCGAAATCCCTATCCGGTTCAAACCCCGGCCGGAAATGCCCGCTCTTAACCAGGCAGGCCCCTTCCCCCGCTTTCGGGTCTGCGGCCGGCGGCCTAACGATCATGCATCCTCGCCACTCTCCTCCTGCGTCACGCGCTCGACCACGGTGCTCGCCGAGAGGCCGTGGATCACGGTCGACGTCGCGACGGTGAAAGCGATGGTGGCCCACAGCTGGCCCTCGTTCACGAATTCGAGATGGCTGGTGGCATAAGCGAGATAGTAGATCGAGCCGATGCCGCGGACGCCGTAGGCGCCGACGACGAAGCGTTCCCGCGGCCTGAGCGGGGTGCCGCGCAAGCCCCACCAGCCGGCCAGCGGGCGGATGACGAGGATCAGCGCCAGCCCGATCGCGATGTGCCGCCAATCCAGTTCCGGCCACAGCACGGGAAGCACGCCGCCGATCATGATCAGCAGGATCGCCGTCAGCGCATGTTCGATCGCTTCGTTGAAGCCGTGCAGCGTCCCGTGGAATTCGTGACCCGCCTCGGCCCTGCGAAGAGCCAGGCCGGCGACGAACGCGGCGATGAAGCCATAGCCCTCGATCAGTTCGGTCGCTCCATAGCAAAGGAGGACCCCGGCCAGCGCCAGCACGCCCGATCCCGTATCGGCCAGGACGTTCCGCGCCGGGATCGCGAAGAGGATCCGGCCAAGCAGCCAGCCGATCGCGGCGCCCGAGGCCGCGCCGATTCCGATGCGGTAGACGACGTCGCGCGCCAGCCATTCGATGGCCCAGGAGCCGGGTGCGAAGCCCTCCGCGGCGACGATCAGCCCGAGATAGACGAACGGGAAGGCCAGCCCGTCATTGAGGCCGGCCTCGGTGGTGAGCGAAAAGCGTACCGGATGCTCGCCGCCTTCCGTCGGAGGCCCGACCTGGACGTCGCCGGCCAGCACCGGATCCGTCGGCGCCAGCACCGCGCCCAGCAGGAGCGCGCCGGCCAGCGTCATCCCCGCCAGGGCCCAGCCGAGCAGGGCAACGGCCAGGATCGTCAGCGGCATCACCACCGCCAGCAGGCGCACCGTCGGTTGCCAGCGCCGGTAATTCCGCAGATTGTCGATGCGAAGGCCCGTGCCGAACAGAGCGACGATGACGGCGAGTTCGCTGGTATATTCCCAGATCTTCGGCGCCGTCCGCGGATCGAGGGCGGCAGGCATGCCGGGCAGGAACGAGAAGGCGATGAGGCCGAAGAGGATGAGCAAGGCGGACGCCGCCGGCTCGCGCCCCGACACGAAGCGCGGGATCCAGAAGGACAGGATGATGCCCGCGCCGATGGCGGTTATCGCGACATGATAGCTTGCCAGTCCGAAAAAATGGCTATCGGCCAAAGCAGGTCTTCAATGTGAAAGGCTCCCCGTCATTCGCAGGGTAGCGCCCCAGCGACGCATGGGTTCCGCCCCTCTCCCCTCCAGATGCCAATGCCGGCGGATTCTTTCCTGCCTGCAGCCCGTTCGGTTACTCTTGAGACGCTCACATCCGGACGGCGCGATCGCCGAAATGCGGGTTCGGCGATCGGCTGGGGCGGACGGCCCACCATGGGGATATGCGCCCGCCCCGGCCGCGGCGCCGCGATGCACGGCAGCCAGAAATTGCAACAATGAGAAAGAGCCCTGCCGAGGGAAAGGTTCAGAAGGTTCGGCTTCCCAAGGGACGAAAAAAACCATTCTGCAATCGCCAGGCAAACCCATGCCTCGATGCGCGGACCGCTGATCCGCCCAAAGCCATGCCGACGCGCGAAAATCCTGGATTGACTGCACAGGATCGCATAGCAGACAAATTGGAACATTACAAGAACATGGCGCGGTCGCGAGCGCCGGAATATTGCGGTGCCAGTCACTTTTCTTAGATTTCGGCCACCGCTTCTGCGGCGTCAGCGTGCGACCGGTCCGCCCCTCGAGATCGGCGATCCAGCTGGAGCTGCCGAGTGGGCGTCCGCTCTAAATTGTCGCATCTGTAGAAGCTCACGTTGCACAAGTGCGACGATCTTCGAGCTGTCACCAAATGCTCAAAGTGACCCCTGTAACGATTTGTTCGGAACGTTGCTGTCGTCCTGGAGTTGGGCCGTGTCATGAGCGACGACCCACTGGATCACATGCGGGAGCGGATCGAGCGATGCCGCCGCCTCGCGCAATACATCAATGACCCTCGCACCACCGCGGCGCTTCTGGAGATGGCCGAAGACGGCGAAAAGGATCTTCAGCGGCTAAAGGCGGAAAGAGCCCAACGGTCCGAGAAAAGCTGACAGAGCAGGGGCGATTGCCCGCGGGTCTCCGCCAAGCAACTTACATGAACATTTTGGATGCGGGGCCATCGCAACCTTTTTGTTGCGCCATAGACTGGGACGGGAATGGGGTGGCTTGCGAGCCGTGGGGCTACTGATCGTCGCCTTCCCCCGCTAAGGGTGGAAAGGGGTCATTGCCGGTTGGGGTGCATACCCCAACCCAGGCCTTTAGATTCTTAGGGGGGGACTTCTGCCTCGATACAAATTTTTCGGGGTACATGCGGACAATCCCGTGACCTAGAGTTCCTGGATAATGAACATACCGGTGCAGGAAAATTGTTGGACGCTCACCGAGAAGGAGAAGCAGACCCTTCGCTTGATCGTCCGCGGTCATGACGCAAAGTCGATTGCGCGCCGCCTCGGCCTTTCGGTCCACACGATCAACGAACGGCTTCGCGACGCCCGACGCAAAATGGCGGTATCGAGCAGCCGCGAGGCGGCACGCCTTCTGTTGGAAGTCGAAAGCGTCAGTTCGCGTTCACTGGACCCCCATTTCCTTGGGGACGCAGAAATCGGGGGAGACGCAGGTCCCACCTGGATGAATGACGCATCGGTGCCGGCCAGCGGCGTGAAGCGCCTGCACCGCCATCCTTGGATCATTATCGGAGTTCTCATCATGACGCTTGCTCTCGGGCTATTGGCCCTCACCGCATTGCCCGACGTCGCTCCTACCGCTCAGCCGACGTCGATCGCCCCAAGCGAGGCGCCAAGTTCGGAGGTGGTGGATTCGGCCCGCCAATGGCTGACCCTGGTCGATCAGGGACGTTGGCAGGAAAGTTATCGGGCGACCGGTGCGGCCTTCCGAAAACTGAACACTGCTCCGGTCTGGGCCGAGGTGAACGAAAAGGGGCGAGTGCCTCTCGGCGCTGTAATCTCGCGCGTGTTCGCCAGCCAGCAGAGCTTGCCCGCGCCCCCTATGGGCTATCAGGTCGTGAAGTTCCGTACCCATTTTGCCAACAAACCCGAGGCGTTGGAGACGGTCACGTTGGAGCAGGAGAACGGCCGCTGGCATGTGGTCGGCGTGACGATCGAGTGAGAGGCGGATCGGAAGTGCAATCGAATAGTGACGGTGCCAATGTGCTGAATCACTATCTCGCCTCACCCCGATTTTTGTGCGTCACGTAGATATTCAACTCCGTTCATCAATCGCGCATCGTGCCCGTTCCAGGAGAGCCAGTCCCGGAGAGAAGAGCGCAAATGCCCTCACGGGAGCTTAGGGCGTTTGGCGACAATGGCTAGGGGCAGCCCTCGCTCCTCCTCGCCTTCGCTTCCGAAAGCACTGGTAAGATAATAAAATCCGCTCTCCCCTCCTCCCATCCGCTTGACAGCCTGGCGATGCGCCTGACATGAAAATCCCAACCTGAGATGAAACCGCACATAGGGGATGATGGATGAAGCGCGTGGCGACGATGATTGCCCTGGCGGCGATGGTGGCGAGCGTACCGGCGCGCGCGCAGGATTATTCCAAATATAGCGAGGAGGCTTTGGCCAGGGAGCTGGCGACGCTCGCCGATTCCGAAACCGCTTTGCTGGTGCCGATGCGCGACGGCGTCGGCCTTTCGACCAATATCTACCGGCCCAAGGGCAAGAAGGGCCCGTTCCCCACCATCCTGTGGAAGACCCCCTATAACGAGCATGTGCCCCAGGGCGGCACGCTCCAGTCGCTGCTGAAGGCCGTGAAGCGCGGCTATGTCTTCATCGTCCAGAACGAACGCGGCCGCTATTTCTCCGAGGGCAAGTTCCAGATCCTCGGCTATCCGCAGACCGACGGCTATGACGCCCTGACGTGGATTGCCAAGCAGCCATGGTCGAACGGCAAGGTCGGCACATTGGGCTGCTCCTCCTCCGCCGAATGGCAATTGGCTTTGGCCGCGCAGAACCATCCCGCCCATGCGGCGATGGTGCCGATGGCCGCCGGTGCCGGCATCGGCAAGGTCGGCCGGTTCCAGGAACAGGGCAATTGGTACAGGGGCGGCGTCCCGCGGACTTTGTTCTTCGCCTGGCTCTACGGCGTCGACAATCCGCTGCGGGCGCAGCTGCCGTCGGGGCTCGATCCGAAGACGCGGGCCTATATCACCCAATATAACGATCTCACCGCCAAGAAGCCGAAGGTGGAATGGAGCAAGCGGATCAAGTCGCTGCCCGTCGATCAGATGCTGTCGGGACTGGGCGAGCCGCGCCAGACCTTCGACGAGCTGATCGAGCGCACACCGGCCGATCCGGCCTGGCGTGAAGGCGGCCTCTATCATGACGATATGGGCTGGGGCGTCCCCGCTTTGTGGTTCAACAGCTGGTACGACGTGTCGATCGGGCCGAACATGGAATTGTTCAACCATGCCCGCGCCGCCGGCACCGACAAGGAAGCGAGCGCCAACCAATATGTCGTCGTCGCCCCTTCCACCCATTGCGGCTATAGCCGCCTCGGCCCCGACACGGTGATCGGCGAGCGTGAGATGGGCGATACCAGCTTCGACGTCGACGGCGCCATATTCGGCTGGTTCGACCGCTGGCTGAAGGGCGACGTCCGCGCCTTTCCGGATTCGACGCCCCATGTCCGCTATTTCACGATGGGCGAGAATGAATGGAACGCGGCCGCACAATGGCCGCCGCGCGACGCCAAGACGGTGCGCATGTACCTGCGCAGCTCCGGGCGCGCCAACAGCATCTATGGCGACGGCAAATTGTCGCTGCAGGCGCCGCCGGCCGGCGAGGCGGCGGACCGCTACATCTACGATCCTATGAACCCGGTGCAGACGATCGGCGGCGGCGATTGCTGCAATGGCGGCATGGTCATTCCCGGCGCCTATGATCAAAGGGTGATCGAGGCCCGGGACGACGTGCTCGTCTACACCAGCGATCCGCTGGAAAGCGACATGGAGGTGACCGGCTTCGTCGACGCGGTGCTGAAGGTGCAGTCCAGCGCCAGGGACACGGACTTTGCGGTCAAGCTGGTCGACGTGGCGCCCGACGGCACCGCCTATATCCTGGGCGACACGATCCTTCGCGCACGCTACCGCAACGGCTTCGATCGGCCGGAAATGATGCAGTCGGGCCAGGTCTATACGATCAAGCCGACGCCGATGACGACCAGCAACACGTTCAAGAAAGGCCATCGCATCCGCGTCGAGGTGACCTCGTCCAATTTTCCCAAATTCGTGCGCAACCTCAATACGGGCGGGGCCAACGAGACGGAAACGGTCGGCGTGGCGGCGAACAACGCCATTCTCCACGACGGCGACAATGCATCCTATATCGAGCTGCCGGTGGTGCGCTGAAGGGCGCCATAGTTGCTGAAGTGTCGGCGATCTAGGGTCCGGACCCTAATCGGACCGAAGCTCCACAGGCCCCATCCATGCAGCGGAGCCAAGGACTGTCTGGGAGACAGTCCAGACGCTGCGTCCTCCCCTGAAGAGGAGAGGCTAGATTCACGTCATCTGTGGAAGCGCAAAGCGCTCCCACCTCAAACGAACAGGCTATAGAGATTTGAATAAAGCCTGATTCACGTCATCGGCGGAAGCACGAAGCGCTTCCCCCTCAAACGATCAGGCTCTGGGGCCTCCTTATTTCCCGTCCAGTTTCTCTTCGAAGAAACGCTGCTGCTCCTGCCACAAGCGGCGATAGGTCTGGTTGCGGGCGAAGCCGTGGCCCTCGCCGGGGATCAGGACGGTGCGGACGTCGACATTGCGGGCCTTGAGCTTCTGGGCGAGGTCGACGGTTTCGCGGACGTCGACATTCATATCCTCGTCGCCGCTGAAGAGCAGGACCGGCGAGCGCCAGCCGTCGATCGCGCCGATCGGGGAGGATTTGCGCGCCAGCGCCCTGTCGTCCTCGCTCACGCCGAAGAAGACGCTCGGATTGAGATGGCCCGGCCGATCCGAAGGCCAGCTCCAGTCGAACACGCCATGGACGGCAACGCCGGCGCTGAACAGGTCGGAATCGCGGGCCAGCGCCTGGCCGGTCAGCAGGCCGCCATAGGAGCCGCCCCAGATGCCGATCCTCTTCCTGTCGACATCGTCGCGGGCGGCCAGCCAGCGGCCGGCGCCCAGCACGTCCTGATATTCCGAAGCGCCGCGCCAACCGCGCTTGGGCGCCTCGCGGAAGGCGCGGCCATAACCGATGCCGGACCGGTAATTGACGCTGAGCACGACATAGCCAAGCTCCGCCAGCCGCCGGTTCATCGCGTAATCGGCGGCATAATAATCGGAATAATGGAAGGCCGGATACATTTGCCGGGGCGGCCCGCCATGGACGTAGACGAGCGCCGGATGCGGCCCGGGCGTTGCGGGCAGGAAAAGCTGCCCCGGAACGGTGCCGCCGTCGGCTGCCTTGAACCGCACCGCCTTCGGCGCCAGGCCGGTATAGCTGTAGCGATAGCCGTAATCCGCCGCTTTCTCCGCCAGGGCCAGCTGGCCGGTGCGGGTGTCGAGCACGCGCAGCAAGGGCGCCTCTTCGGCATTGCCGCCGACGAAGGCGATATAGGGGCTGCCCGCGATCGCCATCGCGTTCGCCATGACTATGTCCTTGCTCGCCAGCGGCTTTTCCTGGCCGGTGCGAACGTTGACGAGCGACAGCTGCCGCGTGTCGATGTCGCGGCAATTATGCACGACCAGCAGCATGTCCGGCCCGGCCGGCTCGCTTTCCGCGGCTTCGCACCTGGCGGGCGTCAGCGCGCTGATCTCCCCGCCCGTCCGCGGCACGGCATAGAGCCGACCGAAGCCGTCATGTTCGGAATAGAAGACGATCCGGTCATTGCCGACCCAGCGCAGCGCATTGTCGCCATCTTCCAGGCCGGACAGGACCGCGCGCTCGCGCGTCTCCCACAAATTGCGCACAGTGCCGCTGGCCAGATCGACGGTGTCGACCGCGAACGGCTCGCTCTCCGTATAATCATAGGTGACGTCGTTCTGGCGCCCCGGAAAGCGCAGGAAGGCGATCGTCTTTTCGTCCGGCGACAGGACCGGGCTCGCCAGCCGGTCCGGGCCCGTCACCAGCCATTCGACCTGCGGCGCGCCCAGGCGGTAATGGCCGAGGAAGGCATAGCCGCCCCGATCCTGGACGAAGTAGAAACCCTTGCCGTCCCTGGTCCAGACCGCCCCACCGAAGGCGCCGGCGCCCTTGGCGAGCAGCTTCGGTTCACCGGGCGCGGCGCCGAGGTCGATCGCCCACAGATCGCGCTGCTGCCTGTAGAGCAGCTTCTTGCCGTCGGGAGAGAAAGTCGGGCTGCCGCTGATATCCAGCTGCGCCGGCTTTGCCCCGGCCCTCGTCTCCAGGATCCACCAAATGGGCTGCGGCGGTTCGACCAGGCCGGCGGGATTATAGGCCTTGCCGCCCGCATAAGGCAGAGCGGTCCGGAACAGGACGAAGCTGCCGTCGGGAGACAGCCGGACATCGGAAATCGGCTGGCCGTCGACATCGGTGCGGGTGAACAGCCTGACCGGCTTGAAGGCAGGGCCGCGTGCGAACATGATGATCCTGTCGTCGCCCTGCTGCACCAGCCAGGCGAAGGCGGGAACCTCGGCCGCGCTGACGTTCGTCGCCAGCGGGAATTTCAGGAAATCGGCATCCTGGGGCGAAGCGGCGAGGGCGGGCGAAAGCGCCAGAGCGGCGCCGGCGGCCGCGAGCAGGTAAGCGAAACGTGAAGCCACTTTTGAATATCCTCATCCCAGGCTGAACAAATGGCGGCGAGACCACCTTCGGGAAACATGTTGCCGAATTCGTCGGCCTTGCCAAGCGGCCCTGCCAAGTTTTCGTTGCGGCAGTTCCATCCGCTCCCACTTCCCCCACAGCCTTACTGACATTAGAGAAGGTCGCGAGACGAACCGTGCCATGAAGGGGACGGATCGGATGTCGGCACGCAGATGAGGCGGAGATGGATCGCTACGAAATGAATACGCCTTCCGTTGCCGGCGAGGTGATCGATGGCGAAGCGATCATCATGCATCTGGGAAGCGGCCATTATTTCAGCACCGACGGCAGCGGCGCACTGCTCTGGGCCGGCATCGAACAGAAGCAGGACATGGCCGCCCTGGCCGATGCTCTGGTCGCGGCCTATGCGATCGGCCGGGACGAGGCGGAAGCGGCGGCCGGCGCGTTCGTCACCGATCTCAAGGCGAACGACCTGATCCGCGAGGCGGCCGGCGCCGGCGGCGAATTTTCCCCGCCCGCGATCGGCGGCGCCTATGCCCCTCCCCGGCTCCAGCGTTACACGGACATGCAGGACCTGCTGTTGCTGGATCCCATCCACGACGTGGACGAAGTGGGCTGGCCGGTCCCGGCGCCGGTCGGCGCCTAGGCTGCCATGGCGCCCCGGCAGTCCGGATCGGCAAGGGTCAGCCTTGTCATACCCTGTTTCAACGGCGGACCGTATCTGTCGGAGGCGCTTGCCTCGGCACGCGGCCAGCTGCGCCCTGCCGACGAGATCGTGCTGGTCGACGACGGATCGACCGACGGCAGCGCCGCGGCGGCGGCGGCCGACGGCGGCATCCATTATCATCGCCAGAATCGCGAAGGCATGTCGGCCGCCCGCAACCGCGGCGTGGCGCTGGCCCGCGGCGACGTCATCGCCTTCCTCGACGCCGACGATCTGTGGACCGCCGGCAGCCTCGCGCTCCGCCTCGCCCTGCTGAACGACGTCGCGGAGCCCGATTACGTCTTCGGCGCGGTGGACCAGTTCTACAGTCCCGATCTGCCGGCGGCTAAGCGAGCCGCATTGTCGGCCTCTTCGCAGATCGCCGGCCGCCTGGCCGGTGCGATGCTGATCCGACGCGCCGCCTGGGAGCGGGTCGGGCCGCTGGACCCGAGCCTGAAGGCGGGCGAGATGGTCGATTGGGTGGCGCGGGCCGCCGCCCGCAAGCTGGTGTCGCGCGCCACCAACGAGATCGTCCTGCAAAGGCGGATCCACGCCGCCAACAGCGTGCACCAGCATGACGATTATCGTGCCGACCATCTGCGGGCGCTGCGCAATGCCGTCCGGCTGAAGCAGGCCAGCTCATGCTGAAGACCGGATCGCATGGCCGCCTGTGGCCCAACCGGGACCAGGAGCTTCTCCTCAAGGCCGCGATCGGAACAGGCGACGATGCCGTCGCCGCCTATCGGGCCTGGCGCGACCGGACGGACTTCGCCGGACATGTGGATGAAGGCACGTTCAACCTGATCCCGCTGCTCTATGCGAACATGGCCCGGCTGGGCGTGCAGGACCGGGTCATGCCGCGGCTGAAGGGCGTTTATCGCAACAGCTGGGTGCGATCGGCGCAGCGCGCATCGGTCGCCGCCGAATTGCTCGGCCTGCTCCACCAGGCCGGGATAAAGGTGATGGTCAGCAAGGGACTGCCGCTGGCACTGGCATTTTACGACGGCCCGGCAGCGCGTCCGATGAACGATTTCGACCTGGTCGTGCCCAAGAGCAAGGCGGCGGAGGCAAGCCGGCTGCTCCAGGGACGCGGCTTCCGCGCGGCCCGCCATGCGTGGAATCAGGAACTGGCGATCCGCCACGCCGTGTCCCACATCCACCCGTCGCGAGGCGAAGTGGACCTGCATTGGCACATTTTGTTCGAATGCCTGAGCGAGGAGGCGGATCGTCATTTCTGGGACCATGCGGTGCCGCTCGACGTCAGCGGGGTGCCGGTCCTCCGCCCCTCGGCCACCGACCTGCTGCTGCACGTGCTCATCCACGGCATGCGCTGGAACATGGCGCCGCCGATGCGCTGGGTCGCGGACGCGGCGATGATCCTGCGCGGCAGCGAAGCGGTGGACTGGGACAGGATGATCGCCTTCGCCGCCCGCTACCGCCTCACCCAGCGGCTCAGCCTCGCGCTCACCTATCTCAAGGAACGGTTCGAAATCCCCGTTCCCGATCCGGTCGTCGCCGCGATCGCCGGCGGATCGAGCCTGGTCGAGAAGTTCGAGATCTTCGCCATGCAGGGCGAGGACGAACGCAGCGGCTTCCGTCACTTGCGCCGCGCCGCGCACCTGCTTCGCCTGGCCACGTCCGAGGAACGGGCCGGGCTTTCCCGCGCGCTCGGTCACGAAATTCTGAAGCGTTACGGACCGACCGGTTTCGCCGCGCGACGTGCGCGCAACGCCCGTCTCGCCGTCACAGACTAAGCGCCGAAAACCCGACATGCCGCATGCAAGTCCTTCGGATCTGCCCGACAAGCCGGAGGCCGAACAGCGCGCATTCTTCGATGCCGTTCGCGGCCAGGCCATTCGGGCCGAGGCCGCGACCGGAGTGTGGGAACAGGATCTGGCGGTGGCGGGCGCCGTCGTCCGCCTGGTCTTTGCGGGCGCGCGACTGCGCGAGGCGCTCCTGCCCGCTCTGGCCCATCTTTGCGTTCCCCGGCACAACGCGCCCGACATCGTCTTTCGCATCTGGGAAAGCGAGGAAAGCGGGCTGGCGCTGCCGCCCTGCCCCTGCCCCACCATGTGCTTCACCGACCGGGCCGACATCTGGACGATGCTCAGCGCCCGCGTCAGGAGCGCCTTCAACTGGGGCGAACATTCGCTCAGCCTGTTCGATGTCGAGGGAAAGGAGGGCATCTTCTGGGTCCGGTCGGCCCGCCAGATGCCGTTCTGGACGATCGCCTCGCCCCTCCGCACCCTGTTCAGCTGGTGGATCGAGACGCGCGGGGGCCAGTTGCTCCACGCCGCGGCCATCGGCAACGAGGTTGGCGGCCTGCTCGTCACCGGCAAGGGCGGCGTCGGCAAATCCACCACCGCGCTCGCCGCGCTGAAGGCAGGCCTGCGCTATGTCGCCGACGATTATCTGATCGTCACGCTGGACCCGGAACCGACCGCGCACAACCTCTATTGCACGGCCAAAGTGGAGGCGGCCGATGCCGGACGCTTCGCGGATCTCGCCCCGCAATTCCTGCCGAGCCTGGCCGGGGTCGATCCCAAGGGCGTGATATTCCTCCACGACCGGATGCCCGAGGCGCTGGCGCCGGCGCTGCCCCTGGCCGCGATCCTGACGCCGGCGTTCGCGGCCAGCCAGGATACTTCCGTCGAACGGGCGCCCCCGCATCTGCTCAAGGATGCGGCCGCCTTCACCACCATGTGCCAATTGCCGCATGCGGGAGACTATACACTCCGCTTCGTCGATCGGCTGGTGGCGGCGCTTCCGGGCTATCGGCTGCTGCTCGGCAAGGATGTCGAACGGGTTCCGCTGACATTGCGCGCGCTGCTCCAGGCGCCGCATGCGCCGGCGCCGCCGGCGACCGCGGTCGAAACGCCCGACCATCCGCTCGTCAGCGTCGTCATTCCGGTCCACAACGGCGCCCACTTCGTTGCCGAGGCCGTCGGATCGATCCTGGCGCAGGGCCATCCGCAGCTGGAGATCATCATCGTCGACGACGGGTCGACGGACGCCATCGTCGAGGCCGTCGCCGCCCTTCCTATCCCTGTGGAGCTGATCCGGCAGCCGGCCAAGGGCCCCGCGGCGGCGCGGAACCGCGGCATCGCAGCCGCCTCGGGCGATTTCATCGCCTTCCTCGACGTCGACGATCTCTGGCCGGCCGACAAGATCGCCGCATCGCTCTACGCATTCCGCGCCGATCCCGCACTCGACGTGGTGACGGGCCATGGCCAGCTGCTGAGATTTTGCGCGGACCCGGATCGCTGGGAATATGTCGACAATCCGGAAAAGAATTTCCCTTATTATATCGGCGCCGCCATCTTCCGGCGCAGCGCCTTTGCGCGGATCGGCCTTTTCGACGACAAGCTGCGCTTCGCGGAGGATACGGACTGGTTCGCCCGGGCGTCGGAGGCCGGGATAGCGGTGAAGAAGCTCGACCGGGTGAGCCTGCTCGTCCGCCGGCATGGCGGCAACATGACCGCCGGCAGGCTCAGCACGGAAATGGTGCCGCTCCGTTTCGTCAAGAATATCCTCGACCGCCAGCGGGCTGCCGCGTCCGACGGAAGCGGGGAGGTCGCGATCAGCCGGATATTGCCGTGAAACCGCTTCCTAACGGCCAGAAATCCGTACTCAGCGGCGCTTCAGGCGCACCAATGCATCGTCCAGGGCGGAAAGGAAGCGGGAGCGATCGGTCCTGGAAAAGGGCGCCGGGCCGCCCACCCCTTCGCCGAGGCCGGCGCGCAGATCGGCCATGATCGCCCGCGTCGCTACCGCGCTTCCGATCGAGCTCGGCGTGAACGGCTTCCCGCTCGGGGCGATGACCGTCGCGCCGCGCTTGAGGCAGCGGTCGGCCAGCAGAATGTCGCCGGTCACCACCAGCGTCTCGGCGGCGGCGGCTTCGGCGATCCAATCGTCCGCAGCGTCGAAGCCGGCATCGACGATCACCCGCCGCACGAGAGGATGGTCCGGAATGCGAAACGGGCTGTTGCTGACGATCGTCACCGGCACCTCGTGGCGCCAGGCGACCTTGTAGATTTCCTCCTTGACCGGGCAGGCATCGGCATCGACCAGGATGCGGGGCGCGGCCAAGTCAGCGCGCCCGGTGCGGCTTCGGCTTGTAGGCAGGCTTGGCCTTGTGACGCGGCGGCGCGCCACCCGGCGGCCGCTTGTGCGGCTTCAGCACCTCCCGCGCATGGCCCTGGACGGGTTCGATGCGGACACCGCCCTCGCCCTCCGCATCTCCGCCTTCGGTCCGTTTGAGCGCGGCGGAGAATTTTCCGGCCACCGTGCGCGGCAGCTCGAACAAGGTTTCGCTGGCACCGATGCGGATCGCGCCAATGTCCCTCTTCGTCACATGGCCGCGGCGGCAGAGCAAAGGCAGGATCCAGCGCGGATCGGCATTGTCACGGCGGCCGATGTCCATCCGGAACCAGACGGTGTCCTCGAAGCCCGGCCTGGGGCCCTGGTCGTTGCCCGATCGTTCGGGCCCCCGTCCCTGACCGCTATCCTGCCCGCGATCCTGCCCGCGATCCTGCCCCTTGGCGGGTGACCGATCGTGGCGGTCGTTCTGGCCATGATCGACCATCTCCTCCGCCATCGGCAGCTTCGCCCGGTGCACGCGGACGAGCGCCGCGGCGAGATCCTCCGGCGAACGCTCCTGCAGCAGCTTCTGCGCGAGCGCGCGATCCTCGTCGTCGACCTCGATCGGTTCGAGCAAGGCCGCCAGCAGCCGCTCGCGATCCTTTTCGCGAATATCCTCCGGCGTCGGCACCTTGATCCATTCGAAGGCGATCCTGGCGCCGCGCATCATCATGTCGACGCGCTTGCGGCGTGGATAAGGCGTCACCAGGATGGCGATGCCTTTCTTGCCGGCGCGGCCGGTGCGGCCGGACCGATGCTGGAGCGTCTCCGCGTCGCGCGGCAGCTCGACATGAACCACCAGCGACAGGGTCGGCAGGTCGATGCCCCGGGCGGCGACGTCGGTGGCGACGCACACCCGCGCGCGCCGGTCGCGAAGCGCCTGCAAAGCGGCATTGCGCTCGTTCTGGCTATGCTCGCCGGACAAGGCGACCGCATCGAAGCCGCGTTCGACCAAGCTGGCATGGAGGTGACGGACATTGTCGCGGGTCGCGCAGAACAGCATCGCCGTCTCGGCATCGTGCAGGCGGAGAAGGTTGACGACCGCATGTTCGATATCGGCCGGCGCCACCGCCATCGCCTGATAGGCAATGTCGCCATGGCCGCGGTCGGCGCCCACCGTGGAGATGCGGAGCGCATCCTTCTGGTAACGCCTGGCGAGCGCGACGATCGGCTTCGGGATGGTGGCGGAGAAAAGCAGGGTCCGCCGCTCCTGCGGCGTCGCATCCAATATCTCCTCGAGATCCTCGCGGAAGCCCATGTCGAGCATCTCGTCCGCTTCGTCGAGCACCGCCACCTTGAGCTGACTGAGGTCGAGCGCGCCGCGTTCCAGATGGTCGCGCAGCCGGCCCGGCGTGCCGACGACGATATGCGCGCCCTGGCCGAGCGCCCGCCTTTCCTTGGATGCGTCCATGCCGCCGACGCAAGTCGCAACCCGCGCGCCCGCTTTGCCATAGAGCCAGACCAGCTCGCGGCTGACCTGGAGCGCCAGCTCGCGCGTCGGCGCGATCACCAGCGCCAGCGGCTCGCGGATAAACGGAAGCGCACCCTTCGCGTCCAGCAGCTGCGGCGCCATCGCCAGCCCGAACGCCACGGTCTTGCCGGATCCGGTCTGAGCGGAGACGACAAGGTCCCGCCCCTCCGCTTCGGGCTCGAGCACGGCCGCCTGGACCGGAGTAGGCTCGGCATAGCCGCGCGCGGCAAGCGCCTCGCCAAGGAGCGAGGGAAGTTTTTCGAATGTCATATATCTCTCAAATGGACACCGCTGGGCCGTGCGGCAAGGGGGAATAGGCCATTGGCCACGGATCAAAGCATCTGGCCGGCCGCCCAACCGCTGGCCCAGGCCCATTGGAAATTATAACCGCCGAGCCAACCGGTGACGTCGACCGCCTCGCCTATAGCATAAAGGCCGGGAACCGTCCTGGCCTCCATCGTTCGGGACGAAAGGCCATCGGTGGAGATCCCGCCGGCGGTCACCTCCGCTTTGGCAAAGCCTTCGGTGCCGTCCGGTCTGAACATCCAGTCGGCCAATTGCCGCTCCGCCTTTTCCAGCGTCCGATCCGGCATGTTGGCCAATTCGCCCCACAGGCCCAGCCGCTTGGTCAGGGCTTCGGCAAGCCGGCCGGGCAGCAATTCGCCAAGCAGGGTATGGAAATGCGTCTTCGGCCGGGCCCGCTTGGCGTCTCTCAGCCAATTTTCGGCGGCGGAGGGAAGGAAATCGATCCCGATCTCGCGTCCCGGCCGCCAGTAAGAGGATATTTGCAGGATGGCGGGGCCCGACAGGCCCTTGTGCGTGAACAGGGCCGCTTCGCGAAACGCGCTCTTCCCGCACCGCGCAACCACGTCCGCCGCCACGCCCGACAGCGACTGGAACAGACTATCCCCATCGCCCAGCGTCAACGGCACCAGGGCCGGCCGCGGCTCCACGATCTCCAGCCCGAATTTGCGCGCGAGATCGTAAGCGAAGCCGCTCGCTCCCATTTTCGGGATGGAGGGCCCGCCGGTGGCGATCACCAAAGCGGGCGCGACCATCTCTTCACCGCCGCAGCGCACCCGGAACTGCCCGTCCGCATGATCGACCTCGCCGATCGGCTTGCCGAGCGATATCCTGACCTGGCCCCGGGCGCATTCCTCCATCAGCATCGCCACGATCTGCCGCGCCGATCCGTCGCAGAAGAGCTGGCCCAAAGTCTTTTCGTGCCAGGCGATGCGGTGGCGATCGACCAGGGCGATGAAATCGTCCGGCGCGTAGCGGCCCAGCGCCGATTTCGCGAAATGCATATTGTTCGAAAGATAGCGGTCAGGCGCAGTGTGGATGTTGGTGAAATTGCAGCGGCCACCGCCCGAGATGAGGATCTTCTTTCCCGGCTGGTCGGCATGGTCGATCAGCAGCACCTTACGGCCGCGCTGGCCCGCCTGGGCGGCGCACATGAGCCCCGCGCCCCCGGCGCCGAGGACGATCGCGTCGAATGTCCGCCGCATGTCGGGCCCTGCCGTCAGGTTCAGGTCCGTTCCTTGGTCGCGGTGAAGCGGATGGCGGGATTGCGGCCTTCGTGGAAGTTCAGTTCCCAAAGATCCTTGGCAAGGAAGACCGGCGCGCCGTCGCGATCGGTGGCGATCGCGCCGCGATGCGTCTCGACGAAGGCCTTGAGATCGGCCGGATCGTCGGCGGCGATCCACCGCGCCGTATCCCAGGGCGAAGGTTCGAAACGCGCATCGACCTTATATTCGACTTCCAGGCGGGAAATCAGAACCTCCAGCTGCAGCTGCCCGACCACGCCGACGATCCATTGCGCGCCGATCGAGGGATAGAAGACCTGCGTCACTCCTTCCTCGGCCATGTCGTCCAGCGCCTTGCGCAGTTGCTTGGTCTTGGTCGGATCGACCAGGGCGACCCGGCGCAGGATCTCCGGGGCGAAATTGGGAAGCCCGGTGAAACGGACATTTTCGTCCTCGGTCAGCGTATCGCCGACCCGCAGCGTGCCGTGATTGGGAATGCCGATAATATCGCCCGGAAAGGCCTCGTCCGCCAGTTCGCGGTTCTGCGCGAAGAACAGGATCGGGCTGTGAACGGCGATCGACTTGCCGGTCGACGGCTGCAGCAATTTCATGCCGCGCTTGAAGCGCCCCGAACAGAGCCGCATGAACGCCACCCTGTCGCGATGCTGCGGGTTCATATTGGCCTGCACCTTGAAGATGAATCCGGTCACCGCGTCATGATCCGGATCGACCGGCCCGGCCGTGGTCGGCTGGGGCAGCGGCGACGGCGCGTGCGCGCTCAGCGCAGCGATCAGTTCCGCCACCCCGAACTCCTTCAGCGCCGATCCGAAATAGACCGGCGTCAGATCCCCCGCGAGATAGGCCGCGCCGTCGAAGGCCGGATAAGCCGCGACCGCCAGCGACGCTTCCTCGGCCAGTCTTGCAAGGCCATCGGCGGACAGGCTTTCCGCGAGCCGGGGATCGTCCATGCCGTCAAATTGCAGCGTCTCCCCTTCGAAATGACCGCTGTCGTTCCTGGCCGGCAGATGCAGGCGATCGTGGACGAGATCGTAGATGCCCTCGAACGTGCCGCCCATGCCGACGGGCCAGCTCATCGGCGCGACGTCGAGCGCAAGCACGTCGGCGATTTCGTCCAGCAGGGCGAACGGCTCCTTCCCCTCGCGGTCCACCTTGTTGACGAAAGTGATGATCGGCACGTTGCGGAGCCGGCAAACCTCGAACAATTTGCGGGTCTGCGCTTCGATGCCGCGCGCGGCGTCGATCACCATGACGGCGGAATCGACCGCGGTCAGGGTGCGGTACGTATCTTCCGAAAAGTCCTCGTGGCCCGGCGTGTCGAGCAGGTTGAAGGTCACCCCGCCATGTTCGAACGTCATCACCGAACTGGTGACGGAGATGCCGCGCTGTTGCTCGATCTTCATCCAGTCCGATCGCGCACGGCGATTCTGCCCGCGCGCCTTGACCTCGCCGGCAAGGTGGATGGCGCCGCCGAACAGCAGCAGTTTCTCGGTCAGCGTGGTCTTGCCGGCATCCGGATGGGAAATGATGGCAAAGGTTCGCCGGTCCGGGCGGCCGGTGGGTCGGTTCAGCATGTCGGGGTCCGATGGAATCGCGTCGGCCGCGCCCATAACAGAGTCAGCCGCCGATTGCGACCGGCCGCTGTTTCTGCAAGACGGCACCCGCCCGGACGAAGCGGGCCACGGAAGGAGTCCTAATCTTGGCGAAATATGAGCTGACGTCCGGCATCGAGGTGGATGGCGACCTCAAATCATTCATCGAGCGGGACGTGCTCCCGGGCACCGGCATCGATGCGGCCGCCTTCTGGCCCGGCTTTTCCAAGCTGATGCGAGAGCTGACTCCGGAGAATAAGCGGCTGCTGCGCAAGCGCGAGGATCTCCAGGTCCTGATCGACGAGCGCAATGCCGAGCTTGCGGGACAGCCGCCTTCGCCGGCCGAGGAGGAGGCGTTCCTGCGCGAGATTTCCTATCTGGTCGACGCCCCCGCCCCGTTCACCATCGGCACCACCGACGTCGACCCGGAAATCGCCCTGATCGCCGGTCCGCAGCTGGTCGTGCCGGTGAACAATGCCCGCTATGCGCTGAACGCGCTCAATGCCCGCTGGGGTAGCCTGTACGACGCGCTCTACGGCACCGACATGCTCGGCGCACCGCCCGCCGCCGCCGGCTATGATCGCGATCGCGGCGCCCGGGTGATCGCCTGGGGCCGCGCCTTCCTCGACGAGATCGCACCGCTGGACGGCGGCAGCCACGCCAACGTCACCGCCTATCGCATCGAGGACGGCCGCCTCGTCACCGATCGCGGCGGCCTGGCCGATCCCGTCTTGCTGGCCGGCTGGCGCGGCGAATCGATCCTGCTCCGCCACAACGACCTTCATGTCGAGATCGTGATCGACCGCAACCATATGATCGGCCGCGACGACAAGGCCGGCGTCGCCGATATCCTCCTCGAAAGCGCGATCACCGCGATCATGGATTGCGAGGACAGCGTCGCCGCCGTCGATGCCGAGGAGAAGATCCAGGTCTATCGCAACTGGCTCGGCCTGATGAAGGGCGATCTTGCCGCCCGCTTCGACAAAGGCGGCCGCCCGGTCGAGCGGCGTGCCGAGCCGGATCGCAGCTTCGAATGTCCCGACGGCACGCTGACGCTCAAGGGACGGTCCCTGCTGTTCGTGCGCAATGTCGGCCATCTGATGACCAATCCGATGCTGCGGATCGATGGCGAGGAAGCCCATGAGGGCCTTGCCGATGCCGTCTTCACCTCGCTGATCGCGCTCCACGACATCAAGGGCGACCGCGCCAACAGCGCGACCGGCTCCATCTATATCGTCAAGCCCAAGATGCACGGCCCCGAGGAAGCGGCCTTTGCCGGACGCCTGTTCGACCGCACCGAGGATCTGCTCGGCCTTCCCCGGCACACGATCAAGATCGGCGTGATGGACGAGGAAAGGCGGACCAGCGTCAACCTCGCAGCGGTGATTGCCGAGGTCCGCGACCGCATCGTCTTCATCAACACCGGCTTCCTCGACCGCACCGGCGACGAAATTCACACGTCGATGAAACTGGGCCCGATGATCCGCAAGGGCGAGATGAAGAATGCGGCCTGGCTCAAGGCCTATGAGGACAACAATGTCGATGTCGGGCTCGCCTGCGGCTTTGCCGGCCGCGCCCAGATCGGCAAGGGCATGTGGGCGATGCCGGACCTGATGGCCGACATGGTCGAACAGAAGATCGTCCATCCCCGGTCCGGCGCCGACACGGCCTGGGTACCCTCGCCCACCGCCGCGACGCTCCACGCCATCCACTATCATCGGGTCGACGTGACGGCGCGCCAGCAGGCGCTGGCCGCGCGCGAGCCAGCGAGGCTGCACGACATATTGACCATCCCGGTCGCCGCCGGCCGCAACTGGAATGCCGACGAGGTGCGCCAGGAGCTCGAGAATAACGTCCAGTCGATCCTGGGCTATGTCGTCCGCTGGATCGATCAGGGCATCGGCTGTTCGAAAGTGCCCGATATCCACGATGTCGGCCTGATGGAGGATCGCGCCACCTGCCGCATTTCCAGCCAACATGTCGCCAATTGGCTGCTCCACGGGATCATCACGAAGGACGAGGTCGAGGCCGCGCTGAAGCGGATGGCCGCGATAGTCGACCGCCAGAACGAGGCCGATCCGGGCTACCGGGCGATGGGGGCGGATTTCGCGGGAAGCACCGCCTTCAAGGCGGCGTCGGCGCTGATCTTGGAAGGCGGGACGCAGCCGTCCGGCTATACCGAGCCCCTGCTCCACGCCCACCGCCTCGCCCTGAAAGCCGAGGCCTGAAGGGCGCCCGCGGGATCAGGCGACCTTCTGATCGCCCTCCGGCGCCCGCTCGTCTCGTTCACGGTTATATTGAACCGAAAACGAGCCTGATTTTTCTTTGTTTTCCGTTATTTCCGAGTCGTCAGATGATTCCATCTGCCTTGAAACAACTCTCGATCCAACCGCGGCCTTTGGCGACCTTGTCGGCCTCGCGCTTCGCCATCGCGCTGACGAACGGACTGCCGCGGGCCGCCGCCTGCTCGTAGACCGCCAGCCGCTGGTCGAGCGTCCCGGCCGCCGAAGCCTGTGCCTTGACCGCGGCGAAGCGGATGCGGTCGCTCGGATGACCCCTGGAGAAATTCTCGAGCAGATCCGCCCCTTCCTCACCGCCGAAATAAGCCGAAAGGGCGAGCAGAGGCTCGATCGGCGAGCGGGTCAGCATGCCGCTCACCTCCGATTTCTCGATATCGAAGCGATATTGGTCGCGCAGCTCCTGATTCTGCTCGGCGCCGAGGACGTTCAGCGAAATCGACATGGAATCCGCGGCGAGCTGAAGGTGGACGTCGCGGTGGGCGCGGTAGAGCATGACCTTGCCGGGATCGAGCTTCGCCTTTTCGACGAAGCGCAGGTCGACCTTCTCGCCGGTGAAGCCGATCACCTTGTCATAATCATATTCATAATATTCGCTCCAATAGCCGGGCCCGAGATAGCCGACGGTGAGGAACGAGAAATTATGGTCGTGCGCCATTCCATAGAAAAAGGGATCGGTGCCGCTGTTGCGGACGATGCTGTCGTTGAGCCCGGGCCAGAAATTGGCGCGGATCAGGAATTTGTCCGATCCGGTATGGAGCATGATCACCTGGGCGCCATATTGGTTCTGGGTGAGCTGGCCGGAACAGCGCTGCTTCAATTCGTCGATCGCGAAATCGGCCAGGAAGGCCCGGTTGTTGCCCAGCTTCCTGAGCGCCGGCCCCCAGGACGCGAAATTGTCCTCATCCGCCGGATCGAAGGGCCCCGTTTCCAGCATCTCGATCAGGTCGCCGAGCTCGATCCGTTCCTCGGCTTCGGTCTCGATTATGCGGGGCATGCGACTATTTCCTGATCCTCGTCCACGTCGTCGGGGAAGAAGCGCGCCAGCGTCTGCTGCGCCGCCTGGCGTATTTCCGGATGCGGATCCTCGCGCGCCATATCCCGCAGCACCGGCAGCGCCGCCTCGGCATCCAAAGCGAGGAATTCGCGCATGATCTGCCAGCGCGTGTAGAAATGCTGGTCCTTCAGCGCGTCCCGCACAACCGGCACCGCATCCTTGCGGTCCATCATTCGCAGCAAGGTGACCATCATATGGCTTCGGCAGGCCTGCTCGTCGGTACTGCTCGCGCCAGCGAATTCCAGCGATTTCCAGTCGTAGGACAGCGCCAGCGGCGCCGATTCCGCACCGATCAGGGCCTGGGCGCAGATGATGTCCGAAGTGGCATGTTCGATGACATAGCTTTGGGAGCGACCGTCGGTGACGAGGATCTCGCCATCCTCGATCGTCCGGCGCTCGACGAAACGACAGCTCCCGCCCTTTTCCGCCACGAAATCGCCGTCGATTGCAGGCGCTTCCCAGAAGGACAAGGTCGCCCCGCCGGCTTTCAGGAACTTGATGACGGTCCATTGGCCGGTGAAGCTGATCGCCGAGCCGCCGTCCTCGCTCAGCTTCTTGTGGGCCAGCGCGTCCAATCCGATCACGCCGAGGCTGATGGAGAGCGCCGGATCGTCGAACAGCAGCAATCCGCTGTGGATGTCGTTGGAAACGAGTCGGAAGGGCGCGCGGAAGAACGGGTCCGCCTTGGAATTGGCGATGATGTCGCGCAGCAGGGATTCGAACTCCGCTTCCTCGCCCATGAACCGACCGGCCGCGGCGACCAGCGCTGCGGCGGTCTTGACCGGAAGCGCGTCGATCTCCTGCTTCAGGCTTCGGACCAGCGGATGATCCTGCCACTTCCTGGCAAAGGCTATGACGGATTTTCCCGTCGCCAACTGCCGCGCGGGGTCGAAAAGCCAGGCAGCGAGCGTCTCGCTTGCGATCATCTCAACCTCGAATTCATGACCTGAAGGCTCGGCCCTCAGCAAACGGGCGGAGCGCTCAAGGAGCGCCCCGCCCTCACGATGCTATAATTCAACAGGTTCGGCAATCGCCGAACCCCGTCAAATCACTTCTTCATCATGAAGTAACCGACCACGATGCCGAAGCAAACCGGACCAGCAACGTCCTTCTGCTTGGCAGAGCCGTGGATGCCGACGCTGGTGGTCAGCTCCGGAATCTCTGCGATATCGACTTTTTTCATATTAGGGTTCCCTCACTCTGTTTAAGGCGGAGGGAACGTCTCCTGCGGCTCGGCCAAGCCGCTGTTCGAATACGCCTTCCAGGTGGCCGCCAGACACGCTTGCGCGCGGACGGACGCCAGGCCGGCGTGCCCGATCAGATCGGAGTCACTCCTTCCCCCGCTCGACCTAGTCGCCAGCCGGAGGGAAACATGTCGCAAAATTAACGAAAAATTTACTCCATTTCGGAGCAAAAAAGGCCCAAAACCGTGGGATCTATGGTTAACATCCTGTAAGCATAGATGAAATTCGGCGCGATCTGCGACTTACGAATTCGAAAAAAATTAGATGCGCACCGGAAAGAAACGACCGGGATCGGCCTCGACTGACAGGCGGCCGACACTTTCCTGGTCGAGGCCGACCGGCGCTCGATCGGCCGCGCTGATCCGTTCCGCTTCCTCGAGTTGCGCCAGCCGGTCCAGCAGTCGCCCTCGGACCTTTTCCTCGTCCTTTCCCCAAGCCGTCAGCGGAAGAGCAGGACCGGCAAGGCAATGCCTCGCAGGATGGCGGTAGTGGTGCTCCCCACGATCAATGTCCTGATCGGCGAGTGCCCGTAGGCACCCGTGATGACGAGATCCGCCCGACATTGCCCGGCAGCTGCGACCAGCACGCCGTCGGCATCGCCGGGCACGATCTCCGCCCGGACGCACCTCTCCCCCAGCACTTCCTGGGCCCAGCGAAGGGAATCACGGTTTCGATCGGTTTCGGCGCCGGCAATGGTCAGGTGCAGCTCGACCTTGTCCAGCAACGGCGAGGTCGCGGCAAAACCCACCGCTTTCTTCGAAGTCGGCCCACCATCGAAGGCGATCAGCGCCCGGTGAATATCCCGGAATGTGCGGGATGCGACGAGCACCGGCTTGGCGCTCTGTCGCACCACCCGTTCGATCTTGCTGCCGAGATGACCCTTGGCGAAATCGGCCGAGGCCCCGCGCTTGCCTATCACCACCAGGTCGGCATCGGCTTCCCGCTCGATCACCGTCTCCACGATCCCGCCATGGCGATGGCAAAGCTCCGATCGCACGCCCGCCTCGTTCAGTCGCTCGCCGGCGGCCCGAAGCAGGATATTGCCTTGCTCGCGCGCCAGTTTCGCATCGGCCTCGTCGATAAGGGTCAGCTCCTCCATCAGGCCGCTTTTCGCGCCCAGCCCGACCGCGCCGCTGAGATCATGACGGGCAGCGACCGCATCCTTTCGCTGGATGACGTGCAACACTTCCACGGTCGCATGGAGGCGGGCCGCGACCCAGGCGGCATGATCGACGACGCTGGTCGCATATTGCGAGGCATCGATGCAGGCGATGATCTTCATGTCCCTCTCCTCAATGCGCTTCGAGCAGCCGATCGGCGCCCGGCTTGCCGTGGACCCCAAAGCGATCGATCATCGTCGCGCTCGCTTCGTTTAGCCCTATGATTTCAACGCCGGTGCCCTCCCGTCGGAACTTCGACACGGCCTTGTCGAGCGCTGCAATCGCGGAGATGTCCCAGAAATGCGCCCGACTGACATCGATCCTCACGGTCTCGATCACCTCCCGAAAGTCGAAAGCGGCGAGAAACGGCTCGACCGACGCGAAGAATATCTCCCCTCTGAAAATATAGGTTCGGCTGGCGCCGTCTTCCGACAGGTCCGAGCGCACCGCGAGCAGCCGGCGCACCTTGCTCGCGAAGAATATTCCGCTCAGCAGGACTCCCGCCAGCACGCCCTGCGCCAGATCGTGGGTCCAGACCACGACCACGACCGTCGCCGCCATCACGACCGAGCTATGCCAGGGATGGGATTTCAGGTTCCGGATCGAAGTCCAGCTGAACGTTCCGATCGACACCATGATCATGACGGCGACGAGGGCAGGCATCGGGATCTGCGCGACCCACGGCCCCAGCACGACGATCAGGAACAGGAGGAAGAGGCCCGCCACCATCGTCGACAGCCGCGTGTGGCCGCCAGACTTTACGTTGATGACCGACTGGCCGATCATCGCGCATCCCCCCATGCCGCCGATGAAGCCAGTGACGATATTGGCGACGCCTTGGCCCTTCACCTCGCGCTCCTTGTCGCTGGGCGTGTCGGTCAGGTCATCGACGATCTGGGCCGTGAGCAGCGATTCGAGCAGGCCAACCGCGGCCATGGTAAGCGAATAAGGCAGGATGATGAGCAGCGTCTCCAGCGACAGCGGCACATCCGGAAGGAGGAAGTAGGGCAACGACGAAGGCAGCTCTCCCATGTCGCCCACTCTGTTGACCGGAAGCGCGAGCCATATTGAAAGCACCGACAGGATTATGATCGCGACCAGCGGCGACGGGATGGCCTTGGTGAGGTATGGGAACAGGTAGATTATCGCCAGGCCGCCGGCGACCATTGCATAGGTTTCCCAGCCGACGCCGGTAAGCTGCGGCAGTTGCGCGAGGAATATCAGGATGGCGAGCGCATTGACGAACCCGGTAATGACCGACCGCGAGACGAACTGCATCAGCAAGTCGACGCGCACGAAACCCGCAACGCCCTGAACGATCCCCATGAGGATTGTCGCCGCGAAAAGATATTCGACGCCGTGGTCGCGGACGAGCGGGACCACAAGGACCGCGATCGCTGCCGTCGCCGCGGAGATCATGCCCGGACGCCCGCCGATCAGAGCGATGATCACGGCGATCGAAAAGGACGCGTAGAGGCCGACGCGGGGATCGACTCCCGCAATCACCGAAAAGCCGATCGCCTCGGGAATGAGCGCCAGTGCGACGACGAGCCCGGCGAGAATGTCGCCGCGCGGATTCGAAAGCCACTCACGCCTCAGCGTTGTGGATGAAAACATGCAGATACCTGAAAACGAAGGAGCTCCGCGCCCGTACGGCCGACCGTTCGCGCCTGGCTGCTCGCTGGTTGTCCGGGGGATAGGCGCCCGGCTGAGCCACCCGGACAAGCCGGGTCCGACGAATGACCCCGCGATAGAGCGGCTTCACGCCGCCCGCAAGTTCACCTTTCCTGGTCTGCTTCGGAAAAATGCGGGCCGCTGCCGCGTCGGGGTCGGAGCGGATCGATCTCCGGATCCCGCACGCTCTTATGCCTGCGACACCTTCGGGACAGGGTCCATCAACGCCTTCAGCGATTGTTTCGCGCGCTGGCACCGGAGCATGGCGGCATTGGTGGAGATGCCGAGCACCTCCCCGACCTCGCCATAGCTGAACCCCTCGAAGCAAAGCACGATGGCTTCCCGCTGGGGATCCGGCAATTTCTTGATCGTTTCCGCCAGCTTTTCCTTGAAGTCGTTGCCGATCGCGACTTCGTCCGGAAGCTGGGCCGCCGAGATGAGATCGGGCGGCAGCTCGACCTGGCGGGGCTCGCGCGCGCGCCGGGCGACATGGGTCACGCACCGTTTCTGGGCGATGGAGGCGACGAACGTGCGCAGCGACGCATCGCCGCGAAACGAGGGTAAGGCGACCCAGACGGCCAGCAATATATCCTGGACGAGCTCGAGCCGAAGCGCGGGATCGGCTTCGTGGGACATGGCGATACGGGAAATGAGTCCGGTGCAGCCGGAAGTGACCTCGGCGAACAATTGATCCTTGTCGGGAGGACCTGGATCAGGAACCATCAAATGCGCCCCGGCCCCGGCATGCGCTTGCGCCGTGGCCCCGGAAGTGGCTTCTATGGTCCGCTCGCTTCAAATCATTTCGCCCCAGGAAAGATCATCAGGATGCATCAGGGTTCGGAGAATAGCGGCACGACAAGCGTACGGGAAGCGCATCGTTTCGACGTAGATCGGCTCGAACGGTGGATGCACGAGGAAGTCGAATCTTTCCAAGGACCTGTCCGGGTCGAACAATTCAAGGGCGGTCAGTCTAATCCGACCTACAAGCTGGTAACGCCGGGAAAAACCTATGTTTTGAGACGAAAGCCGCCGGGTAAGCTGCTGCCCGGCGCCCATGCCGTCGATCGTGAATATCGCGTCATCTCGGCCTTGGCCCGCCAGGATTTCCCTGTCGCAAAACCTTACGCCCTTTGCCTCGACGCGGATGTGATAGGCACACCCTTTTACGTGATGGACATGGTCGAAGGCCGCATCTTCTGGGATCCGGCCTTCGGCGAGGTCGGGCGCGGCGAGCGCCCCGCATTTTTCGACGCGATGAACGCAACGATCGCGAAATTGCACATCATCGATCCCGGCCGGGCAGGGCTGTCCGATTATGGCAGACCGGGCAATTATTTCGAACGACAGATCGGCCGCTGGTCGAAACAATATCTGGGCGATGCGGAGGCCGGGCGCGTGACGGCCATGGATCAGCTGGTGGAATGGCTGCCGCGGAACATTCCGATGGACGAGGGCGAAGCCCGCATCATCCATGGCGACTTCCGCTGCGATAATATGATCTTCCATCCCCGCGAGCCGAAAGTGATCGCGGTCCTCGACTGGGAATTGTCGACCCTCGGCCATCCCTTGGCCGACTTCGCCTACCATCTGATGATGTATCGCATGCCGGTCGGCCTCAGCGCCGGTCTGGCGGGCCTTGACCTGGCTGCGCTGAACATCCCCTCCGAAGCGGATTATGTCGCCGCCTATTGCCGCCGGACCGGTCGGGAGGGAATAGCCGATCTCGATTTCTACCTCGCCTTCAACCTGTTCAGGTTGGCGGCGATCGTCCATGGCATCAAGGGCCGGCTCGCCCGGGGAACGGCAGCCTCCGCCCATGCCGGCAAGATGGTGGCCGGGCTGGAACCGCTCGCCAATCTCGCCTGGCAACAGGCGCAACGCGCCGGCGACCGCTAGAATAGGGCTGTCGGCAGGATGCGCCAAAAAGCTGTTCTCCTGGCCGCCGACCCCTTATCCCGATGTCGGAGGGGCATTTCCATGGCTGACAGCGTTCAAGGCGCCGCGTGAGGGACAGGTTCGTTCGCTCCCTGAAAAAGGTCGGGCCGGGGCGCCTGGCCCTCACCATGTTGTTTCTGGTCCTGGGCCTGCTCGCCGCGCGTTACAGCTGGGGGGCGCCTTTCCAGGTCGACCAGCCACTGCCTTTCGGACTGCCCCATGTCCAATATGCCGGCGGCACCGGCTTCGTCGGCGATGCCGAACGCGCCCTCTACGACATAAGGGCGGGCAGCTCCACGCCCAGGGTAGATCAGGACCCGCGCATCACGCTGGTCGTCTATGACGATCAGACCCTGGAATTGCTCGGCAAGCGGACGCCCCTCGATCGCAAGATGCTCGCCGGAGCGCTACGCGCCATCGACGCGATGAATCCGAAGGCAATCGGCATAGATATATTGATCGATCAGGAGCAGCCCGAGGATCCGCTGCTGATCGACGCCCTCAAGGCGATGAAGGCGCCGGTCTATCTGGCCTTCACCACCAGCACGGCAAATCCCGACTATATGAATTATGAGCAGGAGCAGTTCCTTCGGGCTTTCCTGCCGAAAGTGGCATCCGGGCCGGTCCGTCCCGCCAGCATCCAATTGGTCTCCGACCAGGAGGACGGCGTCATGCGGCATTGGCCGGACCGGTCGGCGGAGCTGCCGCCGCTGCTCGCCAATGCGATGATGCCGGCACATACGGAATTCCGGAATTATTCCGGGGCCATCGCCTATCGCCAGCCCAGGGATCCGGATCCGAAGGCAAGCGTCTTCCCCAAATTGTCCATCCAGAATTTCCTCGAAGACTGGGCGGCCGAAGGCTTGAAGCCGATGGTCGAGGGCCGTTACGTCCTGATCGGCGGCGATATTAGCGACGTCGATGATTTCGAAACGCCGATGACGCGACGGACAGGCAGGCTCACCAAGGGGCTGGAGGTCCACGCCCATCTTCTCGCCCAGCAGATCGACGGACGTAAGCCGGCGCCCGTACCGAACGGCCTGTTATGGGGTATGGCCTTGCTCGTCGTCCTCGCCGGCGCGGTGACCGGCATGTTCGAGATGCGGCGGTGGAAGCTTGCCTTCGTCCTGCTGGGCCAGGCGGCCATGCTCATCTCCCTCCCCTTCCTGCTGCAGAGCTGGGATTTCGACACGTTGGGCGTCCCTGCTTTCGGATGGGGCCTGGGCTGGGCCTTGGCCTTCATTGCCGTCGGCACCGCAGCAAAGGGGCTGGGTTCCGAGCAGCGCCGTTTCGCCCAATCGACGCTCGGCAAATATCTGCCGGCCGACGTCGCCGCCGAAATTCTGGAGGATCCGGACAAGCTGACGTTGAGCGGCGAGAAGCGCGAGATCTTCGCCATGTTCACCGATCTCGAGGATTTCACCAAGCTCAGCCACGCGATCACGCCCGAGCAGCTTTCATTGCTCCTCAACCGCTATCTCGACATCCTGAGCGAGACGGTGCTGCGGCATGGCGGCACGATCGACAAGTTCGTCGGCGACGCCATCATCGCATTCTGGGGCGCACCGATCGCGCGAGACGGTGACGGCGATCGCGCGCTCAAGGCCGCCATGGCCATGTACCAGGTCGGCGAGGAATTCCGGCACCGCGCCGAGCCGGGCCTCCCCGCCATCGGCTGCACCCGGGTCGGGCTTCATTGGGGCGAGGCGGTGGTCGGCAATTTCGGCGGCAAGGGGCGCATCCAATATACGGCACTTGGCGACGGGATGAACACGGCGGCGCGGCTCGAATCCGCAAACAAGTCGCTCAAGACCACCATCCTGGTCAGCAAGGAGGCGATGGAGCGCTCCTCGCTCGACTGCTGCCGACCTATGGGACGGATCGTGTTGAGCGGCCGTGCCAAGCCGGTCGAGGTGTGGGAACCCGTTCCCTCCACTCCTGCCGAAGACCGGGAACGGCTGACGCGTCTGTGGCTTCGCTTCGACGGCGGCGACCTCTCGGCCTTGGAGGAATTGCGGGAATTGGCCGCGAACGGGGAAGATGCGGCGCTCGCCAATTTGGTGTATCGACTCGAAAAAGCAGGTCCGGGAGGCCATTTTGTCTTGGATTCGAAATAGCAAGCCGGCGCGCGCACTTATTGCCGCTTCCCTTCTTCTTGCGGCGGGCACCGCGGCCGCCGACGTGCTGATCGTCCGGTCGACCGGCCCGTCGGCGAAGACCTACCCGCCCGGCAAGAAATTGGCCGATCGGCAGGCGATCGCCCTGAAGGCAGGGGATCAATTGGTGGTCCTCGACGCGCGGGGAACACGAACACTTCGCGGACCCGGCAATGTCGTACCCGGTGCGAGCACAATGGCCTCCCGCGATCCGGCCGCCGGCGCCCGACCCCAGGGCCGCTCCAGGATTGCAGCGGTCCGCGGACCGGAAAAGCCGTCCATCTGGGACGTCGATGTGAACAAGGCATCCACCTATTGCGTGGTCCGGCCGGAAAGCATCAGATTGTGGCGCGAAGACATTTCGAGCAATGCGCCGCTCACCATCACCCGCGTGCAGGACAATAAGACGATCGAGGTGGATTGGGCCGCGGGAGGATCCAAATTGGATTGGCCGAGCCAATGGCCTGCTTCCGACGGGGGCGAGTTCCGGCTTTCCACCCCCGGCGCCAAACCGGTGGCGGTGCGCTTCAAGACATTGTCCGAAGAGCCGCGCGGCTGGGAGAATACGGCGTCGACATTCATCGACAACGGCTGCACGGCCCAATTGGACCTCCTGATCGGAACCATCGAACTCGCCGGCGAAAATCCGGCGGGCTGATCGACCCGAATCTGCCCCAAATCGAGCCGCGGCTCGCGAGGGGCGCTGCAATGCTTGATCTCGACCCTCGCCTCTGTACAACGACCGAGGGCGGGAGATAGCAGACGGGGCGATTCTCGTCCCAGTGCAGGAAGTCCATGGCCAAAGCCTCGTCAAAAATCCCCCTCGACGAGCAGCGCTTCCAGCTGCTGATCAACTCCGTCACCGATTATGCGATCTACATGCTGGATCTCGAAGGCCACGTGATCAGCTGGAACTCGGGCGCCAAGCGCTTCAAGGGCTATGAGGCCGAAGAGATTATCGGCCAGCATTACTCGCGCTTCTTCACCGAAGAGGATCGGTTGGGCGGCTTGGCCCAGCGCGCGCTGCAGACCGCGGCGCAGCAAGGCCGCTTCGAAGCCGAAGGCTGGCGCATCCGCAAGGACGGCAGCCGCTTCTGGGCGAATGCCATCATCGATCCGATCCGCGACGGGACGGGACAGCTGATCGGCTATGCGAAGATCACGCGCGACATCACCGAGAAGAAAGCCGCCGAACAACGGCTCTTCGAAAGCGAACAGAGGTTTCGCATGCTCGTTCAGGGGGTGCGGGATTATGCCCTCTACATGCTGGACCCCGGCGGCCTCATCACCAACTGGAATAATGGTGCGGAGGCGATCAAGGGCTATTCGGCCGCGGAGATTGTCGGCCAGCATTTCTCCCGTTTCTACACGCTGGAAGATCGCGAAAGCGGCTTGCCCGCACGCGCCCTCGCAACGGCCCTGCGCGAAGGCAGATATGAAGCGGAAGGCTGGCGGCTGCGCAAGGATGGCAGCCGCTTTTGTGCGCATGTCGTGATCGATCCGATCCGGGCCGACACGGGAGAGCATATCGGTTTCGCGAAGATCACGCGCGACATCACCGAGAACCGCCGCGCGCAACGGGAATTGGAGGATGCACGCGCCGCCTTGTTCCAGTCGCAAAAGCTGCAGGCGCTCGGCGAGCTGACCGGCGGCATCGCCCATGATTTCAACAATCTCATGACGGTGATCCGCGGTTCCGCTGATCTGCTCCGCCGGCCCGATCTCGGCCCGGAGAAGACCGAGCGCTATCTGTCCGCAATCATCGAGACGGCGGATCGCGCCGCCACGTTGACCAGCCACCTTCTCGCCTTCGGCCGCCGGCAGCCGCTAAAGCCGGAGGTCATCGATCTCAACATACGGCTGGACGCCCTGGCGGAGGTGCTGACGAGAACGCTCGGCGGGCGCGTCGAAGTCAAGCTGGATCTGGCGCCTTCCCTATGGCTGGTCGAGGCGGATTCCACGCAATTGGAAACGGCGCTCCTGAATGCGGCGATCAACGCCCGCGATGCCATGCCCGATGGGGGCGAGCTCACCATTGCCACGCGCAACGTGCCGGGGGAGCAAGGGGATCTGATCTGCATTGCCCTGCACGACACCGGCCATGGCATGCCGGCCGAAATCGCCGAGCGCGCCTTCGAGCCTTTCTTCACCACCAAGCCGGTCGGCAAGGGAACGGGCCTGGGCCTTTCACAGATCCACGGCTTTGCCGCGCAATCGGGTGGAAAAGCGGAGATAGATTCGAAAGCGGGGCGCGGCACGACGATCAGGATCTATCTCCCCCGCTCGTCCAAGGCGGAGACAAAGTCAGCCAAGCAGCAGGATCTCACCATCTGCGGGAACGGCAAGACCGTTCTTGTCGTCGAGGACAATGATCACGTCCGGGAATTTGCCCAGAATCTGCTGGCCGATCTGCAATATGAAGTCATCGGCGCAGGATCGGCGGAAGAAGCTCTGGAACTGCTGGACCGACGGCCGGTCGATGCCGTCTTTTCGGATATCGTCATGCCGGGTCTGGGCGGCCTGGAGCTGGCGCGTAATCTCCATGAGCGCATGCCTCATCTGCCCGTATTGCTCGCCACCGGATATAGCGAGGAAGTCACCAGCGGCGCCGCTGACGCGTTCCAAATGATTCACAAACCCTATGGGGCGGACTCTTTGGGTGCCGCCTTGGCCAATGTCATCAAGCGGGGCGAATTAGGGTCCGGACCCTAATTGGCGCTCGACTGCCGAAGAAGGATAGCATCGGAATTGCTGCCGACTTGACGTGACCATGATCGTTCCAGATTGAATCGGCCTGAAACATGAATGAAGGCCTAAACATTTGAATAGAGCCTGGGCGGCGCAAGCATCCGACCATCTTTGATTTCTTGTTACAATCTCTCGATTGACGCCCAGGCGGCGCCGAAATGCGGCTCTTGAACGCATAATCCATTCGTTTCGGCGCAGGATCGGAATCGTTCGGCGCAAATTTTCCCTTCAGGGCATGGCGTTGCCCGAATTTTTGAGCAAGCATCCGTTCAGTCGGGGTGACGGGGATTGAAGCAGATGTTGAATATTCTGATCGTCGAAGACGAACCCTTACTGGCGACGACGCTCAAACATCTTGTCGAACTCAATCCAATGTATAAGGTGACCGCCATCGCCGACGATCCCGACAGCGCGATGCAGGCGGTGGAAGAAAAGCGGCCCGATCTCGCGCTGGTGGATCTTCAACTCGCCAATGCCACCAGCGGCTACAGCGTCGCCGCCAAGCTGCACGAAATCGGCGTGCCCTGCCTATTCACCACAGGCAAGGCCCCAGCCTTCCCGGTACCCGATCTTGCCATCGGCTGCCTGCACAAGCCGTTCCAGGAGGAAGACCTGGTGCGTGCGCTGCGTGCCGCCGAAGATATCGTGCGCGGCCGCGAGACGATGATCCTCAGGCCGAAACTGCCTGAACAGCTCCAGCTTTATTCGACCGAGCCAGCCGAGCCGGAGAGCCATGAGGAGAGCTGGGTACCGGCCTTGAACCGTGAACGAGGTTCACTCCGGACGAGACTGTCGCACTGGTTCGCCGTCCACTGAGGTCCTTTTCGCGTTTCCATTCAGGAACTGCGTCCGGGCCCATTCCTTTCCCTTGCCAGCATCTTGAGGAATGGCTGCATCTCCGGGCCGAAGCGCGCCAGCACCGGCAGTTCGCGGGCGATGTCGAAGTGCGAGAACAGGCTTCGCCCATCCCATGCGTGAAGCGCAAAATAAGGGCCGTCATCGACGATCATCGGCCGCTCGTCGGGCCGATCGAGATCGATGGGGCCGAGATCGAGCGCCACCAGGGGCGCCGTCGCCGGGCAGATGACAAGCATCGTCCCGGCCCAGCGCGTTACCACCGGTCGATGAAGATGGCCGCATAAAAGGCCGGCGATATTGTCACGCGGTTCGACCACGGAACGGAGCAAGGCGATCCAATCGGCCCCTGGATCCTCCTTCATCCAGCTCAGTCCGGTCCCGACCGGCGGATGGTGGAAGGCGATCAAAGTCGGGCGTTCGGGCTGCGCGTCGAGTTGGCTCCGGAGCCAGGCGGCACGCCTCTCGCAATAGGCGCCGGCATGCCGCCCCTCTTCCACCGTATCCAGGATCAGGATGCGGAGATCATAATCCTCGATCGCATATTGGACGAAGCCGTTCTCCGCGGCCAGATCCGGGAAATGCTCGAGAAAGCCGGAACGCTGATCATGGTTGCCGATCAGGGGGTGAACCGGGAAAGGAAGGTCGGCCACAGCCTCGCGGAACGCGCCATAAAGGCCGGCATCGCCCTTGGAATCGAGAATGTCGCCCGTCACCAGCAGCAGGTCGGGACGCGCCTGCATGCATCGGAGCGCCTCGATTGCCTTGTCGAAGCGTCGGCGGTTCGGTTCCTCGCACCCACCGGGCCGGAAGCCCAAATGAATGTCGGTGATCTGAGCAATCAGCACAGGCTGTGCCCGCCCATCGTCACCATCGCTTTTTCCGACACGCCCCCTCCCCCGTACGCACCGCATCGCCGTCCGGCCGCTGTCCGAAGCAATGTAGCATCGATGCATCGTCGCGCCACCCCCGCGCCCCGATCAGGGCATGCGAGCATGCGTCAGGCCTTCATGCGCTTGAGCCGGTCGATCAGCCGGTCGCGGGCGGCCAACACGTCCGATTGCCTTTCGATTAATATGTCGCGGGACAGGAAATGGCCCGTGATGCGCAGGCCGGCATGAACGTCCTGCCAGCTGCCATTGCCGCCAGCCGTGAGGAACGGCGGCAAAGGGAATAATTTGTCACGATAATCACCCGCGGCCTCGCGGCTGACGGCGCGCCCGCTTCTTGGACTTACATAAGCAAGATCCTCCGTCCGGCCCGTGGCTGCGCACTCGCCGAGGTCGAGACCGAAGCCGAGTTCGTTCAGCACCAGAAGCTCGTAGCGGACCAGTGCCGATGCCCATCCGCTGGCGCTGGGCGCCGCTTCCACCGCGGACAGAAGTCCGTCCAGGGCTTCATAGAGGCGCGGATAGGCCTGGCCTTCCGGAAGGGTCGTGGCGGCTAGGGCGGTGGCCCAATCGATCGCCGCGGCCGCGAGCGGCTCCGCAAGCAGGGGGCCGCGGCTGGCGATGAGCTCGACGCTGAGCTGCGCCAGCTGCTCCTCCGTGCGCGCGCGATAATCGGCCTGAACGATGTTGCCGGGCAGCAGGATCGGTCGCAGGCGCCGGGAGCGGCCGCCGCGAACGTAACCGGGCTGTACGCCGTCGGCGGGAGTCAGCAGCCGCGCGATCGCGCCATGCTCGCCATGGGTCCGCACGGCGAGGACGATGGCCTGCGTCTCGATCCTCATCCTTCTCCCTGCTGCCGATCACATGGTAACAGATTGGCTACGTCTTTCCCGTACAGACCTTATCCTCTTGGGGACATTCTGGACGCGACGCTATGAACTTCTTCGCACCCGACGACATGGATCGGTTTGCGGCTCTCTACCCGAATGTGCCGGGCAAGCTGTCGCATCGACTGCTGGATCACGAACTGCTCGCCCTGGAGGCCCTCGTCGGACTCGCCGGGCGGCTCGACCCCGGCAATGTCGAATATAATGCAGGAGACCTTCCGATCGGGGTCGACCCGCAGGACGTCCCGCATACCGGGCTTTCACCCCAGGAAACCATTCGCCGGATCGAGGAGTGCGGCAGCTGGATGGTCCTCAAGAACGTGAACGAGGATCCCGCCTACGGCGCATTGCTGGAGCAAATCCTCGCCGAACTTGCGGCGGCGGTGGAACCCGTTTCGGGGAAGATGCTCACCAAATTGGGCTTCATCTTCATCTCCTCGCCTGGCGCCGTGACGCCCTTTCATATGGATCCCGAGCATAATGTGCTGCTGCAGATCCGGGGTTCCAAGAAAATGACCATCTTCCCAGGCGATGAGACGATCGTCCCCGCAGAAAAACATGAAGCCTATCATGTCGGCGGCCATCGAAATCTGGACTGGCGCGACGAATTCATGGGCCATGGCGAAATATTCGACCTCCAGCCCGGGGATGCGGTGCACGTCCCGGTCAAACGCCCCCATTGGGTCAAGAATGGCGACGCGCCGTCAATCAGCTTCTCGATCACATGGCGCTCGCAGTGGAGCTATGAAGAAGCGGATGCGCGGGGATTGAACCATCTTCTGCGCAGCGCCGGCCTGGAGCCGGCCTCGCCCGCTCAATTCCCGGAGAGAAATGTCGGCAAGTCGCTCGCCTTCCGCGCCATCCGTCGCGCGAGGGCTTTAGGCAAATAAGGGCGTCTCTATTCCAATGTCAGGCCTCGCCCGCCGAACGTCATCCGCGCGGGTGGAAATGGTCGTGGATGCTCCGCGCCATCGCCTTGGAGATGCCGGGGGCTTTTTCCAGGTCTTCCAATGCCGCGCCCCGAACGGCCCGTGCGGTTCCGAAATGCATGAGCAGGGCGCGTTTTCGGCTGGGACCAATACCCGGAATATCATCCAGCGGATTGGCCGCGAAGCTCTTCGCCCTTTTCTGCCGGTGGGCGCCGATCGCGAAGCGGTGGGCTTCGTCCCGCAAACGCTGCAGATAGAATAAGAGCGGCGAATTTGGCGGCAGCATGATCTCATTTCCACCCGGCAGATGGAAGACTTCACGCCCGGCATTGCGGTCCGGCCCCTTCGAGATTGCGACCACCGGCACGTCGTGAATCCCGGCATTCTCCAGCGTCTCGCACACGGCGCTCAATTGCCCCTTGCCCCCATCGATCAGCAGCAGATCGGGCCAGTCTCCCTGGGTCCGATCCGGATCCTCCTTCTCGAGCCGGGCGAAGCGGCGGCTCAGCACTTCACGCATCATTGCGAAATCGTCGCCCGGCACTGTTTCGGCACGCTTGATGTTGAACTTGCGGTAGCTGTTCTTGCGCAAGCCCTCGGGACCGGCGACGATCATCGCGCCTATGGCGTTGGTGCCCATGATGTGACTGTTGTCATAGACTTCGATCCGGCTGGGCGGCCCTTCGAGTCCGAACGTCTCCGCCAGATCCCGGAGATTGCGATTCTGGGTGCTGGTTTCGGCCAGGTGCCTGTCGAGCGCTTCTTCGGCATTGCGCTGGGCCTGCCGGATCATCTTCGCCTGGTCGCCCCGCTGCGGGACCTTCAACGCCACCTTGCGGCCCGCGCGCGCGCCCAAAGCCTCGCAAAGCAAATCGGCTTCGGGCAGCACCCGATCCAGAAGGATCAGACGCGGCGGCGGCACCTCTTCGTAAAATTGAACGAGAAAGCTCGATAAAACCTCATCTTCCGGCACGTCGCTCGTATGGGCCGGGAAGAAACTGCGGTGACCCCAATTGTTGCCGCCGCGGATGAAGAAGGCCTGGATGCACATGATGCCGCCTTTGCAGGCGAGCGCGAAGATGTCGGCATCGCCCAGGCCCTCGGCGTGGATCGTCTGCGTCCCCTGAATGAAGGTCAGCGCGCGCAGGCGGTCGCGATAAACGGCCGCCAGCTCGAAATCCATCGCCTCGGCCGCCTGGCTCATGAGCTTGCCGAGCTTGGCCTGGACCTGGGTCGATTTGCCGCCCAGGAAGGCCTTCGCATCGCCCACCAACTCGCCATAGCCCGCCTCGTCGATCCGACCGACACATGGCGCCGAGCATCGGCGGATCTGGTAGAGCAGGCAGGGCCGCGACCGATTGGCGAAAAAGCTGTCCGAGCAGCTCCTCAGCAGGAACAGTTTCTGGAGCGCATTCAACGTCCGCGTCACCGATCCGGCACTGGCGAACGGCCCATAATATTGGCCCTTGGCGCGCCGGGCGCCGCGATGCTTCTGCACCCTGGGAAAGGCATGATCCTCGCGGAGCAGGATGAAGGGGAAGCTTTTGTCGTCGCGCAGCAGCACATTGTAAGGCGGGCGGTAGCGCTTGATCAGCTGCGCTTCGAGCAACAGAGCCTCGGCCTCTGTATTGGTGGTAACGATCGTCATCGCCCTCGTCTGGGCGACCATGCGCTGCAACCGTTTGGTCAGCCGCGGAACCTGGGTATAGTTGGTGACCCGGTTCCTGAGCGCCCGAGCCTTGCCGACATAGAGAACCTCGCCACGCGCATCGAGCATCCTGTAGACGCCCGGTCGCGCCGGCAGCGTCTTCACCACGTTGCGGATCGCGGCAATCCCCGCCTCGATATCGGGTTTGTCTGTACCCCGAACGGTATAAGCGGATTTTTCTTCGCTGAAGCGATCGGTCGGCGGCTGGGTCACGCCGTTGATCTAGAGCCTGACCGTTTGAAGTGGAAGCGCTTCGCGCTTTCGCTCATGACGTGAATCAGGCTCTATTCAAATGTTTAGAGCACGATCCACGTTCAGATCGATTCAATCTGAAACGATCAAGGTCTGGGAAGTGAATCGCAACGCCACCACCCCGAGCGTCTCGCCGGGATGGTGGCTGGCAAGATCAGTGGGCGCGGCCCAGACCGGAAATGGTCTGGTCGACCATCTTGCGGTCGGCAGCACCGCCCAGATCCTCGGCGATGATCCGAGCGGCCGCGGCGACGGCGGCATCGGCCGCCTTGGCGCGTACCTCGTCGACCGCCGCGCGTTCCGCGGCGGCAATCTTGTCCTCGGCGATCCGGGTCCGGCGCTCGATCAGACCGGCGGTGTCGGTGCGCGCCTGCTCGACGATTGCCTGGGCTTCGTTCCGCGCCCGCTCGATCATGACGGCCGCTTCCGCGTCGGCGGCGGCCGCCTTGGCCAGATATTCTGCCTTCAGCGCCTCGGCCTCGGTCCGAAGCTGCTCGGCTTCCGCGAGCTGGTCGCGGATCCCGGCGATCTTCTTGTCGAGCGCAGCGCCGATGGCGCCGGGCACCTTTTTCCAGATCAGGATCAGGAACACCGCGACCATCGCTGCCGAGACGAACCAGGCCGGGCCGAGTCCCAGGAATTCAGGTTCGGGAGCGTGGCCGGCGCCATGCACCTCGGTCCCCGCGACGGTCTCTCCGTGGACCGGACTGGCGGTCACTGGATGTTCAGCCATGCATCGCTGCCTTTACTGCCTTGGAGGCTCGGTCCTTGGTGACCTCGATACCGCCCAGCTTCGCCACAAGATCCTGCGCGAGCTCGGCGGCGACTGCCTCGATTTCCTTCATCGCGGCGCCGCTCGCCTCATGGATGCGTCTCTCGGCAGCAGCGGTCTTCTCCGCAATCTCCAAGTCCACCTCCTTCACGCGCCCCTCGGTTTCCCGTACGGCGCCCTCCTTGGATGCCTGGGTCACACGCAGCGCCTCGGCCCGGCTCGCCTCGAGGCGAGCGCGATAGGCCTCCTCGGCCTCATCGGCCTGGGCGCGGGCTCGCTCCGCAGCCGCGAGATCTTCGGTGAGCTTGGCGTCACGGGCATCGACAACCGCCTCGATTTTCGGAAGCATTCCGCGACCGATAGCGAAGAAGAGAATGCCGAAGACCACGGCCAGCCAGAAAAACTGCGACCAGAAGAATTCGGGAAGTTGGGCAAGCTGAGGCATGGTTCATCCTGTCCGGCGGGGACGCGCCCGAAGACGCGCCCGCCGGCATGGCTTAGAGGACGAAGAGGAGAAGCAGCGCGACGGTGAACGCCATCAGGCCGAGCAACTCGGTGAGGGCGAAGCCCAGGAACAGCCGACCCTGCTGACCGTCAGCCGCCGCCGGGTTGCGCAACGCGCCCGACAGGAATTGGCCGAACAGCGAGCCCACGCCGATGGCGGCAACGCCGGTACCGATCGCAGCAAGGCCCGCGCCGATCACTTTTGCAGATTCGAAATCCATGCTTAAACTCCTTTGATAATTCCGGTGTCAGTGAAGATTGATCGCATCGTTCAGATAGAGCGAGGTCAATAGGGCGAAAACATAGGCCTGAAGGGCGCAGACCAGGATCTCGAGCGCGCCGATGCCGACGATGAACACGAAGCTGAGCAAGCTGACCCCAAAGCCGATCGCGCTGCTCGAACCTAGACCGTTCACGATGAAGCTCGAAAAGACCTCCATCAAGATGTGGCCGGAAATCATCGCCACGAACAACCGCAGCAGCAGGCTGAACGGGCGCACCAGGAAGGAAATGATTTCGATCGGAATGATCACCGGAACCATGAAGGCCGGCGTCCCTTTCGGAAGGAACAGGGCAAAGAAGTGAAAACCGTGCCGCCAGAAGCCGACGACCAGCACGATCGCGAAGCTCATCAGCGCAAGCAGGCCGGTGATGCTGAAATGGCTGGTAGTGGTGAAAGCGTGGAAACCGGGAACGATCGCCAGCGGCAGCATGCCGAGAAGGTTCGAGATCAGGATGAAGGTGAACAGGGAAAAGAGATAGGGCGTATACCGCCGCCCTTCGGGACCGATATTGGTGTCGATCATATTGCGAATGAAGCCGGTCACGCCCTCCACCGCCATTTGCCAGCGGCCCGGCACCAATTCACGCTTCATGCCGCCAAGCATGAACAGCCAGATCACCACAAGCGCAAGGACCATCCACAGCGCACTGTTGGTGAAGCTGATATTATAACCGGCTATCTCCAGTTTCGGACCGATCTGATTGATCGTGAACTGGTGCATCGGATTGATCTTGCCTTCGGCAGCCACGCGCGAACTTTCTCCGTCTAGCTTGCGCCCGGGCCACTGCCCGGGGGCGTCTTGGAAATCCGAATCACATTCCTGATGCCGATGCCGAACCCGAAAACGAGCAGCACCAGCAGCAGCCAATGCTCCGTCCCCAGCCAGCGGTCGAGCACCAGGCCGATGACCGCGCCGCCGAACGGAGCCCCCAACAACTCGCCCAGGACCCGCATGCCCTGCCGGTAATTGGCATCGGGCTTCGCGATTATGGTCCGCTTCGCTTCCGCCAGCCTAGCATCTCTCAGCCGCTCATCGAGCGAAGAAAGCCGCGCATCCTGGGAAAGCTCAGGGTCCTGTCGAGGCTCATTTTCCGTCATGCCAGTCTTCCATGTGCGACCGTGCCAGGGCGCGGTGCATTGAGGGCGTGGGACATGCCGGCGAAACGAACCCGCCAAGGCGCCGCCCCTTTAGGAAGGGGGGGCGATCAAGTCAACATGTCGCTGCACTGCGGCAAAACCTGCCGGGCGACTGCCCGGGCAGGACCGATCAGGACGGGCAGTTGCTCGGCAGCTGGACCGGGCCATTGCCCTGGCGCTGATGCCAGCTGCCGTCCGGGAGACGATAATATTGGCCCGGGCCGACCCGGCTGGAAAGAAGCTCGCATCCGGCCGAAACGGCCATCGCTTCGATCGTCGCCTGCCGAGCCGCGGCCCGTTCCGTATAGACGGCCCGGCGCCGAATATTGATGGCGTCCACCCGAGCGCGCAATTCGGCCGAGGCGGAACCGACGATACCGAGATAACCGTCCCACTGCTCGCCGACCTGGCCGGTGGCACGCAACTGCGAGGCTTCGTCGCCGCCTTGAACGAACGCATAAGCGGCGCCGCCTGTGACCGCGGCAAGGCCGATGCCCAATGCGAGGATCAGTTTCATGCGTCGGCTCATCAGAATATGTCCTCATTTTGTTCAATCAGCTCTTTCGCGTCCTGTTGGAGACGCAGGAGAACCTCTTGCCTGATATTGATGTTGAGGTTGATCTCGATCGGCTTGTCCGGCGCGGCAACCTGCACGCATCCGGCCAGAGCCGCGAGCATCGGCGCGGCAAGCAGGCACCTGGCCTTTTCCATCGCACCTTGCCTCGCACCGCGAGACCATCTCGTCAATATCGCCACCTTCATCTCACAGTCTCGCTTTCCTTAGGCTGAACGGTCAAGGCCCCTATTCTCTTCTCCAGCTCTTCCGGAAGGAGCAGGAGGATGAGGTTGCTGGGATCCTCGAAGGAACGGGCGGTTGCAAACAGGCTCCGGAACGGGCCCTTTATGGTGATGTTGAACTCGAACGGGATCTTGGCGAGCTGGCCGAGCGCGCGGCCTACGACCATCCCCTTGATGCCGCCCCCCTTCGTCACCAGGGATGGATTGCGGGCGACGCCGTCCAGTTCCACGGTGGTGATAAACTCGCCGTCGAGTGAGCCCGACAAGCCCATGTTGAGCTTGTTGTAGCGCAACGACTTCAGGGCGTCGAAGGCAAGCTTGCCATAAGCCCCGAGATCGCGGTCGCTGAGTTCGCCGACATAGGATAACGTGCCGCCTTCGGTCCGCGCATCGAGACGGCCGTCGACGATCCGCCCGCCATCCTTGTCGAAGATCATCGGCACCACCCCGTCGAACGTTCCGGTTGCGTTGATGTTGCTGAATTCCATCATCTGGACGAAGGAAGCGGCATCGAGGCCGACGACGCGGAAGGTGAGCTTCTTGACCTGGTCCGGCGCGCTGAAATCGAGGATTGTTTCCTCCAGCAGCAATTCCCCGCCGGAAAAGGGCCATCGCCCGCCCTCGACGCGCACGCGCAGACCGGGCAGCAACTGATAGCGGATCAGGCCGTCGGGCACGTCCAATCCGGTCCGGACGAGATCGACCTTCGCTTCCTGTCCCGGCGCGCTGACCAAGCCCAGCAAATCGGTGAAATGGATTTGGGTCGCCAGCCCCTCGACCGGTCCGAATGCGGCTGCGAGATCCATATCGTCAGTTCCGAAGGTGCCGCTGCTGCTGCTCCCTTTCTCGTCCCAGGCGATTTCGCCGCGGCCCTTGAGGACCCCTTTGACCAGCGAGATGACGCCAAGGGTGAGCGGCGTCAGATCTTCGGGCTGATAGCTGGGGTTGAAGGCAATGCCAGGCACGTCGATCAGCGCCTTGCCGCGGCCGGTCCCCAATGAATGGCGGATGTCGGCGATGGCGATCCGGGTTCCCGTCTTGGGATCCTGGAGCCCGGCGGTGGCCACGATCTGATCGTCGATCAAGGTCAGCCGGAAATCACTGGTCGCCAGCGGGTGGAAGCGCACCGGTTGCTGCTCGTCGGCAATTCGGAATCCGCCGCCGACCAGAAGCTTGCTCTTTCGAAGCTGCCAATCCCCTTTACCCTGGCTGATCAGCAGCGGAACATTGGCGAGTTTTCCGGCGGCGCCCGCAAAATCTCCGGTCACGCCGTCGCGGCCGAACCGCCCGGACAATGTTCCGAGATCGAGACGGCTCACGGCATCGGCGCTTCCCAAGCGGACGGCGATATCGGCACCCGTGAAAGCCGAATCGGCGAGACCGAAGCGAAACCGATCGGCGGTGAGGCTGAGCGGCGAGTCGCCGAGCCGGCCGGCGAGGCGCGGTGAACGGATCAAGGCCCCACCCTGAACCTCTCCCCCGGCCCTTTTCCATAGGATCGCGCGTCCGCTGGGGCAGACCGGAAGCCGGGTGGCCCCGAGACGAAGGCCGCTCAGTTCAAGGCGACGGAATGCGATCGTCATACAATCTTCACCGAACGCGAAGCCGCCGCTTTCGCCGAACCGGGCGCGCACGGGAACCACCAAGCCCGTGATACGCCCATCGCCGATCGGGCCGTCCATGCTTGCCACGGTCCGAAGGAGCGTTGCCCCACCGGACGAGGCGGTGAACCTGATTTCACCCAAGGCAAGACGCGCACCGCGCGCTGTAAACGGCGAAACACGGCCGACGCCGCTGATGGCGCCCCCCCCGCGCGCCTGGTTCAGGTCGAATCTGGCGCTCGGCAGGCCGCCACCGGACAAGGCGACACCGCCGTCGACCTGGATCAGGCCTTTCGGCCAGTAGAAGCTGATCCCTTCCCCGCCTGAAACGGCGAGCCGGACGCCGCTCCGGCTCCGCGCCTCCACCTCTTCCAGGCGGACGGCGCCGCCCGCGGGACGATGGACGACGCGAAGCGAACCACCAATGTCGAAACGGCGAAAGGCCTTGGTGACCGACCCGGCCAGCGCGTCCGCGATCGGCCCGACGGGAGTGCCACTGACCGAGGACAGGGCCGCGACCAGAGGCCCGACCACGCTTCGGCCTCCGGACATTCCCCGCCCGCGCGCGTCGGCGAGGAGGGATAGCGATCCTTGTGCAGGGGAAGCGGCATATCGCCCGTCGATCATTATCCTGGCCGCATCGAAGTCACCGAGACGCCCTTCGGACGAAGCCATTTCGACCGTTCCCAGCGTCCTCTTCATATTGCCGTCGAAGGACAGGCTGCCACCGACCCGCGCGAGGTTGTTGGTGCCGAACCTTAATGTTTCCAGCGTGACAAAGGCCTTGCCACGCCAGGCATCGAGCGCTTCGGCCAAGGTGGCGTCCACCCTGATTTGCGGTCGCTCGAGAGCGAGATCGTCCCCGCAGGCCAGACTGGCCGCCTGGGCGGGGCCCTGTAAATGCGGCCGGAGATCGGAAATGGCGATGTTCCAGGACACTGCCGGCCGGCTCAGCAGGCATGTGTCCAGTGCAAGCCTGCGCGACGCCGCCGCCATCTCGCCCCTGAATCCGTTCGCGAGATTGCCCTTGCCCTCGATGGCGACGCCGATCCTGCCTGCCGGCACGTCGAGGCTGAGCGTAGCATCGGCAATGTCGACATTCTGATCCGGGAGGCGGAAGGGCAGCCCGCTGGGCGGCGGCAGCAGCCGGTCGATCTGCCCGAAACTCAGCTTTCCCTTCGCCATGCGGCCCATCAGCCGGACGCCGCGCGCGCGGATCAGGCCCACCTTGGGCGCGCGAAGACCCCAGCTCAGTTCGACTTCGACCCAACGGGCGGTGAGATCCGGCCGCTTGGGATCGCCGATCACGAGATTTTCCAGCCGTTGCGTTCGGAAGCCTATCCGCTTCAGCTCGTAGCTCGCCTGGACCCCGCGTCTTGCCAGCTCGCGGTCGATGAAATCGGTGGCGATCGGCCGGCGAAGCGTCCACACGACCGAGAAGAGGATGAGGAACAGGACGCCGAAGCCGAACGCGATCAGGCGCTTCACCGGCCTCCGCCTCCGTTCGATCGTCTCTTCTTCCACCGCGCCTGAAACTCCACCGGGCCGTCAACGTTCCGCAGCCGTCACTTTCCCTTGCTACGGTTTGCCTAAGCGCATGGGCAAGATTAATCCCCCTTTATGGCAGACCAGCTTCCCGACGGCACCGGCCACCGCGCACGCCTCCGCAAACGGCTCTTAGAAAGCGGGCCGGATGCGCTGCTCGATCACGAACTGGTCGAATATCTCCTTGCCTTGGCGATCCCGCGGCGGGACACAAAGCCGCTGGCCAAGAGATTGCTCCACGAATTCGGCAGCTATGGCGCCCTGCTCGCCGCCGACGCCCGCACGATCGCCAAGGTCGGCGGCGTCTCGGAAGGCGCGGTGGCGGCGCTCAAGATCGCCCAGGCCTCGGCATTGCGTCTCCTCAAATCCGAAGTTGCGGCACGGCCATTGCTCGGCAGCTGGCAGGCCCTGCTCGACTATCTCCATGCCGACATGGCGCATAACCCGGTCGAGCGGGTCCGCATCCTCTACCTCAATTCGAAGAACGTGCTGCTGCGCGACGAGCAGATGTCCGAAGGCTCGGTCGACGAGGCGGCCGTCTATGTCCGCGAGATCATCCGCCGCGCGCTCGACCTCCACGCCACCGCCATCATCATCGTCCACAACCATCCTACTAGACCTAAAAAGATCACGTTCGATCACGCCTACGCACATTGAAACAAAATGCTTTTTTAGCTTGAATAGCTGCCGCAAGCTGGGGCAAACTGAGGGCGGTAATTGGGGGATCAGAGGACATTCCGACCTCAATTACCGACTGACTACCGCCCTCAGTTTCGGGAGACGTGGCATGGGCAGCCTCACCGACGGTGCGATCCGCCGCAGCATCAAGGAAGTCGAACTGACCGGGAAGCAGAAGTCCCTCGCCGATGGAGAGGGTCGTGGCGTCGGCCGCCTCGTCCTGGTTCTGCGGCCGATGCCGAAGCGAGTGCTATCGGAGTGGATGGCCCAGCAATGGCGGGACGGTAAACGCATCAAGGCGAAGCTCGGCGACTATCCCTCAATGTCGCTGGCGGTCGCGCGGGAGGTCTTCAAGCGCGACTATGCCGACGCGATCCAGAAGGGTCGGAGCATCAAGATCGCGACGGACACGCGCCCCGGGACCGTCGCTGACCTTTTCGAAGCGTACGTCGCTTCCTTGAAGGAGGCGGGCAAACCGTCCTGGAAAGAGACTGGGAAAGGTTTGAACAAGGTCGCTGACACTTTGGGTCGCAACCGTCTGGCCCGCGAGATCGAGCCCGAAGAGGTGACGGAGGTCCTCCGGCCGATCTTCGACCGGGGTGCTCGCGCCATGGCGGATCACGTCCGCTGCTACATCCGAGCGGCCTATAGCTGGGGCATGAAGTCGGAGTTCGATTACCGCAACGCATCCCCGCGCCGCTTCCGGCTCGTCTATAATCCAGCGGCAGGCATCCCGACGGAGCCGAAGGTCGTCGGCTCCCGTTGGCTCGACGAGGATGAGTTTGTCCGCCTCTGGCGGTGGCTCGACTGCCCCGATGCTCCTGTGCACCCTCCCTATCTCCGGGCGGTGCAGATACTTATGCTCACGGGGCAGCGCGTCGAGGAGATCGCCCGGCTGCACAAGGATCAATGGGACTCGGCCGAGCGCATCCTGGACTGGTCGAAGACCAAGAACAGCAAGCCGCACGCTGTCCCCGTGCCCTCATTGGCTGCCGAGCTCCTCGACTCCATCAAACCCAACGAGCACGGGTGGTTCTTCCCGTCGGCGAAGGACCCATCGAAGCCGGTCACGCACAGTACTCTTTACGCGTTCATGTGGCGCCATCGCGATCGAGGCGTCATCCCCGTCGTGACCAATCGCGATCTACGCCGGACGTGGAAGACGCTGTCGGGCAAGGCTGGGGTCCCGAAGGAGATCCGGGACCGTATTCAGAATCACGCCCTGCAGGACGTCAGCTCCAAGAGCTACGACCGCTGGAACTATATGCCTGAAAAGCGAGCTGGAATGGCGCGTTGGGACAGGTTCGCTCGCGCCATGCTGGCTAAAAAGCCGAGCCGCAGGCCGATGAAGCAGGCGGCGTGAGCCATCGCGGAGCGCTCATCGGCGCCGCGCTACTCGCTGGGGTTGGGCTGGCGAGCCCAGCGGCCGCCGACCCTTGCACAGCCCCGCTGCCGACGCGCGAAGGCCACACCTTCTCTGGTTTCGTGCGCTACGTTGGGGATGGAGACAGCCTCTGCATCGGCGCGTCCGCCGATCCACGAACTTGGATCGAGGTCCGGCTGGCGGACTTCGATGCCCCCGAGCTGCATGCCGCTCTAGGGGCCAGAGCGAAAGCTGCGCTCAAGGCCGTCGCCCTGCGCCGCCCGGCAATGTGCACGGCGGTGCGGGGCCGCAGCGGGCGGGTACGGGTCTATGACCGGGTGGTCGCCCTTTGCTCGATAGAAGGGCGGTCGATCGGAACATTGTTGCGACAGGCCGGAGCGCCGGAGGGCGATCGTTAGACCACGGATCGTGAAGCTTTTCTCGTTTCACCCTGCTAGGCTCGGCGGATGACCGCGCCCGTTTCCCTCCCGGACGGCGACGGCTACGCCTCTCTGCTGGCCGAGCTCAAGGAACGGATCCGAACGGCTCGGTTGAAGGCCGCCGTCGCCGTCAATCAAGAGCTCATCCTCCTCTACTGGAGCATCGGCCGAGACATTCTCGCGCGCCAGAACGCCGAGGGATGGGGCGCGCGTATCGTCGATCGCCTCGCTTCGGACCTCCGGCGCGACTTTCCGGAGATGACCGGGCTCTCACCCCGGAACCTGAAATATATGAGGGCTTTCGCCGAGGCCTTCCCCGATCAGGAAATTGTGCAACAGGTTGCTGCACGATTGCCCTGGGGTCACAACATCAAGCTGATCGAGGCGGTCAAGAGCACCGACGAGCGCCTCTGGTACGCCCGGCAGGCAGTCGAACACGGCTGGAGTCGCAATGTCTTGGCGCACCAGATCGAGAGCGGGCTCTACGGCCGCCAAGGCAAGGCGCTGACGAACTTCGCCCGCACTCTCCCGGCGCCGCAGTCGGACCTCGCGCAAGCCCTCATTAAGGACCCCTACAGCTTCGATTTCCTCTCCTTCGGCCCGGATATCTCGGAGCGCGAGCTCGAGCGTGGCCTTTTGGAGCATCTGCGTGCGCTGATCCTTGAGCTTGGCAAAGGGTTCGCGTTCGTCGGAAGCCAGTACCACCTCGAGGTCGCCGGCCAGGACTACTATCTCGACCTCCTCTTCTATCACCTCCGTCTGCGCTGCTTTGTGATCGTCGAACTCAAGATCGAGGACTTCAAGCCCGAGTTCGCGGGCAAGATGAACTTCTACCTGTCGGCGGTTGACGAACAGCTCCGCCACGAGAACGACGCGCCAAGCATCGGGATCATCCTGTGCAAGGGCAAGAACGAGGTCATCGTCGAATACGCCCTGCGAGACTCGGCCAAGCCTATGGGCATTGCCGAATACCGGCTGTCGACGGCTCTCCCTGAGCCACTCCAGGCGGAGCTGCCGACCTTGGCGGAGTTCTCTAGAGAGTTCCCGCTGATGTCGCTCGTCAGACTCCGGATCGACATCGAACGCGAACTGCGTTCGATACTTGATGATCAGATGACGGCGGAAAGGCCGCTCACCATGAGCGCGAGCCTCCGCGAATTGGCCAGCCTTGGCTTGGCGCCGCCAAGCACCCGACGCTTTCACGCTGCCTTGCGCACACTTCATCGGGCCGCTCACGGAATCGATGTGTCTGAGGAAGCCGCGGCCGAGGCGACCGAAGCGGGCACACTCTTCTTGACCGAGCTGCACACCCTTCGATCGGGAGGCCCGACTTGAGCCTCCATTCCCCACCCGAGTCCACCGGCGCCGACGCAGATGCGCGGCGTCTCGCGCTCGAAGCGATCGCCACCCTCGTCTACATCAAGAAGACCGCCGCTGATCAGGTGCTCAGGCGCGCTGGCGTGCCGGAAGATCTGATCCGACGGTTCCTGACCGAGCGCGATCCCGCGACGGGGGAGAAGCGCTCCAAGCGGGACGCCGGCGCGCTTATGCTGGAGGAGCTGGCGGCCACTGGCGCGGACCACGCGGTCATCCGAAACATCGTCGGCATCGCGGCCGACTGGTCTGCCTTCCACCTCGCCCAGAACGAATACCAGGCCCGCGCGGTCGTTCAGAAAGCGCGGGAAGTGCGCGGCGTTCTCGCGGAGGCGGACGCCCGCGAGCGGGCGGAGGCGGACGCTCGTAGCGAGGCCGCCGCTCGGCAACATCGGCGGGAGCAACGTGAGACCCTAGCACGTCAAAGCGCGCTTCTCCTGGCCCAATTCGACCAAGCCGCCTCGTCTCCTGACCACCAACAGCGCGGCTATCTGCTCGAAGATCTTCTGAACCGAACCTTCGACCTGCATGGCATCCCGGTGCTTCGCGCATTTCGCCGTAACGGCGGCGCAGAACAAATCGACGCAGCGTTCGAGCTCGACGGCTGGCACTATCTCGTCGAGTGCAGATGGCGAGCACGCCTGGCGGACATTCGTCAGCTCGACGGGCTCGCCGGCCAAGTCGCGCGCTCGGGACGGCAGACCATGGGCCTGTTTCTCTCTATCGAGGGCTGGTCGGAGAACGTCGTGCCGCTCCTGAAGCAGAACCCAGCTAAGGCGATCTTGCTCATGGAAGGCTTTGATCTGCGGTCCGTCCTCGATCAGCGCGTCGACCTTAGAGAACTGCTCAAGGCCAAGATCTCGGCTCTCAACCTTGAGGCCGAACCGTATCTGTCCGTGGCGAAGTTGCTGACGTGACCCACGGTGTTAGCGAAGGCGGCGGCCCCGTTTCGGGCGCAGCCGATCTGGCCACTCGCCTTGCGCGGCTCGACGCGTTCGAGGCGGAGCTCGTGCGGAAAGCCGCGCCGCTGCTCGGGTCGGTTGGCGATCTTAGTCATGCTGACTTCTTCGTCGTGGGCGCCACCCGGCGCACGCTCGCCCAGGCGCGCGGCTTCAAGCAGCTGATTGAGGCGCGAAACTTCCCATGCGCGGCCGCGATCCTGCGATTGCAGATCGACACGGCAATGCGCATCAACGCCCTCTTCCTGGTGGAGGACATGGGCGCTGCGTGCCGCTCGGTTCTCGATGGCGCACGCTTCAACACGCTTCGTGACCGCGACGGCATCAAGCTGGCCGACGCTCACCTCCGCGCCAGGCTTGCCGAGGAACACCCCTGGATCAGCCCAGTCTACGAACGGGCTTCAGACTTCGTGCACTTGTCCGGGCGTCACTTCTATACGTCGATCGCCAAGACCGACGACACCTCGAGGATCGCCACATTCACCATTAGCGGCGAGGATCCTCCGCGGCCCGAAGAGGCCTATTTCGAGGTAGTCGATGCCTTCCTGCGAGCGTCCACCTTGGTCGGGACGATGATCCTGGCCTATCTTAGCATCCGGACGGGCGTTCATCGTAGCGAAGAAGCAATAGGCGAAGCCTCGGAGGCAACCGGAGGGCAGCCGCCGGCATGATCCACGACCTGTTCCTCCGCCGCTATCCGAACCAGATCTACTGGGGCGATCGACCGACGCCCGCAATGCAACGCTTGTTCATCCAGGTCGCGCACATCGTCTTCACCGATGTCGCTCCAGCGATGAGGCTCGACCAAGGCTTCTTCAAAGCGGTCCACGACGCGCTCGCTCGCGAGCTCGGCCAAGGTCGTCTATTCGACGCGCCGACCTATGACGCAGTCTGCGGCGAGTTCCTGACCGAGACCTACGATCTCTGGAAGGACCGGCACGGCACCGCCGACACGTTCCTGAAGGCGCGCCTCAGTCTTATCGAGCTCCTGTTCCGGGGGATCCAGGATCGTGTGTCGAAGCGCCCGTCGGCTTCGGCTCAATCCGGAGGAGTGCCCCTGCTCTCCCGGTCGCCAAGTCCCGCTCCCGAGTCCAACGAGAACGAAGCTGCAGTGGCGGAGGCGGTTCGTGAGCTCAACAACCGCTTCCGTCAGGCCGCAATGGGCCTGCATTACCATAATGGGCTGATCCAGTTCGCTCAGGATGAACTCACCGATGAGCGCACCGCCGAACCCTGCTGGACGATCCTGCGCGATCCCAAGTGGGCCAATGTCGATCGCGAGCTGAAGGAAGCGATCGATCGCGCGGACGGCGCGCGGGCGGACGCGGCCTTCCATGCCGCCAAGGCGCTGGAGAGCACGATCAAGATAATCAGCGACGATCAGCGGTGGACGACCGGCAGGGAGCGTGGTGCGGCCAACTACATCGACAACCTGGTCAGCCAGAAGAACGGCCGGTTCATGGAGACATGGGAAGGCGAGATGCTGAGGGCCTTCTTCGTCCATGTCCGCAATCCGCACGGGCATGGCGCGGGAAGCCAACCTCCGCCCACGCTCACGGATCATCAGACGGCCTGGGCCATCGAGACCGCGATGAGCTGGATCAAGAGCCTAATTCGCCGGCTCTGACGGGTTCGAGCCGTGCCGTGGGAACGTACCGCCGCTCACCGCTTAGGAACTCGTGCAGCTGTGTCGGCGGCATGGCGTTCCATCGATGGCCTAGCGCCACCGCGAATGCAGCGGGTCCGGCCATGAACAGCCTGATTTCCTTCGGCCGCAGCCGGGCGACTACCGCGTCGACCGCCCGCTTGACGGCGGATGCGCTCGCCTGAGCCGCGCGACCCGACACGACCGGCTCCGGCAGATAGGCGCTCAACACGCAATCGGCGGCCACCCCTGCGGTTTCGAGCAGATCGGCGGCCGGGTCGCGGAGTACGCCGATGCTGACCACGAGATAGTCGCCGTCGAGCGCGGCGGGCTCGGTGATGCGCCAGGGGAGAGCCGAGTCTTCGGACCCCGGCCGATCATCAGTCAGCCAGGGTCCGTCGCGGGTCGGGATTTCGAGCTCGTACCCGCTGGCGGCCCGCAGCGACCAGCCAACCACCATGGCGGTGGACAGGCGGTATGAGCCTCCGAGAGCCACCCGCGAAACCCCGCCCGCGCGCAACCAGCGAGCAGTCCGATCAAGCGGCCCAATCAGGTCTTCGGCCCATCGCTCTGACGCTGGGAACGATGCCGCCCCTCCGGAGAACAAGCTCGCATCGATTTCGAGCGCCGTCTCGTCGGCCTCATTGCGGTCGGAGCGGATGTGCAAGGGGAAGCTTGCCGGAAGAGGCAGCGGTTGGCCGAGCCCCCCTTCCGCCGTCCGCCGGAGTTCCGCCCGAGAAATCGGCGTTCCGACGCTGCGGCCGGCAAGCGCGCTGAGCCCCTCGAAGGCGTCCCTCGACCGTCGCGGGCTGACCTCCAGTGCCGGAAATGCCCGCTCAAGTTCAAGCCCGAAAGCCTGGACGGCGCTGTCGCGGTCCGGGAGATTGCGCTCGCTGATCTCGACCGACTCCGACACGAAGGGTCCGAGCGGCTCGCCATAGGTGTCAACCAGACGAGCTCTCAAAGTGGCGTCGCTTGCGGCTGCAACGTCGGCGAAAGGCGCGTAGAACGGCCGTGCGCGCCGGACGCGCGCGGGGTCCCGCCCGAGCCAGCTCACCGTGGGCGGCAGCCGCGGCGTGACAAGCGTCTGCACCCGCGCCGCCCGAGGATAGGCCGCCTCGAAGTTTTGAAAGGACTCGAGGACCTCGCGCACGCCAGCCGGGGCCAAGTCGCCGCCCTTAGCTTGGAAACGCTCCAACAACCGGCCTCGCGGCGACTGAGGCGCGAAGAACCGCGCCTCCAGGTCCTCCAAGCCCTCGAAGATCAGCTCCTCAAACGCAGGGTTGGCGAGCCAGCGAGGCAATCGGACCAGCCCGTCCCAAAGCTGGTAATTGAAGCCGTCCTGGGCGATCACGCCGCCCATGCCTTTGGCATCCGTCAAGGCAGGCGGCTTCGGATCAGCGCTCAACATCGATCTCCAACTTAATGCCGCGCTCTGCCCCTTGGGGATCAAACAGCCAAGCGCCTCCGCTGAGGGCGTCCCCGTCCAGTCGAACGATGACCAAGACGGCGAACAGACCCTTGAACTCAGGGTCCCTCACCAGCGACCGCATCGTTCCAATGTCCGGCCCACTCGGATGGACCGCGAAGCTGGGGTGGCTGTGCCACTCCCCAATGTAGTTATACTGCGTGTAGCGATGCTCCGTCCGGTCAAAGAACCGGACCGCCTCGCGGGCAGCCTGCACGAGATCAACGACAAAGCGCGCGACGGTTCCGGGCCGTGCCTGAACGGCGAGCTCGGTCACGAGAAAATGCGAGGGCGCAAGCTGCTCGCCAAAGAGCTGCCCGCCAATCTCTCGCTTTCCGGCGCGCTTCAGCGCGGCGACCAGCTTCGGCGTCTGATCAGCTGCCAGCCTTACCAGCACCGAGATACTCTTTGACGAGATCCATCACGAACGCCTTCGCCTCGGGATCCTCCGGAGTGGGGCCTGCCGCCGCCCGCTCTCCGACGCTCAGCCTGATCGTGTGTCCGTGACCATCGAAGAGCCACCCTTGCCGGTACCCCAACAACAGCCACGCCGAGCTGATTGGCGGCGGGTTCCCGTCCAGAATGTCGAGGACGACCCGGGCCGCGTGCCCCGCAGTCATCGTCACGGCCGCATCGTCGGCCACCAGCGGCGACCCATCCTCGGCCAAGGCCTCGTAGCGACGGGGCCCGGGCTCCGGCGGCTTGACGCCCTGCTCATCACACCAGCCCAGGAACGCCGCACGGCCGAGAGTAAACGGTGGGTCGCGCCCGGGAAGGCAGGCCGCGATCAATCCTCCGATCCCGCCCTCGAACACCTCGACGGAGATGAACGCTCGGTGGTTCGCATCGGCCACGGCGCCGAGGAACAGGGCCGTCGCGGGATCCCCGGTCGCGTCCACGATCACATCGCAGCCGGCCACCGACGCGATCTGCCACGCGTGCGTGCGGGCGGAGCGCTGCCAATTGAGGTTGACGTCCACCACCTCCACCTCGGCTCCAGGCGCGATGCCGAGCAGCCGGCGCTTCAGGCCATGCACCTTGCGAAAGCCCACGTCCCGCCACTCCAGAACGTGCCGCTCCAGATTTCCCGGCAGCAGCACGTCGCCGTCGACAAGGTTGAAGCGCGACACTCCCGAGCGCACGAGGCTTTCGGCGATTTTGGATCCAACGGACCCGGCGCCGACGATGGCCACCCGTTTTGCTTCCGCTTCAGGAGCTCGCCCGGATCGCGCACCTGATTGCTCAGGCAGCACGAATACGCTGCGACGGTGCGCGGCGCCGTCCGCTAGGAGGTGAGAGGCAACCAGCTCGTCCTCGCCCGCGAACAATAACAAGCCGGCGGAAGAGGCTTCAACCGCTCCGGCGACCTCGGGAGCGAAGCCGCCGGCTTCGACGAGAGCTGCCCGATCGGCTGATCCCGTCGGCCCGGTGCGGGACGACACGAATACGGTCACTTCGAACCGCCAGCTGTTCAGATCAGGACCGGGCGGGCGTAGCGGGCCTGAGCGATCCTCGGCGTCATGGACTAGGATCGGCCAAACATCGTCGGCCGCCATCCAACGAAGCGCTCTCAGGTCAGCGGCTTCCCCGCGTCGGATCCGGTCCCGGCAGCCGGCGCCGATCAGAACCGGGTTTGCGCCCCAACCATAAGCCTGAAGCTCGCCGATATGGTGAGCGGACGGAGCGCGTTCACTGCCCTCGCCGAGCGGGTTTTCGATGATCAGGAGATTGTGGGCGCTGCGGAGCACATCGGCGCCCGTCGCCGTGACGACCCAATTATCCGGCCGGAGCTCAAGGCAAAGGGTGCCGGCTCCGTACTGATGTGTCGTCCAGCGCGTCTCGTCTTGTGGCTCGACCCAGGCCGGAACATCCGGAAACTGGTCAGGGTAGACGAGGCGAACCGGGTAGGCCTGTCCGTGGGCCGAAATCACGCCCTCCGCGCAGAGCTTTCCCTCGTGAAACCGCCAACGGTCGAGCTGAAACCAACCTTCGGCTTGGGCCAGCGTCTCGACCGCTGCCTGCTCAGATCCCAGCCGAACGGTGTCGGTCAGCCACCAGAACTTCAAGCGAAGCCGCGCGGCTTGTTGGGCGGCGCCGCCATCGCGTCCGGAAAGGTGTATCCCCCCGCTGGCGCAGCTGCTGCGGCGAAGCCGCCATAGGTGGCCGCCTTCGCTACGTTCGCCGTCGGCTTGAACCGATCGCCGAACACGCGCCGCCACTGGCGCGTCGCCTCCTCCATGTCCTCGGCGTCCTGAGCCCGCCGCGCAATGTCGGCGTAGACACGAACCTTCTCGATGAAGTCCTTCCATTGCGCGACGGTCACCTTCGCAAGGATGTCGTTCGACGGAACAGCCGGATCAGCAATGAACGGCTTTTGGTTGATCGAGGCGAGATAGCCGTACGCCGAATGGATGTTGGCCAGGAGCTGAGCGAAAGCTTCGCCGTAATGCGTCTCGGCCGTAGGCCCGTGCAGGCCGACCAGCACCTCGAGTATGAAGCCCTTCGGGCGCCTACCGCTTGGATTGATCCGGCGCCACCACTTGAATAGCTTCACCAGGGGCTTGAAACGGCACCCGAACCGCTCGTTCTGCTGGGAGCTCCAGTCCGTATGCACGGGCGGGTTGGTGAACTTCCAGGTGCCGGAGTCTCGGTCAGCGATCTGATAGCCGTTCCAGGTCTCGATGACCGGCACGATATCCATATCCGCTTGCCAGTTTTCCACCCTCACGGAGCGCTTGTTGATGCGCTCGACGTCGTACCCCTCGCCTCCGTCCTCCAAGGCGCGGCAGACCTCCTTCAGGACCGTGTCGGGATGGTCACTTGTCGTGTAGTTGGTCACGACGATGATGTCGACGTCAGGCCTTTCCTGCCCGCTTACCGATGTCCGCGGCCGGATCGAAGTGTCGCGCGCATAGCTTCCCGAGAGGAAGCTCCTCACATAGCGGTCCTTGAACTTGGCCTGCGTTCGCAAGTGATTGCGAATTCCGGTATGGCCGCCGGACGCGTTCGTCTTCGTCGTCGAGCTCGGCTCGATGTCCTGCAGCAACTCGAAAAAGCGGGCGTTCGGAACCGGCATTTAGGCCCCCAATGTTCTTCGTTCGTTTCTATATTGGAGCGGGGGCGCTTCGCTGCAACCCTTGTTGGTCGTGGTTCACAAAACGAACAATAATCCCCTCGGAGGGGAAAGCCTTCCCCCTATTCGAGCCTGCGTGTCAGCGAACCCCTTCTGCGAAGCCGCGCCCCGCAACGCCCTGCGAGAGTGAGAGGCTGGCGGCTGTCGCCGTGACGGGTTGAGGGTCGAGAGAGAGGCTCCCGGCCGCCCGTCGCGGAGACGAGCTATGACCAATTTGGAGGTTCTGGACGCCCGCCGTGATCCCAGCGGCGGCTACAACGTGGATGTCAGTCGCGGGCAGCGGATTGGGCGGGTGTCATCGGAGTGGTTCTCCCGGCCGGCCGACGAGCGTTACCTGTCCCTGTCGGAGCTGTTCGAGTCGGTGAAGCGCCGCGCGGAGCGCAGCCGGACCCGCACGGTTGAGAGCGCTGCGGTGCGGGTCGAGGCAAGCCGCGACAATGCGGAGGCGCTGGCGCTCGTGCTGCCCGGCTCGGGCGAGCCGATCGCGCCAACGCATTGGAGCTTCGGCCAGCTTGCCGGCTTGGTCGGCGCGCCTGCCGCTTACCTGCGTCAGCTTCCGGCCGCTCTGGCCGGGATCAACCTGCAGTACGGCCTCACCTCGCACAGGGCCGAGCAGGTCAAGACTCTCGAGACGGACGAGGGCCGGATCGAACTTCGCGCCGTCACAGGCCCCGACTATGGCCGCATCTACGATCACGAGCTGGTCGCGGCCGTGCAGCGCATCGCCGGCAACGGCATCGGCGATACACGCTGGAAAGTGCCTGGCGTGCTCGACTGGTCAACCGGCATCTACAATCCGCGGGTAGACGTCACCAAGGATACGACCACACTCTACGCGAGCGATCGCGACGTGTTCCTGTTCCTGGTTGACGACCTGAACCCGATCGAGGCCGGACGGCTCCCCAACGGTTCACCGGACCTCTACTTCCGCGGCTTCTACTGCTGGAACTCGGAGGTGGGCGCCAAGACGCTCGGCATGGCAAGCTTCTATCTCCGCGCCGTCTGTCAGAACCGCAATCTGTGGGGCGTCGAGGATTTCGAGGAGATCAGTATCCGACACTCGAAATATGCCGCCTCCCGCTTCGCGCACGAGGCTGCGCCGGCGCTGACCCGCTTCGCCGACTCCTCTTCGATGCCGTTCGTGAACGGGATCAAGGCGGCGCGCGCGCAGATCGTCGCGCGCACCGACGAAGAACGGGCCGACTTCCTGCGCAAGCGCGGGTTCGGCAAGGCCGAGACCGCCAAGATCATCGAGACGGTGCTCGCCGAGGAGGGCCGCAAGCCCGAGAGCGTCTTCGACTTCGTCCAGGGCATCACCGCGTTCGCGCGCGACAAGACGCACCAGGATGCGCGGCTCGATCTCGAAGGCCGCGCCAAGAAGCTGCTCGATCGGGCGGCGTGACGCCACTTCAGATGCAAGGAGGACGACATGGCAGACCGCGTATCTGCGTCCATCACCCTCGGCGGGATAATCAGTCCCACCCTCTTCGCTGAACTGGCGGAGCTCGTTGCCGCCGAAGGCCTCTCGATCGAGTGGGACGGCGAACCTTTCGAGCCGGCGCACCGAATTCCCGGCGAGCCGCTCCGGCTCTACGCGCATGAAGTGCCGTGGGGCCGGTTCGATCGACTCGAGAACTGGTGCGTGGCGAATGGAATAGCGTTCGCCCGCTGGGCTGGGGGCTATCCCGGTGAGTGGACGGCCGAACGCGTCGTGTTCGCCGGGACAGGCGCACCGCACTCGTTCACGGCGGATGAGGACGACCGGATCTACATCGACCGCAGCACGGTCGAACATCTCGGATCGGTCGAGGCAATCCTCGCGCACTTCGACGCAGCCGACGCGACTGTGCCGCCACTCATCCTCGAAGGCGAGCCTTTTCAGGACCCGTAGAGCCGGCACTGCGCCCCTCCGCCTCCAAGATTCGCGGCGTCGCCCTTCCAGAGTGAGAGGGCGGCGCTGCGCTTCGTGACGGGTTGGAGGTCGAGAGAGAGGCTCCCGGCCGCCCGTCATGGAGTGAAGACCATGGCCACAACGGCTAAGCAGAAGATCATCCTCGCGCCGTCGCGCGACATTCCCTTCAACAAGCTCGTCCTGTCCCAGGCGAACGTCCGGCGCGTGAAGGCCGGCGTCTCGATCGAGGAGCTCGCCGAGGACATCGCCCGGCGCGGTCTCCTGCAGGGCCTCAGCGTCCGAGCGATCACCGGTGAGGACGGCGCCGAGACCGGCATGTTCGAGATCCCGGCCGGCGGTCGCCGGTTCCGGGCGCTGGAACTGCTGGTGAAGCAGAAGCGGCTCGCCAAGACCGCGCCCGTGCCCTGCGTAGTGCGTAATGCGGGAATTCCGGAGGAGGACTCGCTGGCCGAGAACGTCCAGCGCGCGCCGCTCCACCCCCTCGACCAGTTCCGCGCCTTTCAGGCGCTGCGCGAGAAGGGCGAGTCCGAGGAGGAGATCGCTGCCGCCTTCTTCGTGCCGGTATCGGTCGTGAAGCAGCGGCTGAAGCTCGCCTCCGTGAGCCCGCGACTGCTCGACGTCTACGCCGAGGACGGCATGACGCTCGATCAGCTAATAGCGTTCACCGTTTCGGACGATCACGAGCGCCAGGAGCAGGTGTTCGAGCGCCTGAGCCAGTCCTACGACAAGCAGCCCTACGTCATCCGGAGGATGCTAACGGAGAATGCCGTCCGCGCCTCGGACAAGCGGGCGCAGTTCGTCGGCGTGGATGCTTATGTGGAAGCAGGCGGCGCCGTCATGCGTGACCTGTTCCAGTCCGACGACGGCGGCTGCCTGCAGGACATGGCCTTGCTTGACCTCATGGTCACCGAGAAGCTGCGTGAAGCGGCTATGGCCGTGCAGGCTGAGGGCTGGAAGTGGATCGATGTCGCGACCTCGTTCCCCTACGGGCATACGTTCGGGCTGCGCCAGCTCCGTGGCGACCAGGTCCCGCTCACGGAGGAAGAGGAAGCCGCGCGCGCGGCGCTCCAAGCCGAGCTCGACAAGCTCGAGGAGGAATATGCCGACGCTCCCGAGCTTCCCGAGGAGATCGACGCTCGGCTGGGCGAGATCGAGACCGCTTTGGAGGCGTTCGACGATCGTCCGGTGCGCTTCGAGCCCGAGGAGGTCGCCCGCGCCGGCGCGTTCGTCAGTATCGACTCCGACGGCGGGCTTCGCATCGAGCGCGGTTTCGTGCGGCCCGAGGACGAGTTGCCCATCGAACCGGATGTGGATGACTCCGACAACAGCGACGAGGCGCAAGTCATCGCGGCCGCCGCGAACTACGGCGACTCCGCGGCTGGTGAAGATGACATGGAGCCTGTGCCCGAGCGGGAGGAGGACGAGGGCCTGAAGCCCTTGTCCGATCGGCTGGTGGCGGAACTGACCGCGCATCGGACGGTGGCGCTGCGCTTCGCGCTCGGCGAGAACCCGGAGGTGGCGTTCCTGGCGGCGCTGCACGCGGTCGCGCTTCGTACCTTCTACCACTACCCGCTCGACACCTGCCTGGAGCTGGAGCCGAAGAGCGCCTACCTGTCGTCGCAAGCGCCGGGGCTTGCCGACACGCCCTCGGCTCGCCTCCTCGATGGCCGGCACCAGGCGTTCGCGGCCGCCTTGCCGAAGGAGCCGGAGGAGCTGTGGGATGCGCTCGTCGGCTTCGACAGCGAAAGCCGTCAGGCGCTGTTCGCGCACTGCGTCGCGCGCACCGTCAACGCGGTAATCGACCCCTACAATCGGCGCCCGCGCGCCATCGCGCACGCGGACCGGCTTGCCCAGGCGGTCGATCTCGACATGGCGGCTGCGGGGTGGACCCCCACGGTGGACGGCTACCTCGGCCGAGTGACGAAGGCCCGTATCCTCCAGGCCGTCAGCGAGGCGAAGGGTCAGCGGTCGGCGGACCGCATCGAACACCTGAAGAAGGGCGAGATGGCCACCGAGGCGGAGATCCTGCTCTCGGGCAGCGGTTGGGTCCCCGAGCCGCTCCGCACGCCGGGGCGGCCGATCGCGTCCAGTTCGGGCTCGCCCGAGCCGAACCAGCCGCCGCTCGAAACTGCGGCGGAGGCTTCCGAACCCGCCGTCGAAGGAACGGCGGGAGACGGCGGCGAAACGGCCATGGCGGAAGCTGAGCCGATCGCCGAGGATGAAGAGGCCGCGGAGCAAGCCCCCGAAGCTCTCGCGGCCGAGTAGAGGCTCAGCCCCCTGGTCTCTGCTGAGGGCCCGCCGGCGCAACGGCGGGCCCTCTTTGTTCGGAGCACGCTTATGACTCAAGCCTCAGATTTGGCGCACCGCCTCGCGCGTGAGGCCGAAGCGGTATGCCGTTACTATCTCTTCAACGGCCGCCGCGAGGGGCGCTACTGGCTCGTTGGCGATGTCGAGAACACGCCGGGTCGGTCCTTGTTCGTCCGGCTGACCGGCCCCGAGTCCGGCAAGGGCGCGGCGGGCAGATGGACTGACGCTGCCACCGGCGAACATGGCGATCTCCTCGACCTCATCGCCGCCAACCGCAAGCTCGACAGCCTCAGCGACACTCTCGATGAGGCCCGCGCCTTCCTTCGAATGCCTCGGCCCGAGCCATCGCCGCACAAGCCGATGGAGCCGGCGCCGCAGGGGTCGCCCGAGGCGGCACGACGGCTCTGGGCTATCTCGCAGCCGATCCCCGGCACGCTCGCTGAGACCTATCTCAGGAGCCGAGGCATCACCGACCTCAAGAACTGCGGTTCGCTCCGCTTCCACCCGCGCTGCTGGTATCGCGGCGATCCTGATGATCCACTTGACCGGGCGCGCGACGCATGGCCAGCACTGATTGCTTCCGTTCGTGACGACCAGGGCACGCTCACCGGCGTCCACCGTACTTGGCTCGACTGCTCCGGCACCGACAAAGCTCCAGTCTCGACATCGCGGCGAGCAATGGGTCACCTGCTTGGGCACGGCGTCCGGTTCGGCATCGCCGATGACGTGCTCGCGGCCGGTGAAGGCATCGAGACGATGCTGTCGCTCCGGCAGGTCATGCCCCGCTTACCGGCGATAGCCGCACTCTCAGCCAATCACCTTGCCGCCCTGGAACTGCCACCGACGCTTCGCCGGCTCTACCTTGCTCGCGATGGTGATCCCGCTGGCCATACCGCGGTGGAGGCGCTGGCCCAGAAAGCGAAAGAGGCCGGAATCGAGGCGCTGACGCTCGACGCTGTGCTCGGCGACCTCAACGAGGATCTCCGCAAGCTCGGGCGCAATGCTCTCGCAGCGGGAGTTCGGGTGCAACTCGCCCCGGAGGACGTATGCCGCTTTATGCCGCTGGCGGCGTGAGGCCGAAACTGAGACGGGACCGGCAGGTTCGCGTGAGCACCGCCGTGGCAGGTCGGGTCCGGCGAGAGAGCCGCGCCTTCGGCCTTCCGAGAGGGGCGATCGGACCGGAGCCGGGCCGGGCCGGCAACGGCTTTGGGCAGCTTTTTTCCGCCGCCTCCTTTCGTCGGCTTTGCAGCGCGAAGCAAAATAGCCGCCCGCCGCCGTCCTCCGCTAACGCTCCGGCCGCGGCGCTCAGCGCCGCGGTGCCGGCCCCGTCCGCCCCCGCTCTTCGTCGCCCAGGAAGGCCGCGAGAGGCGCGGCTCGAACCGGAGGCGACCCGCCATGACGAACGACGACGAAACCGAAGGCCAATCCCCAACCGCCGCCATCATCCACGAGCTCCAGCTCTACGGCTATCGCCCCTTCCAGGACCAGCCCGATCCGAGGCCTCTGCCGGAGGATCACCAAGTCACCGGCGCGCTCGCGGACATCTTCGACGCGCTCAGCTTCATGCTCCAGGACACGCGTCTGGAACCCGATCTCGAAGACCTGCTCTGGGGCCAAGTGAATCTGTTCCACCGAGCCGCCGAGCGGATCGAACGCGAGCTCGACGATAATGAGCAGGCGCAGAAGCGGCTGCAGCGCGAGCAGGACGGCTCGGAGATACGCTCGGTCGAGCTCGAAACGGCGATTGCCGAGGGCAAGACGCTTCTGGAGCGACGCGACGCCTTCGAGCTGATGCGCGACACCGCCGCCGAACTCTACGAACGGCAAGCCCGCTCAGCCTGGAGGCCACGCTCGGGCTCGATGGTGAGCCGCAAGACGCTAACCGCGGCAATGATCGACAGCCGCGACTTCCTCGCCGCCCGCAAGCGGGCAGAGACCGAGGTGATGCTGCCCGCCGGAGCCAAGGTGGCGTTCACTGGAGGATCCGACTTCAACGATCACCGGGCGATCTGGACCGCGCTCGACCGTGTGCACGCGAAGCACCAGGACATGGTGCTCCTTCACGGCGGATCCCCAAGAGGCGCCGAGCGCATCGCCGCCTGCTGGGCCGACAATCGCAAGGTGACGCAAATCACCTTCAGGCCCGACTGGAACCGGCACGCCAAGGCGGCTCCGTTCAAGCGTAACGATCAGCTCCTCGAGATCCTTCCGATCGGGGTGATCGTGTTCCCCGGCACCGGCATCCAGGACAACCTCGCCGACAAGGCGAAGAAGCTCGGCATCCCGCTGTTCGACTTCCGGAAGCAGGGTGGCGCGTGAGCGCCATCCTCTCTCCCTTCGCGCAGCGGAACGAAGTGCTTGCCGGAGCGGGCGTCCTTCTCGCAATCTGCCCTTCATTATCCACTGGCGTTCAGGAGTCGCCGGCATGGCCAAGTACGATCCGCTTCGTGCCTACTTGCGTCGAAAGGGCAATGCTGAATTGGTCTTGAGCTTCTCGGACATTGAACGCGTGATCGGCGCCATGCTGCCAAAGAGCGCGTCACTCCCGCAATGGTGGGCCAATGAAACGGAGCCGGATTCCCGACACGTTCAGTGTCACGCGTGGCGCGGCGCTGGCTACGAGGCTTCCTTGATGCCGGACCGCGACAGAGTTCGGTTCAGCCGGAGAACATGACCGCCCTAAGTTTTCGCCTTCTCGGCCGGCCTCCTGCCTCAAAAGCTGTGCCACCCACACGCGCTAAGAGGGAGAGGAGGGCGGGCTGTCGGCGTGACGAGGCTGGGGTCGAGAGAGAGGCTCCCAGCCGCTTCGTCTCGGAGCTCCCCTTGGGGAACGCCTAGCCAACCCTCGCCACGGGCTGAGGGCGGCCGCCGGAATTAGTAAAAAGCGGCCGCAGGGACTGCTCAAAGGGATATGCAAGCACTCCCCACTATCCGCCGCGATCGAGCCCGGCCAACACGCCTAGCTGAGGTGCCTCACTGAACAGTCGGCCATCACCCCATCCGGAGGGGCGGCGACGCTTCACAGGAGATCGGCAACAATGGTGCAACGGCCGGAACGGATCGCCGCCCGGTTTCCCGCCGCCCCCAACCCCTGGTGAGGGACGTACATAAACGGAGGCTCTCGCCTCTTCCGGGTCCGCTGTACGCCTACAGCCGACAAGCGCGGAGCAATACCTCGAGTCAGGACGGTTCCCACTCAGGGGCTGATTCCTGGTCCTGCGTGCGAAAAAGCCGGCCTTCGCTTCCCAATGCGCCGCCAGCCGAAGCACATCGCGCGCGCGTTTTATCCGGCTTGCACTGCCAATCTCATACCCAGTTGCTCTGCTTCAATTTCATGGCCCCGAGGAGCCGTCACCTCCCTGCTCTCTAGGCACGGTCCTTGGTCCCAGCACCGGGCCTGACGCCATCAACCCGCAAGGGGTCCGCTAAGCAGAGCTTGCGGCCGCTGAAGGCTCCGTCTCACGCGGTGATTGCGGCCCCGCGCCGGACACTTCGGGCGCCTGTCGAGCGGGGATGGTCCCCGCTCCCGAACAGGAGCCAAGACAATGCCGCTCAACACCGCGCAATCCTTCGCCTGGAACCTCGCCACCACCCTGATGGTCGCAGTCATTCTGTTCCAGACCGCCGAAGGTTACGGCGTCCTGCCGGCCTCGGAATACGACGGCGATCCCGAGCAGATCATCACCGATTATGACCCGTTCGGGCTCTGAACGCTCACCACTTCTCGCGGCGGCGCGGATCCATTTCGGATTCAGCCGCCGGCCGGCCTGTGCTATGCACCGGATGCGCTGCGGTGGAGGTGGAAGCGCGTCCGATCATCACTGGAGGACGCTATGGCGATCGTCACCCTCTTCGGCTTCTTCGCTTTCATGTGCTGGGCCGTCTTCAATCTGACCGTATATGCGGTGCCAGCCTTCGTCGGCTTCTCCGCCGGCTTGTTCGCTTATCAGACGGGCGCCGGCATCGTCGGCGCGGTCCTTGTCGGCCTTGCCGCCGCGGCCGTGACGCTGGGAGCCTCCCAGCGCCTTTTCGCAATCGCCCGCTCCCGGCGCGCCCGCCTTCTGCTGGCCCTCGCGTTCGCAACTCCGGCCGCATTCGCAGGCTATCATGCTGGCCTCGGCATCGCCGGCACGAGCATCGACAGTGCGGTGTGGCGGCAGCTTGTCGCGCTCTTGGGATCCGCGCTTGTGGGCGCAACGGCCGCCTCTCGCCTCGCTGGCGGCACCGGCCTCGGCTCGTCCTCAGCCCGCGCGTAGACCAACCCGCCCGGAAGGTCCGGGCGGCGACTGGTCCGACATCGGTTGGAGTCGCCACAGGTGGGTGCGCCACAAATGCCTGCGACCGCCCTGCCCTCATTTGTCGATCGATGACTTCGAATCAGGAGCCGCGTGGATCGAGCGCTCCCGACGATTCCGCACCCAGTCTCGAGCTCCCGGCGCGCCCTGAGTCTCTCGCCGGCTCGTCATACTAAAGGGGACGGTGCCCCTCGCGGCGGTCATTGGAAGATCGGCACCCGCCTGTTTGTACTTCGCAGCCTGTCTTTCTGCGCATCGAAGCTCGGGCTTCTGGTGAAAGCGCGGGCGGTGCGCCAGGTCCTTCCTCAGGCGCTGTCCGCTCCGGCCCAGCACGGCCTCTCTTGGCTTGATCTAACCGGGGTCGGCAGAGCCTCGATCGCCTAAGCCGCAACGGCAGGCCACAACTTTCTTCCCCTGGCGGCGAAGCCGCCATTCCTCGCGAGGCAAGAAAGCCCTGTCCTGCCGTCCTTCGCTACGCTGCGGGCCTACGGCTGCGGCGTCGATCGCCCCCGGCCTGACGATCGCCATCGAGACCGCGATGGGCGCGGAGCTCGAAACAGCGAAAGGAAGACTGAAATGGCGACCATCGGCACCTTCAAAAAGTCCGGCAACGAGTTCACCGGCGAGATCGTCACCCTCTCCGTCCAAGCCAAGAACGTCCGCATCGTCCCCGAAGGCAACCGAGCCAACGAGAACGCTCCCTCCCATCGGGTTTTCGTCGGCCGCGCGGAAATCGGGGCCGCCTGGGAGAAGCGCTCGAACGAGGGCCGCGACTATCTCGGGCTGAAGCTCGACGAGCCCAGCTTCACCTCCCCCATCTACGCGAACCTTTTCGAGGACGAGGACGGCAAGAGCCACAGCCTCATCTGGTCGCGTCCCAACGGCCGCCGCGGCGATTGAGCCAAACCGACGCCCCGCCCGGAACCTCCGGGCGGGGCGCTCGCCTGTTCAGCGGGATTGTCAGAGATTGATCTGCGGAGGCAGCTTCGTTCGACAAGCACCGGCTTGAACCGCCGCGGCTAAATAGGCCGTTTCAGCAGGTCCGCCGCTTCAACTCCCAACTCACGCGCCAGCTGATCGACAACATCGATCCCAGCTGCATATTGGCAGCGCTCGAGCGAGCTGATGTAGGTTCGATCGATGTCGGCGCGGTGGGCCAGTTCCTCCTGGCTCAGGCCCGCAGCCTTGCGGTAGCGCTTCAGGTTGCTCGCCAGAACCTCTCTTATGTCCATGGCCACGATGGGCCACGCTTGTCGAGTATTCCACCACGGAGTATTCTCTACAGCGCCATCGAGGAGTCACCCAAAGCATGTGCCGCACCGCCCCAGCGCAGCATCGTTTCAGCGCGGCTCGAGACCTTCGTTCTTGCGCTTCGGCTGCGGCTGCGGCAGTTCTGCGCGCCATTAACACCATTTTGGACCGAGTGTCGGCCGTAACAGGGAGGCCGTCTGCATGAGTCGTGTTGCTCCGGCTCCGACCGTTGCTGAAACAGCTCCGACTTCACCGGTGCTGACAGGGTACGATGAGGCGCACGCGATAACTTATCTCCGGTTGCTCGATGCCGAAGAGGCAGGCGCGGACTGGAAAGAGGTCGCCCGAAATGTTCTCCGCCTCGATCCTTGTCGTGACGAGCATGGAGCCCGCCGCACCTATGAGTCGCACTTGGCTCGCGCCAGGTGGATGACGACAAGCGGATATCGCCACCTCTTGCGCGGCGGGCCGCCACACTGATCTTGGGCCGAAGCTAAGCTTTGCCTTTGCGGCAATTACTGTTGCCGACATCTCCACTAGCAACGGGCGCGATCCTGTTGAATCCTAAGGTAAACGCTCGATCACTTTGACCGAGCTCGCTGATGAGGGTGCCGATCATGCGTGGTCCAGATTGGCGACGGGAGGCTGATTACGAGCCGCTGAAGGCGCTCGACACGCCCGAGCTTGCCGGTGAGTTCCTCCGCCGCAATCCCGATTATCAGCTCGATCATGAGCGCCTCTCTCGGCTGGCCGCTGCCGGGCATCTCACCTCTGCTGAGTTGGAGGCATTCGCGGCTAGATGGGGGGTGCGATTTCGGGCCGTAGCCCGGCCCTTTCGAATGGACGCCGCAAAGCTTGCCCAGCGTCGTGGCTGTTGCTTCTGTCCCTTCAGCCATCGCGGGAACCGAACCTAGACTTGACGCGGCGCGGGTTGATCCCGCTGCCGGCATTCGTGTCGAGCCGATCGGACATGGGCACTGCGACTCTGTCATATTGCCGCTCGACGCATTCTTTCCTCTTCGCCTCGCCTCCGCACAGCGCCTCTGGCGCGTTCTCAACGGTCGCCCACCCGGTCCCGACCCGCAGCGCCTGACACGGCAGCGCCGCCGACGGCTCTTACTAGCCCTGCGGGGGCTCGACGCACGCCTTGCCGGCGCCAGCTACCGAGAAATAGCCGAAGCTCTCTTTGGGCCGGTGCCCCTGACTGGCGATGCTGACTGGAACAGCCACGACCTACGTGACCGAACCATCCGGCTTGCGCGGCTTGGGGTTAAGCTGATGCGCGGGGACTACCGTCGCCTGCTCCTCTATCCTTACCGGCGAAAACGCTGAATCACCGCATCGTCCGGCCTGGCGATGTCGTGGGGTCGTGACATCGCCATAGGGCTAGCCGCCTTCCCTTCGCCAACGTGCCTCCTGACCAGCCGTCCGCATTCCGCGGGCGCCGCGACAATCCGGAGGCGCTATCCCGTGACCACTCAGCCGCAACTGCCGCCGCGCTACCTGCGCACGCCCGAAGCCGCTCGCTTCTTGGGTCTGTCTGGCCGCACATTGGAAAAGCATCGGACCTACGGCACCGGCCCCAAATATTCGAAGATCGGCGGCCGGGTCGTCTACCGGCTTGAAGACCTGCAGGCATGGGTTGCGCGTGGCGACCGCAGCTCGACGAGCGACGATACGGGTAACGTGGTGCTGCCGGCGAAGCGCCACAGCGCCGTCTCGCCGGCTTATGCCGGCAAGATCGTGCGCTGATCGGCCGCGCCGTGACCGAACTCACTCACGTCGAACTGACGCATGTCGAGGGCGTCGTCGAGCGGTGGATCCGCTTCGGTCTTCACGCGGCCGAGCGGATCATCGACCGTCGCTCGCGCGAGCTGTCCTTCCCGCCCGGTGCGGTTTTCGCCTTCGTCCGCTGGCGCGCCGGCGAGCACGGCACAGCCGAATCCCGCATCGATATCTTGCGCGCTGTTAGCCCGGGCGAGCCCTTCTCGACTGTCCCGTTCGTGACGCCGGGAGGTGAGAGCCTGCTGCGCTTGTCCGGCTGGCCGAAGGTCGCCCGAGTGCTGGAGGCAATTGATGCGGTCGAGCGGCTCGGTCTCGATCCAGCCGACGCCGCGCCTGACCATTGGCGACACGTCCACAACCAACTCGCCACCGGCCGCGAGCCACGGGCCTACGCGCCCGAGCGGCATCGCGCGTGGCTCTTAAGAAAGCGAGTCTCCCCATGACCAAGCATTCTTCGCTGTCCAAGTGCGCGCTTTTCGCCGGCTCGATGACCTGCGCTGCCGTCGCGGTCAGCCTCGTCGCTCAGATGCCGACGCGGCTCATCTGGAACGTCTCGGCGAGCGTGCCGACGGGGCTTTACGCCCTCTCCTCTTCCGAACAGCTACGGCGCGGAGATCTTGTCGCCATAGCGCCCCCTGAGCCGCTCGCGAGCTGGCTAGTCCAGCGCGGCTACATCGGTCACAACGCACCGCTCCTCAAGCGCGTCGAAGCGCTGCCGGGCGCGCGGGTCTGCCGCAGCGGCGCGCGCGTCAGCGTGAACGATGTCACGCGTGCAATGGCACGCGAACGCGACCGTGTCGGTCGGCCGCTGCCGCAATGGAGCGGCTGCCGCATCGTCGCGAAAGACGAGCTCTTCCTGCTCAACGCCAACCGATGGGCCTCGCTCGACGGCCGCTATTTCGGGCCGCTGCCGCAGCGATCGGTGCTAGGGCGGGCGACGCCGGTCTGGACGCGCGAGGAGAAGTGAACGTGCGCCACACCTGCCTCCGCGTCGGCACTGATCGAGGCTTCGCGCTGCGGCCGCTCCGCCGTCCGTCGTTCTTCGACGGGACAGTAGCATGCACTATCGCGGCATCGCTCGCTTTCGCATCGCCCGCCGCTGGCCAAGCGCTCGGCTCGCGCTTGGCGTCGGTGCCGGGCGCATTCTCGGCTACCGATCCCTACGCCACGTACATCGAAGAAGCATCACGCCGTTTCGGCATTCCGCAAGCATGGATCCGGGCTGTCATGCGCGTCGAGAGCGCCGGCAATCCGTCCGCCACCTCGCGTGCCGGAGCAATGGGGCTGATGCAGGTGATGCCCGGCACCTTCGCCGAGCTTCGCGCCCGCTATGGTCTCGGTGCTAACCCTTATAGTCCGCGCGACAGCATTTTGGCGGGCACGGCATACCTGCGCGAGATGCACGACCGTTACGGCTCGGCGGGTTTTCTCGCCGCCTACAATGCTGGACCTGGCCGGTGGGAAGATCACGTCTATCGCAGACGCCCGCTGCCCGCCGAGACTGTCGTCTACATGGCGCGCCTTGCGCCGCTCGTCGGCGGCTCGGCTGCGCCAAATGCCGCCGCGATTGCGCGTGCTGATCTACATGGCGTCACCCGAGCCACGGCCACGAGTTGGACGCAATCCGCGCTCTTCGTGCGCATGGGCGAAAGCAAGGCGGCTGCACGCCCTGATGCCGCTGACATGCAATCAAGCAGCGGCGCGGTCGCAGCTACCGTAGACGCCAGTGCCTCTACTTCTCCGCGCCCAGGCTGGGTCGCTTCGTCACCCACGCACTCCATTCTCGCCGTCACGCGCCCCCAATGAGAAGTTTCGCGACCACGGTGGCTCTAGCGTACTCCGCCATAGGTTCGGCGGAGTTGCGAGGGTCTGCCTATGAAATCAATAGAGGAGGGCAGGATACAAGCCGCAAGGTGCGGCCGGTCGGTTGGGCGAGAAAGGTGAGCAAATACAGGGCTCCCGCGCACCTTGCCGAGCGCACGCGTAAGTTGCCGATTCCGCAAACGGCGCGGATTTCCTTGGCTTTTTACACCTTGTGGCATTCGCGATGAGCAGCGACGACGACTTTCGGATCCGGCCGGGACGCATCCGCTCGACGCCGGCGCCTCGAAAGCCGTCGTTCCTGAAACAGGCGCTCCGCGCCGCTCACAAAGCCGGCGGACTCAGACCGAACGGCGGCAGCCGGCGCTCGACTTGGGGTCGCGGCCGCTCGGCGAGCGTCGGAGCCAATCGCTTGCTCATGTCGAGCGCGCGCGGTGCCGTTATTAAGGCGCGGGTGGTGCGGCGCACCATGCCCTCAGGAGCGCTTGCTGCCCATGTCAGCTACCTCCAGCGCGACGGCGTCACCAAGGACGGTGAACCCGGCCGGCTGTTCGACAGCGCGGACAACGCCGCAGACGGCGGTGCCTTCGTCAGCCGGTGCGAGGGCGACCGACATCACTTTCGCTTCATCGTCTCTCCCGATGACGCGCACGAGCTTGCCGATCTTCGGGACTTCACCCGCGAGCTGATGGCTCAGGCCGAGTCTGACCTCGGCACCCAGCTCGACTGGGTGGCGGTCGATCACTGGAACACCGAGCACCCGCACGTCCATGTGCTGGTCCGCGGGCACGACGACGATGGCCGCGACCTCGTCATCAGCCGCGACTATATCAGCCACGGCATGCGCGACCGCGCCGCCGCGCTCGTGACCCAGGAGCTCGGCCCGCGGAGCGAATTGGAAGTGCGGCGCGACCTCGCGCGCCAAGTCGAGGCCGAGCGTTGGACGAAGCTGGACCGGGTGCTCGTGCGTGAGGCGGCGGCCCGGGAGGGGGTGCTCGACCTCCGGCGCGATCTCCTCGCGCGGCCTGATCCGCTCCGGGAGGAGAAGATCGGACGGCTCCGGAAGCTGGAGCGGCTCGGCCTCGCCTCCGGCGACGGCCGCGGCCGATGGGTCCTCGCCGATGATGCTGAGCAGCAGCTCCGTGCGCTGGGCGAGCGCGGCGACATCATCAAGCGGCTGCACCGGACGATGGCAAGCCGCGGCCGGGAAGCGAATGCGAGCCTGTTCGTGCTCGAAGCCGAAACCGCAGGGCCGGTGCTGGGCCGGCTCGCCGCCCGCGGGCTGGATGACGAGCTCAAGGGCTCGGGTTACGCGATCGTCGAGGGTGTGGACGGCAGCACGCACCACCTGCGCCTCCCCACGCTCGACGCCGCCGCCGATGGCTCGACCGGCTCGGTGGTCGAGCTGCGCCGGTTTGCCGACGCCTCCGGCCGCGATCGGATCGCACTTGCCGTCCGTTCGGACCTCCCGATCGAGCGGCAGATCACCGCGACTGGGGCGACCTGGCTCGACCGGCAGCTAACTGCCCGCGAGCCGGAGCCGCTGGGCTCCGGCGGGTTTGCTGCCGATGTGCGGGATGCGCTGGAACATAGGACGGATCACCTCGTGAGCCAGGGGTTGGCTCGGCGACAATCCGGCCGGGTCCTGTTCGCACGCGACCTCCTCGACACGCTGCGCCGCCGAGAACTCGAGCAGGTCGCCTCAAAGGTCGCGGCCGAGACCGGCTTGCCTTACCGCCCCGCAGCCGAGGGCGAACGCGTGGGCGGCGTCTATCGTCAGCGACTCGACCTCGCCTCCGGCCGTTTTGCGATGCTGGACGATGGGCTGGGCTTTCAGCTCGTGCCTTGGTCGCCGTCACTGGAGCAACGTCTCGGCCGACAGGTCGGTGGCGTCGCTTTGCCCGGGGGCGGGATCGACTGGAGCTTCGGGCGAAAGCGCGGACTCAGTCTCTGACACGTCCAGCTCAGGCTGTCGGCGACCATCACGAACTGACGCCGGCAGTCTACGTCATTTCCATAAACCTCGAATCAAGCTTGACCTAGTTCGCCTCCTCTGTCAATTCGACGGAAGTGGAAACGAGGTGCCGCATGGATTCAGCGTCTGCGGTCACTGCCCTAGCAGCGCTAGCACAGGAGCATCGGCTCGCCCTGTTCCGCCTGCTCGTCCAGGCGGGAGAGATCGGCATGCCGGCGGGTGCAATCGCTGAAGCTCTCGGCGTTCCAAACTCATCCTTGTCGTTCCACCTGGCTCAGCTTCATCGAGCCGGCCTCGTAAATCAGGAGCGTCGGCATCGCTCCCTCATCTACTCGGCGAACTACGCATCGATGAACACACTGGTCGCGTATCTCATGGAGAACTGCTGCGCCGGGGCCGGATGCGGCGCCGATGCAATTTGCGGCCTCGAGGCTGCTCCCGCCAGCCAAGAAAGGAAATCCGCATGAAGCGCATGCACGTCCATGTGGGCGTCGAGGATCTCGACCGCTCGATCGGCTTCTATTCGACCCTATTCCGCGCCGAGCCGACCGTCGTGAAGCCGGACTACGCGAAGTGGATGCTCGACGATCCCCGCGTCAACTTCGCGATCTCCTCGGGGCTGCACGCCGCCAAGGGCATCGAGCATCTCGGTATCCAGGTCGAAAGCGGAGACGAACTGGCCGAGGTCTATGGAAGGCTGAAAGCTGCGGATCGCGCCCTTGTCGAAGAGGGCGCGACCACCTGCTGCTACGCCAAGTCTCAGAAGAGCTGGATCGCTGATCCCGATGGCGTTGTGTGGGAAGCATTCTTCACAAACGGCGAGGCAGCCGTTTACGGCGACAGCCCCGCCCTCTCCGCTCTTTCGGAGAACGCGGCGGAAACGACCTGCTGCGCTCCGGCGATGCCCGTAGCGGAGGATGCCGACTGCTGCGACGCGGCCACGCCTCAGGGCGTCTGCTGCGAGCCGAAACCAGATCGCCCCGCCGATGCCCCCTGCTGCGGATGACGGCTATGAGCGACCGCATCTACAACGTGCTGTTCTTGTGCACCGGCAACTCGGCCCGATCGATACTCGCGGATGCGCTGCTGAACAAGCAAGGCTCAGGCCGTTTTCGCGCCTTCTCGGCCGGCAGCTTTCCGAAGGGTGAGGTTCATCCGATGGCCATTGAGCTCCTGCGCAGCCTTCGCTTCGACACGGAGGGACTCCGGTCCAAGAGCTGGGATGAATTCGCAGCGCCCGATGCACCGGAGATCGACTTCATCTTCACTGTTTGCGACGATGCGGCGGGCGAGACCTGTCCGATATGGCCGGGGCACCCGATGACCGCACATTGGGGCATCGAGGATCCGGCCAAGGTCGAAGGCGCAGGCCAGCGAGAGGCGTTCCAGCAGGCTCTTAACTACCTGCACAACCGGATATCGCTGTTCCTCAACCTCCCGATCGACAGCATCGATCGCATGACGCTGCAGAACCGGCTGTGCGAGATCGGCGGTCAGAGCGGGGCTTCTCAGGCGGCGAAAGAGACGGCCTGACGTGGCAACTCTGACTGACACCGCCCCGGCGCGTCGGGAATGACGACGTTCGAGCGCTATCTGTCGATCTGGGTTGCTTTGTGCATTGTGGCGGGGATCGGCCTCGGCGCGGCGGCGCCGAGACTTTTCGAGGTGATCGCATCGGCCGAGGTCGCGCGCGTCAACCTGCCGGTTGCGCTGCTCGTGTGGCTGATGATCATTCCGATGCTGCTCAAAATCGACTTCGGCGCCTTGGGGCAGGTTCGGCATCATCTGCGCGGCGTGGGTGTCACCCTGTTCATCAATTGGGCGGTGAAGCCGTTCTCGATGGCGCTGCTCGGAACCGTCTTCATCGGCTGGCTATTCCGTCCGCTCCTGCCTGCAGATCAGATTGAAAGCTACATCGCGGGCCTGATTCTCCTCGCCGCCGCGCCGTGCACTGCGATGGTGTTCGTGTGGTCGAACCTCTGCGAGGGCGAGCCGCACTACACGCTCAGCCAGGTTGCCTTGAACGATCTGATCATGGTGTTCGCCTTCGCGCCGATTGTGGGGCTGCTGCTCGGCGTCGCTTCCATCACCGTCCCTTGGGACACTTTGCTCCTGTCCGTTGTCCTTTACATCGTCGTGCCGGTCGTCATTGCCCATCTCATGCGGCGGCAAGTTCTCCGCAGCGGCGGGCAGGAAGCTTTGGATGGCCTTCTGCGCCGGCTTGGCCCTGTGTCCTTGCTCGCCCTACTCTCGACTCTCGTGCTGCTGTTCGGCTTTCAAGGTGAAGCGATCCTCGACCAGCCGCTCGTAATCGTGCTGCTCGCGGTGCCGATCCTCATTCAGGTGTATTTCAACGCCGGGCTCGCCTACTGGCTCAGCCGGAAGCTCGGCGTTGCCTGGTGCGTCGCCGCACCTGCCGCGCTCATTGGCGCAAGCAATTTCTTCGAGCTTGCGGTCGCAGCCGCCATCAGTCTCTTCGGCCTTGAGTCAGGCGCGGCTATTGCCACGGTCGTTGGCGTGCTTGTCGAGGTGCCGGTGATGCTCTCCGTGGTAGCGATCGTGAAACGCTCGCGCGGCTGGTATGAAAGGTCTGCTGCTTAGGAGTGCCGAACGTCGACACGGCTTGCATAAGTGCAATGACGCCTGAGCAGAGGCGATGTTTCCGCCGCGCCTGACCGAACGGGAGGCGGCTTACCATTCGATCAACAGACCCGCCGATTTGCGCGCCGCCGCACGCCCCAGCGCGAGACGTAGCTGATCGAGCTTGAACGTTCGCGTGGGCGGGCGTTGGCCTGCGCGCCATGACCTCGACTAAGATCCTTTGGGGCCAACTGCTCCTCGTCAGCGCAATCGCGCTTCTGTTCGTCTGGGCCGCCACGCAATGGGTTGCTTGGCGGCTCGCATTCCAGCCTCAACTCGGCCCGCCGATGGGCGACCTCATGGGCTGGCCCATCTACCCGCCGCCCGCCTTCTTCATCTGGTGGTACTGGTATGACGCCTACGCGCCCCGCGTCTTCATGGAAGGGGCCTATATCGCCGCGGCGGGAGGGTTCGTCTGCATCGGCGTTGCGATCGCCATGTCGGTCTGGCGCGCGCGTGAGGCCAAAGATGTGTCGACATACGGCTCGGCCCGTTGGGCGACCCGGACGGAGATGGCCAAGGCCGGCCTGCTCGGACCGGACGGCGTGGTGCTAGGCAAGTATCTCAACGCCTATCTGCGTCACGATGGACCTGAGCATGTGCTCTGCTACGCCCCAACCCGCAGCGGCAAGGGCGTTGGTCTGGTCGTGCCGACGCTCCTCACCTGGCCTGGCTCCTGTGTTGTGCATGATATCAAGGGCGAGAACTGGCAGCTCACCGCCGGCTGGCGGGCGCGGTTCGGACGCGTGATCCTGTTCGACCCGACCAATGCCGCCAGTGCCGCCTACAACCCGCTGCTCGAAGTCCGGCGCGGTCCGAGCGAGGTGCGGGACGTCCAGAACATCGCCGACATTCTCGTCGATCCCGAGGGCGCGCTCGAGCGCCGGAGCCACTGGGAGAAGACCAGCCACTCCCTGCTCGTCGGCACCATCCTCCACGTCCTCTATGCCGAACCGGACAAGACGCTTGCCGGCGTCGCGGCCTTCCTGTCCGATCCCCGTCGCCCCATCGAGACCACCCTGCGCGCCATGATGACAACGCCGCACCTCGGCGAAACCGGCGCCCATCCGGTGGTTGCCAGCGCCGCGCGCGAATTGCTCAACAAGTCGGACAACGAGCGCTCGGGCGTGCTGAGCACGGCGATGTCGTTCCTCGGGCTCTACCGCGATCCGGTGGTGGCGCAGGTGACGAGCCGGTGCGACTGGCGCATCGCCGACCTGGTCGAACGCGGCCGGCCGGCAACGCTTTACCTCGTGGTGCCCCCATCAGACATCAGCCGCACCAAGCCGCTCGTTCGGCTTCTCCTCAATCAGATCGGACGGCGGCTGACAGAGGAGCTGCAGTCGGATCGCCGCCGCCACCGAACGCTCCTCATGCTCGACGAGTTTCCGGCGCTGGGGCGGCTCGACTTCTTCGAGAGCGCCCTCGCCTTCATGGCCGGCTACGGTATCCGCTCGTTCCTGATCGCCCAGAGCCTGAACCAGATCGAAAAGGCGTACGGGCAGAACAATGCCATTCTCGACAACTGCCATGTCCGGGTGGCGTTCGCGACCAACGACGAGCGCACAGCCAAAAGGGTGAGCGACAGCCTCGGAACGGCGACCGAGCTCCGCGCCATGAAGAATTATGCCGGGCATCGGCTCTCACCCTGGCTCGGCCACCTCATGGTGAGCCGTCAGGAGACGGCACGGCCGCTGCTCACGCCGGGTGAGATCATGCAGCTCTCCCCGACCGATGAGATCGTGCTCGTTTCCGGGGCGCCACCAATCCGGGCGAAGAAGGCCCGCTATTACGAGGATCCGCAGCTCAAGCGCCGGATCCTGCCGCCGCCGAACCCCGGCTATGATGGGATAGAGCTTGCGGGACCCGCTCTCCGCGACGAGTGGGAGGGTCCGCTTGTGCCGCCGGCCGAAGCATCGGAGGCCGAGGACGCAAATGCCGGCCTTCGCCGCGAACCGGAGCTTCCCGACCACGAAGAGGTGGTGCGGGAGCCGGCGCCGCCGCCCGCCAACGAATTCGATCTTGATCCAGCTGAGCCCGACGATGAAGCGCTTCGGCAACGGATGCTGGGTCAACAAATGCGCGCCGCAGCGCGTCAGGCCTCGCTGGACCCCAGCGATGGCATCGAGCTCTGAGCCATGGCCAAGAAGGAGCAATTCACCATCTATCTGCAGCCGGCCACGATGCGGGCGCTGGAGGCATTCGCGGCCGACCGGCGCAAGTCGAAGTCATTGGTCGCCGAGGCCGCGATTGCCTCCTTTCTGACGCCGGACGACAGTGATCGCCGCGAGGCGGCGATCACAAAGCGCCTGGACCGAATCGTTCGTGTGCTGGAACGGCTCGAGCGGAACGACACCGTGACATTGGAGACGATGGCGCTGTTCGTTCGCTTCTGGCTGACGTCGACTCCGGCGCTGCCCGAGCAGACCAGCGCCGCAGCACGTGCGAAGGGAGCGGAGCGGTACGATCGCTTTGTCGAAGCCCTTGGCCGCCGGCTCGCGAATGGACCGGGCCTGCTGAAAGAGGTCGCCCTCGACATCGGACCCAGCGACAAGCCATGAAGACCGCTAAAGACCAGTGATTTCCAGCGCCTCTCTAAACGGAATCACCAGCACCGGCCGCCGATCCTCATCTTCGACTTCAATGCGGCATGAAAGACATAGCCGTCCGGCAGCGACCTCCGCCGACATCAGTTGCCGCGCCTCGGCGATTGCTCTCTTTCTCACCGTCGCGATGTCGGGCAGTTCACGCCCTTCGGCATCGCTGATGATGTTACCGCACTCGTACAGCTGAAAATAGTAGCGAGGCATCGCGCAAGAATGCCTCAAGAGCCGCGCGTATCCGCGATCCAACATGAGATACGCAAAATTTGCGAGGGTACGATCAGTTACGGTTCGCCCGCCCTTCCGCGGCCGGACCACCACTAAGGTTGGCACGGGCTAGCTCTTCACCACTCCCGCTGCGCCAGAACCGCGAAGACGGCGGTTTGAAGCGCCGTCTGCGTAACTGGCTTTTCGACAATGACGGCACCCGGAACCCGCTCCAGGATCTCGGATGCGTATCCGGTTACGAAGACTACTGGGATGTCCCGCCGACCCGCACATATGGCCCCCACAGCTTTGATTCCGTCGCCGGGCAACAGGTGGGCATCAACTGTGATCAGATCGAAGTCTTCGCCGGTGGCGCCCGCAATCGCAGCATCCTCGGAGCGGGCGAAGCTGAAGGATGTGAACCCCAGCTCACCAAGCATGTCCTGAATCGATCTGCTGATTAGATAATCATCCTCGATGATGAACGCATGCACAGCGGAGACTTTCGACACGTCAGTCGACATACACCTCCCCAGCGTCGTGCTGCTGACCATAGAGGTGGAGGAGCCGCTCACCTAGCGGCTCTTCATCATGTTCAACGAAGGGGAAGATCGGCGGTTTCGGCGCCAATCCGAAACTCTGCGGGTGTGCCTTTTTGGCACCGACGAGCCAATCAGAAATGCGCGTTCATCTCACCTCGGCCGGATCGGACCGCTGCCCTGCCTTAACCGAGCACTCGATTCGAATGAATGGAAACTTGCTGCGCTCGTAGCCGCGCCTGGGCGCGCCGGAACTCTCGCTGGACACTCGAAGATGCTTCGCGCGCTCAAGGCGAATTACCTGCCACCCCTCCAACGTCGTGCCTGGTTTCTGCCACACGACAGCGACCGGCTCTTCATCGGCGGTATAGCCGACGGCATGAACTTCAACACAGCGCAGCAACCCGTTATAGGAGAGCTCGAGGCAGCGGCTTGTTTGGAGCGCCTCACACGCTTCTCGGATGCCCACCATCACCTCCATTCGAAGAAGAGTTTCACTTGCCGGTGGGCCTGTGCTGAGGCGCCAAAGAGGTCACTGCGCGGCGGGTACAGCATCCCGAGCAGCGGCCCCGCACTCGCCGGTAACCATCGTCTTGGGCAACATGGAGGCGCAGGCCGGCAACACGCGTTCGCGTGATCGCCAGATGGTCCGCAAGGCAGGAGTCGCACATTGCAGCTGGCGCGCGCCGATCGATCAGAACCCGAACCTGTTCGCGCAACGTCACCTTGACCCCCCAAAGCAGCGGCAGATTAGCTGCTTATCCGATTTAGTTCAAGTCTTTTCAATGACATAGTACCTTTGCCGATAGCATTCTTTCACGGCGCAGTACGGCAATTTCGGGATTTCGCGGGCGCTTTTTGAGGAAGCCCCCGCGGGCGCGTCGACCTGCTATGGCCTACAAGCATCTTTCGTCTCCAGCACCAGCTTCGGTTGGACAGGCGATTCGTGCTGCCGGGCCTTCGCTGTCGCAACGGCGGGATAGCTTGCTCAATGCGATCGCGCTTGGCCCTGCCTCTACAGCCCGGAGCACTACTACGCCCTCAGGCTTGTTGATCCGCAGCGGATAGCTGTCCTTTTACTCGACCCCGTCATTCACACGGGGCTCACGCAGTGACCGCAATTCAGTTCAGAACAGAGGCTCAAGCGCGCGGCGCGCGGATGCTGCGGACCGCGCTTGGACCGGACGTGGCAGCGTGGCTTGAAGACCCGGCTGTCATCGAGGTGATGCTGAACCCGGACGGGCGGCTGTGGGTGGACCGCCTCGCGGCCGGGCTGGCGGACACGGGCGAGCGGCTCTCGTCGGCGGACGGAGAGCGCATTGTCCGTCTCGTTGCCCATCACGTCGGTGCCGAGGTTCACGCCGATGCGCCTCGGGTGTCGGCGGAGCTGCCCGGGACAGGCGAGCGGTTCGAGGGGCTGCTTCCGCCCGTCGTGGCCGCTCCCTGTTTCGCGATCCGCAAGCCCGCCGTAGCGGTGTTTAGCCTCGCCGACTATGTCCGGGCCGGCATCATGGATGAGCCCGCAGCCGAGGCGCTCCGCTGCGCGGTGGCGTCCCGCGCCAATGTGCTGGTTGCCGGCGGCACCTCAACCGGCAAGACCACCCTTACCAACGCGCTCCTGGCGGAGGTCGCTAAGACCTCCGACCGCGTGGTGCTGATCGAGGACACACGTGAGCTCCAGTGCCTAACGCCGAACCTGGTCGCGCTTCGGACCAAGGACGGCGTTGCTTCACTTTCCGACTTAGTTCGTTCGTCGCTCCGCCTCCGCCCCGACCGCATCCCGATCGGTGAGGTGCGCGGCGCCGAGGCCTTGGACCTCCTCAAAGCATGGGGCACCGGCCACCCAGGTGGAATCGGCACGATCCACGCCGGCAGCGCCTTGGGCGCGCTCCGCCGCCTCGAGCAACTGATCCAGGAAGCTGTCGTCACCGTTCCGCGCGCCCTCGTCGCGGAGACGATCGACATCATCGCCGTTCTCGCCGGCCGCGGCTCCGACCGCCGGCTCGCCGAACTCGCCCGCGTCGAAGGGCTCGACGCATTCGGCGACTACCATCTCGCCCCCCTCACTTCGTCAGGAGAACCTAAGTGACTAACATCCGCCGCCGGCTCGCGGCCACGACCGTACTCGCCACCAGCTTCCTCTTCACCGCGCCCGCTCGGGCAGGCGGCTCCGGCATGCCGTGGGAGGCGCCGCTGCAGTCGATCCTGGAGTCCATCGAAGGCCCCGTGGCGAAAATCGTGGCCGTGATCATCATCATCGTGACCGGTCTGACGCTCGCCTTCGGCGACACGAGTGGCGGCTTCCGCAGGCTCGTGCAGATCGTCTTCGGCCTCTCGATCGCATTCGCCGCCAGTTCCTTCTTCCTCTCCTTCTTCAGCTTCGGCGGCGGGGCGCTCGTCTGATGACCGGCGCCGACGACCAGATGCCGGGCTTCACCGCACCCGTTCACCGCGCGCTTGCCGAGCCGATCCTGCTCGGCGGAGCGCCGCGGGCGGTGGCGATCGCCAACGGCACGCTCGCCGCCGCGATCGGGCTGGGGCTCCGGCTCTGGCTCGTGGGGCTCGCGGTCTGGCTCGTCGGCCATCTCCTCGCGGTCTGGGCGGCCAAGCGCGACGCGCAGTTCGTCGACGTCGTTCGCCGCCACCTTCGCTACCCGCCGCACCTCGGGGTCTGAGCGCGATGCTGAACCTCGCCGAATACCGCAAGAAGCCGCAGGGTCTCGCCGACTTTCTCCCATGGGCAGCCCTGATCGAAGAAGGCGTCGTTCTCAACAAGGACGGCTCGCTCCAGCGCAGCGCCCGCTTTCGCGGCCCTGATCTCGACAGCGCGACCGCTTCCGAGCTCGTCGGCGCGTCCGCACGCCTGAACAGCGCAATCCGGCGGCTCGGGTCCGGCTGGACCTTATTCGTGGAAGCCAGCCGCCAGCCCGCCGAGAGCTACCCCGACAGCCGCTTCCCCGATGCGGCGTCGGCCCTGGTCGACGCGGAGCGGCGCGCGCAGTTCGAAGCCGAGGGCGCACACTTCGAGAGCGCCTATGTGCTCACCTTCGTCTGGATGCCGCCGTCCGACGACGCCGCACGCGCGGAGGGCTGGCTCTACGAGGGCCGGCCGGAGCAAGCCGCGAACGCGCGCGACCACCTCGCCACGTTCGTGGATCGCACCGATCGGCTTCTGAACCTCATCGCGAGCTTCGTGCCCGAAGCGGCCTGGCTCTCCGACACGGAGACGCTGACCTACCTGCACTCCTGCGTCTCGACCAATCGTCACCGCGTGCGCGTGCCCGAGACGCCGATGCACCTCGACGCCCTCCTTGCTGACCAGCCGCTCGTCGGGGGACTCCAGCCGCGGCTCGGAAACGCGCATCTGCGCACGCTGTCCGTAGTCGGCTTTCCATCCTCGACCTTCCCCGGAATTCTCGACGAACTGAACAGGCTCGCCTTCCCCTATCGCTGGGTCACGCGCGCGATCTGCCTCGACAAGACCGAAGCCGCCAAGCTGCTGACTCGCATCCGGCGGCAATGGTTCGCGAAGCGCAAGTCGATCGCCGCGATCCTCAAGGAGGTGATGACCAACGAGGCATCGACGCTCCTCGATAGCGATGCTGCCAACAAAGCCGCGGACGCGGACGAGGCGCTGCAGGAGCTCGGCGCTGATCTGGTGGGTCACGCCTACGTCACCGCCACGGTAACGGTCTGGCACGAGGATGCGCGAGTTGCGGCCGACCGGCTGCGGCTCGTCGAAAAAGTCATCCAGGGCCGCGACTTCACCACGATCAGCGAAAGCGTGAACGCGGTCGAAGCGTGGCTCGGGAGCCTCCCCGGTCACCTCTACGCCAACGTCCGCCAGCCGCCGATCTCGACCATCAACCTCGCCCATATGATCCCGCTCTCGGCCGTCTGGGCAGGACCGGAGCGCAACGAGCATCTGAATGGCCCGCCGCTCTTCTACGCACGCACCGAAGGCTCGACGCCGTTCCGCTTCTCGCCCCATGTCGGCGACGTTGGCCATACGTTGGTGGTCGGGCCGACCGGTGCCGGCAAGAGCGTGCTGCTCGCGCTGATGGCGCTCCAGTTCCGACGCTATCCGGGCGCCCAGGTATTCGCCTTCGACTTCGGCGGCTCGATCCGCGCCGCCGCGCTCACCATGGGCGGCGACTGGCATGACCTTGGCGGCGCTCTCTCCGAGTCCGCAACCGAGCCAGTGGCGCTCCAGCCTCTGGCTGGCATCCATGCCGCCGCCGAGCGCGCCTGGGCTGTGGAGTGGCTCACCGGCGTCCTCGGCCGGGAAGGAGTGACGGTCACGCCCGAGGTGAAGGATCACCTTTGGTCGGCGCTGCTGAGCCTGTCGTCGGCGCCTGCCCAGGAGCGGACGCTCACCGGCCTCTCGGTGCTGCTCCAGTCCAACTCGCTTAAGCGCGCGCTCCAGCCCTATTGCCTCGACGGTCCCTGGGGGCGCCTCCTCGACGGCGATCATGAGAGTCTCGGCGCCGGCACGGTTGAGGCGTTCGAGACGGAAGGGCTGATCGGCACCGCCGCCGCGCCGGCCGTGCTCGCCTACCTCTTCCACCGGATCGAAGGGCGCCTCAAAGGCGCGCCGACCCTCGTCATTGTCGATGAAGGCTGGCTCGCGCTCGACGACCCGACCTTCGGCTCGCAGCTGCGCGAATGGCTGAAGACGCTCCGCAAGAAGAACGCCGCCGTCGTCTTCGCCACCCAAAGCCTCGCCGACATCGACGGCTCGGCCGTCGCTCCAGCGATCATCGAAAGCTGCCTCACCCGCATCTTCCTCGCCAATGAGCGCGCGCTCGAGCCGCAGATCGCCAGTATCTATCGCAAGTTCGGGCTCAACGACCGGCAGATCGAGATCGTCGCGCGATCGACGCCCAAGCGCGATTATTACGCGCAGAGCCGACGCGGCAATCGGCTGTTCGAGCTCGGGCTCGGACCCGTCGCTCTCGCCTTCACGGCGGCGAGCGGCAAGGCCGACCAGGCGCTGATCGCCGAGACGCTTACTGAGAGTGACGGGCGCGGCTTCGCCGCCGCCTGGCTCCGCCGTCGCGGCCTCACATGGGCCGCCGACCTCATCCCCACCCTGGACCTGGAGACAAGATCGTGACCAGACGTACCCTTCGTCATGCCCTGACGACCGGCGCCGCCGCGCTCGCTCTCGCGCTCGGCGCGACCGTGCCCGCGAATGCGCAGCTGATCGTTAAGGACCCGACCAACTATGCGCAGAACGTGCTGCAGGCAGCGCGTTCGCTCGACCAGATCAACAACCAGATCCGCAGCCTCACCAACGAGGCGCAGATGTTGGTCAATCAGGCGCGCAACCTCGCGTCGCTCCCTTACAGCTCGCTCCAGCAGCTCCAGCAGTCGGTGCGGCGAACGCAGGACCTGCTGGGCCAGGCCCAGCGCGTCGCCTATGACGTGCGTGACATCGATCGGGCGTTCACCACCACCTATGGCGCGGCCGGCGGCCAGACCAACGAGGCGATGGTCCGCAATGCGCAGCAGCGGTGGGCGACGTCCGTCGGCGCGCTACAGGACGCCCTGCGGGTCCAAGCGGGGGTCGTCGGCAACATCGAGACGAACCGGGCTGAGATGCAGGCGCTGATCGGTTCCAGTCAATCGGCGACGGGCGCGTTGCAGGCGGCGCAAGCGGGCAACCAGCTCCTCGCACTGCAGGCGCAGCAGCTGGCGGATCTGACCGCCGTCGTTGCGGCGCAGGGCCGCGCCCAAGCGCTCGAAGCGGCGCAGCGGGCGGCGGCGTCGGACCAAGCGCGCGAAAGGTTCCGCCGCTTCATCGCGCCCGGCCGGGGCTATCAGCCCACCGATGTCGAGATCTTCCGCCGGTGAAGATCGAGACGGACATGACCTTCTGGGTGCGCCTCGGCGCCGTCCTGTTCGCGGGCATGGCGGTGCTCGTCGCCGTGCTCGATGCGCAGCTCAGAAGGGAGGCGCCGCAGGTCGCCGTTGCGACCGCGGCGCCGGCTTCCGAGCCCGACCCGCTGGCGGCCGAGCTCGCGCGCTGCGCGAGCCTGACGGACCCGGCGTTAATCGATGCCGCCTGCCGCGCGGCCTGGGCGGAGCAGCGGCGCCGCTTCTTCAGCACAGATCGGACGGCACCATGAACGACGTCGGCGTTATCGATCGCTTTCTGCAGGTCTTCTCCCAATATATTGACAGCGGCTTCGGCCTCCTCGGCGGCGAGGTGGCGTTCATCGCGACCACTTTGATCGTCATCGACGTTACGCTCGCCGCTCTCTTCTGGACTTGGGCAGCCGATGACGACGTGCTTGCGCGGCTCGTCAAGAAGACGCTGTTCGTCGGCATCTTCGCCTACCTCATCTCCAACTGGAACGCGCTCGCGCGGATCGTCTTCGAGAGCTTCGCCGGCCTCGGGCTGCAAGCCGCAGGCGGCACGGTGAGCGCCGCGGATTTCGTCCGCCCGGGCCGCATCGCCGAGATCGGGATCGAAGCCGGGCGCCCGATCTTCGAGTCCATCTCCGAGCTGATGGGCTTCATCTCGTTCTTCGAAAACGCCGTTCAGATCTTCGTGATGCTGTTCGCCTGGGCGCTGGTGCTGCTGAGCTTCTTCATTCTCGCGATCCAGCTCTTCGTCACGCTCATAGAGTTCAAGCTGACGACTCTCGCGGGCTTCGTGCTCATCCCCTTCGGTCTGTTCGGCAAGACCGCCTTCTTGGCCGAGCGCGTGCTCGGAAACGTGATCTCGAGCGGCGTCAAGGTGCTCGTCCTGGCGGTGATCGTCGGCATCGGCTCCACCCTCTTCTCCGAGTTCACCGCCGGCTTTGCGGGCGACCAGCCGACGATGGAAGACGCGATGGCGATCGTGCTCGCCGCATTGTCATTGCTCGGTCTCGGCATCTTCGGCCCGGGCATTGCCAACGGCATCGTCTCGGGCGGACCGCAGCTCGGCGCGGGCGCGGCCGTCGGAACCGGTGCGGCGGCACTCGCGGTGGGCGCGGCTGGCTACGGCGTCGCCCGGCTCGGGATGGGCGCGGCCGCTGGCGCGGTGCGCGGCGGCGGGAGCACGGCCGCGGCCACTCAGGTTCCCGCCACCCGCGGCGGTGCTGGCACGACCGGGATGGGCGGCTTGCCTGGCGGCGGCTCCTCGCCAGGCGGCGGCTCGACAGGCGCCGCTGCGGCTGCTCCCTCCGGGGCCGCCCCGTCCATTCGCCCCGCGCCAAGCGGCAGCAGCTCTGGACCCGCTCCAGCGGCACCCGACGCCGAAGGCGCGGCTTCAGCCTCTTCAAACAGAAGCGACGGCGTCCCCGCCTGGGCGAAGCGAATGCAGCGCGAGCGGCTGGTGAAGGAGGGCGTCTCGACCGTCGCCCACACCGTTCGCGCCGGCGACCGCGGCGGCTCGGGCTCTTCCATCTCCGTCAGTGAGGACCGTTGATGTTCAAGCGACCCTCGGTGCGCTACGGGCGCACCCCCGAACCGGAAACACCGTATCAGCGCGCAGGCCAAGCCTGGGATGAGCGCATCGGCTCCGCCCGCGTCCAGGCGAGGAATTGGCGCCTGCTCGCTTTCGGTGAGCTGTTCCTGGTAGCCGGCCTATCGGCGGCGCTAGTCTGGCAGTCCGCCCGCGGCTCGATCGTGCCTTGGGTGGTTCAGGTCGACAGTCTGGGTCAGGCTCAGGCCGTCGAGCCGGCGGTCGCCGACTATCGCCCGACCGACCCACAGATCGCCTGGCACCTCGCCCGCTTCATCGAGCAGGTGCGCTCCGTGCCGGCGGATCCGATCGTGCTCCGGCAGAACTGGCTGCGCGCCTACGACTACACCACCGATCGCGGCGCGCTCGCGCTCAACGATTATGCTCGCGTCAACGACCCCTTTGCGCGTGTCGGGCAGGTCCAGATCTCCGTCGAGGTGTCGAGCGTCATCCGCGCCTCGGACGACAGCTTCCGTATCGCCTGGGTCGAACGTCGCTATGAGAACGGTCAGCTCGCCGCCACCGAACGCTGGAGCGCGATTCTGACGCTCGTGATCCAGCCGCCGCGCGATGCCGAGCGGCTCCGCAAGAACCCGCTCGGGATCTTCGTCCACGCAATCAACTGGTCTCGGGAGTCCGCCTGATGAAATACCCCTCAGTCCGCCAAGCCGCTTTGTCGGCTCTCCTGATCTCCGCATCGACGCTCGCCGCCTGCGCGCATCGTGACCGTCCGACAGAGATCACCCTGGACACCTCGCCAGCCACGGAAGCCGTGCCGGCCGTCGCTGCGCCGGAGCCGCCCGCACGAGTGGAGGTGGTCGCGATTCCTGAGCCGCTCCCGCTTCCCGGGCAGCTCAAGCCGCTGGAGCCCGCTCGCACCGGTCGCGACGCGCGCGCTCCGACGAGCCGTGTCACGGCCGCCAATGCGGCCGCGCGGATGGAGCCGGTGCGGGAGGGCTTCATCAACGCCGTCCAGCTCTACCCATTTTCTCCGGGAGCGCTCTACCAGGTCTATACCGCGCCGGGGCACGTCACCGACATCGCCCTGCAGGAAGGCGAGCGCCTGGTCGGCACGGGTCCGGTCGCAGCAGGCGACACCGCGCGGTGGATCATCGGGGACACATTGAGCGGCGCCGGAGCCTCGGCGCGTGTCCACATCCTCGTGAAGCCGACCCGGACGGACCTCCGGACGAACCTCATCATCAACACCGACCGGCGGACCTATCTGCTCGAGCTCCGCGCCACCCGAGCCACCTGGATGGCCTCCGTCTCTTGGTCCTACCCGGCCGATCAGTTGATCGCCATTTCCAAAGGCACAGCCGTCGCGGCTGACGCCGAGCCGATTGCCGGCGGCATCGCGCTCGACCAGCTCCAGTTCCGCTATCGAATCGAGGGCGATCGCCCGCCATGGCGGCCGCTCCGCGCCTTTGATGACGGGCGGCAGGTCTATATCGAGTTTCCGATGGGGATCGCCCAAGGCGAGATGCCGCCGCTTTTCATCGTTGGCCGGCGGAGGAATGCCGCCGAGCTCGTCAACTACCGAGTTCGCGGACGCCACATGATCGTGGACCGGCTGTTCGCAGCGGCCGAGCTCCGCCTCGGCGCCGGACGCCGCCAGCAGCGGGTGCGGATCGAACGCAGCGATGGGAGAGCGGCCCGTGACTGACGCGCGCACCCCTCAGCCGGACCTCGACGAAACGGACCTCAGCGAACGCGAGATCGCCGACGAACTCCGGCTTCGCCCCACGCTGCCTCCGGTGATGCGCTTGTCGCGAAAGGTGCTGATCGGCCTCGGCGCCGCCGCCAGCATCGGCATCGGAGGCGTGATGATGGTGGCGCTGCAGGGCCGCGAAGAGGCGACGGAGCAGTCGGATCTCTACAATACCGACCGTGTTGCGCAGGCGGATGGCCTGGGCGCGCTGCCACGGGACTATTCGGCGCTGCCCCGAGACGTCCCGCAGCTCGGGCCGCCTCTGCCTGGCGACATGGGCCGGCCGATGCTGAGCGCGCAGCAGCGCGGCGAGCAAGTGCCGCCGCATCCTGGCGCGCCCGGTGCGCCAGCCGCTCCACCCGTCGATCCGGCCGCGCAGCGCGCAAGCCAAGAGCGTGAGGCAGCCAGGACGAGCGCCCTGTTCAGCACGACCCAGACAGGCGGCGGTTCTGAAGCCGCGGGGCCGCCTTCGCCGCCGCCCCCTGCCCCAGCCGCTCCCGAGGCCTCTCAATTGGCAGGAGGCCGGGGTGAGGCATTTCTGAGTCGCGAAGCCGACCGGCGCACGATGAGCGCGGACAGGGTGCGCGCGCCCGTAAGCCGATATGTGCTGCAGGCCGGGTCGATCATTCCGGCGGCGCTCGTGACCGGGTTGCGCTCGGATCTTCCGGGCCAGGTGACGGCCCAGGTCACCAGCCCGGTTTACGACAGCCCGACTGGTCGGCACCTTCTCGTTCCACAAGGCTCACGCCTGATCGGGCAGTATGACGCAGAGGTGGGGCTCGGGCAGGAGCGCGTGCTGCTCGTCTGGAACCGCCTGATCTTCCCGGACGGGCGCTCGATCGTGCTGGAGCGCCAGCCGGGTGCCGACGCCGAGGGTTATGCCGGTCTTCAGGATCGGGTGAACCACCACTGGGGCCGTCTGCTCCGCGCCGGTCTGCTCTCGACGCTCCTCGGGGTCGGCGCCGAGCTCGGGTCGGGCAGCGACGGCGACATCGCCCGGGCGATTCGCGAAGGTGCGCAGGACACGTTTAACCAAGCGGGCCAGCAGGTCGTCGAGCGCGAACTGGGCGTGCGGCCGACCATCACGATCCGGCCCGGCTACCCAGTCCGGATCATCGTGACCCGCGATCTTGTGCTGGAGCCGTCGGGAGACGCCCGATGAGCAAGCTGAAACTTGGTCCGCTTCCCGATGACAAGCCGGTCAAGCTCACACTTGAGCTGCCGGCCGGCGTTCACCGGGACCTTGTCGCTTACGCTGACGTGCTCGGCCGGGAGACAGGTCAGGCGATCGACGCATCGAAGCTGATCGCGCCGATGCTAGCGCGCTTCATGGCCACGGACAGGGTCTTTGCAAAGGCGCGCAATTCACGCGCCGGGTGAAAACCCGGGCCTGGTCCGCATCTTTTTCGCAAGCTTGATGAATGCGTGGACGGCAGGATTGTTGCTCTCCGATCTCCAAAGCAATTCAACCCGTAGAGCGGCATTGGCCGAGTCGATCGGGATGAGCGCGATACCGTGGACGTCACACTCCCTCAGACTCTCCGGAACGATTGTCCAGCCGTGCCCTGCCGCCACGAACCCAAGGAGACCTTCTCGCGAGCAGTCCTGCGGAAAGAAGCGAAGGGTCGGCCCGCCGGTACTCTCTATAAAGGCGGTAAAGCCACGGAAGTCGTCCGCGTGGCGGCACAAGAGCTTCTGTTCGGCGAGATCTCCCCAGCTAACTGCAGCCTTGCCTTCACTCGCCGGCAGCGCCGCCAGCAGGCGCTCGTTCCAGAGAGTAAGCCTGGACACTTGGCCGATCGGACGGCTCGGCACATGCCCTTCGGGCTCTATGGCTGTAAGAACTACATCGAGTTTTCCGTCGTGTAGGCGCGCGATCAGCTGATCAGGTCCGTCCTCGACGAGTTGAACTTCGATCTCAGGCTGAACGCGGCGCATCTCTTCGAGTAGTCTTACGATTGGTCCGAAAGCGAATGACCACACGAAGCCAATCCGAAGCAGACCGCTTTTCCCGGCACCCACCGAACGGGCAGTTGCTTCGACGCGCTCAAGCAGATCGAGCGCCTCCCTCACACCGCCTAAGTAAATCACTCCGGCGGCACTCGTGGTGACCCCTCTGTGGCTGCGCTCGAAGATTGAAAGGCCGACGCGCTCTTCTAGCTCGCGGACACCGCGGCTGACCGCCGAAGTCTCCACGCCTAGAGCATGATCATCTTAGACTGAACCATAA
>NZ_JAVUPU010000008.1:0-210228 GCF_032378825.1 Sphingosinicella rhizophila | reverse complement strand
CCACGCCAATGATGGCGGTGTTGATCGTCATGAAGCGGCCTGACGGTGCGCGATCATTCCGCCGCCGCCCTGCGCTCGGCGGGGGCATAGCGATCGATCATGCGGGCACAGAAATCTGCGAAGAGCATGGGATCTTTGGGCGCGCTGGTATGGTGCGGCGCAAGGCCGAGATGTTCGGGTGTGAAACAGAAGGTCACGGTCATTTCGAATTCGGCCAATGCTTCCATCATCCGGTCGCACCAGGCATCCCAACCGGGCCGAAAGCTGTCGGCCCAACTGAGACCGGTGCGCAGATGCCTGACACCAAGCCGCCGCAGCCAGGCAACCGCGTCGTCCAGCCGCGGGTCTTCGAAATGGAACCATTGCATGATACCCATTTCGGGCGCGCACCTGGCAAAATGGTCGAGGGCCGGCTTTGGTGTTCCATCTTCGCGGATGAGACCCATGTAGAAATGCCGATAGTAAGAGGAGCCCTCCGCCTCCCGATGACGGGTTTCGGCACCCCAGGCGCGCGGAAGATCGAAGAGGCTGTACCAGAAGATCCGCGGCACTCGACCGATCAACAGTTCGGCGGTCCTGTCGACCCCGAACACCTGCACTTCTTCGGCACCAAAGCTGCCGACACCTACCTCTGTGGCCCAGATCTCATGGTCCGGCGCAACGGCTTCCATCTCGGCGATCCGTTGCGGCCATTCGTGGATCGGCCAGAGATTCCAGTCGAGCGGAAAACCGTGAACTGCAACGACATCGACATGGTCAAGCACCCCGTGACTGCGCAGCCGCTCGATGAATTGAGGATCGATCGGGGAAATGCCACCCAATACCCGTTTTATAGCGGGGTTGACGACCTCGATCGCCTTGGCGGCCTCGATAGCGGTCGCGGCGTAGAGCGACCAATCGGGATCGATTTCCGGATCCCAATGAGATTTATTGTTAGGCTCGTTCCAGATCATCGCAGCTTCGATCACCGCAGCTCTCCCGTCATCGGATAAACCGCGCCCACGCCGAGGCTGGCGTAGGGCATTTCTCCGCGCCGACAGATATAGACCTCGTCCTCCGCCCTTACCTCGATGGCAAAGCCGGAAGCACGTAACATGGCTTCGGCGCAGGCGCGGTTCGGCACCCACCAGTTGGTCCAGTCGTGGGCATATTCCCGCTCCACGAAGTGGAGTTTCGGATAGGCGGATTCGAAGAAGATATCGGTCTCCTCGAATGGGTAATCCCCTTCGATCTCGATCAGTCGGCGGGACCCTCGCTGCATCGATTGGAAGATGAGCAGGTCTTTGGCGACATGTTCGTGGATGAGGTCCAGCGCCAGCAAGGGATGGCGCAGATGGTAGAGAACACCCATGAAAATGACAACGTCGAACCTCTCCTCCAAAGAACCGACGTCATAGACGGAGAGTTGGCGGAATTCGATGTTCCGATATCCCAGCGCATCTCCGGCAAGCCGAGCCTGAGCGAGGTAGCGTTCGTCACTATCGATGCCAAGCACGCGACCGGCACCGCGCCTCTTCATTTCCATGGAGTAAAAGCCGGCATTACAACCGATATCGAGCACGCTCTTGCCGGTGAGATCCTCCGGCAGGTGATAGGCAAATCGTTGGAACTTCATGTTCGGGTAGTCGCCGAGAAAGTGATCGGGAGCGGTCCAGGTCCCGCCCAGCTCCATGTTATGGAACCATGGGCCGAGTTCCTCGATCCGTTCCTTCAAGGTTGCGGGATCAGGCCCGATGCTCCTGGCAGCAAGGTTCATTGATAGAGCCTTTCGTTGATGGTCATGATGCGAGCGCCCCAATCGCCCAGCATCAGGCGGGAAACCGAAGCGGGATCGATGTCGAAACGGAGCATGTTGTCTAGCGACAGGCCGAGATAATGAGCGATGATGCCGCGGATGATGTCGCAATGCGTGACGCAGGCGAACATCTGCCCCTCATGTTCGCGCGCCAACCATCGCAAAGCTGCAGTCGCCCGCTCCACCGCCTCTGCCATGCTTTCGCCTGCTGGCGGCCGCGCCGTCGCCCGTGACTCGTTCCATTCACACCAAAGGGCATCGCCCTCCAGCTCGTCGAAGCCCAAGCCGCTCCATTCGCCGAAGTCGACCTCGTCCAGTGCATCGACGATCTGCACCTTGAGTTCGTGCCGCTCGGCAATCGAACGAGCCGTATAATAAGCTCGCTCCCGAGGGCTCGAGTAAATCCCCGTAATCGGCGAAGTCGAAAGCAGATCGCTCACGATGTCCGCCTGCCTAAGACCATCCTTGCTCAGTGCCACGTCGCGTCTCCGCCCACTCAGAGTTCGGCCAAGTTCCACATGCGATGCGTGACGGATCAGCAGGATATTCGCCGTCACGCCGTGCCCGAATTCGCCAAGCTGAAGGATCTTTTCATCGTGCAACTCAACAGAGGAGGCCGATAGTTGTTCCCTCGAAACAGAACGGAATCGCAATGAAATTACCTATGGAACCGGAAACTATCGTGGTGGGTTGATCAAGATGAAGCTAAGCCCATGATAACATAAGTTATTAACTTGGGTTTGTGTAACTGCGGGCAAGATGTTGTAAGAGCTGACTACCGTTATACTTGTGTATTAAAACCGTTGTAGAATGTTCTTAATCGCCGGCGTGCTTGTCTACTATCGTGTTGGAGAGTTTTAGATTGCCTGAGACAGTTTTGATTACGGGTGGCGCTGGCTTCATTGGGAGGTCGATCGCACGAGAGCTTCTGCAGCGCGGGTGTCGCGTGAAGCTGCTCGATAGTCTTATCGAACAGGTCCACGGCGACAAAGGGCGTCCTGACGGACTTGACCCTGACATCGAGCTGATCCGCGCCGACATTCGCAACGGCGACGCCGTGGCCAGTTCCTTGAAGGGAATCGACAGCGTCATTCATCTCGCTGCCGAAGTCGGCGTCGGCCAGTCGATGTACGCGGTCGAGAGGTACACATCGGTCAATGATGTCGGAACCGCAGTCCTATTCGAAAAGCTGGTCGAGCAACCCGTCAGGCGCGTGGTCACGGCTTCCTCAATGAGCATCTACGGCGAAGGCCTTTACGAGAATAGTGAAGACAAGCTTGTCGAGGATGCCGAGCGCCGGCCCCGCACCGGAGCCGGCCAATGCTGGGATCCGTTGGACACCGAAGGACGGCCCCTCAAGCCCGTCGCCACGCCGGAATGGAAGCGGCCAAGCCTGGCCTCGATCTACGCACTCAACAAATATGTGCAGGAGCGAACCACTCTTATCATGAGCCAAGCCTATGGCATGGAGGGCGTGTGCCTACGCCTTTTCAACGTCTACGGTCCGGGACAGGCTTTATCCAACCCCTATACGGGGGTACTCGCCATCTTCGCCTCCCGTCTGCTGAACGGACAGCAGCCAATGATCTTCGAGGATGGCGAACAGCGCCGGGATTTCGTCCATGTCGGCGACGTCGCTCGCGCATTTGCCGCTGCTCTGGAATTGCCGCACGCCGCAGGCGAGATCTTCAATATCGGATCCGGGCGCGACCGATCGGTTACCGAGGTGGCCCAAGAGCTTGCTCGCGCGATGGGCAAGGAGGAGATAGACCCCGAAATCGTCGGCAAGTCGCGTGTCGGCGACATCCGCCATTGTTTTTGCGATGGATCGAAGGCTGCTGAAAAGCTCGGCTTTCAAGCGACAAAGGATTTCGGCGAAGGCTTGGCCGAATTGGCATCCTGGGTCGCCGAACAGACTGCTGAAGATCAGGTCGATCTCGCGAGGTCCGAGCTCGAAGCCAGGGGCTTGGTTGCGTGATGCGCCGCATGAGTCCCGATCCGATCGAGGGTCGGCCGGTGCTGATCACCGGCGGGGCCGGCTTCATCGGCTGCAACATCGCCGACCGTCTCGCCGAAGAAGGTCATCAAGTGCTCATCTACGATGCCATGTCGCGGCCGGGGGTGGAGAATAATCTCGCCTGGCTGAAGGAGCGGCACCATGGCCGGATCACCAGCATCGTGGCCGATGTCCGTGACGAGGATGAGCTCGTTCGCGCAGTGCGCGAAGCGAAGGCGGTGTTTCACATGGCAGCGCAAGTCGCCGTTACCACCTCGATGATCGATCCGCGCGAGGATTTCGAGATCAACCTCAAGGGCACGATCAACCTGCTCGATGCCTTGCGACTCGAAGGAAACGGCACACCCGTCGTCTTCGCCTCCACCAACAAGGTCTATGGCGATCTCAGCGATCTACGATTCCGACTAGAGGATCGCAAATATGTACCGAACGACCTCTTCGTCGCATCCGCTGGCATAAATGAGGAACGACCGCTCGACTTTCACACGCCTTATGGCTGTTCCAAAGGCGCCGCCGATCAATATGTACTCGATTATGCCCGCAGCTTCGGACTGCGCTCCGCAGTGATACGAATGAGCTGCATCTATGGCGTGCGCCAGATGGGTACCGAAGATCAGGGATGGGTCGCGCACTTCCTGATCCGGGCACTGGGAGGGCAGCCGATCACGCTGTACGGCGACGGCTATCAGGTACGCGACATCCTCGACGTGTCGAATGCGGTCGAAGCCTATTTGCGGGCATGGAAGAAGATAGACCTCGTCAGGGGCCGCGCCTTCAACCTGGGCGGCGGACCCGCAAACGCCGTTTCCCTGCGCGAGCTGATAGCGCACATGGCGGAGCTGCTGGGTCGTGAAATCGACATAAGGTTCTCCGACTGGCGCGCTGGCGACCAGCTTCACTTCGTGGCCGATACGAAAGCAATTCGCGACGCGCTGGATCTATCGCCTGCGGTACCGTGGAAGGAGGGAGTCGCGGGGCTCGCCGACTGGCTGCGCGAATCCCGTAGCGGGCGGAGCGACCCGACCCTACGGGAAAACGGATTTGCATCGGCACGGGCGGCATCATGAGCGACATGCGCATAATGATGACGGCCGATGCCGTGGGCGGCGTGTGGCAATATAGCATCGACCTTGCCCGCGGCCTTTCCAGACTTGGCATCGAAACAGTGCTGGCGACGATGGGGCCCGCCATGACCGCACGGCAACGCGCAGAGGCTGCCGAGATACCCGAGCTTAGGCTGATCGAGACCGGCCTCGTTCTCGACTGGATGGCGAGGGATGCCTCGGCCGTGCGCGAGGCCAGCAGTGCGATCGAACAGATCGCGAAGGAATGCGAAGCGGATATCATCCAACTTAGCACCCCTGCCCTGGCCGCCCAAAGTCGCTTTCACGCACCGGTCGTCGCGGTTCAGCACAGTTGCGTCGCCACCTGGTGGGACGCGGTGCACGGCAGCGAGCTTCCGGCCGATTTCCAATGGCGGGCCGAACTCGTCCGACAGGGACTGGCCGCCGCGTCGATTGTCATCACGCCGACAGCCGCCTTCGGGCACATGACGCAGCGCCGCTACGACCTGCCGACGGTGCCGCGCACGATCCACAATGGCCGGACGCCGTTGGCGCTGACCCCGCGAGCCGCGCATGATTTCGTTTTTACCGCCGGCCGGCTATGGGACGACGGCAAGAACCTGCGAACGATCGATGCCGCCGCTGCCCGAATCGGGGTTCCCATCCACGCTGCGGGATCCGTCCTGACGCCGCAGGGTGCCGAGGTGAAATTCGATCATATCCACTGTCTGGGGCTACTGGACGAAGATCAGCTCGGGCAGTGGCTCGCGGCCAGGCCCGTATTCGTCTCCGCCGCCCTCTACGAGCCGTTCGGGCTCGCGGTGCTGGAAGCGGCGGCAGCCGGCTGCGCGCTGATCCTGTCCGACATCCCGACCTTTCGAGAGCTTTGGGAGGATGTCGCGATCTTCATCCCTGCCCGAAACCATAATGCGTTCGCGCATGCCATGGCCGAGCTGGTCGGCGATGATTGCGAGCGCGCAAGGATGGGACGGGCGGCACGGGAACGGGCTGCGCGTTTCACGCCGGACGCGATGGCCGCGCAGATGGCCTCGATCTACCGAAGCCTGCTGCCGGCGGCGAGCGGTCCCCGTCTTACGTCGAGAGTCGCGGCATGAAGTTCGTTTATTTCACCCATTCGCTCGCGTCCTGCTGGAATCATGGGAACGCGCATTTCGTGCGCGGTGTGTTGCGTGAATTGATTGGCCTGGGCCATCAGGTCGACGTACGGGAACCGGCTGCTGGCTGGAGCCTCTCCAATCTCCTGAAGGATCATGGCGAGGAAGGCCTCGACCCGTATCGGAAGGCCTATCCCGAGCTCCATTCAACCAGCTTCACCAAGGGCTCGGATTTCGCAGCGATGGTCGATGACGCCGACGTGGTCATCGTACACGAATGGAACGATCATGACCTGGTCGCCAAGCTCGGACGGCTGCGCGCCGGGGGCGGAGCCTTCACCTTGCTCTTCCACGACACGCATCATCGCGCCGTCAGCGATCCCGAGGCGATGCAGGCCTATGACCTTTCCGCCTATGACGGGGTGCTGGCGTTCGGCGAAGCGTTGGCGGAGGTCTATCGCAGCTGGGGCTGGAGAGAAAATGTCTTCGTCTGGCATGAAGCCGCCGACATTCGACATTTCCACCCGCCGGCCGACGGAGGCAGCCGCCAAGGGCTCACCTGGATCGGCAATTGGGGCGAGGGCGAGCGCACCAAGGAGTTGAAGGAATTCCTGTTCTGCCCCGCGCGAGCGGCCCGCCTGGATCTCGACGTCTATGGCGTCCGTTACCACGAGACGGCGAAGGCGATCGTCAGGCGCTATGGCGGCCGCTATCATGGCTGGCTTGCCAACGCCCGAGTACCGCAGGTGTTCGCCCGGCACATCGCCACGATGCATATCCCGCGACGCTTCTACACGAAGCTGCTTCCCGGCATTCCGACCATCCGCATATTCGAAGCCCTGGCCTGCGGAATCCCGCTCCTATGTGCACCTTGGGCCGACAGCGAAGGCCTGTTTCGCCCCGGCAGCGACTTCCTGATGGCCGCGGACGGTCGCGAGATGGAGCGACACATGCGCGCCATCGCCGAAGACGCGGAGCTTCGTCGCAGCCTCGCCGCCAGCGGCCTCGAGACCGTTCGGGCCCGCCACACATGCGGCCACCGCGCACGGGAATTGTTGGCCATCGTCAATCATCTCACCTTCCCGGCGGTCGCCTTGCGGAGCGTTGCATGAAAATCGCATTTTACGGTTCCAGCCTGCTTTCATCCTACTGGAACGGCGCGGCCACTTATTATCGCGGTCTGCTGCGCGACCTCGCCGGCCGAGGTTATGATATCAGCTTCTACGAGCCCGATGCTTTCGACCGACAGCAGCATCGCGACATAGATCCGCCGGATTGGGTCAGATCGATCGTCTATCCGGCGACAGCCGAGGGCCTGAGCGCAGTGCTTGCAGAGGCGAAAGCGGCGGACATTGTCGTGAAAGCGAATGGCGTGGGCGTATTCGACAAGGAGTTGCTGGAGGGGATCGTCGAGCATAGCCGCGCCGACGCCATGCGCGTGTTCTGGGATGTCGATGCAGCGGCGACATTGGAGGAGATGCGCGCAGACGAAAGCCATGTCGTCCGCCGCATGCTTCCTTCCCTGGACATGATCCTCACCTATGGCGGGGGTCCGCCGGTCATCGACGCTTATGAAGGCTTTGGCGCGCGCCGCTGTATACCGGTCTATAATGCGCTCGATCCCGACACGCATCATCCGGCAGAGCCCGATCGACGTTTCGCAGCTGATCTCGCCTTCCTCGGCAATCGCCTGCCGGACCGGGAAAAGAGGGTGGAAGAATTCTTTCTGAAGGCAGCGTCGGCATTGCCGGCCCGGCGGTTCCTCATTGGCGGCAATGGCTGGGAATCCAAGGCGATGGCGGAAAATGTCCATCATGTCGGGCACGTCTATACGCATCAGCACAACGCCTTCAATTCGACGCCGCTGGCGGTGCTGAACGTCGCCCGCGACAGCATGGCCGATATCGGCTTCTCCCCCGCCACCAGGGTCTTCGAAGCAGCCGGCGCTGCCGCCTGCCTGATTACCGATGCGTGGGAAGGAATCGAAACCTTCCTGAAGCCGGATGAAGAGGTGCTGGTGGCAAGGGACGGTCAGGACGTGGCGGAGCATGTCCGCGCGCTGACGCCCGAACGTGCGAGCGCCATCGGCCGCGCCGCGCTGACACGGACGCTGGCGGAAAACACCTATGCCCATCGGGGTGCGCAGGTCGATGCAATATTCAAACGGACTGCCCAGCCGGAAAGGAGCGCGGCATGAAAGTCGTTGTCCTGGGCCTAAGTCTCTCCTCCTCCTGGGGAAACGGCCACGCCACTACCTTCCGCGCGCTGCTGCGCGCCTTTGCGGCACGGGGGCACGACATATTGTTCCTGGAACGAGACGTGCCGTGGTATCGTAAGAATCGCGATATCGCCGACCCGGCTTATTGCAGGCTCGAATATTACGGCTCCGTCGAAGAGCTGAAAGCTTGGCGCGCGCCCATCGAACAGGCTGATGCGGTGATCGTCGGATCCTACGTCCCGGACGGGGCTGAAGTAGGTCGATACGTGCAGCGCACCGCACGCGGGATAACCGCATTCTACGATATCGATACGCCTGTGACCCTGGCCAAGCTGGAACGCGGCGACACCGAATATCTGTCACCGGACCTGATCCCGGACTACGACGTCTATTTGTCGTTCACTGGCGGCCCCATCCTGGAGCGGATCGAGCGTGAATATGGCTCGCCTGCGGCGCGTGCGCTTTATTGCTCGGTCGATTCCGAAGCCTATCCGGCACTGAAGCTACCCAAAAGATGGGATCTCACCTATCTCGGGACCTATAGCGAGGACCGCCAGCCGACGCTCGAGCGGCTCTTGATCGAGCCGGCGCGGCGTCTGCCGCACCTGCGCTTCGCCGTTGCCGGGCCACAATATCCGGAAGGCATCGATTGGCCGGACAATGTGGAGCGTATCGACCATTTGCCGCCAGCCGAGCATCCCTCCTTCTACGCCGCATCTCGTTATACCTTGAACGTCACGCGTGCGGACATGATTGCCGCGGGATGGTCCCCGTCGGTGCGGCTGTTCGAAGCAGCGGCTTGCGGAACTCCAGTCATCTCCGACGTGTGGGATGGGATAGGCGCCCTGTTCGAGCCGGATCGCGAGATCTTGCTGGCCCAAAGCACCGCTGAGGTGATCGAGCGCCTTTCGGAGAGCTCGGCCAGATCGGCCGAAAAGATCGGCAGCGCGGCAAGGGCGCGTATTCTTGCCGCCCATAGCGCCGTCCACCGCGCGAGGGAGCTGGAGACATATCTCGTCGACGCGACCGCAGCCCGGCGCAAGCCCATCGCTTTTACCCCCAAGGAGCAGCCAGTGATGCAGAAGGATCAGAAGATAGCATTGGTGACCGGGGGTTCGGGGTTCATCGGCTCCCATATTTGCGAGGCCCTGCTCGCCGAGGGCGCCCGGGTTCTATGCCTGGACAACTTCCTCACCGGGCGACGCGAGAATATCCGACACCTTGAGCGGGATGACCGTTTCGAGCTGCTCGACTGCGACGTGATCGATCGGCTCCCATTCAGGATACGCGGCGGCCGCACCCGCTTCACCCATATCTACCATCTGGCTTGCGCCGCCTCACCCCCGCATTATCAAGCTGATCCGGAGCATACGATGCTCACCAACGTCGTCGGAACCCGCAACATGCTCCATCTTGCGGAGCAAAATGGTGCACGCCTGCTGCTGACGTCGACAAGCGAAGTCTATGGCGATCCCGAGGTTCACCCGCAGTCCGAAGATTATCGCGGATGGGTGAGCTGCACGGGGCCGCGCGCCTGCTATGACGAAGGCAAGAGAGCTGCCGAAACTCTGGCATTCGACTATCTGCGGAACGCGCGTGCAGAGGTGCGGGTGGCGCGCATCTTCAACACCTACGGCCCCCGCATGCGTCCGGACGATGGCCGTGTCGTTTCCAACGTCATCTGTCAGGCGCTCGCCGGCGAGGACATCACCATCTACGGCGACGGTGCCCAGACGCGCAGTTTCTGTTATGTAAGTGACCTGGTGGACGGCCTGATACGCCTAATGGATAGCGATAAGGCGGTCGGCTTTCCCGTCAACCTCGGCAATCCCAACGAGCTTACTGTCAGCGACCTCGTCGATCGTGTGTTGGCCATGACGAATTCCCGCTCCCGCGTGATACACACCGAACTGCCGGAAGACGATCCGCGCCGCCGAAAACCCGACATAGGCCGGGCCAGGGAGTTGTTGGATTGGGAGCCGAAAGTCTCGCTCCAACAAGGCCTGGAAGCGACGATCGCGTGGTTCAGGCAAGAGGGGGACATAGTCGAGCCTTGGCGCGGCGTCGCCGGAGCGGAAGGAAGTGGAGCGGAGCGCAGGCTCATCCAGGCTGCCGAGTGACGCTGGCCCAGTGGTGGGAGCCGCTCCAAAGCCGAACCCGACGATCGGCCCACCTGGACCGACCAGCCTCAACAAGGCGCTCGATCGCAATATCGAGGCGCTCCGGCTGCGGCATGAGAAGTCTGCGCAGGCAGCCAGCTTTCAGGAGAAATTGGCGGAAACGATCACCCATTTCACGGGCAGCCTCCGCTTCGTCTATCTCCACCTTGCCGCTTTCGGTTCCTGGATCGTCATCAATCTCGGCTGGATCGAAGCGATCGTGCCCTGGGATCCTTCCTTCGTCATGCTCGCAATGATCGCATCTGTCGAAGCGATATTTCTTTCGACCTTCGTGCTGATCAGCCAGAATCGCATGGCAGCCGAGAATGAGAAACGCGCCAGTCTCGATCTTCAGATCAATCTGCTGGCCGAACATGAGGTGACAAGATTGATGAGCCTGGTGTCCGCTATCGCCGACCATTTTCAGGTCAAATGCCCACTTCCGGATGAACTCAAGGAACTCGAGCGCGACGTCGCGCCCGAAGTCGTTCTCGATGCAATCGAAGAGCGGGGTGCAATATGAGCCGGGCTACGATGCTGGCCGCCGTGATCACCAGCCCGGGCAGAGCCGAGATACAAGAGGTGACGGTGCCCGAACCCGGCCCGCGAGAGGTCCGGATCAAGCTCGAAGGCTGCGGCGTATGCGCCTCCAACCTGACGCCATGGGCAGGGCCGGACTGGATGCAGTTTCCGACAAGCCCCGGAGCATTGGGTCATGAAGGATGGGGGTCAATCGATGCCGTAGGTTCCGACGTCCCCCATCTCTCCCGAGGAGACAGGGTCGCGAGCCTCAGCGGCAACAGCTACGCCGAATTTGATGTGGCCGACGCCTCGGCGGTCATACGGTTGCCGGATGAGCTTGCTGACCAGGACTTCCCCGTCGAGCCGTTCGGCTGTGCGATGAACATTTTTCGCCGCAGCGGCATTGAGGCGGGACAGGACGTCGCGGTGATCGGCATAGGCTTTCTCGGGGCGATCCTGGTCAAGCTCGCCTCGGATGCGGGTGCGCGTGTGATCGCCATCTCACGCCGCCCCTGCTCGCTCGACCTTGCGCGAAAAATGGGAGCGGCCGAAACCATCCCGATGGATGATCATGGGGCGATCATCGATCAGGTGAAGGCCTTCACTGACGGCCGCCTTTGTGACCGCACGATCGAGGCCGTGGGCAAGCAATGGCCCCTCGACCTTGCAGGGGAACTGACCGGCGAGGGTGGCAGACTGATCATCGCCGGCTATCACCAGGACGGACCGAGGCAGGTAAACATGCAGATGTGGAACTGGCGCGGCTTGGACGTGGTCAACGCACACGAACGAAACCCGCAGACATGCCTGCAAGGAATGAGGGAGGCGATAGACGCCGTGGCAAGCGGACGCATCGATCCGGATCTCCTGCTCACCCACCGATACCGTCTGCACGAGCTAGGTGAGGCGCTCGACGCGACGCGGGACCGCCCGCCCGGCTTCGTGAAGGCGCTGGTGATGCTGAGATGAGCCGTCCCCGGCTCGGCTTCCTCGGCGTGGGCTGGATCGGCCGCAGCCGCATGGAGGCCATACTCGCCACTGACACTGCCGACGTCGTTGCGATATCCGACCCGGACGCCGACATGGCGGCCGCGGCGAAAGCGATCCTGCCCTCTGCCGCGCTCGTGCCCTCGCTGGAGGCTATGCTGGCGCTTGCGCCGGACGGGGTCGTGATCGCCACTCCGAGCGCGCTTCATGCCAGCCAATGCATCCAGGCGCTGCAATCGGGAGCCTCGGTATTCTGCCAGAAGCCACTGGGCCGCAATGCGGCTGAGGTCGAACAGGTGGTGGCAATCGCGAAAATGAACGACCGGTTGCTCGGGGTGGACCTATCCTACCGTTGCACCGCGGCGGTGCAGGCAATTCGCGAGCATATCCGCGCAGGAACGCTAGGCGAAGTCTATGCAGCGAACCTTGTATTTCATAATGCATACGGGCCCGACAAAGCATGGTTCCGCAACCCCGCTTTGTCGGGCGGCGGGTGCATGATCGACCTTGGCGTCCATCTCGTCGATCTCGCATTGTGGTTGTTCGATTTCCCGGCGATAGAGCAGGTTTCCTCACATTTGTTCAGTGGGGGGCGAACGCTGGCACGCGGAGAGGTGGAGGATTATGCGGTCGCCTCGCTCGACCTCGCCAACGGAGCCAATGTGCAGATCGCTTGCTCGTGGCATTTGCCGGCGGGTTGCGATGCCGTCATCTCCGCCGAATTCTACGGGACCCGGACCGGTGCAGCCATGCGGAACCAGAACGGCTCCTTCTACGACTTCACGGCGGAGCTTTTCACCGGCACGCAGAGTCAAATTCTTACAGAACCGCCCGATGCCTGGCCCGGACGCGCCGCTGCCGATTGGGCGCGAGGTCTCGCGGCCGGCGATGGATTTGCGAAGTCGACCAGCGGGCTGTTGGAGACGGCCCATGCTCTCGACGAAATCTATCACCGCGCTCACGCGCCGCACACCCGGCAAGCTTGACCCGCCAATCCCGGTCCTGGTTATTCATCAGGCCTCGCGGAACGAGCGCCAGATCGTGTCCGTGAGCGGATCCAGCAGATATTGAAGGGCGCTCCGCCTCCGCAACGGCACCAATATTTCGACCGGCATGCCAGGCTTCAGGCTGAAATCAGATCCGCGATGCTGCCGCAATATCTTCATCTGGTCCGGCAGCACGACGATCTGACCGGTGAAAAAGACCTCGCCCGTATTTTCGTCGGCGAAGCTGTCGGCGGAGACCCGTTCGACCCGCCCGGCAAGCGGCGGCATGTCACGATCATGCAGGCCCGGGAAACGGACGTCCGCCCCCTGCCCCTGCTTCAGATCGTCGACATCGTCGGGCGAGAATCGTGCCTCCACCACCAGAGCGGACTTTTCCGGCACGATGTCCATCAGCTTCTGGCCCGGCGAGACCACGCCGCCAATTGTGAAGACCGACAGGCCGACGACGGTACCGGTGGCCGGCGCCCTCAATTCGGTCCGCGCCACCTGGTCGCGCGCGGCATCCCATTTCGGCCCGAGATCGCCCAGCGAATATTCGACGTCGCGCAATTCTGTCGCAATCCTGTCCTGTTGACCCTGCGAGGTTTCGACGACGCGCAGACGGCTTTCGCCCATCGACGCCGCCGATTCCGAGATTGCGGCTTCGAGGCGGCCGCGCTGGCCGACGAGATCGGCCCGCGCCCGTTCCAGCGCACGTATCCTGTTCTTGCTGACGAAGCCCTTTTCGGCGACCGTCCGCAGGGATTCCAGCTCCTCCCCGATAAGCCGTTCCTGCTCGTTGATCGACGCAAGCTGCCGACGATAGCCCTGCCCCTGCTGCCCGACCTGCATGCCTTGCTGTCCAAGGACATTCCGCTGCGTCGAAAGCAACGAAGCGCGGGCGCGAAGCTGCATTTGCTGAACCCTCATGGCCCGGCCTGCCTCCGCCTTGTCCTCGTCCGAGAGGGTCGCGAATTCGACTGGCAGCGGAATGGCTGCGAGGCCGAGCTGCTCGCTGCGCAAGCGGGCGCGCTGGGCGCGAAGGCCGATCACCTGCGACGCCAGCGCCCGCTCCTGCGCCTGCGCTTCCGCGGATGCCAGCCGGACCAGCACATCGCCCTTGCGCACCTTCTGTCCTTCCTTGACGAAGATGGCGCCGACGACGCCGCCGTCGCGATGCTGGACGCTTTGCCGCTGGCCCGAGACCGCTACCCGGCCCAGCGCGACGGCGGCAGCGTCCAGCCGTGCGAAGGCGGCCCAGCCCAGGAACAGGACGAAAAACAGACCGGCGACAACCAGGCCTGCGCGTATCTCCCGCGTGGGCGCATCATCCATCGCCGCGGGCTTCGCGGAGAAAGGCGTCATTTCCCGAGCAGAGGCCTCGATCAGGTCCCGCGCCATTCAGCCGGCTCTCCGTTTCTTCTCGAGCGAGCGGGGCGCCCCACCCTTCAACCGTTCCAGCACTTCGTCCCTCGGCCCGAAAGCCTCGATCCTGCCATTCGCGAGGACCAGGATCCTGTCGACCACCGCCATGATGCCCATCCGGTGTGCGACCACCATCACTGCCGCGCCATCAGCCTTGGATTGTTGCAACGATTGCACCAGGCTCGCTTCTCCCTCGGAATCGAGATGCGCGTTGGGCTCGTCCAGGATCAGCAAATTCGGCCGGCCGAAAAGCGCGCGAGCGAGCGCCACCCGCTGCGCCTGGCCCGCCGAAAGGCCGCGCCCTCCCCACCCCAGCAAAGTGTCATAGCCGTTGGGAAGCCGCAGGATCATGTCGTGAGCGCCGCATGCCATGGCAGCCGCCACCACCATCTGGTCTATGGATGCGGAGCCGCCGGCATCCACTGCGAAACGGGCGATATTCTCCTTCACGGTGCCACCGAACAAAGCCGGATCCTGCGGCAGATAGCCGAGATGGGCGGCCAGTCGCTCCGGATCCCAATCCGAACGGTCCGCGCCGTCGAAGCGGATCGAACCCCGGTCCGGCAGTATGCCTCCGGCGATGGCACGCGCGAGGGTCGACTTGCCGGCCCCGCTGGGGCCGACCACCGCGACCACTTCGCCCGGCATCATGCGGAAGGAAACATCGCCGAGGATCGCGCCGTCCCGGGCCGCGTTGAGGATAACCAGATTCTCGACGGCGAGCTGCCCATTCGGTGGCGGAAGTTCGGTCGGAACGATCCGCTCGTCGCGACCTTCCAGCAACTGGTCGAGCGTAGCATAGGCGCCGCGGGCATGGACGATGTTCCTCCAATTGCCGACCAATTGGTCGACCGGCGCGAGCGCGCGTCCCAGAAGAAAGGAGGAGGCGAAAATCGCGCCGGCCGAAATCAGATTGTCGATTGCCAGCAGGGCGCCAAGACCGAGGGCAAGCGACTGCAACGCGATACGGAGGAACTTGCTCAACGCCACATGGAAGCTGGCCGCGAAATTTGCCTCCGCCTGCAGCGCCATCATCCCTTCCCGTTCGTCCAGATGCCGCTCGACCATGGCCCGGCGCATGCCGAGGGCGCGGATAACCTCGGCACCCGCCATCGACTGTTCCTGACTCACATAGGATCGGTTGGCGGCCTCATTGGCACGCTGCAGCGGCGCGCGGGTTGCCGCTTCGTTGCGCCAGGCTACCGCAAGCACGATCAGGGTTCCGGCCAAGGCGAGCAAGCCGATCGCAGGATGGATGAGGAGGCAGACCAATATGTAGATCGGCACCCAGGGAGCATCGAACAGGGCGATCATGGCGGGCCCCGTCAGCACCTGGCGGAGCCGGTCGAACTCGCGCATCGCCTGCTTGTTCATCGTGTCGCGCGTGCCGCCCGGCTGCGCGATGACCGCGTCGACGATCGTGCCCGAAAGCTGCCGATCGAGCCGGGCGCTGGCCCGCACCAACAGGCGGGAGCGAATGAAATCCAGCAGGGACAAGGTCGCGAGTGCGAAAACCAGCACGATGGTCACGAAAAACAGGGTCGTTGCGCTGCGCGAGGGCACGACCCTGTCGTATATCTGCAGCATGTAGATAGTCGGGGCGAGGAAGAGCAGGTTCAGCAATGCGCTGAAGCTCGCCGCCCACAGGAAATGGCGCTTCACCGCCGCGAGGGCTGCGCGCAAGGGCGCGGCGTTGGAGGCGGGAAGTCCCAGCATGTGCAACCGTTACTAGCCGTCACCCCTTGGCGCAGCAAATATTCGTTGCCGTCGGCAAGATGAACGCCAGGGGCTGAACTCAGCGCATCAAGTCAATCGCCAGTGCCTCATGTCGACGATCGGCCGTTTTACCCACGAATTTCAATCGCAGGGGATGTCAATCGTCAATATCCATGGTCCAGCCAAAGCTGTCTGGACCCTCCCGGGTCTGGATGGCAAGGAGGGCGCTGCGAAGGCCGTCCGACACGAGACTTTCCGACAGCCGGTAAATTCTTCCATCCGCATCGCCGAGTTCAGAGACCGAGGTGACGATAGCGGCAGTCCCAGTGGCGATGACTTCCGTGCATCTGCCAATGGCGATGTCGGTCAGCAATTCATCGATCGCAATCGGCCGCTCATGCACGACCAGTCCCTGCGAGTGCGCCAGGGTGATCACGGAATCCCTGGTTACGCCCTTCAGGATCGAATCGGTCAGCAGCGGCGTATGCAGTTCGCCGTCGATCACGGCGAACATGTTCATGCCGGAAAATTCGTCGATCAGACGCCGCTCGACGGGGTCGAGCCAAAGCGCAACGCCATAGCCTTCCTGCACTGCGCGGCTGGTCGCCCGCATCGCGGCCGCATAGTTGCCGCCGGTCTTGGCAAAGCCGACGCCGCCCCGTGCCGCCCGGACATCGTCGCGTTCTATCCGCGCGCGCATCGGCCCGGACGAGTAAGGATCGGAAGGGCTCGCCAGCACCATGTAACGATAGGCGTTCGAATTGGCGACGCTATAGCCTGGATCGGTCGAAAACAGGATCGGACGAAGATAGAGGGACGCCCCTTCGCGGTCTGGAACGACGTCGGCGCATGCCGATACCAAGGCCTTGATCCCTTGCAGGAAGAGCGCTTCGGGAACGGCCGGCATGCCGATCCGCGCTGCGCTCGCGGCAAAGCGCGCGCAATTGACCAGGGGTCGGAAAAGGTGCGGCGGCGCGGGCCGGGCGCGGTAGGCCTTCATCCCCTCGAAGATGGATTCCGCGAACTGGACGGTACGCGAATTGGGCATGATCGAGATCGGACCGAACGGGAGCAGTTCCCCCGGTTGCCATGCGCCATCCCGATACTCGGCGCTGAACATGACGGGAGCCGGAACGATACCGAATCCCAAGGTCGCCGGAGCCGAATAAGCGGCCAGTGCGGCGTCAACGCCCGGCGCGACCGAATAAGGCGCGATCGTCTCCGTCAAAACAGCCCCCGGTTCCAGCCGCCATCGACCGACAGGGAAATGCCGGTGATATAGGCGGCCTGTTCGGAGCAGAGAAAGGCGGCAGCTGCTGCGAACTCCTCCGGCGTGCCAAGCCGGCCAACCGGTATCTGAGCCTCCCAGTCGCCGATGACGTCACCGGCGCTGCGTCCGGTCGTTTCCGCCATCTGGCCGGACAGTTCGGCGATCCTGCCCGTCAGTGTGTAGCCCGGCAGCAGATTGTTGACGGTGACGCCGTCCCGAGCCGATTCATTGGCGCAGGTCTTGACGAAGGCCGCCACTGCCGCCCTGGCCACGTTGGAAAGGATCATTCCGGCCGCCGGCTGCTTCAGCATGCAGGACGTTATTGTCAGGATTCGTCCCCAGCGCCGCTCCCGCATCGACGGCAAGGCCGACCGGGTCAGCGCAACGGCCCCGCCAAGATGTTCGTCGAGAGCGGCGGCGAAACGCCGATCGTCATGGGATTCGAAGGGACCCGATGGCGGGCCGCCGCTATTGATCACCAGGATGTCGAGCGGACCCAATCTGGACGCGGCTTCATCCACCAACGCCGCCCGCGCTTTATGATCGGTCATGTCGCAGACCAGGGGGACGGCGCCATGGCCGATCGTCTCGGCCGCCGCCTCGATCCGCTCGCTGCTGCGCGAGCTCACCGCGACCTTGACCCCCTCCGCGGCAAGCCCGCGGGCGATGGCCAGGCCCAGGCCCCCGCTGGCGCCGGTGACGAGCGCCGTCCGGCCTGCGATCTTCAGGTCCATTTATTTGCTCCTCAGATAGGCATCGCTCCCATCGATCCAGTCCTGACGCGGCGGATTGAACACATCCAGCTCGAACGTATCCTCCAGGGCCTCGGCGCTGTGGAGAAGGTTGCTGGGGATGAACAGCACCTCGCCGGCACGAACCACGACCTCCTCGTCCTGGTCCTCCCCGAAGAGGAAACGGAGAGCTCCCGTGATCATATAGGTGACCTGTTCATTATGGTGGCGATGGGCCGGAACGAGATTTCCCTTCGGCAAAGTGATCTGGGCAATCATCAGATCGTCGGAATGGACGAAGCGCCGCGTGATCGTTCCGGACATCTGCTCCAGCTCGACATCGTCCCATTTGTAGGCGATCGCCTTTGCAGCGCTGGTCATGGTCAATGTCCTTCCGATCGGGTGGCAGATGCAAGGTGAAGCGAATCGAATCGATCACGTCCAGCCGGCATAAACCAGATCGCGGAAATGTCGGCAATTGTCGGTATTCGGGGCTGGCTTTAGCTGCCGTTTCGCGTCCAGAATGGAATCACGGCCTGATCAGGGAGCATGAACTTGGACGATCCATCGAGCATCCTCATCGGCGTGGGCGGCGGACAGCCGCAGCGCCTCATCCTCAGCCGCGCCAATCGGCACGGCCTGATCGCCGGCGCCACGGGCACCGGCAAGACCGTCACCCTGCAAGGCCTGGCCGAGGAATTGTCGAGGGCCGGCGTGCCTGTGTTCGTCGCCGATGTGAAGGGCGACCTCGCCGGCATCGCCATGGCAGGATCGCCGACCGCCAAAAGCCATGAGGCGTTCACGACACGGGCGGCCGAGCTCGGCATCGACGATTATGCCTATGCCGACAATGCGGCGGTGCTCTGGGATCTTTACGGAGAGCAGGGCCATCCGGTCCGCACGACGATCAGCGACATGGGGCCGCTTCTGCTGGCGCGCCTCATGAACCTCAACGAAACCCAGGAAGGCGTACTGAACATCGCCTTCCGCGTGGCCGACGAACAAGGATTGCTGTTGCTGGATCTCGCGGATCTGCAAGCCTTGCTGGTCCATTGCGCGGAGAATTCCACCGCGCTTTCAGCGAAATATGGCAATGTCACCAAGCCCAGCGTGGGCGCGATCCAGCGGCAGCTCCTGCAACTGGAATCGCAGGGCGGAGAGCTATTCTTCGGCGAGCCTGCGCTCGACATCAACGACCTGCTGGCGCTGGACGATCAGGGCCGGGGCACCATAAACATCCTCGCCGCAGACAAATTGATGGCGAGCCCGCGCCTCTACGCCACCTTCCTCTTGTGGCTCCTGTCCGAGCTGTTCGAAGAACTGCCCGAGGTGGGCGACCTGCCCAAGCCCAAGCTCGTCTTCTTCTTCGACGAGGCGCATCTGCTATTCGACGAGGCACCGAAAGCCTTGCTCGAAGCCGTCGAACAAGTGGTGCGGCTTATTCGATCAAAGGGCGTCGGGATCTATTTCGTCACCCAGAATCCGATCGACATTCCCGAAGAGATAGCGGGGCAGCTCGGCAACCGCATCCAGCATGCGCTGCGCGCATTCACGCCAAAGGATCAAAGGGCGATCAAGGCTGCGGCGGAGACTTTCCGGATCAACCCGAAACTGGACGTCGCCACGGCGATCACGGAATTGCGGGTCGGCGAGGCTCTGGTCTCGCTGCTGCAGGAAGACGGGGCCCCTTCCCCGGTCGAACGCACGATGATCCGCCCGCCGCGTTCGCGTCTGGGGCCGCTTTCCGCCAAGGAGCGCGCGATCCTCCGTTCGATTTCGCCCGTAGGCGACAAATATGACATGCCGGCCGACCGTGACAGCGCCGAGGAGCTATTGGCCGCACGGGGCGCCGAGGCCGCGGCCGCGGCTGCCGCGCTCCAGGCCAGGGCCGCCGAAGAAAAGGCCGCGGCCGAGCGCGCCAAGATCGAAGCGCGTGCGCAGATCGAAGCGCAGCGGGAGCAGGCGCGGCTGGAACGGGAGCGGCGCGCCAATCCCCCGCTCGCCGAGCAGTTGACCCGTCAATTGGGCAAGACCGTCCAGCGGCAGATCGTCAACAAGGTGGCCGGTTCGCTCGTCAGGGGCTTGCTCGGCGGATTGTTCAAGGGACGATTCTAGCGCATCGCATGTCCCGACAGGCCGCCAGACAGGACTTTCTTCGCGCAGCGTTGGGACGGAACGGCGGCGTTGCGAATATCGGCGGTCTCGCTCATGAAGCGCGCGAAGAAAGGATGGGCCATGATCACGATTTCTACCTTTGGCGGTGACGGCCATATGGCACAGGCGATCGCGGAGGCCCTGGCCCCACGCACGGATGCCAAGCTGGGCGAACATGGACCGGATGTGTTCCTGGATTTTTCCGTGCCGGAGGCGATCGAGAAACATGTCGCCGCCGCAGTCGCGGCCAGAAAGCCGCTGCTGATCGGTACGACGGGACTTACACCCGACCATCATCGAATGATTGAAGAGGCGGCGTCCAGCATCGCGGTCATTTATGCCGCCAACACGTCCCTGGGCGTGAACCTGCTCGTCCACTTGGTCACCGAAGCCGCCCAGCGGCTGGACAATGAGTGGGACATCGAAATCGTCGAAATGCATCACCGATTCAAGGTGGACGCGCCGTCCGGAACGGCGCTCGCCTTGGGCCAGGCGGCGGCCAAGGGGCGCGGCGTCGATCTCGATGCGGTCAGCGACCGTGGGCGCGACGGCATGACCGGCCGCCGCGAGCCCGGCCATATCGGCTTTGCGGCGCTGCGCGGTGGATCCGTATCGGGCGAGCATAATGTGATCTTTGCAGCCGACGGCGAGCGGCTGGAACTCGGCCATCGTGCCGAGAGCCGGGCCATCTTCGCCCGCGGTGCCGTCACGGCCGCCTTGTGGCTGATTGGCAAGCCGCCGGGGCGCTACACAATGGCGGATGTGCTGGGGCTGAAGTGAAAAAGGCCGAGATTGCGGAATTCTACCGGCGGCTGGCCGATCGCACGCCCAATCCCGAGACCGAGCTCGACTATGTCAACACCTACACCTTGCTGGTGGCGGTGGTGCTCTCGGCGCAGGCGACCGATGCCGGCGTGAACCGCGCGACCCGTGAACTTTTCAAGACGGTGACCACGCCCGATGCGATGGTGAAGTTGGGTGAGGAAAGGCTTCGGGACGCGATCAAGACGATCGGCCTGTTCAACACGAAGGCTAAGAACGTGATCGCGCTCAGCCAGGCGCTGATCGAGAAACATGGCGGCGAAGTGCCAGCCAGCCGCGAGATGCTGGAGACGCTGCCCGGCGTCGGGCGCAAGACGGCGAATGTCGTGATGAACTGTGCGTTCGGGGAAGAGACGTTCGCGGTGGACACCCATGTCTTTCGTGTCTCGAACCGCACCGGCCTTGCTCCGGGCAAGACAGTGGTCGAGGTCGAGCGCAAGCTCGACAAGGCGACGCCCCCACCCTATCGGCGCGACGCCCATCATCTGCTGATCCTGCATGGCCGCTACGTCTGCAAGGCGCAGAGGCCCGAATGCTGGCGTTGCGTTGTCGTGGACTTGTGCCGCTATCGGCCCAAGACACCGCCGCCGGGAGAGAAGAAGAACACCAAGCCGCGTGCGCCCCGGGTATCGCGGCGCTGATCGCTGCGAACTCAGCACAAGAAAAGGACGCCGACGGCCAAACCGCCTGCGCCCGTTCCTAGACAAACATTCGAACAGAGCCCGATTCACGTCATGAGGTGGAAGCGCGAAGCGCTTCCACCTCAAACGATCAGGCTATTAGAACTTCGCGCGGACGCCGACGAAGAACTTGCGACCGATCACGTCGTAGATCGACGCGTTGGTACCGACGTTCGAGATGAAGTCGGTCGGGATGATCGGCGGATCGCGATCGAAAAGATTGTCGACGCCGGCATAGATTTCCGTGTCGCCGCCGCCGAGCAGGTCGCCGATATTGTAGCGGGCGGAAAGGTCGACATAGATGTAGGAGCCGACATTGTTCTGCTCTTCGGACAGGCCGCCCGGGGCGCTGTACGGCCCGGCAATGTCATAGACACCGCTGCCGATGTAGCGAGCCTGAGCATAGAAGCCGAAGCGACCGACGTCGTAATTGGCGCTGATCGTCGCCTTGAAGTCGGGCATGCCAAAGCCCGAAACGCCGCCCACTTCGCCGGCATAATCGACCACCGCGCCGCCCGGCGAGGCAATCTTCTTATCCATCAGATAGGTGGCGACGGCGCCAAGCCCCAGCGTGCCGTTGCCAAGCCGCGTCGTATAGCGCGCCTCGAAATCGAAACCCTTCAAGCGATAGGTGTCGAGATTGAAGAAGCTCTGGCGAACTTCGGTGATCACGCCATTGGCATCTTTCGAAATGAACGAGCACAGCTCCGTGGCGCCAGCAAAACAATCGTTGACGATCTGCTGGGCGCCGAGCGTTCCGATCGCGCCGTTCAGTTTGATGTCGAAATAGTCGACCGAGGCCTTGAAGCCGCCCAGCGTCAGCACTGCGCCGATAGTCTTGGTGGTCGCCTTTTCCTCATTGAGGCCAAGGTTCCCGACCGTCGGCGTCTGCGTCAGATTGGTTTGCCCGCAGGTTGGCTTGGCCGGCGCGACGCAGTCTTCCGGATTGGTCACGCTGCCGAACAGCAAGGTGTAGGTGAACAATTCGCTGATGCTGGGTGCCCGGATGTCACGCGAGATCGTGCCGCGGAAACGCAGGAAATCGACGGGTTCGAACGTCAGACCCGCTTTCCAGGTGATGACATTGCCCACCGACGAATAGTGGGTGTAGCGGGCGGCACCATTGAAATCGAGCTTCTGAGCGCCATCGAGGATCGGGATGGCGATTTCGGCGAAGGCCTCCGTCGCCTCGAAACCACCCGAAAGCGGCTGCGCGTTGACGATGATGAAGTCCTGCGCCGCGCTGGAGGCATCGACCGTACGGTTGAGGGTTTCCTTACGATATTCGGCTCCGACGGTGCCGAGGATGGGACCGGCCCAGCCCTGGAACAGTTCGCCGCCGATTTCAGCCGCGAACACCGTCTGCTTCAGACGGGTGTCCGAAACGCTGGTATCGAACACATAGTCGAGCGCCGCCTGGCTCGGCGCACCCTTGCCGAACAGATTGATCGGGACGCAGGAGGGATCATCGTCGGTCGTCGATGCATTCGCATTCACGCGGCAGACGACGTTGCCACCGACCCGAACGGCATCCGCCGCCTTGGAAAGATTGCTCTTCAGCAGATTGTTTTCCTGATCGTTGCTGAAGTCCGACTGGCCATATTGGCCGGACACTTCCCACCGCCAATTATTGCCGAACTCGCCTCGCAAGCCGCCGACGAAACGGATCGTCTCATTCTTCGATACCGAAGTGATCGTGCCGACTTCCTCGAAGGTACGGAACAAGGCGATCGGCGTGTTCAACGCAGCGACCGATGCCGGCAGGTAGGCGTTGTCCGGAGCGATCGGAATGCCGAAGCGGAACGCATCGACCAGACCGCCGCGCGACTTGGACTGGGCATAGCTGGCCTCGCCGAAGATGGTGACGCCGTCCGAAATGTCATAATGTGCGGCCGCAAGCACGTTGAAGCGCTCGGTGGGAATAACGATGGCCGTACGATTGGCCATTTGCGATCCGGAACCGCCGGTCATCAAATTGGTGGCGCCGATATTCTCGCCGAGTTCGCGCGGACGAGCCGTGCCGTCCGGGAAGAATTCGAGGTTCCCGGCCGGCCCGCCCGGAAGAGTCACACCGTTGGGGCTGCCGACGAAAAGCTTGGAATTGTTCAGGAACTGGAATGCATTGCCTCCAGTGCCAGCAACAACGCCGGGGCTAAGGCGCTGCCATTCGCGATCGGTTCCGCGCGGAATGCCCTTATTCTTGTCATAGTCGCCGGCGATCAGGAAGTGACCGCGGCCGTCGCCGAACTTGGTGCCCCAGGCGCCGGACAGGCGATAATTTTCATTGTCGCCCTCATCGGAGATGCCGAACTGAGCGTTCAGCTTCAGGCCTTCCAGCCTGTCGTCGAAGATCAGGTTGACGACACCGGATACAGCGTCCGAGCCATAAGCGGCGGACGCACCACCGGTCACGACTTCGACGCGATCGATCGCCAGCGACGGGATCGAGTTCAGATCGACATAGCCTTCTTCGCTGAACGGCGTGCCACGACGGCCGTTGACGAGGATCAGGTTGCGGTTCGGGCCGAGGCCGCGAAGATCGAGGACGTTGACGCCGTTAAGACGGCTGCTGAGCGTCGTCGAGCTCGGTGTCACCGATCCGGTGAAGGCCGGCAGTTCGTTGATGACATTGGCGATGTTGGTGGTGCCGCGCTGTTCGATCATCGCCTCGCCGATCGCCTGGACCGGGGTCGGAGCCTCGAAATTGCCGCGAATGCGAGTTCCGGTGACGGTGATCGTCTCACCCTCTTGCGCGGCCTCCGCAGCGGCTTCGGCAGTCTCGGCCGGAACAGCCGTTTCGTCGGGCTGAGTCGCCTGCGCGACAAGCGGAGTCGCCATTGCCCAGAGTGCAACACCGGCCAGACCCCGGAACTTGGACTTGAATGTCATTTCGAAACTCCCCCTTATGCGAGCGAAATTGGATGTAGCGAGAACCCGATATCCGATTTCAAATCTGAAATAAAGCAGCCTTAATGTCGTATTTCCTCAGATTTGGCTGCCTTACCCGATCATGACCCCTTATCCCTCGCGTTCGCGCCCTGCCCCGGCCCCTAAGGCTGCCAAAGCTGATCGCATACAATAAGCCGCATTGACGAAGGATAACAGATGCACGGGGGCCACAGTCGGCAAAAATGAGACAAGGAGCTGCTTCACACGGTGAGGTTATGTGCGTTCAGCCTGCCGTGCATGAATATCGTATTGAGGACCCGGTCCTCGCATGTGGTTATCATCATGATCACATGCCTCCGTATGTCTTCTGTCTGATTGTTCCTGACGAGATCCACCAGGGTTTTCTGTTGGTCCATGGAGAAAGGAAGGGATTTGGTCAGCTTCGCATATATCCAGTAGATTCGCATCGTCGTGTCTTCGAGTTGGCCGATCCAGTTTATGAGAGACTGATATCTTGTCTGCTGGGCGATGTATCGATTGAAGTCCCTATTCGCCTTCAAGACGCGGAGGATGTCGCTCTCGGTGGTCATTGTCATATCCTCGAAAATCGCATTATGGCGCTTTTCGAACTCCTCTTCATCCATTTGAGGAGCAATCATCGAAAGGATACTCGGCTCCATCATCTTCCTGATGGTGAAGTTCTCTTTCACATCCACCAATGTCAGCGGTGAGATACGCGTGATCCTGGGCGAATTGGAAATCATGAACTGCTGCGCCGTCATCTGCTCCATGGCATTGCGCGCCGCCGTCCGGCTGATCCCGAACATATTGGTGAGAATATTTTCCGACACTTTCTGTCCCGGCGCGAGGCGCTGGGTGACGATCGCGTCCATGATGCGATCATAGACGTCCGCCGAATCCGACGCGGACTGCGTCTGGCCTGCCATCATCATCCTGAATCAATCCCTGCCCGCCAAGTGTAGGCAATAGGAAGCGGGTGGGGCAAGGCCCGGCTTGAACGCGCTCTCGGCGAACAAGTCTCGAATGCCGCATGAGGCTGGCGCACCCGAGAGGATTCGAACCTCTGGCCTCTGCCTTCGGAGGGCAGCGCTCTATCCAGCTGAGCTACGGGTGCTTGTTCCGAGGCCGCCGCTTAGCAAAGCCCGCCTCCGCCTGCCAGAGGCTTATTCTCATCTGCCGCGAGCAGCGGTCCGGATCAGGGGACGGACCAAAGGTGCGGAACCATCACCGACGAGCGCGAACGCCGCCCAATAAAATGGATGGGAAGTCCTCGGATCGTCCATCAGCTTGCGCTGGGCTGCGCGAAGGGCCGTAGCGGTGGGCGTGCCGGGCGCGGCTTCGAACAGGCCGCCAATCAGACGCTGGGTAGCGTCGAAATCGTCCGGAACCGGCCAGTGGCTCGCCACCACGAGCCGGCCGCCTGCCCCGACGAAGGCGCGCACCAGGCCATCGAGCGCGAATTCGCCCCCACTGGTGATGCCGGCCTCCGCATTCGCGGCGCCGCTCGCCCGGCCGGCCGTGTCGCAGGCCGACAGGATGACGACGTCCGCGTCGAGGTGGAGATCGAATATCTCGCTGAAACTCAGCAGGCCGTCGGACTGGGCGCCGCCGAAACTGGTCATCAATGCGGGCCGGGAAGGACAACCGGGCCGCGGCGGCGAAAGCATGCCGTGGGTGGCGAAATGAATGATCCGATATTGATCGAGGTCGCCGCGCTGCTTGATCGCATCATCGGTGAAGGCGTCGCCAGTGATCACAGAATCGGCTCCGACGCCGAGCACATGGCTCGCGGTCCGCAATTCGGTGGCGGGGATCGGCCGGCCCCATGCCCCCAGCGACCAGCTGCAAGTATCGGCGGCTGCGACATGGGCGGCGGGAACGAAGGCCGCATCGGCCGGCTTGTTCTGGCCGAAGCCGATATATTGGGCGCGCGCCTGGGACGGCGCCGCTCGACGGAGATCCCGAAATGCGCGCGGCGACACGGCGGTGCTGATGTCGCGGTCGCGGCCCAGCCACGCCACGCCGGTGAAATCGAAGCCTTCATCATCTGCTCGTGCGGCACGGGCCTTGTAGAGATCGACGCTGGCTTGATTCGTGATCAGCAGATTGGGCGGAAGGCGCAGCAACGCGCCATCCGGTTCGAATATAAGGTTCGTGATGCCGGGCATCTCTCCGGCCACCGGATCCAGCAGCACCCGATACAATCGATGCGCGCGCTCGGCGTCGAAGGGGAAGGTAACGACCCGGCCATCCTCCACGGCCGAAATGGTCGCGCGGAGGGCATCGACCTGTCGTTCCAATGCTTCCGCGCCTGCGCCGATCGACCAGGCTTTCGCGTCCTGGGCCGTGATGAACAAGGCGAAGGCGCCCTTTCCCGCCACGACCATCTTATAATAAGCTTCGCCGGGTTTCAGCGCGGCCTGCAGCTCCTCCAGCGCGATGACATCGTTGGCAAGCGCGCGATAACGCGGATATTGGGCCAGCTGCGACTGGGTCGCGACCTGCCCTTCCTCCGCCAGCTTGAGAGCAGCCTGGACGCTGCCGAGACGCTGCTGGTCCGGCGATCCGTCCGCGCGGAGCCGCGCCTGCTCGATCCGAAGCTGTTCGACTTCGCGGGCAAGGTTGACGGATTGACGGAAAAGACGCGACGCCTCGTCGCTGCCGCCGCCCAGCTCGCGCGCCAGGATTGCCTGGGTCTGGGCGACACCTGGCCGGATCAGCATCTGGCTGGCCCGGAACAATTCGGTCGCCGCATCGGCTGGCGCGTCGGGACCGGTCAGCAAGGCGAAATAGGAGCCGAGCATGGTTCGCAGCGACGGCGAAGCCACGCCCCCTTCCGGATTTTCACGAACGATCTGCCGGAATGTCGTCAGCGCCAGCTCGGGACGACCGCTGCGCGTATGAAATTGGGCGAGGCGCCCCTTGGCGCCAAGCAGAGCGGACGATCCAGGATAGCTCATCTCGAGCAAGGCGATCGCCTCCTGGTGCCGCCGTTCGGCGGTGTCGCCGTCCGCGTTTGCCTCGGCGATATCGGCAAGCTCGGCCAGAATCTGGGCTTGCATCCATTTGGTGGCCGCAACGCGCCCGTCCCGCACCACCGATAATCGTGCCAAGGCCTGTTCGAATGCAGCGATCGCTTCGGCCTGCTTGCCTTCGAGCCGGAGCGCAGAGCCCCGCAGCTGCAAAGCCTGCGCGTCGAGGATCCGCGCCCGATCCTGAGACGACAAGGCACCGCCGCCCAGTCGCCGCGCATCGGCGGTTTCGGAACTCAGGCGCCGTGCCGTCATGTCGTCGATCACCAGCTGGCGCAGGCTGGCAACGGTGGTGGACTCGCCTACGGGCCGCGCAAGCTCGTCATAGACCTCGCCGACCCGGCCCTGGTTGAGCAGGTGCATGACGCGATAATTGCGCAATTGCCGACCGACGACCGGATCGCCCGCAACAAGCCGCTCGGCCGCTACGAAAAGCTTTTCGGCCTCATCATAAGACCCGAGATTCGATTTCTGCAGGGCCTCGTTGGCCAAGGCTTCCGGGCGCACCATATCGTTGGGATTGCCGCTGAAGGTCGCAAAGAATTCGGCGGCCTCGGCATAATTGCCGCTATTATTCCTGCGATAGGCCTCGGCCAGAGCGCGTTGCGGGCTGATATTCGCGGCGAGCGCGCGCGCAAAGGCGGCAGGATCGCTGATCCCGGTCGTCGCGACCGATACCGGGCCTTCGACGACGCGACCGGCGACCAGGGTCCTCAGCCCCAGCTTCAACGCATCATCATAGCCGGCAAAGCCTTCCGACACGAACAGACTGCCTGCCCGTTCCAGGGAATAGACGCGATAATCGACAGGCTGATCCTTGAACCGGCAATCACTCCGCGTCACGGCAAGGCCCGAAAGATCGACCGGACGCCCGGCCTCGCAGGACATGCGTTCCAAACGGAGCGCCGCCAGCCTGCGCGCCGGATCTCCGCCGCGGAGGCGCAAGGCATAAAGATTACCGACCGAGACGGCGGCGTCGCGGCAGAGGATGGCATAACCCCGGTCGAACATGTCGGACAGCGCCCGATCGGCGGGCGTGACCTGCGCCGTGCAGATCGAGCGCCCCTCGCTGCCGATGCGAAACGTATCGGTCATGCCGATCGGCTCGGCAGCGCCAATCGGCATGGCGCCTATGGCGGCGAAGCCGAATGCGAAGGCAAGCGAAAGACGCATCGTCATGCTCCTTTCGGAGGAGGCTGTTCCCCCTCCTCTTCATCTTCGTCCTCGTCCTCACTGCCCTCGCCCTGCCCGGGCGGAGCGTCGCTCCAAAGACCGATATCGCCGCCACTGGTGACGGGCTCCTCGATCAGACCATCCTCATCGAGCAGGTCGGTCTCGATCAGCTCCTGGTTGAGATCGTTGCGCACGACCAGTCCCTGCTCGACGGGTACCTGCACGACATCCTTGGACGGCGGCGGCGGCGGCGGCGGAGGCGGCGGAGGCGGCGGTGGTGGCGGCGGAGGCGGCGGCGGCGGCGGAGGCGGTGGAGGCGGTGGAGGCGGCGGCGGCGGCGGTGGTGGCGGAGGCGGCGGCGGTGGTGGCGGCGGAGGCGGCGGCGGCGGCGGAGGCGGTGGAGGCGGTGGAGGCGGCGGCGGCGGCGGTGGTGGCGGAGGCGGCGGCGGTGGTGGCGGCGGAGGCGGCGGCGGCGGCGGAGGCGGTGGAGGCGGTGGAGGCGGCGGCGGCGGCGGTGGTGGCGGAGGCGGCGGCGGTGGTGGCGGCGGAGGCGGCGGCGGCGGCGGAGGCGGTGGAGGCGGTGGAGGCGGCGGCGGCGGCGGTGGTGGCGGAGGCGGCGGCGGTGGTGGCGGCGGAGGCGGCGGCGGCGGCGGAGGCGGTGGAGGCGGTGGAGGCGGCGGCGGCGGCGGTGGTGGCGGAGGCGGCGGCGGTGGTGGCGGCGGAGGCGGCGGCGGCGGAGGCGGCGGCGGAGGCGGCGGCGGAGGCGGTGGTGGCGGCGGCGGCGGAGGCGGCACTGCCGCACAGGAACCGGTGTTCAGGTTGCAATTGTTGAACTCGCTGGCGGGCGTGAATGCGTCCGGTTCTACGCCTGCCGGGCCGAACTCCTCGACGAAATAGGCCTCACCCACATAATAATTGCCGCTGCTGTCGAAACGGCGACCGAAACCAATCACGTCCTTGTCTGAGGCATCGGTCGGAATGATCTCAAGACCGCCCAGGGCGCCGACAGTGATCCCCGCCGGCTCATCGGCGGTGCCGCTATTCCGGACAAGCAAGCTGTCACCGATCGTCAGGGCGACGGTGCCGCCTTCAATATATCCCCTGGGACTGAAACTGGCGGCCGGAACGGCGAGCGCAGCGTCGCGGCCGGCATAATCCTGGCTTCCGTCGACGGCATTGGCGGATCGCAGCTGGGACATGATGGATTCGTCCGCCACCCAGATATCGTCGGCGGCCAACACGAGATTTCCGGTCGGCACCGTATCCGAGTCGAGCATCCTTATGCTGCCGTGGGCGCCGCCGGGGGAGTCGGTCACCACTTCGATGCGGTCGGTTGCGGTCAAGTTCAATTCGTCATCAGGCAGGGCAAGATCGAAGAATAGATCGCCCACTATCTGGATCGATCCGTCGACGTCGATCGTCACCGAACGGGGACCCCCGCTGAACGCGTCGCTGCCAAGAAAGGTGACGTCGTCCACGACGAGATCGATATCCTGGCCGGTCCCCGCCATCTCGATCAGCAAGGCGAGGGTTTCGATCCGGCCGACCTCTTCCTGGTCGAGCTGATAGCCGTTCCAGGAAGGATCGTTGCCGCCGCCGATCAGAGCCGGTCTGCCGTTGGCGTAGATGATGAGATCGATGCCGTCCGTGCCGTCATCACCCAGCAGGCCGGCCACCGAAATATCGAGATCGCTCGCTTCGATGGTGATTTGCGGCGCCGCGACCTCACCTTCGATGGTAACTGGATGGTCGGGAAGGACGGAAGCATCGTTGACGAGGACCGAGAGGCTGGTCTGCGAGACGACGCCCCCCAGCGTGACCGCGCCCAGATAATCGATATCGATCGCGCCGTCGGCGAAGATTCTGCTGCCCGAGGTCGTCACGTCGACGCCTTCGAAATATATGCTTCCAGCAAGGATGGTTTCGGCAAGATCCGGCGCTGCGTGCGACACGATGATGTCGCCACCCGACCATGCGCGAAGCTGGCCGCTGACATCGAAAATACCGTCATCCGTGGCGGCGAATTCGATACCACGCCCGCCCAGGGCGGCCGCGTCGATCGCCAGATCGAGGGGATCGAGATCGGTTCCGATATTGAGCGCGCCCCCGGGACCGGCTTCCAGCACCGCGGCGCCGGACGTGTCGATCCATGCGAAAGACGTAACGTTCAGGGTGGAGCCGGTGACAAGGATATGGGCACCGAGCGCGAAATCGGACGGCCCCGGATCATTGGGATATTCGCGCGGACCGTCGAAACCCTCTGCGTCCAGCGTCAAGCCGCCGAAGGTGGCCTGGCTGTCATCCATCTCGACATAGACATCGCCATAATAAGTGGGGCCGTCCGGAAAGACATCGCCGCCGGCTTCGCCATGCGCCTCCGCATGGAAGGAAGCGAGCGTCACGTCGGCCCCCTCCCCGTTCGCGGCGGAGAAGCGCGCGCGCGCGCTGCCGCCATGGCCGGACCCGTAACGCGTTAAGTCTTCGATGCCCTGGCCATTGCGCCCGACCCCACCGCCGAAACCGGTTGCGTAGAGGTCGACAAAGTCCGCTGCCACATCGCCGCCGAAAACCACGAATTCGGCAACGCCGCCGAAGCCCGAGCCGCCACTGCCGCCATCGCCGTAAAGCGAGACGGTACTGACACGGGCACCGCCTTCGCCACCTTCGCCGCCCCTGCCGTCGGCATGAGCTGTTATGGAGATCATGTCGATGATGCTCGGGCCCGGATCCGGCCCGAGCAAGGCCGGACCGGCGCTGACGCCGATGGTCGCGCTTCCACCTTCCCCGAAGCCGCCATCGCCGCCCCGGCCCGGATTGCCCGATGTCAGGTCCGTCGCGTCGCCCGCATCGCCGCCGTCGCCCGCCGCGCCGCTGACGTCGACCAGGAGATTGCCGATCGCGAAGGAGACCCCGCGATTGTCCGCGAGCAGATCGACCGTCCCGCCGATGCCGTCACCGCCATCGCCGCCGTCGCCGCCATTATCGTCATCGTCGCCGGCCCCGCCGATTCCGCCGACGCCCAATGCATCGATGGTCAAATCGGCGATCGCCACGTCGCCGCCCGCTCCGTCATCGGCATCGAAAAGCACGCGGAAATCGACATCGCCGCCCTCCCCGTCGCCGCCATCGCCACCGTCTGCGCCGTCGCCGCCGGTGCCATTGGCGTGGAGATAGGTTTCGGCCAGGCCGGTCGTCGAAATCGTTCCGCCGCTCTCGGCCTCGACACCGATATTGCCGCCATAGCCGCTGCCGCCATAGCCACCGTCGAAAGCCGCGGCCGGATCGCCATTGGCGCCATTACCCCCGGTACCGTCCGCGCTGAGCTCCGCCTCCAGGAACGATATGTCGCCACCGTTAAGGGCATGCATGTAGACCAGCGGATCGCCGCTCCCGTCCGAACCGCCGAATGCGTCGCCGCCATTGCCACCGCCGGAAGTGCCGGACGCGCCATTGCCGCCGAAACCGTCGGCGTGCATGTCGATCCTGCCATCGGCCGTGATGCTCCCATTGTCCGCGGCAACCGCGACCGAGCCCGCATAGCCGCCGCCGCCGGAGCCGCCGAACGGATCGTTGACGTTGCCCGGGCCGCCCTGGCCACCATAAGCGTCGGCGCTGAGATCGGCGGACGCGAATTGGATCGCGCCGCCGTCCACAGCCAGGATACTGACCTCGCCGCCCCTTCCATCACCGCCATTGCCCGGCTCGTCGGAAAATTGCAGCTCAGGCGCGCCGCCTCTGCCTTCCGACCTGGCGGTGAACGCACCCGCAATGTCGATCAGCCCGGACGTATTCGCCCGGACCGAGATCGTGCCGCCCTGGCCGGTTCCCGCAGTGCCGCCTTCGAAGACGGTGCCGCCATAACTGGTCGTGTCGAGATCCACCGTCGAAAGGATGGTGATCGTCCCGTCAAGCGCTTCCAGGACGAGATTGCCGCCAAGGGCGTCATTACCCGGTCCTCCCGCGAAGTTGATACCTGCGATACCCGGCGAGGACATTTTCAGGCTTTGCGCATCGATCGTTCCGCCGGACAGGACGCGAATTGTGGCATCGCCTCCCGTTCCGTCCTGGCCGGTCATGACTCCGAAGGTAGCGCCGGCAAAGCCTCCCGAATCCAGCTCCAGTTTGCCCCCGACGTCGATCGCCCCGCCATCGGCGATCACCTCCGCGGTTCCGCCAACCCCGGCAAGATTCAAATCCGCGCGGACGCGCGCGTCGACGACTGCATCCCCAAGCACCGTGATGGTGGATCCATTGGTCGCCTGGATACGGGCGACGCCGCCGGTCGAGGCCCGTTGCCCGTAATTGGGATCGGGATCGTCCAGGGTCCCGCTATAGGCGCCGAGCCCGTTGGTCACGTTCAACTCGCCACCCACGAAAATGTCGCCGTCGATCGCCATGACCTCGGCAAGGGTGACGCCGATCAGGATCGCATCCTCCTGAAATTCGATCGCGCCGGAATCCGCATGGACTTCCATATTGGCGGCGGCCCGCGCGATCACGTCGCTGGTGAAGATGGCCTCGTCGATGGAGAAGCTCGCATTCGCGCCCTGCGCTGGCGCCAGCGTCCCGAACGAGCCGTTCGGCGTTCCGAACAGCTGGTCTCCCGCCGCAAGGCGCTGACCGGGAAGCGTCGGATCGTCGAAAGTGCGGCGGACATCGTAACCGGCAGACAGGATGATGGCGCCGTTGGCGTCGACCTCGGCACTGTTGACGTCGCCGAAGCCGATCTCCCCGCTCAGCAGGGCCGTGAGCGCCTGGTTCTTCGGGACGGCGACCATATAGATGCGATGAGGATCGTCGGCATCGACGCTCAGCGGACCGCCGGTTCGGCCCGTGTGGACGATGCCGTTGCCGTCGTCCGTGCCCTGCGTCACGACGATGTCGAAAAGCCCGTCATTAACCGTCAGCGTCGCACTTTGGGCTGCGATATAGGCGGCAGTGCCGTTGACGGAGACGTCGCCCCCCATCTGGATGCGCGGCGCGAGCATGGCGATGTAGGAGCCTTCCCGCCCGGTCGCGTCGAGCAAAGGCAAGGGGCCGCCGTTCGATGTCTGGATGATGATTGCGGAATCGGCGTCGGCGGTGGCGAACGATGCCGATCCTCCATTCAGGAAATCGGCGTCGGTGATGTCGAGCGTCGACAGGACGAGGCTGCCGACATCGAAGCCGCCGCCATCGTCGATCAGGATGCCGCCGCTGGAGATGAAATAAAGCGTACCACCCACGTCGCCCGTGTCGAGCAAGCTGGTGACCTGCCCCCTGAAGGATGCGCCGTAAGCGGGATTGGTCGGAAGGATGCGATTCAGCACAACGAAATCGCCGGCATCGCTGTCACCCTGAAAGGTGACGTCATTCCCCACCGGAAGGAAATTCCAATAGGTGGTGCTGCCGACAACCGAGGTTGTCGGGGCGCCCCCGTCCGTCCAGTTGATGATCACGTTCGGCTGGTGGATGCCTATCGTATCGGTTCCGAGGTTGCTCGCGGCGCCCGCAACCGTCGCCGTCCCGCTCCCGGCGAACTGCGCTGCCGCCTTGCGCGGCGCAACGGTCAGCAGCGCGGCCAATGCCGCACCAAGAAGGAGCGAGTTGCGCAGCGCAGTCTGCCGATCCTGCCGTATGACGAGCCTGATCATCTGAAACTCCATGGCCACAATCGGGTGGAAAGCGAGACGAGAAGGCGAGGATCTGGCCGCCGGTTGCCGGGCAAGATGCGATCGAGCGGCGCCGCGAGACTGACGTCCAGGCGAAGCCGGTCACCGAAGGCGGCCCGGATCCCACCGCCCATGGAGGTCAAGTCGAGGCGGGGCAGTGCTGCTCCGAACCTGTCTTCGTTCCACACGATCGCGTGATCGACGAACAGGAACGGCTCGATCGCAAGGCCGTCTCGCTTCGAGGGAAAGAGGCTGCCGAAGCGAATCTCGCCCTGCAGGCCGACGCCGCTGTGCCCGGTAATGGTCCCGGGATCATAGCCGCGCCCGACCGTGTAATTGCCACCCGAAAACTCCTCGAAACTCAGCAGCGGCGAGGCACTGTACTGGCCGCGCGCGGACCCTGCCAGCGTAACGCGCGGGACCGGCCGGAATTCGCCTTGAACCTGGGTCCTGAGCACCGTCGCGGTGGGATTTCCGAGACGGCTGGGCGGAACATGTCCGCCGGTGGAGCATCTGAGCGGATCGGCGCGGCAATCCGGGCTCGCGCCGAACATGTCGAGGCCCTTGCGCAATTCGGCGAAGCCACCCATCCGCCAGCGCGGCTCGAAGATATTGTAGCGGCGATCGGAGAACCTGGTCTGTGCGGTGTCGGCAGTGAGGCGCAGATAGCCGACGCGCAGCCGGTCGCGGCTCAGATCGAAGGCGCCATTGGGAACGATCAGTTCCACGTCCTGGTCGGCAAAGTCGAAGCCGATCGCTGCCCGCACATTCGTCGCCTGACTGCGCAGGAGCGGATAGCTGGCCTCGACATTGGCGAACAAGGTCCGCCCTTCGACTTCGGCATTGGGAAGGTCCAGGTCCGGGTTCGTCCAGGAATAAGTGAAACTGGCGCCGATCGTCAGGCCATCGCCGCCGGGCCGGAAGTCGTGGCCGATCTGCAGCGTCTTCTGCTCCGAGGTATCCAGCATGCTGTAGAGCGAGAGATAGGTGCGGTCGCCCATTCCGGTCAGACCATAAAGCTGGCCGCGCACGACAGCGCCCCAGCGGCCAAGTTCGCGCGATCCCAAATTCTGGATGCTGGCATCGGCCAGGAAAGGAATGTGCGTGACGGTCACCTCGCCGATCACTTCGCCGCGCGCAGCGCCGGCCGACCGGAGCGCCAGCCGTACCGAATAGCCCGGGAGATCGCTCGCCAGCAGCAGCGCCCTTTCGGCCTTGAAGCGGTTGAACACCTCCTGCCCCGTCAGCGGCTCGAGATAGGAGGCAATCTTGCGCTCGGCTCGACCGGCATCACCGCGAACCCGCAACGCGACCAATTTCGCCATCAATACGTGGAATCGCAGCCGGCCATCGGCAATTCGCTGCTCCGGTACCTCGACGGAGGCGATGTAGCCGGCGTCGCGCAAGATCGTGGCGGCGCGGTCGCGGATCTCGCAGACCGATGCGATCGGCTGCTCCGCGCCGAGGAACGGCGCGTAAGCGGCCCGCATCTCGGCAGGCGTCAGACCCTTGAGGTCCTCGAATGTCACTTCGGTCGGCGTGAAGCGGATGTCCGCATATTCGGGCCCGGCAAGGGCGCACGGAGCACGTTCTATGCCACCTTCGACACGCAGTTGGGATGCCGGGGGCACCTTGGCGGGCGCCGTCTGCGCCTCGATCTCCCCGCGCGTGGGCGGAACGCTTCCGGGCGGCGGGACGACCTGTGCGAACACGGAAGATGTGGGCACGCAGACGCCGGCAAGAGAGAGGAGAATGAGCCGCCGAGCGGCGTCACGGCGCGTCCCAAACACCCGCATTCCCCTGTCAAGAGTGCGGAATCGACTCGATGCCGCTGGAATCAAGCTAAACAGAAGATGAACGGGGCAGCAATTCCATATATTTATGGCCACGGAGCGGCGCGAGCCGCCCTCGTCCTAAACGGGGACGATTGGGCGGATCCTTTTGCATCCTGCCGCCGCTTCGAGGCCGCGAGCCTGGCCGGAGGTGCCTCCCCACCCGTCGATAATGCTGCTCGGGGAAGTGGGGCCTGGCCCAGCCTCAAGCCGGAACGCGTCGAGCTTGGCCGGTCATATGTACCGGACGCGTGTGGCCTTCCATCAGGTTGACCACCTCGGCATCCGAACTGGAGAAGGTGACGAGGATCCGGCACGGCACGTCACCCACGGCGATATAGGCATGGCCCATGTCGCTGTCGAAATAGATGGAGTCGCCGGCTTTGAGGTAAGCTGGCGTATAGGTATCCGTGTAGAGGGCGAGCTCGCCCTCCAGCACATAGACATATTCCTCGCCATTGTGCCGATGGAATTCTCCGAATTCCTCAAGGCTCTTCGCCGTCACATCGGCGACGATCGGGGTAATGCCCTTGTTGAGAAGATCATAAGCCTGGTAGCGAAAAGTGCCGCTTGCCGATGAAACCTGCTTGCCGTCGCCGGCGCGGGTGATGCTGCGCCGCCGGCTATTTTCCTCGGATGCATATTGACTGGTCGGCGTGCCGAAGACGTCGGCGATATTGATTTCCAGGGCAAGGCTGATCCTGACGAGCTTGTCGATCGTCAGTTCCATCTTGCCATTCTCGATCTTCGACAGGGTCGAAGCTGTAAGCCCCGTGCGCTGACTGACATCCGCGAGCGTCAGCCCGCGTTCGGTCCGGAATGACTTCAACATCGGCCCAGGCCGGACGAGCGAACTCGCTTTCACATCATGAGCGGCCATATGCCCTCCTCTCCAGCGACCGAGTCATAAGGCAAATCCTCCTCACCGAAAGAAGAATTTCCCGTGGAGAAACCCGGCGATGCAGCAGCGACAAATGGCCTCACTCCTTCACCTTATAGAGCGAACGGCAATCGCCCCCGCTTCAACACACAGTTCCAAGGAGACAAGTTTTTCTTCATTTGAATTTTTGTTGCCCCATCGGACAAGGACCCCCATAAGATCCAGCGTGCCTGCCACCTGTCCGGTTTGTCAGGCCAGAGATTGCTGATGTTGCGCTGAAACAGGCAGGAACGGGAAGGTTTCCAACTCCTGTTCCGCCCACGCCTTGGGGGGAGTTGCTATGCGGGCGAATATGCGACGATCGATGTCGGTGGCCATGATCGGATTTTTGACGGCAATGGGAATCGCCTTTGCCCCCGCGCCGACCCAATCCCAGGCCCCGCCGCCAAAAGCTCCGGCACCGGCAATGGAGGCGGCGGACCAGGACCTTCCTCTATCACAGCCTGGCTCCGGTCGCGCCTTGACCAAGGCGGATGCCGACGCCTGGCTGGACGGCTATTTCCCTTATGCTCTGGCGCAAGGCGATCTGGCCGGGGCCACAGTCGTGATCGTCAAGGACGGCCAGATACTTACCCAGCGCGGCTACGGCTATGCCGACATGGCGAAGCGTAAGCCCGTCGATCCCGCCACCACCCTGTTTCGGGCCGGATCGATTTCCAAGCTCTTCACCTGGACCGCGGTCATGCAGCTGGTCGAGCAGGGCAAGATCGACCTGGATGCGGACGTGAACCGTTACNGATCGATTTCCAAGCTCTTCACCTGGACCGCGGTCATGCAGCTGGTCGAGCAGGGCAAGATCGACCTGGATGCGGACGTGAACCGTTACCTCGATTTCAAGATCCCGCCGCGCGACGGCAAGCCGATCACGATGCGCCATATCATGACGCACACGGCCGGCTTCGAAGAGGCGATGAAGGGCGGGATAACCTATGGCACCAAGGTTCCCCCGCTGGGCGACGTCTTAAAGCGCATGTTGCCCGAACGCCTTTACGCACCCGGCAGCACGCCCGCTTATTCCAATTATGCGACGGGCCTTGCCGGCTACATCATCGAGCGCGTCTCCGGCCTCTCATATGACGACTATATCGAGCGCAATATCTTTGAGCGTCTCGGCATGGCCCATTCAACATTCCGGCAGCCACTGCCCGCCAAACTGGCACCGTATATGGCCACCGGATATCCGCGCGCATCGGGCGATCCAAAGCCGTTCGAGGTCGTCTCGATTCCGCCGGCGGGTTCGATCTCGATTTCTGCGGGGGACATGGCCAAGTTCATGATCGCGTTTCTGAACGAGGGTGGCCCGCTGTTGAAACCGGAAACGGTGCGATCGATGCATGCGCCCGCCAACGACTTGATACCTGCCCTCAACCGGATGGGGCTGGGCTTCTATGAACAGCAGGTCAACGGCCTGACCGCAATCGCTCATGGCGGCGACCTGCGTCTGTTCCACTCCTATATGTGGATCATACCCAGCGAGAATGTCGGCCTGTACATGTCCGTGAACAGCGGCGGCTCCGGCAGCGCCAACTTCACCATTCGCATGGCTTTGCTCGAGCAATTCGCAGACCGCTATTTTCCGTCGGCCAACGGCAAGCTCCCGGCGGAGCTGCCGACCGCGAAGGCGCATGCGAAGATGCTGGCCGGCTCCTATGTCTCCAGCCGCGGCTTCTTCACCAATTTCCTCGATATCTCCAACTTCCTCGGCCAGACCCGCATCGGCCTCGACAAGGATGGCCGCCCGCTCGTGCCGGACCTGCTGCGGCGCGAGCCGCGAAAATGGATCGAGGTTGCGCCTTTCGTATGGCGGGATGCTTTCGGACACCAACGGCTGGCAGCCCAGGTCGAGAATGGCAAAGTCACGCGATGGAGCATCGATGCCGTGTCGCCGTTCATGGTCTGGAATCGAGTACCCTGGTATCGCGATGCCGCCTGGATGATGCCCTTGTTCTGGGTTGCTTTGGGCATTGCCGCCATCACTGCCTTGTCCTGGCCGATCGCTGCAATCAATCGCCGCCGTTATGGAGCGTCGCTGTCCTTGGCCGGACGCGAACTCAAAGCCTATCGGCTGGTCCGCGCTTTTTCTTGGCTCGCGATTGCCGTCCTTGGCGGCTGGATGCTGTTGCTGGGGGCCCTGGGCGGACCCAATGCAATGCCGGACGCGCTGATCTGGCTGCTGCAGATCGGAGGGACGGTCGCCTTTTTCGGCCTGTTCGGGTTCGCCTTGTGGAATCTCCAACTGGTCTGGACGGGGAATCGCGGCCGGCCAGCCAAGCTTTGGAGCGTCCTGCTGGCGCTGGCTTCCATCCTGATATTGTGGGTGGCACTGGCATTCCACCTCATCAGCTTCGGCACGAATTACTGACGAAGAGACAGTCCGCCGAGGGCAGTTTGGCAAAGGGCTGACAAGCCCGCGGGCCGGGCTCCTGCCTGAAGGAAAATCAGCCGTGAGCCGCCTGCTCCGTCAGCGCAGATAGGGCGCGCGATTCCGGCAAAGCTGCGCCCATTCGGCGTCGGTCACCGGAAGCTTCGCGCGCATCAGCGTGAAATATGCCGAAGGATTGCCGATCGCCGGCCAATCGCTGCCGATGACGAAACGATCGAGGCCGATCCTGCGCATCAGCGCGACGAACTCCGCGAGTTGGGCATCATTGGAGCCGAGCGCGGCAGCCGTCGCGTCCGGCAGGACGACCCCCGAAATGTCGACCACCAGGTTCTTCGTGCCGGGCGCCCGGCGCGCAATGGCGTCGCCGAAGGCGGTCAGCGCGGCGATCGTACCGGGATCGGCGCCGGCATAGCCCGCACCGTGGGCGATCTGCACCGGCAGATCGCCCACCTGCGACAGCACCTGGTCGATGAAGATCTTCGCTTCTGCCCCGCCATATTCCCCACCGCCACGCAGATGTACGATCAACGGCATGTTCGCCTTTCTCGCCCTGGCGAAGAAGACAGCGAGGGTTCCGACCTGCTCGGGTTGGTTGGCCTCAAAGCCTGCGCCGCCCAAATGCAGCTTGATACCGGAAACGCCCGGCCTTCCTTGCCAGTAGGCGAATTCGTCATCCGCGTTCGCGGCCAGCGGATTGATGCCGACGAACGTCTTGATGCGGCCGTTCGATGCCAAGGCGGTATCGACCGAAAATTTGTTTTCCGCCCGCATCAGTTTCTCGGCTTCGGGATCGTGCTCGGATCCCGATTGCACGAACATATAGGCGGTCGACAGCAAGACGATCTGCTCGACCCCTGCCTCGTCGAGAAGCCGAAGCGCATCGGCGACGCTCGGGCGACTGAAAATATCTTCGGACAAATGTTCGAACGCGTTCGGCGCCTTCTCCCGGACACGCTCGATATGGTCCTGGATCAGCACGCTGCCGATATGGACATGGTGATCGACCAGCGGTGCTGTCGCATCCTCGGCTTCGTTGGACGCGGGAAAATGCGCCACGCAACCGGGCAGCGGAGCGAGGTACAAAGCGGCGAAGGTCGCAAACAGCGCCCTGTGTGGAAGATAGGCAGCGACGTCCTTCGAGCCTTTCCTAATTCTCACGCGGGCGCGTCCAGCGCTTCGAGCTTGGCGATCAATGCTTCCATGGACGGCCGCTTTACGAAGCCGAAGCCCCGCACCTGAAGCGGCTCCTGCGCAAGCGCGATAGCCTGCGGCAGCGTTTCCGCGTCGAGGCGGGACGCTGCATCCGCTATCCGTTCCAGAAAGAGATCGCGGAGCCTGCGTTCCAGGCGGCGTTCCTCGGCGCGCCCGAACAGATCGAACGGTCCTTCGCGGAGGGCCCTAGCGGCGGCAAGAACGCGAAAGGCCAGGAAGATCCAGCCGCCGAAGCTCATCTTGCGCGGCCGGCCGGTGACCGGATCGACCTTCGCGAAAATAGGTGGCGAAAGCTGCACCTTCAGCTTGCCCGTATTCTCGAACTGAGCGTCCAGCGCGGCGCGGAAGCGCCCGTCGGAATAAAGGCGGGCCACCTCATATTCGTCCTTATAGGCCATCAGCTTGTAGGCCGATCGCGCGACCGCCTCGGCAAAGGCATCGCCACCCTCTACCCTGGCCGCGGCCGCGCGGATGTCCGCCATCAGCCGCACGTATCGATCCGCATAAGCCCGGTTCCAATAGGCTGCGAGGTCGGCAGTCCTGCGCGCGATGAATGCGTCCAGCGTATCCGCCTTGGGGACCACCTCCCGGTCTTCGATCGCGGCCTGCCGTCCGGCTGCAAATGCCCGAAGGTTGGCCTTGGCGTTGCGGCCGTTGAGTTCGATCGCCCGCTCGATCGATGCCCGCGTCAGAGGAACGGCGCCCCGCTGCCAGGCGAAGCCGAGCATCAGCACATTGGCGGCGATCGAGTCCCCGAGCAATTCCTGGGAAAGGCTCGCGGCAGGCAGCAAGGCGGGCGGGCGCCCGGCCATCGTCGCCAGCTTTGCGATCAGGTCCGCTTGCGGCACCTGCAGATCGCGTTGAAACTGGAAATCAGCGGTTGCCATCGTGTCGCTATTGCCGACGACCAAGGTCTTTCCAGCGGCGGCGGTCTCCGCAATTTCCGGATGGACCGCCGCGATGAGATCGCACGCAAGGATCAGGTCGGCCTCGGCGGGGCCGATCCGCGGCGGCACGACGGCATTGCGATCGGGACGCAGGCGGACATGGCTGAACACCGCCCCGCCCTTCTGGCTGAGGCCGGTCATGTCATAGAGGCTGGCACCGAGATTCTCGATCCTGGCGGCCATGCCCAGGATCGCGCTGACAGTGATGATGCCCGTGCCGCCGACGCCGGTGACGATCATGTCGAAGCCGTCGCCGATGGTGGGAAGATCGGGCTCGGGCAGCGCCGCGCCGATATCGGCGATACCGCGGCTCCGGCGCGGCTGCGCGCCCTCGACGATCGTGAACGATGGGCAAAAGCCCTTCAGGCAGGAAAAATCCTTGTTGCAGGCCGATTGGTCGATCCGGCGCTTGCGGCCGAGTTCGGTCTCCAGCGGCTGGATGGCGAGGCAGTTGGACTGGACCGAACAATCTCCGCATCCCTCGCAGACGGCCGCGTTTATGAAGATGCGCCGGTCGGGATCCGGAAAGGCGCCGACCTTGCGGCGGCGGCGTTTCTCCGCTGCGCAGACCTGGTCGAAAAGCAGGATGCTGACTCCCGGCTGGCGGCTCAATTCTTCCTGGACCTGGGCGAGGTCGTCGCGGCTGCGTAATTCGGTTCCGGGCGGCAGCGGATCGCCTTCGGCGAAACGGCCAGGATCGTCCGACAGGACCACCAGCCGCGACACGCCCTCCGCCTGCATCTGCCGCACGATGCGGCCGACGGTCAGCGACCCTTCGACAGGCTGGCCGCCGGTCATGGCTACGGCATCATTGTAGAGGATCTTGTAGGTGATCTTGGTGCCGGCAGCGACGGCGGCCCGAATCGCGAGCGAGCCGGAGTGACTGTAGGTCCCATCCCCCAGATTCTGGAAGATATGCGGCCGCTCGGTGAAATTGGACAGGCCGATCCAACTGGCCCCTTCCCCGCCCATATGGCTCATCGGCAGCGGATAGTGATCCGATTGCAGGACCACCATGGAATGGCAGCCAATGCCGGACCCGCCGAGCGCGCCATCGGGAAGCCTGGTCGAGCTGTTGTGCGGACAACCGGGGCAGAATGCGGGGCGGCGCGCGGCAATCGGCGCCTGCGGCATCCGGCCCGCGAGCGCGGCGCGAAGACGCGACGCCGCCTCGCCGAAACCCGGCACGCGCGCCGCAATATCGGGTATGATCGCTTCGAGGCGGGCGGCCAGATGCGCGGCGACGAGGGTGACGTCGAACGGGATATCGCTCGGCAACAGGGGAACCCCGTCCATGTCGGCCTTGCCTGTCACGCGCGGCCTGCCCGGATGATGATAGAGCAACGCCTTGGCCTGCGTTTCCGCATGGGCGCGCTTCTCCTCGACGAAGAACACCTCCTCGGCGGCGGCGACCGCGTCCGACAATGCGACCGGATCCAGCGGGAACAGCAAGCCTATCTTGTAGATGCCGATCCCGACCCGGCGGGCAGCCTCTTCGCCGAGACCGAGCATGGCGAGCGCGGCGACACTATCGGGATAGGTCTTGCCGGCGGCGGCCACCACGAAGCGCGGCCTGTCCGACCCGTAAGCGATTCGATCGATCCGGTTGGCGCGTGCAAAGGCCTGAGCCCTGGGAAGCTTGCGAAGCACACGCGCATCCTGCGCCAGCATCGACAGCCGTTCCGAACGGATATGGACGTCACCGGCCAGATCGGGAAGCGAAGGCAAGACGAAGGACGGCAGATCCTCGAAATGAAGAATGCCTGTTCCCTCGGCCGTTTCGTTCACGAGCTTCAAGCCGACGAGCGCCCCCGAAAAGCGCGACATTGCAATGCCTGCCAAGCCATATTCGAAAATCTCGGCCACGTTGCTGGGATAGAGGATCGGCACTTCCCAGCTCGCCAGCGTCAGGTCGCTCTGATGCGCGGTGGTCGACGATTTGCCGGCCTGATCGTCTCCGAAGGCGAGCAGGACTCCACCCGTCGACGAGGTGCCTGTGAGGTTGGCATGTTTGATGCTGTCGCCGGAGCGATCGACACCGGGGCCCTTGGCGTACCAGATGCCGAACACGCCATCGACCTTGCCGCCGGGAATGAGCCCCACCTGCTGGGTGCCGGCGACCGCCGTCAATGCAAGATCCTCGTTCAGCCCCGGCTGAAAGAGGATATCATTCGCTTCGAGGAGATCCTTGACCTTCCACAATTCGGCGTCGAACCCGCCCAAGGGCGAGCCGCGATAGCCGCTGATATAGCCGGCCGTGTCGAGGCCGGCACGCCGATCCAGCGCGCGCTGGGCAAGCGGGATGCGCACCAGCGCCTGCCGCCCGGCCACGAGGGCGGTGCCGGCCTGCAGCCGATATTTATCGTCCAGCGAGATCGTCTTCGTATCCGACATACAGCTTCCCGCTATCGGCCGATCAGTTCGCGAGCCATTTGCTCGGCTGTGGCTTCGGGCGTCCTTTTCTCACGATCCGCGCGATCGAAAATCTCTATCAGCCGATCATGGATCGCCGCGAGGCTTTCGTCCAGCGGCGCGAACTGCGCCAGAGACCGGCCAGGCATCGCGCTGCACGCTTCCAGGCCGCTGATCACGCCGCCGGCGTTGATCACATAATCGGGTGCGAACAGGATTCCGCGCTCGGCCAGAGCCAAGCCCGCAGCGGCGGTCGCAAGCTGGTTGTTGGCGGCGCCGGCCACCGCACCTGCCCGTATCTCACCGGCGGTTCGCTCGGTCACCACGCCGCCCAGAGCGCAGGGCACATAGATGTCGACATCGGATGCATGGATGCGTGCTGTCGGAACCGAAATGGCGCCAAGGCGATCGACGGCGCGGGCAACCACTTCCTCGCGGACATCGGCGACCACTAGCTGGGCGCCCGCATCGTGCACTCGCTGGGCGACGCCCCAGCCCACTGCGCCCAGGCCCTGGACGGCGATTTTCATCCCCGTAAAATCCGACTTCCCGAACCGACGCTCGAGAACGGCACGCAGGCCATGCATCACGCCAGTGGCGGTATGGACCGACGGATCGCCCGCCCCGGCCGAGGTGCCGGCGACGAAAGGCGTCACTTCGTTCATTGTCTCGATATCGGCGACGGAGATGCCGACATCCTCGCCAGTGGCGAAATGTCGGCCGATGCGATCGACATAACGGCCGAATGCGTGAAGGAGCGCCCTGGTCTTGAGCCGGGCCGGATCACCGATGATGACCGCCTTACCGCCACCCACGGGCAAACCGGCCAAAGCCGATTTGTAGGACATGGCCCGGGACAATCGGAGGGCGTCGTCCACAGCCTCCGAATCGTTCGCATAAAGCTTGAAGCGCGTGCCGCCGGCGGCCGGGCCCAATGCGGTGGAATGGATGGCGACGATGGCACGGAGCCCCGTCGCTTCATCCGAGAAGAAGCAAACCTGCTCGTGATTGTCGAATTCTCGTGATCCCCAGACGGCCATGTTTCCTTGCTCCGGTGCGCGACTTGCCACCGGGCAAATCGGAAGACTGTCGCGGGTTGGACATTCGACAGGCCTGTTCCTTGCCACCCTCCAATCGAATTCGCAATTCAGAAATAGTTTCCAATATCGAAACTCGTCGATAGCGTTTCTCAATTTTCCCGCTTCTCTCGGCGGCGCGGGTCCGATAGCTTTCCCGCACAAGGAGAGTCACGTGAACGACAAAAAGAGTTTCGAAACCAACCGGCGCAGCTTGATGAAGGGCGCGGCGGCCGGCGCGATGATGGCAATGCCGGCCGCGGCTTTCGCCGAATCAAGCGATCTGGCAGCGATCCGCAAAGCGGTCGTGGCCGGCCACGATGCGACGGTAAAGCGCCTGCAGGATTGGATCGCCAACCCAACCATTGCTGCCGAGAAGCGCAATGTCGAGGGCGGTGCCGAACATATGGCGATGCTGCTCAAGGAGGCCGGCTTTCAGAAGGTGCGCAAGGTCCCCACCGACGGCATTCCCGGCGTGTTCGGCACGCTCGACGCCGGCGCGAAAAGCTGGATGGGCATCTATTTCATGTACGACGTGAAGCAGTTCGATCCCGCGGAGTGGGAATCGCCGCCGCTGGAAGGCAGGCTGATCGATAAGCCGGGGGTAGGCAAAGTCATTATGGGCCGCGGCGCGGTCAACCAGAAGGGTCCGGAGACGGCTTTCCTTGCGGCCCTGCACGCATTCCGCGCTTCGGGGCGGAAGCTGCCGGTCAACATCGCGTTGGTGGCGGAGGGCGAAGAGGAAATCGCATCGCCCCATTTCCACCAGGTCATTGCCGACCCCGAAGTGCAGGCGGCGATGAGCAAATGTGTCGGCGTGCTGATCCCGAGTGCAAGCCAGGGTTCGAACGGCGCGGTGTCGCTGGCGCTCGGCGCCAAGGGCGCGGTCGAGCTGCAGCTGATCGCGAGCGGAGAGCGCTGGGGCCGCGGGCCGAAGCTGGACATCCACTCCAGCAACATGGCGCGGGTCGACAGTCCTGCCTGGCATCTGGTCCAGGCGCTGTCGACCTTGGTCAAGGAAGATGGCCATACGCCGGCGGTCGAAGGCTGGTTCGAAAATGTGAAGCCGCTGACGGCACGCCAGAAGGCACTTATCGCCGAAGGCGCGCGCCAGTCGAGCGAAGAGGCTGTCAAGAAGACGATGGGGGTCCAGCGCTGGATCGAGGACGAGGATTACCAGACAAGCCTGGAACGGCTGGCCTCGCAGCCGACCATCAACATCCAGGGCCTGGTGAGCGGCTATACCGGCCCCGGCGGCAAGACCGTGCTTCCAGGCCGCGCGGAAGCGAAGATCGACCTCCGCCTGGTCCCCGACATGACGAAGGAAGAAGCCGTCGCCAAGCTGAAGACGCATCTCGAGAAACATGGCTTCGGCGATATCGAGGTGAATGTCTCCGGCGGCTATGGCCCGACCGAGACGCCGGAGGACAGCGCCCTCGTCCGCGCCGAGCAGGCGGTGTTGACCCGCGCCGGTATCACCTATTCGATGGTGCCGCGCATGGCCGGTTCCTGGCCGGGCGTGGTATTCACCGGCCCGCCGCTGAAGCTACCTGCCGCCCAGTTCGGCATCGGCCGCGGCGAAGGCGCCCACGCCCCCAACGAATTCTTCGTCATCGAGAGCAGCAATCCCAAGGTCGCCGGAATCGACGAGGCCAGCGTGTTTTTCGCCGACTTCCTCTATCAGGTCGCGAGCATGAAATAGGCCAAGCCCGGCCGCTGTTGGGGCCAGGCCGGGCGATCACTTGTACGGGAAAGGCGGTCCGCCTGTTCATTGCAGCGCGTCCCCGTCCGTCCGCACGATCTGCCGCAACCAATAATCGACCGTCCCGGACACGAGCTTCGGCTTAAGCAGGAAGTCCCGGGCTTCAGCGGCCAGAGCTGGGTCGATCGGGCGGATCGCACCCAGCGTCCGGGCTCGTATCTGCATCTGGCAGGCGCGCTCCAGCAGGCAAGCGAGATAGAGGGCTTCGTCGAAGGTCGATCCCGCGGTTAGGAGGCCATGATGCGCGAGCAGGATGGAGCGTTTGTCGCCAAGCGCCTCCGAGATGATCCTGCCCTCCTCATTGGCGAGCGGAAGACCCGGCCAATGATCGAGCCTTGCGCAATCGTCCCAGAACATCGCGCTGTCCATGTGGGCGACGACGAAAGGCTCGCTCGTCATGCCGAGCGCGGAGGCAAAGGGCGGATGGGTGTGGACGATCGCCGCCGTCTGCGGCCGCGTCTCATAGATCCACAGATGGAAGCGGATCGCCGGGTTTGGCTTGCCTTCCCCTTCGACAACATTCATCTCCCGGTCGATCCGGACGACGCCGGAAACGCAAGCATCGGCGAAGCCCCTGCCCCAATCGGTCGTCCAATAGGTTCCGGCCTCCTCCGCGCGGGCCGTAATCTGCCCGGCTAGGTTGCCACCATGACCCTGCCTGGCGAGAAAACGGCAGCCGAGGGCGATACGCTGGACAAGACCGAGACCGGAGGAGCCGCTCAGATCTTCGAGCCGCTCCTCGACCCGGCGCATCGCAGCCTGTTCATCCTCGGCGAACATGGCCGGCTTGTCCTGGTCCATCGCTTTCTCCTTCGCTTCGCCCCTCAAACGGGCGGCTTGGTCCGCGGCACACCACCTTGCAGAATTTCGATCAGATGGTTCGTATCGAGGTGACCGCCTGACAGGACGCACACGACCGGACCGTCGAAACTGCCCTGGATCGCCGCGGCGAGCGAGGCTGCCCCTGCGCCTTCAGCGATCATATGGCCGCGCTCGGCGAGCAGGCGAACGGCCTCCGCGACCTTGGCTACCGGCACGACCTCGGTGCCGGAGATCATCTCCTTCAAAGCCGGCCACATCGACGGCAGCAGCGACGGACCACCCATGCCGGTGATGAAGGTACCGGAATCGAAGGGAACGTCGACCGGGTGCCCGGCCTGGAGCGAGGCGGTGAGCGGAGCGCCCGCCCCCGTCTCGCAGATGATGACGCGCGCCTTGCTGCCGGCCGCGCGGAGGCCTGCGGCGACGCCGACGGCCAAGCCGCCGCCGCCCAGCGGCACCAGAACGGTCCCGGCATCGGGAAGGTCTTCGGCAATCTCCAGTCCGATCGTCGCATTGCCGGCAAGGCCGTCGGGATCCGAGACAGGATGGATGAAGGCGGGATCGTCATTATCCTCGACCAGCATCTTCCACCAATCCGCAAACGGAAGATCGACGAGGGTCGCGCCGAAGCGGATCAAGGCTTCGCGCTTGCTCGTCGCCGCCGTGTCCGGGACGTAGGCTGTGACGCCGCGGCCGCTCTGCCGACATGCCCAGGCGAGGCCCTGCGCGAAATTGCCCGCGCTCGCCGTGCTGAAAGTGGCCGAACAATTGCCGCGTGCGATCCGGCTCATCACCGCGCTGCCCGCACAGCGGATTTTGAAAGAACCGACCGGCTGGAGAATTTCGGGCTTCAGAACGACTTCGCGCCCATCATCCAGAGCGAAGGGCAGGAGCGGTGTCCGCACCGCCAAATCCGCGAGATGGCCCCGCGCCGCGATCACATCCTCAAGGCCTGGAATCCTCATGAAGCTCCCCATCCGCATCGCTTCCTCACTGCCGCTTTCGCACAAAAGCGCAAGCCCGGGATCGGAGGCGAATGGCAGGCTTCCTCAATGGACCGGCTGTGGCTATTCATCGATCATGATCAAACGCATCCTCATCGGCATCCTCATCATTCTCGCCGCGCTCATCGCTTTTATCATCGCCGCCCTCCTCTACCTGGGCTGGCCCGACAAAGCGCAGATCGCCTTCAATGATGCGACCGGGCAAAACCCGCGTATCACGGCCCCGCGCGAACAGGCGATTCCGACGATCAACGTGGCTGAGGCGATCGGCTGGCAAGATGGCGCGATGCCGCAGCCGGCCGACGGGCTGCAGGTCATGACCTTCGCCGCAGGGCTGGAACATCCGCGCTGGCTCTACCGGCTTCCCAACGGGGACATATTGGTGGCGGAGTCGAATTCTCCCGCACGGGGCGGCGGCGGCTTCGGCGAATGGGTGGCGCAAAAGGTGCTCGGCAAGGCGGGCGCCCTGGTCCCCTCCCCCAACCGGATCACTCTGCTCCGCGATGCGGATGGCGACGGCAAAGCGGAATCGCGTTCGACCTTCCTCAGCGGCATCAATTCGCCGTTCGGCATGACCTTGGTCGGCAAGGATCTTTATATCGCGAACAGCGATGCCCTTGTCCGCTACCCCTATGAGCACGGACAGACCAGGATCGATGCCAAGCCAGAGACGATCATCACCTATCCGAGCCCGGGCCATTGGGCGCGCAACGTCATCGCCTCGCCCGACGGCAAGAAACTTTACGTGTCGGTCGGCTCAGCCTCCAACATCGCCGAAGGCGGGATCGAAAGCGAAAAGGGCCGCGCCCTGATCCTGGAAGTCGATCCTGCGACCAAGACGTCGCGTGTCTTCGGCGCGGGCCTGCGCAATCCCAACGGCATGGCGTTCGAGCCACGGTCCGGCAAGCTCTGGACCGTCGTCAACGAGCGCGATCAGCTCGGATCGGACCTCAGCTTCGATTACCTCACCTCCGTCTCCGCGGGCGACCATTTCGGCTGGCCCTGGTATTATTGGGGGCAGCATGAAGACACCCGCGTCAAGCCCGCCAACCCAGCCCTGAAGAGCCGGGTCCGCACGCCCGATTATTCGCTTGGGCCGCACACCGCCCCGCTCGGCCTCAGCTTCGCCGCCGATACCAAGCTCGGGCCCGCTTTTGCCAATGGCGCCTTCATCGGCCTCCACGGTTCCTGGAACCGCAAACCCTTGTCCGGCTACAAGGTCGTCTACGTCCCGTTCGGCGCCGACGGCCGGCCGGCGGCGGGCGCGAAGATGGTCGACGTGCTGACGGGTTTCCTTTCAGACGAGGAAAAGGCGCAAGGCCGCCCGGTCGGCGTCATCACCGACCGCAACGGCGCGCTGCTGGTCGCGGACGATGTCGGCAACACGATCTGGCGGGTGAGCGCGAAGGCGCAGCCGGCCGCGGCGCCAGCACCGGCGCGATAACCCTCCCTTCGTCATGCTGACCTGGTTCAGCATCCAGGGAGTGGCGGGTGCCGAGTCTGGTCGGCCAAGGTGGGGCCGGTCTCCCACCTGAACCCTGAAACAAGTTCAGCGCAACGTTCCATGGTTCAGGATGAAAGGCTCCATTCAAATGCTGGGCCCGGGATTCCCGCTTCAGATCGATTCGATCTGAAGCAATCATGGTTAGCGATTGCGCGCCTTCAACTCCGTCAGCGTCAGGTTGAGGATCCCGTATTTCTGCCAATCCTGATGGTCGAAATGCCACCATTCCTCGGGATAGACCTTGAAACCCTGCTTCTCCATCTCCCGCCGCAATATGTCGCGTTCCTTGCGCTGACGGGTCGTGCCACCCTTGTAATCTGCATAGGAACGCAGGCTCATTTCGTCATAACGCCCAGGCATCTCGACCTCTTCGCCCGTATCCAGCCGATACATGGTCATATCGATCGCGCTGCCGCGATTGTGGCGAGAGCCCTGCGACGGATCGGCGACGAACATGTGACTCGTCTCCGGCGTCGCGTCCCAGAACATCTTGGTGACGTGCCATGGCCGGTAACCATCTAGCACCTTGATGCCGTAACCAAGGGGCTCGAGCGCCCTGGCCACCTCAACCAGAGCTTCCGCCGCGGGCTTTTGCAGAAAGGCGCCCGGAACTTCATAGACGGGAAGACCCAGGAAATTATTGGTGCTCGCATAGCGGGTCTCGACCTTGATGTTCGGCACCAGCGTGCTGAGATCAACCAGTTCCTCATCTCGCTCCGGCCGCGGCTCGGCGGGCGGGCTTGCCTTCAACGCCGCCGCGCGCAAGGCGCTTACGTCGCCGTTGATGCCGACGCGAATTCGGTCCTCGACCTTCTTGCCCGGGTCGCGTCGCGGGAGACGTTGACCGGCCAGCACGATCGCCGATGGCGCACCAGCATCGCCCTCCACCGTCACCGTCACCGACGCACCGCCTTCCGGGTCGGCAAGCTCATAAGCATTGCCCTTCGGCGCAAGCGCGCTGTCCTTGAAGCCGCGCCCGTCGGCATAAAGCCGACCGTCGCGCTCGCTGATGTCGATCAGGGAATCGCCTTCCCCATACATGCCGACAAGTCCGAGCGCGGCTGCGGGCGCCTCGGAGGAGGAGGCCTCCCGCTCCGGCGCCTTGCAAGCTCCGAGCGCCAGCGTCGAGGCGGCAAGGCCGAGGGAAAGGAGCAGAACCTTCAGGAACGCCGGTCGAGCGGCATGTCTTTCAAATTCGAGGCCTGCGCTCATCTGATCATCCTCCTTGTCATTTTTAGAAATGGACCGCGTCGGAATAGCGGCCCCGGGCCCGAAACGCATGCGCAGGGAGCACCCGTTCCTAATCCGGAAGAGTCTGGGACCGGATGGGCTTGCCCGGGAAAAGTCCCTGGACGATCTTGCCGTCGCGCACGACCAGCTGTCCACCCACCAGCACGTAGGAAATGCCGTCCGAAGGCTGCATCGGTTTTTCGTAGGTAGCGCGATCGATGATCCTGGCCGGATCGAAGATGGTGATGTCGGCATCCGACCCTTCGCGGAGCCTTCCCTTATTCTTCATGACCGGCGCGATCTCCTCCAGCCTCCTGGCGGGAAGGATGGTCATCTTACGAAGCGCCGCCATCAGATCCAGCGCCTTGCGTTCCCGGACATAGTGACCGAGCACGCGCGAGAAAGTGCCTGCCCCGCGCGGATGCTCGCCCGAGGTTACCCAAGCCTGCCCATCCGAGGCGATCAGCACATTCGGGTTGGCGATCGCGGCATCCACCGATGCTTCCGGGATCATATGAACGATCACCGTTCGATTGGGATATTGCTTACGATAGGCGTTGAAACTTTCCTCGGTCAGACGCTCGCCCGTTTCCGGCCACTGCACGTCCTTGTAGCTGATGTTGGACCGTTTCTGCCAACCTTCGCCGAAAAATTCGGAACCGAGCATCGTGCTTCCGGCTGTATAGGGATAGGCCTCCGTATCGATGTCGAGCCCCCTGGCCTGGGCCTTCGTCACCATGTCGATCAGGGTGGGCGTGTCGCCGAGCCCGGTGCTGTGAATATGGGCGATATGCAGCCTGGCACCGGTCACGGCGGCGTCGGCGATCACTTCCTGGGCCACCGCAATCGGAACGCCGGGCGCGGCGTCCGGCTGACGCTGGCGGACATGGACAAAGACCGGCGCCTTTATTGCCGCCGCCGCCTTGAACATGTCGTAGATTTCGGCGCGCCCGGCACCCGGCGTATATTCGATGCCGAGTGCGAAGCCGACCGCGCCGTCCCGCACCGCCTGGCGCATCAATCCAATCTCCGCCTGCGTCTGCGCCTCCGTCGCCGGCGAGGTCATCGCATCGCGTCGCTCCGAGAGCACGAATTTCCAGGTCGCCGACGCTTCCGGGTTGGAGGCGGGATTGCCGCCGCAGGGGCGCCCGGTAAAAACCTGCACGCGGGCGCAGCGCTGGGAAGCGCTGGCCCCGAAATTGATCAGAGACTTGCCTTCCAGCGCCTTGAAATAAGGCGCCATAGGCATCGCGCCGCCTTCGGCGTCGATCGCCGTCGTGACACCGTCGCGCACCTGATATTGCTGGCCGACATCGTGCTGGCCATGCGCATGGAGATCGATGAAACCTGGCGCGACTACCTTGCCGGCAGCATCGAGCTCGACCTTGCCCGACAATTTCGTATCGGAGATGGTGACGACCCTGCCGTCTTTCACGCCCACATTGGCGACCTTGTCGAAGCCGGATTCGGGATCCATGACCCGACCGCCCGAGATGACGATGTCGTAATCGGCCGCTGCGGCAACGCCCGTGCCGGCCAGCAGAAGCAAGGCCGACAAGGCGGCCGATGACACAATATTCCTGGCAATGATCGTCATTCGTCTTGTCATACCTTTTCGTGGATGGCGCCCCATCCTGCCTTCAATCCGTTCGCGATCACAAGCCCTAAGGAGCGGCTGGCTTGAGCGGCGGCTGAAAACGGGTCGAGCTGCCGGGCGGCACGATCGGCAGGATGATTTCGGACGGATATCTGGCCGAGTGGTGGATCCTGGTCCGCGCTACCTTCATCTCCGTTCCACTATCGGAATTGGCGGTGTTGAGGTTTCTGGCGAAGACCGGGAAATCGCTGCTCGTCACCTCCACCCGCAGGCGATGCCCCTTGAGGAACAGGTTGCTGGTCGGGAAGAGTTCGACCGGAATCTTGTAGACGGTGCCGGGCGTCATCAGCTTGGGATCCGCATAGGAATCGCGATACTTGGCGCGAGCAATGCCTTCGGCGATGTTGAGCGAGCGGCCGTCAGGATAGACGTCCATCAGCCGCACCAGCACGTCGGTATCGACGACATTGGTGGAGATATAAATGTTGGCGCGGACCGGGCCGGTAACCTCGGTGTCTTCAGAAAGCGGCGCGCTGGTATAGACGAGTATGTCGTCGCGCTTTTCGATCTCGCGATGGTCGACCGATCCTTGCGGCAGGCCGCCGCGCGCGCCGGCGGTGCGGCTGCTGAGCGACGGGATCGGGTTGGCGGGATCGTAAGTGTAGCTATCCGCCGGCCCTTTGCCGGTGCCGGTGGCCAGGCTGCCGTCGCCGTTGCCGCCATTGGCCTTGCCACCGCTCGACAGGCGATAGGAGGTGAATTCGGTGCCGGGGATTGGAAAGGCCGGGGCCTGTCGCCATTCGTTCCGGATCGGCAGGAAATAGAGGAAATTCTGATAGACCGGCTTTGCCCCGCCGAGCATGACATGGTCCATCCATTGGTCGCGAACCTTGTCGAGGTCGATGATCGCCTCGGGCCCGCCATCCAATTCGCCGACCTTGCGATTGCTGTTGGCACTGTGCAGCCACGGACCGATGACCAGCACATGATTGGCGCCGGACGCCTGGGCGACGGCATTCAGGTGATTGCGGACCGAACCGAGCAATTGCCCTTCATACCAGCCGGTCACGCTGAACGTCGGAATGGCGAGACCCGGCCGCGCACCGGTGGCCTGGAGCGGCGTCCAATAATCGTCCAGCCGGTCATGGCGCATATGCTGTCGCCAGGCCTCGACCGGCCGCCCGGCCTCGTCGCCAAGCGTATCGAGCGGAAGCTGGCTCATCACCTTCTTCCAGTCGAAATCCTCCATCTCCCTGGGGTGGTTCACCCGGTCGTAGGTGGTCATCATCCACGTGAACATGAGGTCGAGCTTGGGAACGCCATTGTGGCGGGATAAGTCGCCAAAGCCGTCGGCCGGGGCGACATAGGAAACGATCGCCTTGTGATGCGGATTGCGCTGCCGCCACAGCGCCCATTGCGAATGGCCACTATAGGAAGCGCCGGTCGTAACCACCTTGCCGTTCGACCAGGGCTGCGCGGCGATCCAGTCGAGAATGGCCGCGCCATCCTCGGCATCCCGGAACGGCTGGAACTTGCCTTCGGAATCATAGCGGCCGCGGACGTCCACCGCCACCGAAACATAGCCGCGCGCGACGTTCGAGGCCGCCTGGGCGCCGTTCGAATCCTTGCCGTAAGGCGTTTGCAGCAGAATGGCGGGATAGCGTCCCTCGGCGGCGGGGCGGAAAATCTTGGCGGCTATCGCCACGCCGTCCTTCATCGGGATTTCGACGGAATAATCGGCGACGACGTTGGCGTATTTGAGCCCGACCTGTTCCTGGGCAATGGCCGGCGCAGCCGCCATCGCCAATGCGGCGACACCAACGAAGAATGCAGGAACTCCCTTCACTTATTCACCCCTCGACTACCGCTTCAAATGGCCGGATCTGCCGATTGCCGGTCCAGCCTTGCCGCGACAGGTCGCATCCGCGGGAGCAAAAGTGAAGAGCGATCTGGCTCGGACGGGTCAGAAAGCGATTCCCGCAGCACCGGCCAGGACCCGCATCAAGCCTGATTCACGTTTCAGATCGATTCGATGTGGAACGATCATGGTCCAACTCGGGTCGGGACTCATTAGAGCCACCATATGAGGGTCGCTGCGCTGGCGATTGTCGCCATGAAGGTTTTGATTTGCGGTCGAAGCGCATGGCGACGCGGCGCCAGTCCTTGAAGCGGAAGAACATGCGCGCGATGATGTTGCGCTGCTTGTAGGTGATCGCATCGAAGTTGAGCTTGGTCTTGCGGTGCCGATGAATAATGGGTCAGGCGTCTCTTCGGCACCTGCGAGCGCCGCGAAGATACGCTCCCATATTCCGCGCTCCGCCCAGCGCACGAAGCGGTTGTAAAGCGTCTTCTTCGGTCCGTAGATCTGCCCCGGGCAATCGCCCCAACGCCCGCCGCCCTGCAACGCATGCACAATCCCGCTCGACACGCGGCGATCATCGACAGGCTTCATCCCACGCATACCCGTCGGAAGCAGCGGCGCGATCCGTCCCCACTGCGCATCCGAAAAGCAGAAGAAATCAGCCATCTCCAACGCCTCCTCACAGGAAACGTTGAATCAGTCTCTCGATCCTTTGGGAATCCCGTTAATGGGTCCGGACCCTAATCGTCCAGATGAGGTTTGCTTCCGGTGCGGATGACCTGGCCCGGCACCAGCTTCTTCCATGGCAGCGGCCCATAAGAGCGCCGCGTCGGCCAGATCTCGTCCACGGTCTCCGGATCGTAGAGACGGCCGCCCAGGACCACCATGTCGATGTCCAGCGTGTTGCGGATATCGTCCAAGGGATTGCTGTCCAGGATGATGAGATCCGCGAGCTTGCCGACTTCAATCGAACCGACATCCAGATCGAGCCCATGGAACCGCGCTCCTTCCAGGGTGCCCAGGCGCAGGGCGTCCATCGGCGACATGGCGGCGGCATAGGACCAGACTTCCCAATGCGATCCGATGCCGCTTTGTTCGGCATGGTCGCCAATCGCCCCATATCCGCCGGCACGACGCATGGCGGCGAGGCCGGACGCGACGACCGGAAAGGTGAATTCCGTGATCGGCCGGATTGCCGTCACTTCCTCGGAGTTCGGGATCATCTCCTCGGGAACGAGGGCGGTATATTTGCGATCGGTGCCGATATTGTGCCTCGGACGCCAGAAGTCGATCGAGCCACGGCCGTGACCGGTCACGCCGACCGTCGGCGAATAGGTCATGCCGGCCATCCCCAGGAAGCGCGCGACGTCGCTATAGATGGGCAGGTTGGCGATATAATGCTCCCATCCGGTCTGGCCGTCCATGGCCAGCCCGATCACATATTCGACCGGACCGCCTTCGCCGGTTACGGTCAGGTTGGCGTGCCTGGCCGCCTCGATCAGCTTTTGAACCTGATCGCGCCGCGCAATCCGGAAATTCTTGAGCGCGACCGCCCCCCAATTGCTGCGTCTTTGAGCCTGCCGCTGCGCATCCGCGAGTGACTGGATCTCCAGCTGATCGCCGAAGCCGGTCGCGGGGCCCGAATTGACGATCTCGGCGACGCTGAAGATCCTTGGACCGCGCACCACGCCGGCCGCGACCATGTCTTGGAGCGGAAATGCAGCGGAGGAATCGGTGGCGGGATCGACCGTCGATGTCACGCCATAAGCGAGCTGGACGCCGAGCTGGGGAAGATGGGTAGGGACAATGCCGACCGGCAGGTGGGTCGCATGAGCATGGACGTCGACGAGACCGGGTATGACCGTCTTGCCGCGTAGGTCCACCAATTTGTCGGCGCCCTTTGCATCACACTTGCCGACGCAGCTTATCCGCCCGCGATCGACGATGATCGAGCCTCGCTCGATAACCTCGTCATTATGGATCGGGATGATGCGGGCATTGACGAGGGCCAGACGCCCGTCCGGCGCGTTACCCTTCAGCCTGATCCGGATCGGTGTCCGGGTTTCCCGGCCCGTCCGTGCATCGACTGCAACATGGTCCCGCCCGTCGATAAACTCGACCTCCTCCGCGTTACGCCAGCGATGGAAGATACCGCCCATGGGAGAAAGTCGGCGCTTGCCCGGCATTGCGATATTCGGATCGGGCTCGACCTCGGCCGGCCGTCCGGCGGCGCCGGACGCCGGCGCGACATAGATGTCCCGCGCAGCCTGGAAAGCGATCCATTTGCCGTCGGCGGACAGCAGCGGAAGGTTGGCAGCCGAGAAGGCAATGCCTCGCGCCGGAAAATTCGCGTGAATTCGCTCCCCGCTTCCAGTGAGGTCGACCGAACGGACGGAAACGGTGGCGGCCCGCGCCTTGTCGTCCGGAAATGGGGAATAGAGGCCTTGCGCCGCCTTCCTGTCATTCTGATGTTCGAAATAGATACGTCCGTCGGCACCGAAATATGCCGCCCTGGGGCCGGACGTCGCAGCGACGACACGCTCTGGACGGCCATCCAAGGGTATAAGAACGACATCCCAACTGGGCGCATCCGACCATTTGTCCCAGGCCGGATTTTCGAGGGCGCCGCGCGTGACGAGCAAGGACCGGCCATCCGGCGAGAAGGACGGGAAGATATATTCGCCGGCAAGGGCCGAAACCTTGCGCGGTCTTCCGCCTTGGCCGAGAGGCTGAATCCAGACATGGCCGCGATTGCTATCGTCCCAGCTTGTATAAGCGATTTCGCGGCCCGAGGGCGACCAGGCCGGCGTCATCTTGGCGCCTGGTGAGGCTGTTGGAATTTCCTTGGCCTCGCCATCGGGCAGGCTGGCTGTCCAGAGCCGACCGGCCGTCACGAAAGCGACGGAGCGCCCATCCGGTGACGAAGCCGGCCATTGCAGCAAGGCCGGCGCAAAGCTCTCGTCGTTAAGGCGTTGTTGCCCGCGAACCTGCTCCGAAATGGTTCGGTGCACCTTGGCGATGAACGGGATGGTCGAAACGAAGCCGGTCGCGACATCCACCCGCCGGATCTTGCCGCCTTCGGTATAAAGTATGAACCGCCCGTCGGAGCTCCAGGCATAGCTTGGCAGCACGCGATAGGAATAAAGCGCGTGCGGCGCGGACAAATCCTTCGTCATGGGCGCAATCCGCCGGTCGACGCCGGTCTTGAGATCGCGGACGAACAGATAGGTGCCCGGAGAAATGCTGTGCCCTTCGATGACAGTCGGCTCCTCCTGTTCCCTCGCATAAGCGAGCCAGCGACCGTCCGGAGATGGCCTCGGCTGGATCGCCGCGGGCGGATCCTCCGGAATGAAGCCGGTATCGTCCGCCTCCATGGTGGGCGTGGCTGCGCCGGGGCGTTCGAAGGCGACCACGTCCTCCGGCACCTTCTTGCCCGGTGCGAGTCTCTGAACCCGATGGCCGATCTGCGAACCATAGCGATTGCCGCTGAAGGCGGAGACATGGAAATAAAGACTGCCGTCCACCGCGGGGACGGGGGCGTTATATTGAAGGAGATTATCACCCACCAATTCGCGCGGGGCGCTCCCGTCGAGCGGAAACAGCCAGAGCCTCGTATTCTGGCGGTGCCAGCCGCGCCCTGGAGTCGGGAAGGCCCGTACCGCGACGATGGCGGACCCGTCCGGCAACCAGGCCGGTTCCGAAATGCGATTGGCCGGCTCCATGAAGATCTGGCGCGGCCGGCCTCCGTCCGCATCCATCACCCACAATCCATTCTGGCCGTTGCGGTCCGAAACGAACGCGATCCTATCGCCCTTCGGCGAGATCGCCGGATGGAGATTGAGCGCGATGCCGCTGTCCTGGGTCAGGCTGACGGCCTCCCCTCCCGAGGCCGGCATCCGATAGATATGCCCCAGAAGATCGAAGACGATCCAGCGGCCGTCGGGTGACAGATCCACCGACATCCAGGTGCCTTCCTGGGTGGTGAAGTCGATCGTCTTTGTCTTCCCGCGCGGAACGGTCGTGTCCCATCCCGAGTCGACGCGGTCCGCCGCCTGGACGCCCGCAAGGCCGACCATGGCGAGCAGGGGAATGAGAAAAGCGAATATGCCGAATAACCTGTTCATGTATCTGATCTTCCACCGTTGTGCCCGCGGTCAAGCCGGATTGCCTCGGTCGTCGCTTCAGGAATGGGGAGGTGCATCCTGATCCGAACAGCTGCAAATACCTCAGAACAATCGCTTGGCACTGATACCGATCACCCGCGGACGGACCTGGATCCCTTCGTAGGCGGTGCCCGGTGCGAAATTCTGATAGGATTGATAGAGGAGCGTATCGTCGTTGAACAAATTGTTGACGAAGAACTGGATCTCGGTCTCCCCGGAGGTGACGCCGAAACGCAGGTTCACCAGCTCATAACTTTGCTGAAACAGGTTGCGGGGGTCGTCGCTGGGCGTGTTGAGATGCCGCCTGGCGTCGCCGACATATTGGAGCTCGGCTCGCGCGAAACCCTTCCAGGATCCCGACAGCGGGAAGGTGTAGTGGCCTGCGACGAAAGCCGTCCAATCCGGCGTGTCCGACAACCGCGTCCCCTTGGGCGCGGCGATGATCGGCCCCGAGGCATTGGCCCCGGTAATCAGGTCCTGGGTCAGCTTGGCATTGTTATGACCGAGCGCGACGTCGATACTGAGCCCATTGACCGGCCTCCAGGTCGCTTCCAGCTCGAAGCCGCGGCTGCGCGCGCTGCCGATATTGTCGGTGAAGCCGAAACCGCAACCACCGGACAGGTTGATAGACTCCTGAATCTTGCTCCAGTCGATATGGTAGACCGCACCGACCACGCGGAACTTGCGGTCGGAAGTCTGAAGCTTGGTCCCAAGCTCGTAACTCCACAGGGAATCGGTACCGTAGGTGGCTGGAGCGTCAGTCAGGCCCAATGCCGCCAGGGCGGAGACGCAGGCCGGCAGGGACAATGGCACCGGGGCGTTCGGCCCGCCCTCGCGAAAGCCCTTGGCAGCGGTGGCATAGACCATGACCTGGTCCGACGGCGAATATTGGACCGAGAATTTGGGCGTGATCGGCGATTCCTTGCTGGCCAGATGCACTTCGGAGAAGCCGCCGTTGAACAGTCCGTCCGCCTCCCGGTCGATGCGCTGCTTCAACTCGGTGAAGCGGACCCCCGCCGTGATCGTCAGAACATCGGCTATCGTATAGGAAAGCTCGCCGAAACCTGCGAGCTGACGCCGCCTTGTGTCGACCTCCCGCTCGAACAGCGAGCCGCCCGGGAGCAATGCCGGCTCCAGGGCCGGGATCAGCACGCCGAGGTTCGACGGAACGCTTTGCGGGCGATGCTCAGAAGTCTTGCGATAGAAGCCGCCGAGAAGCCATTGAAGCGGGCCGGTTGAGCTCGATGCCAGGCGGAGTTCCTGCACATATCCGCTGAACTCCCGGAATTCGCGGCTTTGGACGGAGAGCGGGAAAGGATCGGGAATACCGAGAGCAGCCTGGACAAAATAGCTGAAATCCGCGCCGACAGCGAGCTTGCGGTTCACGTAGGAACTCGACGAGGTCAATCTGGCAAAGCCAAGATCGGCGCTTAAGGTGAGATTGGGCAGGACCGTGCGGTCCTTGCGGAAATTGTCCGCCCGGCCGACCCGGGACCGCGGCGGCAGCGCTATCGTGTCCGTGACGCCGCGGCCGCTGAAGAATGTCGGCAGTCCATCATGATCTTCATCCTGATAGATGACCGACAAGGTGCCTTCGACGCGCTCGCCGATTCTTGCGCTCAACGCCGCCCGGCCACCGAATGAGTCCACCGTGTCGATATTGCGCCGCACGATCTCTCCGTTGGTTTCATCGCGAAGATCGTTATATCCAGCATCGTGCCGGTAGAAGCCGGACAGGCGGAGCGCGAGACGGTCGTGAACGAGCGGCCCGGTGACGACCCCCTGCCCTTCATAACTGGTGCCGCCATATCGAAGCAGGCTCCCTTCCACCCGGCCCATGCCTTCGAATGCTGTGAAATGAGCGCGGGGCGATGCATAACGTATGGCTCCCCCCATCGAGCTCGCGCCGAACAGGGTCCCTTGGGGACCGCGCAGCACCTCGACCTGGGCGATGTCGAACAGTTTCAGGTCCGGGCTGTTTTCCCCGAAGGTAATCGGCGTGTCGTCCAGATAGACAGCGACGGTGGAGGCGGAACTGATCCCGCGGATCGCGAAATTCTTGTCCCCCTGTTCGGATCCGCGCGCCACGACCAACCCGGGCACCGACCGCGCCAGATCTTCCAGGGTCTTCGCCCCTCGAAGTTCGATCTCTTCGGCTGTCACGGCGCTGATCGATACGGGCACGTCCATGAGCGATTCCTCGCGCCGGCGCGCTGTGACGATGATATCGCCGGAATCTCCTTCATTCCCTGCCAATTCCGTCGCCGGGTCGGTCCCGACTACCGAGTCTGCAGGTAGAGCTGCATCTTGGGCGAAAGCGGGCCCGGCCGCACCCAGCACGGCCAACAGCGTCAGGATCTTCAGGCTAGATTCGGCTTTGAGCTTGGCACGTTTCATCTCAATCTCCCCTCAACTTCTGCAATGTTTTTATCAATTATCAGAACTTGTCAATCGGGAATCTGTCGCCCCGACGCGCCAATTTTCCTCTCCGTAGGCGGGATGGGATAGAGGGGCGCGAAGCGCACCGATCCAGTGCCATGAGTCGGCTGTTTTTGATCAAAGCTTAGACGAGCTTGGCTTTTGCCGACTCAGGCCTGCGCCTCAGATTGAAGAAGCTCCGCGCGGTGCCTGAGGTCCTGCGGCAGCGGCATCGATTTCCGGATCTGAAGATCGAAGCAGATGCTGAGCATTTCGAGACGGGCATGTTCTTTCGTCCGGGCGACGTCGGTCATTACGTGCACCGTGCGCAGCGAGCTTCGCCCGACCGCCAGGACTCCACTGCGGATCAGCAGCAGCGAACCCGCCCGGACTTCGACCAGATAATCGATTTCATGACGCCTGTCGGCAAAGCCGACCTTGCCCGCGGCAGCGAAATCAAAGCCCAGCTGCGCCAACAGATGATAACTCGCCGCTTCGAACATCTGAAGGTAACGGAAGGTCGGAAGATGCCCCATGACATCGCCATCACCAGGATAGACGATGCCGCGATGGGTCTCGAACAGGCAGCTCTTTCCGTCGCCACGCTCGAGATCAGAAGGCAACCTGGTCCCCGCCCTTCAACTGCAGCATCTGACGCGCCTCGTCGGGCGAGGCGATGTCCAGTCCCAATTCCTCCAATATATGCCGGATCTTGCGCACCTGCTGCGCATTGGTTTCGGCGAGCTGCCCCTTGGCCAGATAGAGGCTGTCCTCGAGCCCGACCCGCACCGATCCGCCCAGCAAGGCGCATTGCGTGAGGAAACCCATCTGTGCCTTCCCGATGGCGAGGCAGGAGAGAAGATAATCGTCCCCGAACAGGCGATCGGCGATCCTTTTCATGTGCTGCAGATTTTCGGGATCGGCCCCGATCCCACCGCGCACGCCCAATATGCACTGGATCAGGTAAGGCGGCTTCAGCCGGCCCTTCTCGACGAAATAAGCGAGATTGTAGAGGTGGCCGACATCATAGCATTCGAATTCGAAGCGCGTCCCGCAACCGTCGCCGAGCGTCGTGATCAAACGATCGATCATGGCAAATGTGTTAGGATAGATAGCGTCGTAGCTTCGGGCGAGATAAGGCGCCTCCCACTCATGCTTCCACTCTTTGCGCCGCGTCGCGAGCTCCCACACGCCGAAATTCATCGATCCCATGTTGAGACTGGCCAGTTCCGCCTTGGCGGCGAGCGCCGGCGCCAGGCGTTCGTCAAGGGTCATGCCCATGCCGCCCCCGGTGGTGATGTTGACCACCGCGTTGGTGGCCTGCTTTATGCGAGGCAAGAACGCCATGAAGCGGGCTGGATCCTGGGTAGGCCGGCCATCTTCGGGGTCGCGGGCATGCAGGTGCAGAATGGATGCGCCGGCCTCTGCTGCTTCGATCGCCTGTTCAGCAATCTGGTTGGCGGTGATGGGGAGATACGGCGACATTGACGGCGTGTGTATCGATCCGGTCACTGCGCATGTTACGATCACCTTGTCCGCTCGGCGCATATCGTCTCCTTCGTGAAATCGTGCCAGGCCAGACTTGACCCGGCCGATAGAGCTGGAATAGCAATGATCAATAGTTTGATCAATTATAATTTCTTGGAAGCATTCACATGAGGCCCTCGGTGGCGTAGGGGGCAACCCCGGAACGGTCCGGCAAATGGCGTTGGTCCGGTCCATGCAATCGGCTAGAAAATGCAGGCTGGCCCATCAGTGTCGAAGGAAGTGAATGAGCAAGAGTGCCGAGTCGAAAGCCGACCAAACCCCTGAGGAGCGCCCTGCGCGCATGCTGAATCTGGTCCAGCGCGACACGCTCAAGACGCGCATCTACCGCGAGGTCCGCAATGCCTTGCTGGGGGGACATTTCGATCCGGGCGAGGCCATCACCGTGCGCAGGCTGGCGGAGGAACTGGGGGCCGGCGCGATGCCGATCCGGGAATCGTTGCAGCGGCTGGTGGCCGAAGGGGCATTGATGAACCTGCCCAATGGACGGGTGCAGGTGCCGCGGCTGACCGCCGATGAGTTTGACGAGATCAAGGAAATCCGCCTGAGGCTGGAGGGTTTTGCCTCGGCGCGCGCGGCCGTGCGGCGGACCGATAAGGATCTCGAGCTCATCTCCTTGAACCACGACAAGCTGATGGGCCTGCTGACCGGTCAAGGCGAATGGTCGAAGATAACCGAAGCCAATCGCGCCTTCCATTTCTCGATCTATCAGGCGTCGGGTGCCCACCACCTTCTTTCCTTGATCGACAGCCTCTGGCTTCGGGTTGGTCCCCTACTCGCCTTTCCGTTCAAGGTGCCGATGGAGGCCCGCGCCGCCTATGTCGCGAATCTCGGCCGACACAGCGACCTCATGACCTCGGTCAAGGATGGGGACGGACGAGCGGCCGAGGCTGCGATCCGCGAGATATTGCTGGCTTCCGCCGCTTGGTATCATCGCCACTACCAATTCTCCGCCTAGACCATGATCGTTTCCGACTGAATCGATCTGAAGCGTGAATCATGATCTAAACATTTGAATAGAGCCTGATTCACCTGTTATTTCCGACTTGTCAGGTGATTCCATCCACCTTGAAATAACTCTATTCAATTCTCGCCCGACCGGTTTTCGCCTGACCTGAAATCGTTCGGACGATGCCCTCGCCAGCGTTTGGCCGTCATCGACCTCAAGAGCAGTCCGACCAGGACCGCGCAGGCGATCACTATCCATTCCGGCGGGACAGGCGCTTCGGTGGCGGCAAAGGTCTCCGACGCGGTGACTGCGACCATCAGCAGTGCGAGCAAGCCACCGATCGCCGGCGAAATCAGCCGGACGGGAGCACAACCGGCAGCGCGGCGCTGGTGGATAAGAACAGCGCAGACGACTCCCATCACCCCTGCGAACGCCATCGAGGTAATGTTGACCAGGGGCGCCAGCATGGTCTTGCCCAGCGCAGCCAGCATCATCGACGACAAAGCGACGAAGATACCTGTCGAGACCGAGATGCCGGCCGAAGCATGGATTCGTCCCATGGCGCCCGGGACGAGGCCGTTCTGCGCCAGCGCCTGAATCAGGCGAACGGCCGCGAAGTAAAGGCCGTTCAATATCGTGAGCAGGCCGAGCAGGCCGAGGATGAGCACGGCCTCGGCAGACCCGCCGGTGCCGAAGGCGAATCCGAACGCGGCCGCAGCGGGCAGACTGGCATCCAATATGATCTGGCGCGGCGCTGCCGCCGCGGACGCAAGGATGATGAGACCGTAGAAAAGCATCGTTCCAAGGATGGCGAAAACCATGACCCGAGGCAGCGCCCTGATCGTTGCAGGTGTCTGAACGTCGCCAAGTGCCTGCGCCACCACGCCGAATCCCGCATAGAAGAATGGCGCCATGGCGAGTACGACCAACATGCCCCGCAGCGGCGAACCGCTTTCGTGCGATCCCCACAAGGGCTGGAGATTGGCGAAGTCGCCGAGGGCGAAGCCGGCGACGATCAGTCCGGTCGACAGCAGGATCTTCAACAAGACGAGCACGTCCTGAAGACGGGCCGCCGCCCTGGCGCCGCGCAGGTTGAAGGCGATGACGGCAAGCAGGATCGATCCTCCGATGGCGAGTCCGGGAAGATCGAAGCCGCGCTCCGGTGCCGCCGGCAGAGCCGGAACAAGCTCGCGCGCGAGCCATGCAACGGACACGATTTCAAAAGCGATCACGACGACATAAGCGAAAGCAAGAAACCAACCGACCCAGAAGGCGGCGCCCATGCCGAAGCTGCGCCGCGCATAAGCGAATTCACCCCCCGGCAGCGGATGTTCGATCGCGACCGATGCATAGGCCGAGCCGATGGTCAGCATGGCCATAGCGGCCACGGCGAAGGCGAGCGCTGCGCCGAGAGGTCCGGCGGCGCTCAGCCAGATACCCATCACCATGATCCATCCGACGCCAATGGCAACGCCGAAGGCAAGATTGAAGAGCTGGACCGGACGCAGATTTGCTCTGTATGCGCCTGTTTCTGGCGGCTTCATCCTAACGCGACAGCTCGGAGCGGCGCGGCCTCGAATCCAGCAGGTCGTCGAGATAGAAGAGGTTCGGCCGCAGCGACCTCTCACTGGCGAGACGTGCCTGATCGTCGAAATGGCGCGATTGCGGGTCGTCGCTGATGCCGGGCAGCAGCTGGGAATAGGAACGCACCATGCCCTCCGGATCGAAAGAGACGACAAACGGCACGCGCTGGCAGCAATATGCGAATTTCATCCTCCTGTCCTTGTCGTCGCGCTGAAACGACATGGCCCGCATCGCTGCCGCGATCTCGCCCGGGCCAACGACAAAGCCGCCACCACCGACGGGATAATGTTCCTGACCTCGCCCGACGCGATGGACGTCGCCATAGACAAGATCGATCGAACCAAAATCCTGGATCAGCGCCGCATAAGCGGCGCCAGCGGCAGAGGCGATCATGGTCTCATGACCTTCGTCCAAAGGGACTTCTCCGATAACCCGCCTCGCAATCTCCCCTCTGGCGTCAGCATCCTTGCCCTGCAGTGCATCCCAGAAGGCCGAGAAATAGAGGGCTGGCCGGGACTCGCGCGAAAGAATCCCGTCGAAGGCGATCAGACCGTCCACGAACTTGACCAGCCCAGGGGCAGGATCGGGTCCGACCATGCGGGGCCGAAGTGCGGCAAAGACCTTCGCCCATTTGTCGAAATCGATGACCTTCTCATCCATGGTGATGTCGATCGCATCCTGATCGGTCACCTGCCTTGCCGCCTCCAATATCTCGATCGAACGGCGCTGCCGCGAAGTGGTCTGGCCTTTCTTGAAGGCGTAATAAGCGGGATAATCCTCCGAACGCGGCGCGCCGGTGGGATACATCATGTCAGGACTGACATTGTTGTTGACGATATAGTCCTGAGCCGGGTTCACGATTTTGAGCGCCTCTGGATAGGAGATGAACCCGGTCCAGGCCGTTGCCGAACTGTTGCCATCCAGCGGTTTGTTCAAATCGAGGCCAGGCCGACGCTTCGGAATGCGGCCCGGACGGATGTAGAACAAGGTTCCATCGCCTCCGCCGATGATCAGGTTGGCGGGATAGAGGTTCATGTTGCCGAGAGCCTCTTCCAGAGCGGGCCGGCCTTCGGCCTTGGCCAGCGCGTAAATCGAGCCGAGGTCGCGGCCGGTATCATCGATGGCCGCATAGCTTGCCGCATAGGCGATGGCCCCGCGTCGCGCGACGATCGGCGAAAAGACGTTATTATGCGCTGTATATTCGAGGTCGAAGGCAACCGCCGCGCCATCTTTCACTTCGACGCGCTGCGGCACGGACTCGATGCGCCGCAATCGGCCGTCGAACTTGAAGCTGCGCGAATCTGGACCCTCCGTGGTGATCGCATAGCAATCGCCCGGGAAACGTGGCCCCTCGGTCCAGCCCCAGGCATAGTGATTGGTATGGCCGAAGAAGGGCGAGGCGCTGCCGGTGGGTTCGAACGCCTGGACGTCGAAATCACCGGCCTTCATGCGCCAGGCATAGAATAAGGTACCAATCGCGGACCAGGGACCGTGCGAATCGGAGGACATGATGATGCCTCCGTTCGCGGTCCGGCTGCGCCCGATCACCCAGGCGTCGGACCCTCGCGGCTCCACCGGCGCTGCCGATTCCGGTTCCTTGTCGCGGGGGAGTTTCGTGCTGCATATCTGCGGACCTTCGCTCACGAGCAATGCGAAGACCGCGAGCGGCATGGCGGGCTCCAGCTTGGGCGTCCAAGCGGGCCGCCGTTCCGGATGGTCGGCGAGATATTTCTCGATGCCTTGAATATAGGATTCGAGATCGCGCCTGAATTGCGGAGGTAGCTTGACCAGGTTCGCGCGCGCAGTTTCCAGATAGCGGAAGCGGCGTGCATTCGTATCGGATTCGACCGTATCCGGAAAGCCGCCACCGACCCCCGGCGCGACCCGCTTGGCGTCGAGCGGACCGGCGCCGAAATTTGCCGCGAGTTCACCGCGGGTGGCAAGATAGAAGAGGAGAATCTGTTCGAGGCGGTCTTCGGCGATGGCATAACCCAGGCCGAAGAATCCATCTTCCTCACGGGCGGCGTAGATATGCGGCATGCCGTAATGATCGCGATAGATAGTCGCCTTACCGGCCGCCATGACCGGAGGCTCGACCATCTGGGCCCCTGCGCTTCCCGGCAGCGCCAACGCGATCAGGCCAAAGATCGAGGCCTTCGCGGCACGGGCTATGTTCGTTGGAAAAAGTCCGGCGCTCATGACCGCTTCTCCTTCTGCGTCAGCGGGCGGATGCCACGATCCCCTATCGGATTGGCGATCATCTCCATCAGCAGAAGGTCGCGCCATTCGCGCTTCTCCTGAAGACCCTCGAGGGGAACGATCCTGCGACGCGCTGCGATCACCTGGCGAAGAGCATCTTCCCCCCAGGGCCGCGCCACACCAAGGTCCGCACCGATCGCCTCGTAACTTTCCCGATAGCGTGCCGAGTAGCCGGCAACGCCTTCATCGGCATTGAGATCGGCCGTCTCGAAAGGCCCCATGAAGGCCCATCTCCGCCCGAGCGCCTGAGTGATGCAGAGATCGAGATCGGCCGGGCTTATCACTCCGTCCCCCACTAGGCTCATCGCCTCATCGAGCACTGCCGCTTGCAGACGGTTTGCGACATAACCGAAAACGAATTTACGAATAACCACGGGAACCTGCCCCAATTCCTTCATCAGCGCGGAGGTCCGGGTAACAACCTCTTCGTCGGTGCCCGGTCCAGGCAGCACCTCCACGAGGGGCATCAGATGAGGTGGGTTGAACGGATGGGTGACGATGCAGCGACGGGGATTGGCGACACCTTCGAAAATCTCGGCCGGATCGAGGCTGGAGCATGAGCTCGACACGATCGCCTCGGCCTCGGCTGCGCCGTCCAGTTGGGCCAGAACGGCGCGTTTGGTCGCGACCTTTTCGGGGACGCTTTCCTGGATGAACTCCGCGCCCTCCAATGCGCCTGCCAGGCTGGCGGCGGGCCGGATCAGTTCGATCGCGCGATCGGCGTCCTCGACCAGACCGAAGGCCTGGAGATCGCGCAGGGTCGCCGCAGCGGCAGCGATGGCGGTTTCGACCGAGGCAGGATCGATGTCATGAACCCGAACCTCGATCCCCGCCCGCGCGAAAAGTGGAATCCAGCCACGTCCGATAGTCCCTGAACCAATGATGGCGGCCCGATTAATACGCATAAGTTCCTGGATCCTCTCCTGGCACCAAGCCTGGTTGCTCAAACTTTATAAATTATCATAAAGTGACGCCGTGATTGTTACAAGCGCTGATTTCGCTAAGGGGAAAATGAGCATATGAAAGTGGAGCAGATGGAAGTCCCGACCCTCGAAGATATCCGGCTGACCAGCGACCGGAACCGGCCGTTCATAATCGAGACGCCGATCCACGAATGGCGCGGCCGTGAAATCGATGGCCTCACCGGTCCCGCGACGAAGGTGGTCGTGAAGCTGGAGCTGTTCCAGCATTCGGGAACATTCAAGGCGCGCGGGGCGATCACCAACATGATGGCGCTGGACAGCGAGGCGTTGAAGCGCGGCGTGACGGCGGTGAGTGCGGGCAACCACGCCATCGCCACATCCTATGCGGCAAGCCGCTTGGGTAGCCCGGCCAAGGTCGTGATGCTGGCGTCGGCCGATCCCGCCCGGGTCCAGCGAGCGGAGGCCTATGGCGCGGAGGTACTGATGGCCCCGACCGGCCCCGAGGCTTTCGCACTGGCCGAGAAGATTGCAGCCACGGAGGGAAGAACTTTCATACACCCTTTCGAAGGGCCGAACGTCACGCTCGGCACCGGCACGCTCGGCCTGGAGTTCAACCAGCAGGCAGGGCCGCTTGATGCGATCATCGTACCGATCGGGGGGGGCGGCCTGTGCAGCGGCGTTTCGCTCGCGACCAAGCTCATCAACCCCGCTTGCCGCGTCTATGGCGTGGAACCCGAAGGTGCGGACACGATGCGGCGCAGCTTAGAGGCCGGATCGCCGCAATCCTTGGAGAAGGTCGCGACCATCGCCGACAGCCTCGCACCGCCTTATGCCCTCCCCTACAGCTTCGCTTTGTGCCGGGACAATGTCGACAAGCTGGTGCTGGTCGATGACGATGCGATCAGGCGCGCCATGGCGGTGCTGTTCCGGGAGCTGAAGCTGGCGCTCGAACCCGCCGCGGCGGTCGCGACAGCCGCCTTGATCGGGCCGTTGCGCGACGAGCTTGCCGGTAAGCGTGTCGGCATCATCATCTGCGGCGCCAATATCGCGCTCGATCGCTTTTGCGGCCACGTCGAGCAGGGCATCGCCCAGACAGGTCTCGAATAAGGCGGCGCGGCGGCGGCGTCAGCGATCGGCAGTCAGCCCGGTGTGGAAACCGGCAAAGGCCCACATGTCCGCATTTTCCTCAATCTGCTTCGCGGTCGGCTTGCCGGAGCCGTGGCCGGCACGGGTCTCTATACGGATCAGGTGCGGCTTGTCGCCGATTTCCATCGCCTGAAGCGCCGCCGCATATTTGAAACTGTGGCCGGGCACGACCCGGTCGTCGGTGTCGGCAGTGGTGACGAGGATCGCCGGATAGGGCCGGCCTCCCTTCACATTATGATAGGGTGAATAAGCGAAGAGGTTGCGGAACTGGGCCTCGTCGGCCGGATCGCCATAATCGTCGACCCAGTATCGGCCAGCCGTGAAGCGGTTGTAGCGGAGCATGTCCATGACGCCGACCTGGGGCAGCGCAGCGGCAAAAAGGTCCGGGCGCTGATTGACGACGGCGCCGACCAGCAGGCCGCCATTCGACCCGCCCATGATGGCGAGCTGGCGCGGCGTGGTGATGCCGCTTTGCACCAAAGCCTCGCCGGCGGCGATGAAATCGTCGAAGCCGTTCTGCTTGTTGAGCAGCCGCCCCGCATTGTGCCAATCCTTGCCATATTCGCCACCGCCGCGAACATTGGCCACGACGAATATGCCGCCCATTTCCATCCAGGCCAGCCGGGGAACCGAGAAGCTCGGCGTCACCGAGACATTGAACCCGCCATATCCGTGCATCAAGGTCGGCGCGCCGCGGCTAAGATCGAGGCCCTTCTTGTAGGCGACGAACATCGGCACCTTCGTGCCATCCTTGGATGCGAAGAAACGCTGCTCGACCGTATAGAGCGCAGGATCGAACGGCAGATCGGGCGCCCTGAAGACAGTCGAGTCACCGGTCGCCGCATCGTAGCGATAAATGGTCGGAGGGGCGTTGAAGGACGTATAGGAATAAAAGGTCTCGGGATTGCCGGGATCGCCGGCGAAGCCGGATACACTGCCAATCCCCGGCAGGGGGATGTCGCCCTTGGGACGACCATCCAGGCCAAACCGGCGGACGACGCTCTTGGCATCCTCGACATAGGAGATGATCATCGCGTCGCCGACGATCGAGGCTTGGTCCAGGGTCCCCTTCGCCTCGGCCACCAATTCTTCGAGTGACGGCGTGCCGGGCAGCGCAGCGTCGACGCTTACGACACGGTAACGGGGCGCATCCTTGTTGGTGACGAAGACGAGACGGCTTCCCCTTGAGCCCACCAGGCTCCAGCTATGCTGCGGGCCGGCGAACAGGGTACGCAACCTGGCGTCGGGCCTGGAAAGGTCCGCAATGTTGACCTCGTAGCGGTCCTCCGTGCCTTCGCTGCTGAAGACCACCAGCCAGCGGCCGTCGTCGGTCAGTCGGACATTGTGGTTCCATTTCGGATGCGCGGGCGTGGCGTGGACGAGCCGATCGGCGGATTGAGGGGTGCCGACGCGGTGGAAATAGACTTTGTGATGGATGTTGAGCGATTGAAATTCCGCGCCCGTCTCGGGCTCCGGAAAGCGGGAATAATAGAAGCCGGAGCCGTCCTTGGCCCAAGTGAAGTCGGAGAATTTAACCCATTTGAGCTGGTCGTCCAGAAGCTTGCCACTGTCGACATCCATCACACGCACCGTCCGCCAGTCGGTGCCGCCGTCCTGGACCGCATAAAGCAGCCGCTTGCCATCCTCGCTCGGCAGCCAGCCGGCGAGCGCGGTGGCACCGTCCTGCGCCCAGGGGTTGGGATCGATGAGCAAGCGCGGCGTGCCATCCAGCCCGTCCTGGACAAAGAGCGGCGACTGGTTCTGCAGGCCCGAATTGCGGGTGAAGAAATAGCGGCCGCCCTTCCGTTCCGGCATACCGTAGCGCTCGAAATTCCAGAGCTCGGTCAACCTCTTCTCGATCGCGTCGCGCTTGGGTAATTGGCTGAGATAGGCGCTCGTGACCCGGTTCTGTGCATCGACCCAGGCCTTCACTTTCGGATCCTGGCGGACATCGTTTTCCAGCCAGCGGAACGGATCGGCGACCTTGATGCCGAATGTTTCGTCAACCTGTTCCACCTTCGCCGTCTCCGGATAATCCGTGCCCTGCGCCCATGCAGGCGCCGTGACGGCGAAAAGGCAGCAGGCAGACAGTGTCAAGAAGGCGTTTCGCATGGGTGGCATCCACGGTTGGGCGGGTCGCTTTTCAATCATAAGACGCACGGCGGCGGAATATCAGCCAGTTCCTCGCTTATTCCCGCCGATGGGCTTCCTCCAAACCGTTCGGCGGAGGTGGACGCGATCCGCCGGCGGCAGTTCAAAGGACGACCGATGCGCGTTGTTCTTCACGGCCCATCGACAGCAGGAATGGCCGTGACACCTGTAGGTCCTGGAAGTCGCTCTTGGAACGCAGGCCGAGCCATTGGATGCCGATCAATGCCTGCGCGATGGCGCCGCCCAGCGTGTCGCCGGGCCCGAGCAGGATGATCCTGTCGGGTGCATGTTCGCGCACGGCCACCTGGATGGCGCGGGCGAAATCATAGGTTTCCAGGATCTGTGTGGCGAAGGTGTAGGCCGCCAGATCCTCGGCCTTGCTGGCGAAGGGCCGCCAGATATGGCCCCTGCCGTCGACCATCGGGATCTCGGGCGTGTCGAACCATTCGGGCGTGAAACGGGCCAGCGCGCGATTGGACGATTCCTGCATCAACCGGCTATGGAACGGGCCGTGATTTGCGAGCCGGAGAGGCTCCCGCCCGGGCATGTCGGGACGTTCGGCAAGCAAGGCGGCCAGTCCGGCCTCATTGCCGGCGAAGACGAGCATGCCGGCAAGGTCGATCGACAGGAAAAGCGCATGATCCGGCCGGCCGCCAATCTCCTCGGCCAGCGCCCCCAGGGAAGCGCGCAGGCCGGGCACCTCGCGCCAATCCTCATCGACGAGCGAGACCAGGACCTGGCCTCCCGGCGCGCCGGCCTGGCTGTTGTCGCCCATCGCATCGACGATGGCGAAGCCGCGTTCCATATCAACGGCCCCTGCGCAGGCCAAAGCGATATACCAGCCCATCGAATTGCCCGTCACCGCCGCAATGTCGAAACGCGATCGGTCGATGTCGAGGAAATCGGCATAAGCGGCGGTGAAGATCAAAGGCGAGGCGACGTCGCCGCGCGAATAGGTCCCGACACTGTAGCGGTCGGCGCCGTCCAGGTCCGACACCGTCGGCTCGCCCCTCTCCGCACGGATCCGGTCGGCCGTCCGGAGCAGCTCCCTCTTGTCCGCGTGATGGCGCCTCAGATAGCCCAGTTCGGCCTTGTTGTAGGTGCCGCGGCCGGGACAGACGACCAGAGCGGACAATTTGCCCTCAGCCACGGTTTGGCCCCTTCCCGGCCAGGCGGAGAGCGGCCTCGACGATCGAGTCCCGACTGGGCATGGTGATGGTTGCCGCGCGGCCGAGCGGAATGAAGCTGTCTTCGGCGGCGATGCGACGGACTTGCCTGTCGGGCGCGCGCTCCGCGAACATCGCCATCAATGCCTCGCTCTGCGAACCGGTGGTGCGGCACTCGTCGACGATCAGGACCCGCTCGCATCCCTCCACCGCTTCCAGAATGCCGTCGGCGTTCAGCGGCGCCAGCCATCTCATGTCGATCACTCGCAGCTTCAAGCCGTGGCGCTCGCTCAATATCTTCTCGGCCTGGCGGGAGAGATAATAGCCATTGCCGTAGGTGACGATGGCAAGGTCCCTGCCCTCGCCATGGACGGCGACGGCGCCGAGCGGAAGGGGTTTGGCCTGGCCCGGTGCTGGGTAAAGTGAGGTCCAGAGGCCGTCGCCTTCCTCGTGCAGGTCGCGCGTCATGTAGAGTGCGATCGGTTCGACGAACACCACCACGCGCTGTTCCTCCAGTGCGAGCCGGACGCATTCGCGCAGCATGTCCACCGCATCGGCGCCATTGCTCGGGCAGGCCAGAATCAGGCCCGGTATGTCCCGGAAGACGGCAAGGCTGTTGTCGTTGTGGAAATGGCCGCCAAAGCCCTTCTGATAGCCGAGCCCGGCGATGCGGATCACCATCGGATTGGTATATTGACCGCTGGAGAAGAAGCTCAGCGTCGCCGCCTCGCCCCTGATCTGGTCCTCGGCATTGTGGACATAAGCCAGGAATTGAATCTCCGGGATCGGCAGGAACTCGTTATGGGCGGCGCCGATCGCCAAACCCAATATGCTCTGTTCGTCGAGCAGGGTGTTGATCACCCGGCAGCTGCCGAACCGTTCGTGCAGCTTGGCGGTAACATTGTAGACGCCGCCCTTGGGCCCGACATCCTCGCCCGCGATGATGATATTGTCATGAGCAAGCATCAGATCGGCAAGCGCCCAGCCGAGCAGCCGCGCCATATGCTGCGGCTTTTCCATCATTGGCCGGTCGCGGGCGAACAGGGCCTCGCGCTGTTCCGGCGGGGGCGTGTTCGCCAGGATCTTGCTGCGCTTGGGCGGGACGATGCTGGCCATAACCTGTTTCGCGGTCGTCAGCTTCGGCCGCTGGATCGCCTGTTCCGCGACCCGCGTCAGGGTCGCCTCCGTGCCCTCGTAGATTTCGAGGATGTCGTGCGGCTTCATGATGTCCTGCTCGACCAGCAATGCCGCCGAAAAAACGAGCGGATCCCGCTCTTCCTCATCCTCGATTTCGGCCTTGGGGCGATAGGCGGTCTGCACGTCCGATCCGGCATGGCCGTACAGACGGATGCAATCCAGATGGAGGAAGACCGGACGCCGGCTGGTGCGGGCGATGCGGATGGCGTCCGCGGCGCCGCGATAGGCATCGACCATGTCGAGGCCGCTGCAGCGGACATAGTCCAATCCCCAGCGGTTACGGAAACTGGCCTCGATCCAGCCGCGCGGCGTCTTGGTGGAAATGCCTATGCCATTGTCCTCGCAGACGAAGACGATCGGCATCGCGCTGCCCTGGTGGGCCGCCCAGGCGGCGCAATTGAAGGCGCCCTGGGCAGTCGAATGATTGGCTGAAGCATCGCCGAAACTGCACAGCACCACCGCATCCATTGGCAGCATCGTGTCCAGCTTCAGCCGCTTGCCGATGCCGATGCTGAACGCCGCCCCGACGGCCTTGGGCAAATGCGAAGCGATGGTGCTGGTCTGCGGCGGAATGAACAGGGGCCGGGACCCGATCACCTTGTGGCGCCCGCCCGAGATCGGATCCTCCGCGGCAGCGGCGAAGCTCAACATCATGTCCCAGGCAGCCGTCTGGCCCGGCAATTTCTTCGATCGATGGATCTGGAAGGCCTGCGAGCGATAATGGAGAAAGGCCATGTCGTCGACGCGCGAGGCCTCCGCAATCACGGCATTATTCTCATGGCCCGAACTGCCGATCGTGTAGAAGCCTTCCCCGCGCGCCTGCAGCCGCCGCGACAGGCGGTCCATCTGGCGGCTCACGCACTGGCTGTAGAAGAGGTCGGCAATGGCTTCGCGGCCAAGGCCGACCGCGTCCGGCTCGACCTCCGCCATCCGGCGCGGCAGACGGTTAGCCCGCAGCTTGGCAAGGAATTTCTCGTGAACGGCTTCGGCTGCGTCCATGCCTAGGCTCTCCCTCCATCCGCCCCGTCGCGCAACGAGCCCGCCTGTCCGACAAGCCAGTCCGCAAAGGGTTCCAGCATCGGATGGGCCGCAGAGTCCGGATGCACGAGATAATAAGCGTCTTCCGTCCGAAGACGAAGTTCGAGCGGTATCACCAGCTCGCCTGCCCCGAGTTCCGGCTCGATCAGGAAGGCCGGTATCAAGGCGACACCCGTGCCGGCGGCGGCGGCCCGCGCGGCCATCAGGAACTGGTCGAAGCCGGGACCATGTCGATGCCCCGGCGCTACGCCGGCCGCATCGAACCATTTCTCCCACCCGTCGCGCCTGCTTGCGACATGAAGGAGAATCTTGTCGGCAAGGTCGGACGGCTGTCCGACCGGATTGGCGGCAAGCCAGGCCGGCGAACAGACCGGCACCGCTTCTTCGCGAAACAGGAAGACGTGGCTGGCACCAGGCCAGTCCGGCCGACCGAAATGAATGGCGGCATCGAAATTCTCGTCTGCGAAATCGAACGGGAAAGTGCGGGCGGCGAAATTGACGACGAGTTGGGGATGGGTCGCGCTAAGTGCCGGCAGCCTTGGCGCGAGCCAGCGCATGCCGAAGCTGGGCAAGGTTGCGATGTTGAGTTCGGTCTGCGGCATGCGGTTCACCATACGGGCCGTCGCAGCGCGGACCCGATCCAGGGCCGGAACGATCGCCTCGGCATAAGCGGCGCCGTCGGCATTGAGCGTGACCCTGCGCCCGGTCCGTTCGAACAGGCGTAGCTGAAGCCAATCTTCCAGGACGGCCACCTGCCGGCTGACCGCGCTCTGGGTCAACCCGACCTCCTCTCCGGCGAGCGAGAAGCTTTGGTGCCGCGCGGCGGCGGCAAAGCTATTGAGCGCCGACATGGGCGGCAGGAAGCGCCTCTTATTCATTCCTCATGCTCATGTTTAAATGATGAAATAGCATGAATGGTGCTTCAATTGCTCAGGTGTTCAAGCTCTCCTTGATGCAGAATAGGAATGTGTCAAGTCTTGGGATCAAATGACCGCGATCGGCGGCCGGTCTGTGCGGGCACGGGAAAAGGGGCGCGATCGCACACGCCCCTACGTTCTCATTTCACTGGGCTGCGGGACTTTCTGCCGACCGCGCCAGGAGCTGCGTTCTCGCGACGATCAGTTTCCGGGCCTCGTCGATCGCGTCCGCACTCCTGGTCTCGCCGGCAGCGATTCCTTCGGCAATCTCCAGCAGGCGTCCGCTGATCACGGTTCCGGTCTGCGCTTCTTCCTGGACGGCGATCCCGCCCCTGGCGTCAGCGACCTCGGCCCATGCGCCGCGAACGGCAGCCCAATATGTCTTGGTCTTCGCCCAATAATCGTCGGCCGCCGCGACGTCATAGCTGTCGAAACGGGTATAGCTGTTCAGCACATATTCCTGGACGATGGGCAGGAGCTTGCCACCCTCGAGGCTCATCTTGATATTGTCCTGCCAGTGGATCCAGCCGTCCGGGCTGATCTGATGGCGGTTGATCGCATAATAGCGGTCGTAGACCGGGTTGCGGATCGCGTCGCGCCGGGCAAGCGGACGCCAGGTCCAGTTGGAGCGCCAGCGGCGGATTCCGCCTTGCTCCTCGAATTGGCCCCAGCCGGCATAGCGCGGGCTGTCGTCGACCTGCCAGACGGTCTGCGACCATCGGCCGTTGCGCATGCGCGCGGGCACATCCTCCCAGGTCCACAAGTTCCGGTCCGAATAAACAAGAATTCGGGCGGGCTCATATTCCCAATCCTGGCGCCAGTGCTTGACGACATGGCTCTTGCCCTCATGCTCGACGACCAGCAGGTGCTGGAGCATGATCTTCCGACCACTATCCTCCACCACCCTCACCACTTCGTGACCCCCCGAGATCTTGCGGTCGAGCGGAGTGTAGCCCTTTCGCCAGGATGTCGATTCCTGCATGTCGAAGCGGACCTTGAAATTGCCGGCCATGGCGAGGATGTCGGCACGGTCGGCTTCGAAGGCGGCCTTCTCCTCGGTCGCCGGACGCTCCGCGATCGGCGGATGGGCAAGCGCCGGCGATAAAGAGAGCGCAAGGAGGAACAGGCTCGCGCCAAGGCTGCTAAGGGTGAAGCGCATATCGTGTCTCCCGTCTATCATCAGAATCGGTAGCTGATCGCGGCGCTGGCATTGCGCCCGGGTTGGGTGAAGGCATCGGCGACGGCAGAACTTGCGGCGAGGCCGCGAACGTCGTTCCACCAGGCATATTTTTCGTCGGCGATGTTGAAGATGCCGGCGCGCAGCGTCAGCCCTTCGGTGACGCGGAAGAAGGCGGTAGCATCGAGGATAGTGAAGGATCCGGGCCGGAAGCAGGGTCCGCTGCAAACACCCTCCGTCCGTTCCAGCGACTTTCGCGCGCTGTGAGTGACGAACAATTGCGCGCCGAACCGGCCCCCAGGATCACGATAGCCGACCCCAGCAACCAATTTGACCGGATCGATGGACGACAAGGGGGTTCGCACGCCTGTGGGGTCGATCACGTCACCCTTGGCGTAGGAAATTGCGACGGAGCCATGAACGCCTCCGGCCGTCCGTCCTTCGAATTTCGCCTCCACACCCTCGACCCTGACCCGGTCGAGATTGACGAACTGATAGACTGCGGGATCGGCCGGCGTGAAGCTGCCGCTCACCACCTCCTGACTGATGAAATCGTCATAGTCGGCATGGAAGCCGGTCACTCCCGCACTGATCGCATCGCCTGTGAATCTTATGCCGCCTTCATAGCTGGTGCTGCGCTCGGGCCCGAGATCCGGATTGGGCCGGGAGGTGTAGCCGAAGGCCAGGTTTTCGAAATATTGGTTCACCTGGCTCGGCTCGGGCGCCTTGAAGCCAGTCGCGACATTGGCGAACAGGCGGAAGCGTCCGCCCAGTTTCAGTACCGCACCCAGTTTGGGGGAAAGCCGCGAGCCGCTCTGCCCGGTGGCATCGAATTGGGGAAGCAAGGGATCGTCGTCCGGAGAAAGATCGTAATGATCGAAGCGGATCGCCGGGAAGAGCGTCAGTCTGCCGCCCGCCAACGCGATCTCGTCGCCGATGAAAGCGCCGGCCAGCACATAATCGGTCTTCGGAAAGGCGCGCGTGGGGAAGGTTTCGCCGGCAGGAGGCACGATGCCGTCGCGCAGTCCGGACTGGACGGTCCTGCTGATATCCGCGCCGAAAACCAGCCGGTGCGTCAAGGCGCCGGTCGCGAACTCGCTCCGCGCCTCAGCGGCCGCGCCGATGACGCGATTTTCAAACGTGTTGAGCCGCTCGCGGTCGGCTGCGGGTGCCCTGTCCTCGAAAGTGAACTGAATGTCGTCGGCATCCTGCCAGTAGAGGCCTATACGCGCGAAATCGAACGCGCCCTCCCCTTCCCAGGTCCAGTCGGCGGCGATCCGCGCACGCTTGCCGGTGTCGCGCGCCTTCAGATCGAGGACGGTCGCGCTGCGGCCGGTGAGAACGTCTGCCGCGAGCCGCGTGTCGAGATATTCGCCCGTCAGACGCAATTTATGGCCGCCACCGGGATGGAACAGCAGACGACCGAGCAAGGCGTCGGAACGTCCGTCCTGGGGATTGGGGCGGGTCCGCAAGGATCCGACGCCGCCTGCCCCGCCCTGATTGTCGAGCTCCTCGAAATCGCGGCGGGTGTAGGCCAGCATCGCCGAGACTTTCCCGGAGCGGCCGGCGAGGATGCCGGTTTCGGCAAATTCCCCGTCGGCCGAGCTGTACGCGGCGCGGACCAGACCGCCTATGCCATCCCCTGCATCGAGGAAATCGGCAGGGTCGCTCGTGACGAAGCTGACCGCGCCGGACAACCCATCGCTCCCATAAAGCGCCGAAGCCGGTCCGCGCAGTATCTCGACCGATTTGACGAGGCCGACATCGACATAGTCGCCGCGCCCGACGCTCTGCGCGCCGAAGGCGAACCCGTCCGGCACCCGCACGCCATCGACCTGGATGAGCACGCGATTGCCGCCAATGCCCCGGATGATGAAGCCTTCATTGCCGGCCCGGCCGGTTGTGCCGAGCGCTGCTCCGAACCTGGCCGGCTGGCGCGGCACGCTGACCCCCGGCTCGAAGCGAACCAGGTCCTTGATATCGGTGACGAGCTCATCGGCGATTTCCCCGGCATCCTTCACGGACACGGTAACCGGCGCCTCATCGGCCTCCAACGGCGCCCGGGTCGCGGTGACGACGATGTCGCCATGGGCCCCATCTTCATCGTTGCGTGCGTCGGCTGCCCATACCGGCGCGGTCGCGAATGCGCACTGGCATGCGCCCAGCAAAAGCCAAAACTTCATAAGCTGCCCCTTAATGATATTGCGAATCATTCGCATCTGTTGGGTACGCGTCACCGGAGCCTTGCGTCAAGTGCCCTTGCGCGTGATTCGGAACGAAGAATGCGATCACGGGCTTGACGCGACGGTCTTATTTGCTATTTAGCTAAATATGAAACCACCGGAGCAGGGATGAACAACGTTTTCGAAGCATTGGCCCATCCGACGCGGCGCAAAATCCTGGAACTGCTGAAGAGCGGATCCAAGAGCGCCGGCGACATTGCGGACAAGTTCGACGTGGCGAAACCGACAATGTCGCGTCACTTCGCCAAATTGAAGGAGGCCGGGCTGATCCAAGCCGACCAGAAGGGAACGACCATCTTCTATTCGATCAACCTGTCGACGCTGGAAGAGGTCCTGCTCGGCTTTGCCGACGCAATCGGGATGGGCCCGGACAAGAGAAAGGAAGAGAAGAGTGACGCGTAAGACATTGGCCTTGGTCTCATTCGTGTTGGTGGCTGTCATGCTGGTCGTTGCGGTGATCGTCGGATCCCAGCTTCCGGCCGGAGCGGAATTGCCCGTCCACTGGAATGTGCAGGGCGAGGTCGACCGCATGGGCGGCAAATGGGAGGTCCTGCTGGTGGGCCCCGTGGTCACGGCCCTGCTCTCGCTCTTCTTCTATTATCTGCCGCGGCTGGAACCGCGCCAGAAAGGACTGGAACGAAGCGTCAGGCTCTATGCCTGGGGATGGGCGGCCGTGCTGATGCTCAGCGTCTCGCTGATGACGATCAACGTCCTGACAGCCCTTGGTTATGAGCCGCCCGTGGTGAACATTCTGATCGGGGCGATCGGCCTCATGTTCATCCTGATGGGCAATCAGATGGCAAAATCACGCAGCATGTACATGCTCGGTTTCCGCACGCCGTGGACGCTTGCCAATGAGGAAGTCTGGATCAAGACCCATCGCCTGGGCGGCAAGCTGATGGTCGGGGGCGGCTTCGCCATGATCGGAGCCGCGATCGCCAGCGCATCCAAGCCGGCCTTGGCGGTGCTGGTCATCACCGTCATCATCCTCATCGCCTTGGTGCCGACCGTCTATTCCTACGTCCAATGGCGGCGAGAGATGAGGTTGCCGGGGCGCGACAACGGCCGGAGCGAATAAGCGGCATCATATAGATGCCAAAGCTGCACAACCGCGGTCGGAGGCCGGCCGGATCAAGCCGTTGCCTCCACGCCTCCGGGAAAAGGGTTGCGGCAACGTCCAAGCTGTGATTTCGGGCGCCGGGGGGTGCGCGCTCATGATCGTGGCCGAAAATGAAGGTGCAGCATCGCCTGCGTCGAGGAAGATCGCTTATCTATGCTGCGAGGGCACGGCCTCCTGGTCGACGGACCGACGCCATGATGCCTTCGAGCACGATGAGAGCCTCGAGATATTCGCGCCGGCCTTCCGGGCGCGCGGAATTGTCCTGGAGGAAGTCGTCTGGGATGCCCCCGGCACGGACTGGCGCAGATTTGACGGCGCCCTGATCGGCACCGCCTGGGATTATGCGCGATCCCCGGATGCATTCCTCGCGAAATTGGAACTGATTTCGTCGCAGGTGCCACTTTCCAACGATCTGGACGCGGTGCGATGGAATGTCGACAAGAGCTATTTGCGCGACCTGGAACGACGCGGGGCGCCCTCTATCCCGACCTTCTGGTACGACGATCTCCGTCAGGCTGACCTGGACGACGTGCTTCGCGGGCTCGGGGCGGCCAAGCTGGTCATAAAGCCCGTCATCGGCGCCGGGGGCTGCGACCAGTTCGTCTCCGAGGATGGCAAGAGGCCACCGGACGATCATCCCTTGTGGAGGCAGAAGGTCATGATCCAGCCCTTGCTGGAAGCCATCAGGAGCGAGGGCGAGTATAGTTTCATCTATTTCGACCGCATCTTCTCGCACGCGCTCCGCAAGACCCCTGCACCCAGCGAGTATCGCGTCCAGTCGGTCTATGACGGGAAAATGCACGGCCTGACGCCGTCCGCCGCGGATCAGACGGCGAGCCAGGCAATCATGAAGGCCCTCCCCCATCGTCCCCTCTATGCGCGGATCGACATGGTCAGACGGGACGACGGACAGCTTGCGCTGATGGAGTGCGAACTGATCGAGCCCTATCTCTTTCCGGAATTTGACGACAGCAAAGGCGAGAGAATGGCCTTGGCAGCCAAGGCGTGGCTGGATCGCTCGGCACGAGAATCGCATAGCTAAGACATTATTATCGTTGTACTTTGCTGACCTTGAGCGCCAACCCGTGTCGTACCAGACGGATTTTTCTCTTGCGCTGGGCCAATGGCCGCTGCATTAGCCGGGCCTTCGGTGTGCCAATGGCGCGCCGTCAAGCATGGGTGGGTCAATGTCGATCGACGGAAACAGGAACAAGGTTGAGGGCCGCATCTTGCGGGCCGCCACCGCGCGTCTTGCCGCCATCGTCCAGGCCATCCTCATTAGCGTACTCGTACTTATTACCGCCCCACGGGGAGCGGTACGAGCCGGCGCGGCCTAGCAACAGCGCGGATCGTACGAGAGGCCAGATGGCCCCGCTCCCAACCAGGAGCGGGGTTTTTTTATGCTCGGACGATCCGCTTGGAGATCCAAGTGGACGACGAAGACAAAATCTCGAACAAGCGCAGCGACCGGCTGGTCGGCGGACCCGAGCGTGCCCCGGCACGCAGCTATTTGCGTGCCACCGGACTCGGCAAGGATGATTTCGCCAAGCCGCTGATCGCGGTGGTGAACAGCTGGTCGACGGTCACGCCCTGCAACATGCATCTCGCGACGCTCGCCGAGGCCGTTCGCGACGGCATAAGAGCGGCCGGCGGCGTCCCGATCGATTTCAACACGATCGTCGTCACCGACGGCATCGCCATGGGTACCCCGGGGATGCGCGCTTCGCTAGTGTCGCGCGAGGTGATCGCGGATTCGATCGAGCTTGCCGTCCAGGGCCATAGCCTGGATGGCGTCGTCTGCATCGTCGGCTGCGACAAGACCATTCCCGCAGCCGCCATGGCGCTGGCGCGGATAAACGTTCCCGGCCTGGTTTATTATGGCGGCACCATCATGCCCGGCCGCCTCGCCGGTCGGGACGTGTCGATCCAGGACGTGTTCGAGGCGGTCGGCGCGGTCGGCGCGGGGACGATGGACGAAGCGGGGCTTGAGAAGGTGGAGGCAGCCGCCTGCCCCGGCGCCGGCGCCTGCGGTGGCCAGTTCACCGCCAATACGATGGCGATGGCATTGTCGATGATGGGCCTGTCGCCGATGGGCGCGAACGATGTCCCGGCCGTTCACCCGGACAAGGCCAAAGAAGGCGATAGATGCGGCCGCGCCGCCGTCGCCTTGGCCAAGGCCGGCCGGCGCCCCAGCGAGTTCATCACGCGTGAGACCTTGCGCAATGCCGCATGCGCGGTCTCGGCCAGCGGCGGTTCGACCAATGCGGCCCTTCACCTCGTCGCGATCGCAGTGGAGGCAGGGGTCGATTTCGACCAGGAGGATTGTGACGATGCCTGCCGGTCGACCCCGGTCATCACCGATCTGAAACCCGGCGGCCGCTATCTTGCCTTCGACCTGTACAAAGCCGGCGGCACCCGGCTGGTCGGCCAGAGGCTGATGGCGAGCGGCCGCCTGAGCGATGCGCCCACCGTCTCCGGCCGCAGTCTGTTCGAGGAATTGGCGGAAGCGCGCGAGACGGACGGCCAGGACGTGGTGCTGGACTTCGACGCGCCAGTGTCGCCGCGCGGCAGTTTCACCCTGCTCAAAGGCAATATCGCCCCGGCCGGATCGGTGCTGAAGCTGACCGGCCACGATATCGGCTCCTACGAAGGGCCGGCCGTGATCTTCGACAGTGAGGAAGCCGCCTTCCACGCCGTCCAGCACGGCCAGATCCACGAAGGCGACGTCATCGTCATCCGCTACGAAGGCCCGAAGGGCGGGCCCGGCATGCGCGAGATGCTGCAGGTCACGGCGGCGCTGAAGGGACGCGGCATGCAGAAGGTCGCGCTGATCACCGACGGCCGCTTTTCGGGCGCGAGCTACGGCTTCGTCGTGGGCCATGTCGCTCCGGAAGCCGCGTCGGGCGGGCCGATCGCCCTGCTCCGCGACGGTGACCGCATCCTGATCGACGTCGCGGCGCAGCGTATCGATACTTCGGCCGACCTGGCGTCGCGGGCGCAATCGTTCCGGGCGCCGAAGCGGCCGAGGCCGCCGTCCGGCGCGCTCGAGAAATATGCGCGCCTGGTGTCGTGCGCGAGCGAGGGCGCGGTCACGATCGAGCCACGGCGCGACGCCGACGCAAGCAATCCGACGCAAGCAGCAACCAAACATGGGGAATGGCGATGAGCAGGACAGCAATGGCGGCCCGGCCGCTTTATGACGAAGAGCAGGACGCGGCCGAACGCAGCGGCGCAGAGATCGTCGTCCAGGCGCTGATCGATCTCGGTGTGGACTATGTGTTCGGCTATCCGGGCGGCGCCGTCCTCCCGATCTACGACGCCTTGTTCAGGCAGAACAAGATCCGCCACATCCTCGCCCGCCAGGAAGGCGGCGCCGTCCATGCCGCCGAAGGCTATGCCCGCTCGACCGGCAAGCCGGGCGTGGTGCTGGTCACGTCCGGACCGGGCGCGACCAACGCCGTCACCGGGATCGCCGACGCCATGCTGGATTCGATCCCGATCGTCGTCATCACCGGCCAGGTGCCGACCAGCCTGATCGGATCGGACGCCTTCCAGGAATGCGACACGGTGGGTCTTACCCGACATTGTTCGAAGCACAATTATCTCGTCAAGGACCCGGCCAAGGTCGGGCAGATCGTCCATGAGGCTTTCTATCTGGCGACCTCGGGGCGGCCGGGACCGGTCGTGATCGACCTGCCCAAGGACGTCCAGGTAGCGACGGCCCTCTATGAGAAACCCGAAAGCGTCTCCCACAAGACCTATCGACCCCGTGTCGATCCGGACATGCGAGCGATCGAGCAGGCGGTCGAGATGATCGCCGCCGCGGAACGGCCGATCTTCTATACGGGCGGCGGCATCATCAATGCCGGTGTCGAGGCGAGCCGCGCCCTGCGCGCGCTGGCCGAGGCGACCGGTGCGCCGGTAACGTCGACCCTGATGGGGCTGGGCGCCTTCCCCGCTTCGTCCGGCCAGTGGCTGGGCATGCTCGGCATGCACGGCACCTATGAAGCCAATATGGCGATGAACAAGGCCGACCTGGTGATCGCTTTGGGTGCCCGCTTCGACGATCGCGTGACCGGGCGCCTGGACGCCTTCTCACCGCATTCGAAGAAGATCCACGCGGATATCGATCCGTCTTCGATCAACAAGATCGTGCGGGTCGACCTGCCGATCGTCGGCGATGTCGGCCGCACCCTCGCCCGGATGCTCGAGGCATGGGAAAAGCAGGGCCGCAGCAAGGCGGATCTGGGTGAATGGTATCGGCGGATAGACGGTTGGCGGGCGCGCCAATGCCTTTCCTTCCCCCATTCGGCGACCGAGATCATGCCGCAGCACGCGATCCGGCGGCTCTACGAAGCGACCAAGGACAAGGATCCGATCATCTCGACCGAGGTCGGGCAGCACCAGATGTGGGCGGCCCAGCATTTCGGCTTCGAAGCGCCGAACCGCTGGCTGACGTCGGGCGGGCTCGGCACGATGGGCTACGGCATGCCGGCAGCGATCGGCGCGCAGCTCGGCCATCCGGACGCGCTCGTCATCGACATTGCCGGCGAGGCTTCGATCCTGATGAATATCCAGGAAATGTCGACGGCCTTCCAATATCGGCTGCCGATCAAGGTCTTCATCCTCAACAACGAATATATGGGGATGGTCCGGCAATGGCAGCAGCTCAATTATGCCGGCCGCTATTCGGAAAGCTATAGCGACGCCCTCCCCGATTTCGTCCGGCTGGCCGAAGCCTATGGCTGGAAGGGCATCAGGATCAGCGAACAGGAGGAATTGGACGCCGGCATCACGGCGATGCTGGACCATGACGGACCGGTGATGGTCGATTGCCGCGTGGCCAAGCTCGCAAATTGCTTCCCGATGATCCCGTCTGGCGCTGCCCATACCGAGATGATCCTGGAAACCAGCGAAGCCGCATCCGAGATCTCCGACGCGGCGAAGGCCCTGGTCTGATGCACATCCATGCCGAAGCCGCCGAGCGGCACACTCTGTCGATCCTGGTCGACGACGAAGCGGGCATCCTTGCCCGCGTCGCCGGCATGTTCACCGCCCGCGGCTACAATATCGATAGCCTCACCGTCGCCCATGCCACCGAGGATCTATCGATCAGCCGGATCACGATCGTGACGTCGGGCTCGGCGGCGATGATGGAGCAGATCATCGCCCAGGTCGATCGGCTGGTTCCCGTGCACAGGGTGGTCGATCTCACCGCGCAAGGGCCGCATGTCGAGCGCGAGCTTGCGCTGATCAAGGTGGCCGGCGTCGGCGAGAACAGGATCGAGGCCCTTCGCCTGGCCGACGTCTATCGCGCCCGCGTGGTCGACGCGACGACGGCGAGCTTCGTGTTCGAGCTGACCGGGAGCTCCGAGAAGGTGAACAGCTTCATCGCCATGCTCCAGGAGGTCGGGCTGGTCGAGGTCGCCCGTACCGGCGTGGTGGCCATTTCCCGCGGCAAAGAGGCCGCCTGATTTTTCAATCAATCTCAATGAACACTTGCAAGGAACTGACAAATGAAGGTTTATTACGATTCAGACGCCGATCTCTCGATTATCAAGGGCAAGAAGGTTGCCATTATCGGCTATGGCAGCCAGGGCCACGCCCATGCCCAGAACCTGAAGGATAGCGGTGTCGCCGAGGTCGTCATCGCCCTCCGCGAGGATTCGCCGAGCGTCGAGAAGGCCCGCAACGCCGGTTTCACCGTGATGACCAATGCAGAGGCCGCCAAGTGGGCGGATATCGTCATGGTCCTGGCTCCCGACGAAAAGCAGGCGAGCATCTGGGAGGCCGACCTTCGCCAGAATATGCGCGAAGGCTCCGCGCTCGCCTTCGCCCATGGCCTGAACATCCATTTCGGCCTGATCGAACCACGCAAGGATATGGATGTGTTCATGGTCGCCCCGAAGGGACCAGGTCATACCGTCCGATCCGAATATGCGCGGGGCGGAGGCGTTCCCTGCCTGATCGCAGTCGCGCAGGATGCGACCGGCACGGCCCGGGAAACGGCGTTGAGCTACGCCAGCGCGGTCGGCGGCGGCCGATCCGGCATCATCGAGACCAATTTCAAGGAAGAATGCGAGACAGACCTGTTCGGCGAGCAGGCTGTCCTGTGCGGCGGCCTGACCCAACTCGTCATGGCCGGCTTCGAAACCCTGACCGAGGCGGGCTATGCCCCGGAAATGGCCTATTTCGAATGCCTTCACGAAATGAAGCTGATCGTCGATCTCATGTATGAAGGCGGCATCGCCAACATGCGCTATTCCATCTCCAACACCGCCGAGTTCGGCGATTATGAATCCGGTCCGCGCGTCATCACGCCAGAGACCAAGGCGGAGATGAAGCGGATCCTTACCGACATCCAGAGCGGCAAGTTCGTCCAGCGGTTCCTGGGCGACAATCGCGAAGGCAATCCCGACATGAAGGCCGCCCGCGAGAAGCAGGCCCGGCATCCGATCGAGAAAACGGGCGAGGATCTCCGGGCGATGATGCCCTGGATCTCCGCCAACCGGCTGGTCGACAAGGCCAGAAACTAGACCCGTCAGGCCCGCAGCGCCTGCTCCGTCCATTGCACCAAGGCGGGCAAAGGCATGGCGCCGGCGGTGCGGGCGACTTCCCGTCCCTTGCGGAGCAGGATCAGGCTTGGGATCGACCGGATGGCGAAGCGGGCGCCAAGCGCCTGCTCCGCCTCCGTGTCGACCTTGCCGAGCCGGACGCGGGGCTCAAGCTGCGCCGCAGCCGCTTCGAAGGCCGGCGCCATCTGGCGGCATGGCCCGCACCATGACGCCCAGAAATCCACCAGCAGCGGAACGTCGCTCCGTGCCGCATGCGCGTCGAAATTGGCCGTGGACAGCGTGACCGGCTTGCCTTCGAACAAAGGGCGGTGACAGCGGCCGCATTTGCCGCCGGCCGCCAGCTTCTCCTGCGGCACCCGGTTTGCGCCGGCGCAGGACGGGCAGATGATGATCAAGGTCGAGCCGGCCGTCATTTCGCTCTTCTCCTCCGCATCAACGATCTTCGGCGCCATCCAGACGCACGATAAGGGCAGGCTGGGGCCTCGCGCCAGAAAACTTTATCGGAACTGGGCGCCCGTCCCGGCCATTCTTCAGGATGCTACCTCTCTCCACATGACATGCCCGCTCTGGGGCGAGTGAGGGCAAATATTGAACCCTGACGACAAGCCCATCATCCTCATCACCGGGGCCGCCGGCAATATCGGCGGATCCCTGGCGACGGCGCTGGCCGCCGATTACCGGATCGTCGGTCTCGACAGGTCCGGCGCGAAAGCCGACTTTCCCCTGATCGAGGTCGATTTCACCAAGGATGAATCGGTCGCGGCGGCGCTGGCCCGGTTTCGGCAGGATCATGGCTCGCGCATCGCCAGCGTCATCCACCTCGTCGCCTTCTTCGATTTCAGCGGCGAGGACAATCCGCTCTACCGGGAGGTGAATGTCGAAGGCACGCGCCGCCTGCTTCGCGCGCTGCAGGAGTTCGAAGTCGAGCAATTCGTCTATTCTGGCACGATGCTCGTCCATGCGCCGGGCCGACCCGGCGAAGCGATCGACGAGAACCAGCCGATCCGCCCCGGCTGGGCCTATCCCGAATCGAAAGCCGCCGCCGAGGCGGTGATTCGTGCCGAGCACGGGCGGATTCCATACCTCCTGCTCCATCTCGCCGGACTTTACGACGAACGGACGTCGGTGCCGACATTGGCGCATCAGATCGCCCGCATCTACGAACGGGACCTGCAAAGCCATTTCTATTCTGGCTCTACTCAGGTGGGACAATCCATGTTGCACCGGGAAGACATGATCGCGGCATTTCGTCGCGCCGTCGACCGGCGCACGGACCTGCCGGGCGACACGACGATCCTGATCGGGGAGCCGGAGGCGATCGGATATGGCGCCCTGCAGGACGAGCTCGGCTATCTCATCCATGGCGCCGCCGACTGGCCGACCCTTCGCCTTCCCAAGCCGGCCGCCGCCGCGGGGGCCTGGGCGCAGGACAAGATCGAACCGATCGTCCCCGATGCGCTGGATCAGGGCGAGCGGCCCTTCATAAAGCCTTTCATGGTCGCCATGGCCGACGATCATTATGCTCTCGACATAGACCGGGCGCGGCGATTGCTGGGATGGGAGCCGAAGCACCGGTTGAAGGACGCCCTTCCAAAAATGGTCGCGGCCCTGAAGGAGGATCCCAAAGGCTGGTACGAGGCCAATGGCCTGACTGCCCCGCCGATCATGGACGAAGCCGTCGCAGCCGGAAAGCATCCGGAAGACCTGCGGTCCCGGCACGAAGCCGAGTTGAGATCCGAGCATCGTGCCAGTCGCTGGGCCCATTTCGTCAATATCGCCCTGGGAGCCTGGCTGATCACGCAGCCACCTATGATCGGCGTGGAAGAGATCCCGCTCGCCCGCGCCGAAGCAATCCTGGGTGCATTGATCATGGTCTTCGCGACGCTGTCGCTTTCCTGGCGCATGGCGTGGGCGCGATGGGCTTGTGCCGGGATCGGCGCGCTGGTCATGGCTGCGCCTTTCATCTTCTGGACGACCAATGCCGCAGCCTATCTGTCGGACACCCTCGTCGGTGCGCTCGTCATCGGCTTTGCCATATGTACGCGGCCCGAGGTCGGTCCGTCGGCTCTGGCGGCGCAAAGCGGCCCGGACATACCGATCGGCTGGAGTTACAATCCTTCGTCCTGGACCCAGCGTCTGCCGATCATATTGCTGGCGATCGTCGGACTGCAGGTGTCACGCTATCTGGCCGCCTATCAGCTCGGCCATGTCGACGGCGTGTGGGAGCCTTTCTTCCAAGGCTCCGCTTCAGATCCCAGAAACGGAACGGAGGAAATCATCACGAGCCGCGTTTCGGAAGCCTGGCCGGTGTCCGATGCCGCGGTCGGCGGCTATACATATATGCTGGAAATCCTCACCGGCATCATCGGAACGAGGGCACGGTGGCGGACGATGCCTTGGCTGGTGCTCCTGTTCGGGATGATGATCGCACCGCTGGGCGTCGTATCCATCCTGTTCATCATCATCCAGCCGATCGTCATCGGCACATGGAGCACGCTGGCTCTGATCGGAGCAGCCGCGATGCTTGTACAGATTCCCTATTCGCTCGACGAACTGGTCGCAACGCTGCAATTCCTGCGCCGGCGCATCAAAGCGGGACGGAACTGGATGCGCGTGCTGCTTTTCGGCGATACGGATGAGGGCGAGAAGCGGACCGGGCAGGATGAATTCGACCGGCGCCCGGGTGAGGTTCTGCAAGAAATCTGGTCCGGCGGGGTCAATCTGCCCTGGAATCTGTCGGTGGCGGCGGTGATCGCACTTTGGCTTCTCTTCACGCGCGTCACACTGGACGCCAGCGGCGACATGGCCAATGCCGATCATCTGATCGGTGCGCTGGCGCTGACCGTGATCTCCCTCGCCGCCGCCGAAGTGACGCGGGCATTGCGATTCCTGCTCATACCGCTGGGCGGGGCGCTCATGGCCACCGCCTTACTGTACGGGGCGACGGTCCCGCAGACCGGCGCCGGCCTGTTATGCGGCCTGGCCCTCATCCTCCTCAGCATCCGCAGGGGGCCGATCGGCGGCACCTATGCCGGCTGGCAGAAGCTGATCGTCTGAGCCTGATCGCCGTCAATCCCCGCCGGACGGGCTCCCGGTCGAGGATATCGCCGCCGGCAGATAGCGGTCGCGAAGTTCGAGCGGCCTCGAGGTGAGCGGCTGTTCGATGCCGCGGATGAAAATCGCTTTGGGCTGGGACAAAGGCTCCAGCGGATCGCCGCTCCACAAGATGAGATCGGCTTCCTTGCCGGCCTCCAGCGAACCGATGCGGTCACCGACGCCGAATATCCGGGCGGGATTGATGGTGATGGCAGCCACCGCCGCGTCATAGGGGAGGCCGTAGGCGACGGCATTGCCGGCGCCGTAGCGAAGCTCGCGCGCGCGATGGGCGACGCCGCTGCCGGTCCTCAACACGATCACTACGCCGGCCGCGTGGAGCCGTGCGGCATTTTCCAGCGTCGCGCCGAGCTCCGAGAAGCTTTTGGGCAGGTTCTGGACCGGATCGAGGATGACGGGAATGCCGGCCTGGGCGATGGCGTCGGCAATTCGCCATCCTTCGGCTGCGCCGTCGAAAATGATCCGCAGACGCTCCGCGCGGGCAAAGGCGATCATCTCCAGCATGTCCGATGCACGGTCGAGCTTGACGATCAGAGGCATTCGCCCTTCGGCGACGGGCACCAGAGCTTCAAGATCGATCCGGGACATGGATTGGGGCCGGCCGGCGCCGCGATCATAAGCGTCGCGGTTGCGGGCGAAGTGGCGGACATCGTCGAGCAGCGCGCGCAACGCGACGATGGTGGCGCCGCGCGCGCCGCCTGCCCGTCCCGCGCCGCCTTCGCCCATTTCGAGCACCATGGCCACACGCGGTCGCGTCACCATGTCCGGCCGCTGCCCCAGATCGACCACGGCCGCCTGGCCGGCGAACAGCAGCTCGCGTCCCGACCTGTCGTCGTAGAGGGGCGTGACCACCGCATGGGTGATGCCCGCAAGGCGCGAAACCGGAAGCAGGATCGAGTCCGGGTTGAGGCCAAGGGAGATATCGAAGCCGGCGCTGATCCTCCTGCTATGGGTCGCCCGATCGGCGCTGGTCGGAACCTGGCTGACCTCGACCGCGCCCAATGTGCTGTCCGCCTGGATGAAGCCCGGCGCGAGCACAGCGCCCCGGCCGTCGATGACGCGCGCATTCGCCGGAACCGGCACGTTCGCGCCTACCGCGACGATCCGATCGGCACGTATTACCAATGTGCCCTCCTCGATCGCGCCGCCCGGTCCCATGGTCAGGATCCGGGCTCCGGTGATGGCGATATCGGCGGCCGCCGCCGGGGCGGCGAGCCCAAGCAGAAAGGCCGTGAGCAAGCGGATCATGGCCGCCTCCCCTGTCCGGGTTGTCCGACCAGGAAATCGGAATGGCGACGATAGCCGGGATCGCCGCGGTCGAAGACGGCGGCGCCGTCGATCCAGACGCGGTCGGCGCGGGCGTAGATACTGAAGGGGTTCGCGCTCCACAGGACCACGTCCGCATTCTTGCCCGGCTCCAGGCTGCCGGTACGATCGGCGATACCGAGCGCCTTGGCGGAATTGGCGGTGAACCATTTGATGGCTTCCGCCTCGCCGATGTCGAGGCCGGCGCGCCGGCCGGCCGAGAGCGCCGCCGCGGCCTCCTGATTGAGCCGCTGGCCGACGAGATTGTCGTCGGAATGGATGATCGCGCAGCCGCCCGCCGCGTGGACGATGGCGGCATTTTCCTCGATCGCGTCGAACACTTCCATCTTGTAGCCCCACCAGCTGGTCCAGGTGGCCGCACAGATATCCTCACGCACCAGCAGCGGGGCGACCTTGTAGGCCTCGTTCGAATGGTGGAAGGCACGGATCCTGAAGCCGAATTCGCGGGCGATGTCGATCATGTTGGCCATCTCGTCGGCACGGTAGCAATGGTTCTGAACCAGGATCTCGCCCCTGAGGACGCCCGCCAGCGTATCCATCTGGAGGTCGCGGCGGGGCGGATCGCCGGCACCGCCGGCCTTGCGCCAGGCTTCCCAGCGCCGCGCATAATCGGCGGCGTCGATCCAGGCCCGGCGATAGCCTGCCACATTGCCCATCCGGGTGGCCGGGGATCGGCCGCGGCCGCCATATGTGCGCTTGGGATTCTCCCCGCAGGCGATCTTGAGGCCGTAAGGCGCGCCCGGGAACTTCATGTCCCGAACCGCCGTCACCGGCACGTTCTTGACCGTGACGGTACGTCCCCCGAACAAATTGCCCGACCCGGGCAGGATCAAAAGCGTGGTGACGCCGGCCTCGCGCGCAGCGTCGAAACCCGGATCCTGGGGCCACAGGCTGTGTTCCGCCCACACCTGCGCCGTATTGGGGTCGGTGAGCTCATTGACGTCGCTCTGCGCCTCGACCGTTTCGGGCTGCGACCAGACGCCGAGATGGGAATGCGCATCGATCACGCCCGGGCTGACCCACCTGTCGCGCCCATCGATCCGGCTGTAGCCCGCCGGCACCGCCAGATCCGTACCCAGGGCCTCGATCTTACCGTCCGAGACCAGCAGCGTCCCGTCATCGATCCGGGACCCGGTGCCGGTCAGGATCGTGGCGCCGACGATCGCGAATTTCATGCTCGGCCCGGGACGATAGCTACTGGGAAAGGGATCGGAATCTGCAAAGGGGTCGATGCCGGGCCGGGTTTGTACAGCGGTGACCGCCGGCGGCACCGAAGCCTGGTTGGAGGCGCAGGCGGCAAGACCGGCGAGCAGGATGAGGATGAACGGGCGCATCGTCAGGCCACAGGCGTCAGCGGCCGGGCGGCGTCGCGCTCTTCGTCGAGGAAGTGGAGGACCAACAAATTGTGTCTGTTCATGGCGGCCCCTCGTCTTTCTATCTGCCGTCGCTGCGATAGCGGTCGCGAAGCTCCGTCTGGCGAGAGGTCATCGGCTGACGCTCCCCCCGGATGAAAATCGCCACCGGCCGCGCCAGGGTATCGAGGGGATCGCCGTCCCAGATGACGATGTCGGCGTCCTTGCCCGCCTCCAGCGATCCGATCTGCTCGGCCAGACCGAATATGCGGGCCGGATTGACGGTGATGGCGGCAAGGCCTTGCTGCCAGGGAAGCCCGGCGGCAACGGCATTGCCTGCATTATAGCGCAGCTCGCGCTCGCGGTTATTGCCATTGCCCTGGATAGCGATCAGCACCCCCGCCTCGGCCAGGCGCCGCGCATTGGTGAGGGTCGCGCCGAGCGTTTCGAACGAAGCGGGCTTATTGTCGACCGGAGTCACCAGAACGGGGATGCGGGCCCGCGCGAGTTCGGCAGCGACCCGCCACGCTTCGGCACCGCCTTCGACGATCAGTTTGAGCCGCTCGTCGCGAGCGAGCGCCAAGGCGTCCCTTATGTCGGAGGCGCGATTGACGCTTACGAGGAGGGGCATTCGGCCTTCGACCAAGGGGATCAAGGCTTCGAGATCCGCTCTGGATAAACTATAGTCCCGAGTCTCGCCTCGATCATAAGCGGCACGGCGACGCACATAGTCCCGCACTTCCGCCAGCACTGCCCGCAAAGCGACGATCTCTCCGCCGCGTGCGCCGCCGGCCCGTTCGGCGCCGGCATCGCCCATGTCGAGCACCATGGCGACGCCGCGCTTCACCAGGATCGGTCCGCCGCCGAGCGCGATGGCAGCAGCCTGCCCCGCGAACAGCAGCTCGCGATTGCCGTCATTGCCGTAGGAGGGAGTAGCGATGGCGCGCGTGATGCCACCAAGGCGAGCGACCGGGATGAGCAGCGAATCCGGGTTAAGACCATAGCCAGCGTCGAAAGCGGCGCTTACGTCGCTCCGATCGGTGGCGCGGTCGTCGGCCGCCTCGACGTTGCGGACTTCGATAAGGCCGAGCGCGGTGCCGCTGGCGATGAGGCCCGGCGTGACGATCCGGCCGCCTGCATCGAGGATTTCAGCGCCAGCTGGAATCGAAACATCTGCGCCAACCGCGACGATCCGCCCGTCGCGGACCAGGATCGTGCCGTTATCGACCTCCCCCGCCCCGACCATGGTGACGATGCGGCCATTGGTGATCGCTATCGTCCGGGCGTTCGCCGGCAGGGCGGGGAGCAGAAGCGACAGGGCGCCGAGCAAGATGGATAGCCGGCCGATCATCGCGTGAAATCCTGTCCCGGCTGACCGAGCAGAAAATCGGAGGGTTGCTGATAGCGCGGGTCGGCGCGGTCCCAGACGAGGGCGCCGTCTATCCAAACTTTTTCTGCAAGCGCATAGACGCTGAACGGATCGGCGCTCCAGAGGACGACATCCCCCATCCGCCCTGGTTCGAGCGTGCCGGTGCGATCGGCGATCCCCATCGCCTTGGCTGGGTTGGCGGTGATCCACTTGATCGCCTCGGCGCGGCTGGTGTCGATCCCGGCGATGCGGCCCGCGGTCATGGCGATGCCGGCCTCCTGGTTCAGCCGCTGGCCGAGCAGTCCGTCATCGGAATGGATGATGGCGCAGCCGCCGGCCCGCTGGATGATCGGCGCATTCTCCTCGATCGCGTCAAGCGCCTCCATCTTGCTGCCCCAGCTGCTCGCCCAGGTCGCGACGCAAATATCCTCGGCCGCGAGCAAGGGCGCGATCTTGTAGGCTTCGCTGGCATGGTGGAAAGCGCGGATCCTGAAGCCGAATTCTTGGGCGATGTCGATCATCGTCGCCATTTCGTCGGCGCGATAGCAATGCTGCTGGACCAATATCTCGCCATTGAGCACACCGGCCAGGCTGTCCAGCGCGAGATCGCGCTTGGGCGCGGCTGCCGGATCGGCACCGTCTTGCTTCCATTTGTCCCATTGCCGTGCATAGGCGGCGGCATCGATCCACGCCCTACGGAAACCCGCAGCGACACCCATACGCGTCGCCGGTGATCGGCCCCGGCTGCCATAGGTGCGCTTGGGATTCTCACCGCAGGCGAGCTTCAGACCGTAAGGCGCCTCGGGGAATTTCATTTCCTGCGTGGTCGTGGCCGGCACGTTCTTGAGCGTCACGGAACGGCCGTTGATGAGGTTGGAGGAACCTGGCAGGACCAGCAAGGTGGTGACGCCGCCCGCCCGCGCCAGCCGGAACTGGGGGTCCTGCGGCCAGACCGAATGTTCCGCCCAGACTTCGGCAGTATTGGGAGAAACGGCTTCGTTCGTATCCTGGTGTGAGGGTGTCGAAGGCGCTGGACCGACGCCAAGATGGGAATGGGCATCGATAATGCCGGGCGTTACCCATTTGCCGCTTCCGTCGATGCGCACATAGCCTTCGGGGACGGCGATCGCCTCACCGACCTGCTCGACCCTTCCGTCGCGGACTAGGATAGTGCCGCGGACGAACTCCGCCCCCGTCCCTGTCAGGATATGCGCGCCGGTGATAGCGAGAGGCGCGGAGACGGTGGGCCGATAAGTGCTCGGAAATGGATTGGTGACCGGCTGCGCAGCCGACGGAACCGGCGTGGCTGACGACAGGGCGAAGACCAGCCCCATCCATCCCCTTCGATCCCGTTTCAGCAATCGGCCCCCCTGTCCCAGTCGCGCCCGCTACCGGATAAGAGGCCCGGCCAAGGGGAATCCGCCACTCCAATAATCCTGGCCGGCGGGTGGAGGATTTCCCAGGCCGAACCATCGTCAGCAGCAGGCAGGCCATGTTTTGGGGGCCGTCGTAGCGGGGACGATATAAGGTGAATGACAAATGTTTTGCGCGGCGTGCTGCGTCGCTTTCAACCTCGTTTCCTGCGCCCCATTTCCCTTCCGAGCTTGCCCCAGGGACGATACCCTTCGATTCAGGCTTCGCGGCACCGCAGCTCCTCCCCGATCTCGCCAGCTTCGCAGTCGATGCGCTGACACGGCATCGCGAGGAAACGCTGCAATATAGCGCCACCCAAGGCCAGCCGGAGCTTCGCGGCTGGATTGCCGGCCTAATGAACGAGGATGGCTGCGCCCTCACGGCCGAGAACATCCTGGTCGTGAACGGCGCCAAACATGGGCTCGAACTGGTGTGCCGGCTGCTCCTCGACGAAGGCGATGCCATCGTCGTGACGGCGCCGACCTATTTCACGGCGATCCCGATCTTTCGCAGCTTCGGCGTCGAGTTCATCGAGATCGCCCAGGATGGCGACGGGATATTGGTGGAGGAACTTGAGCGGGTGCTCGTCAGCCGCCGCGCCGAGGGGCTGAAGACTCCCAAACTCATCTATAATGTCGCCGATTTCCACAATCCGACCGGTGCGACAATGAGCGCGCAGCGGCGGCGCGACCTGATCGCGCTGGCGGAGACCGACGGCATCTTCGTAGTCGAAGACACCCCCTATCGGCGCGTCCGCTTCGAAGGCGAGACCATCCCGTCGCTGAAGGCGCTCGATGCGTCCGGCGGCGTCTTCCACGTCGGCACCTTCTCGAAGCTCGTTGCGCCGGGGCTCAGGATCGGATGGGTCGCGGCGGAGGCAAGCCTGATCGCGCGGCTGATCCAGCTCAAGTCGGACGGCGGCTCATCACCCTTGATGCAGCGCATCATCTACGAATTCGGCTCCTCCCCCGCCTTCCCCGCCCACATACAGCGGGTGCAGGACGAATATCGCCGGCGCCGCGACCGGATGGTGGCCGCCGTGCGGCGCAACCTGCCAGGCGTTCGCCTGAGTGTTCCCGAAGGCGGATATTATGTCTGGATCGAGCTGCCACCGCAGATGGATGGGGATGCGTTCGCCGCGCAAGCCGCGGCGGCCGGCGTCAACCTGATCGCCGGCAGTAAATTCTTCGCGAGTGCAGGCGGCGCCTTCCCGCGCAACATGATCAGCCCGAAAAACCATGTCAGGCTGTCTTACAGCTATGCGACGCCCGAACAGATCGACGAAGGCGTATCGCGGCTGGCCCGCATCTACGAGCCCGTCGCCGCCTGATGCAGCACGTTTCGCCCACTGCGGACGCCGCCGCCCTCGTCCAGTTCGTCGGCGTCGAAAAGGTCTATGATTCAGGATCCCCTGCGGTGGCGGACCTCGATCTGGAGGTACGGCAAGGAGAATTCCTGACCCTGCTCGGCCCCTCCGGATCGGGCAAGACGACGACATTAATGATGCTCGCCGGCTTCGAAGCGCCGACCCGGGGCGACATATTGCTTCATGGCCGGTCGCTGGCGGGCAAGCCGCCGCATCGCCGCAACATGGGCGTGGTGTTCCAGAATTACGCCTTGTTCCCGCATATGAGCGTCGCCGAGAATCTGGCTTTCCCGCTGAACGTCCGGGGGATCAAGAGTGCAGCTGCCGATCGCAAGGTCGCCGACGCCTTGGCTTTGGTGCACCTCGAGGACTTGGGCCATCGCCGTCCGGACCAATTGTCGGGAGGCCAGAAGCAGCGGGTCGCGCTCGCCCGCGCCCTCATCTTCGAGCCCGATATCGTCCTGATGGACGAGCCGTTGGGCGCGCTCGACCGGCAGTTGCGCGAACGGCTGCAGAATGAGATCAAGCGAATCCAGCGGGAGCTCGGCGTGACCGTGGTCTATGTGACCCACGACCAGATCGAGGCCTTAACCTTGTCGGACAGGATCGCGGTGTTTGCTTCGGGTAGAGTGCAGCAGGTGGATCGGCCGGAAGCGATTTACGAACGCCCGGCGACCGCATTCGTCGCCGGCTTCGTCGGCGAGAATAATGGCATCGGCGGCACGGTGGTCGCCCGCAACGGCAAGTCGTGCGACGTGCGCATCGACGGGGGCCTGATGGTGCAGGCGACGCCGGTCGGCGACGTCGCCGCCGGCGATCAGGTGATGACCACGATCCGCCCCGAATATGTCCTTTCGGGACCAGGCATTCCCGATCCCTGCAATCGGTTCACGGCTTCGATTGACGACCTCATCTATCATGGCGACCACAGCCAGGTGCGGGCGATCCTGCCCGGGGGTGCGACGCTCACCATCCGGGCTCCGGAAGGACTGGGGCTCAGCCGGTCCGACAGTCTCCAGGTGGGCTGGTGCGCGGAGCGTTGCTTCGCGTTCCCCGCATCCGGTCCTGGCTTCGATCCGGCCGGGGAGTCGGAATGAAGGCGCCGCTGCCCTGGATCGGCTTCACATTTCTGCTCGCCATTCTCGCCGGAGCCGTGGCCTGCACCGGTCAATCCGAACCCCGGCCGTTGACGGTCGTCGCCTGGGGCGGATCGTCGCAAGACGCGCACCGCAATGCATATTGGACAAGGTTCACCCGCGAAACCGGTGTTCAGCTTCGTGAGGACACATGGCACGGCGGACTGGGCGTGATCCGGACCAAGGTGATCGGCGGCGACGCAAGCTGGGACATCGTCCAGGTGGAGACCGAGGATGTCATACTCGGCTGCGAGGAAGGCCTGTTCGAGCCGCTCGAATGGGCATCGCTCGGCGGCCGCACCGCTTTCATCCCGACGGCAGTCCACGATTGCGGCGTCGGCGCGATGCTCTGGTCCTATCTGATCGGCTATGACGGCGACCGCATAAAAGGACCGGGACCCGCAAGCTGGGCCGATTTCTGGGACGTAAAGCGCTTCCCGGGCAAGCGAGGCATGCGCAAGACGCCCAAATATACGCTGGAATTCGCGCTCATGGCCGACGGCGTTTCCCCTGCCATGGTCTATCCGACCTTGCGGACTCCGGCCGGCGTCGACCGTGCCTTCCGCAAGCTGGACGAACTCAAGCCCTTCATCGTGTGGTGGTCATCCATCAGCCAGGTGCCGGACCTGCTGGGATCGCGCGAAGTCGTCATGTCGGTGACGAGCCCTGGCCGGCTGATCGTCGCCAATCGCACCGAGGACCGGAACTTCAAGGTGAACTGGCACAACAATATCTATGCGGTCGATTATTGGGTTATCTTGAAGAACAGCCCGCGCAAGGCCGAAGCCGAGCAACTGCTCCGCTATATGACCCGGCCGGAAAATCAGGCACGCCTGCCCCGCTTCATACCGACCGGCCTTACCAGCAAGGAAGCCGGGACGCTGATCGACCCCAAGCTGAAGCTCGACACGCCCTCGGATCCCGCCAATATGAGGAACGCCCTGGAACTCGACGGCAATTTCTGGGTCGAATATGGCGACCAGCTCACGCAGCGTTTCAATGCCTGGGTTGCGCGCTGACCTGAGCGGCGCCGGCCGCATCCGATCCGGCTCTTCCGCGAGCGCCCGGAAAGGTCCCACGCCCTGGTGGACCTTTGCCCTGGTCGCACCCTTGCTGCTGTTCCTGATCGGGAGTTTCATCGTTCCCGTGCTGATGATGCTGGCGCGGGGCGTCACCGACCAGGAACTCCGGACGAACTGGCCGCAGACCACGGCGCTGCTCGGCCAATGGGATGGCAGGACCCTGCCGGACGACGCCACCGCCCGCACGGCCGCACGGGAGATCCTGGCCTCGCGGCGAGCCGGAACCCTGAATCTTGTCGCCAACCGGCTGAATTACGATGTCGTCGGATCGCGGACCCTGCTCTACCAGACGGCCGATAGATTGCAGGCGGGTGCGCCGGTCCGATCGGTGGCCGACCTGGCCGACATAGACGAACGCTGGGGCGATCGCGCGATCTGGGCGGCGATCCGCCATGCGGCCGGGCCAACGACCAGTTTCTATTTCTGGGCCGCGCTCGACCGCCGGGTCGATGTCGACGACAATGTCGTGCAGGTCGCGCCCGAACAGGCCGTATTCGTGGACATCTTGCTGCGCACCTTCAAGATCAGCGCGGTCGTGGCCCTGCTTTGCGCCTTGCTGGGCTATCCACTGGCCTATCTGCTGTCGACGCTGCCGCCGAGAAAGGCCAATCCGTTGCTGATCCTGGTGCTCCTGCCCTTCTGGACCTCGGCTCTCGTCCGAACCACGGCCTGGGTCGTGCTGCTGCAGACCAACGGCCTGATCAACGACATGCTGCAACGGATCGGCCTCATCGATGCGCCGCTTGCGCTCATTTACAACCGGCTCGGCGTCTATATCGCCATGACCCACGTGCTGCTGCCCTTCCTGGTGCTGCCGCTCTACGGCGTGATGCGCGGCATCTCGCCTTCGGCGATGAAAGCGGCCAGCTCGCTCGGCGCAGGACCGGTGCGCGCCTTTCTGAAAGTCTATCTGCCGCAGACGCTGCCAGGCCTGGCGGCCGGCATGATCATCGTCTTCACCCTGTCGCTTGGCTATTACATCACGCCGGCCCTGGTTGGCGGCGGGGCCGACCAGATGATCAGCACGGCCATCGCCTTCTACACGAACCAGTCCCTCAATTGGGGCATGGCGGCCGCGCTCAGCATGCTGCTGCTGGCACCGCTTGTGCTGATGATCTTCGCCGGGCGCTATCTCACCCGGACGGTGCCGGTGTGAGCGCGGTCTCGCCCTATCGCTCGGCGGCGCAGCGCGGCGGAAGAATCGCGCTGATCCTCTATTGTGCCATCGTATTCGCCTTCCTGGTCCTGCCGATCCTGATCGTCATTCCCCTGTCGTTCAATCCGACGGCGTTCCTCGTTCTGCCCACCGACGGCCTCTCGCTGCGCTGGTATGAGGCCCTGATCGATTCCCCGGCCTGGATGCGCGCCTTGCGCAATTCGCTGGCTGTGGCGATCGCGACGACGGCGGTGGCGACGCCGCTCGGCACCCTGGCCGCGATCGGCCTCGCCCGCATGGAGTCTCGCGCCAAGCCGCTAGTCGTCGCCATCCTCACCGCACCTCTGGTGGTGCCGGTGGTGGTGGTCGCCATCGCATTCTATTTCCTTTTTGCGCCGCTGGGCCTCGTCAACGGCTTTGCCGGCCTCGTCATCGCCCACACCGTCCTCGCCACTCCCTTCGTGGTGATCGTCGTCCATGCCTCCCTCCAGGATTTCGATTTCGAGGTGCTTCGGGCCGCATCCAGCCTCGGCGCCAGCCCGACGACCGTCCTGTATCGCGTCCTTGTCCCCCTGATCGCACCGGGCATCGCCGCCGGTGCCGTCTTCGCCTTCATGACTTCGTTCGACGAGACCGTAGTCGCCCTCTTCATCGCAGGCCCCGACCAGCGCACTCTGCCGCTGCAGATGTGGGAGGGCGTCCGCGAGCAGATCAGCCCGGCCATCACTGCCGCGGCGACGCTCCTGGTGATCGCTTCCGCCGCACTGCTCGGTGCTGCCGAATTGCTGCGGCGGCGGAGCGAGCGCATCAACCAGAGCCGCCCGGAATGATCCGGACGCCCCCTATCGGCGAGATGCGGCAACGGATTGGCCGAAAATGGTCCGACTATCCGGACGATGTCATTCCGGCCTGGGTCGCCGACATGGATTTCGACGTCGCGCCCGGTATCAGCGCGACGATCGGCGAGGCGATCATGCTCGGCGATTTCGGCTATGGCCCCGTTGCGGCGCGAACCGGCGTACCGGAAGCGTTCGCCGCCTGGGCGGCCAGGCGCTGGAACTGGCGGTTCGACCCCGAAGACGTGAAACTGATGCCCGAGATCATCAGCGGCGTCGACAATGTCCTCGATGCCTTCACCCGTTCCGGCGACGCCATCCTGCTTCATACGCCGCTCTATCCCTCACTGACCAAAGCGGTCCGTCTTGCCGGACGCCGGCCGATCGAGGTCGAGATGGCGGACGGCGAGATCGATGTGGCGAAGATGGCCGAAGCAGCGGCCCGGGAGGGGGTGCGCATGATCCTTCTCTGCCACCCGCACAATCCGTGGGGTCGCCGCTTCCGCCCCGATCACCTGGAAGCGATTGCGGCCCTGGCCGAGCGACGCGACCTCGTCATCCTCTCGGACGAGGTCCATGCCGACCTCAGCTATGAGGGGCATCCGCACATTCCCATGGCGATGATAGCGCCCGAGCGGACGGTGACGCTCAACGCGCCGAGCAAGGCCTTCAACATGGCGGGTCTAAGGCTCGCGGTCTGCGTCATCCCGCCTGCCTTGCGCGCGCCCCTCGCCGCTTTGTCGCCCAATCGCTGGACCGCATTTTCGGCGCTCGGCATCCGCGCGGCGCTCGCCGCCTGGAGCGTGGAAGGCGAGGAATGGCTGAACGCCTGCATGGCCCAGCTCGCAGCCAATCGTAGTCGGCTGGTCGAGCTCCTGGCCGAACATTGTCCGGAGATCCGCTATCACGAACCCGATGCCGGCTATCTCGCCTGGCTGGACTGCCGCGCCCTCGGCTTCGAGGACCCGGCCGAATTCTTCCTCAAGGAGGCACGGGTCGCCTTGTCTTCAGGCCCGAGCTTCGGAGCATCGGGTGCAGGCTTTGCGCGGCTCAATTTCGCCACGTCGCCGGAAATACTTGCAACGATCATCGAGAAGATAGGGAAAGCCGTCACCGCATCGTCATGACGGCGGCGGCGACGTCGATCGCGCGCCACAAATGGCCGAGCCGCAGATTTTCGTCCTCGGCATGCTGGTTGTTGTCATGATTGGCCAGAGCGAGACCGACGCTCGGCACGGCGAGCGTTTCGCGCAGGACGAAGAGCGGAAGGCTTCCACCCATGGTCGGAAGTATCACGGTGGCGCCATGATCCCGGGTCGCGGCGATGACGCTAGTCGCCAACGGCGCGTCGAGTGAGGTTCGTTCCGCGTTGTAACCGGAGCCTGCCTTGACTGTGGCAATCATCGGCCACTGCCGCCGCTCCGCCATGGTGGGCGCCCGATCGAGAACCTTATAGCCCTGGCCCTCGATATGCCTGACCAGTTTCTGCACCTGCCGGACATGATCATTGCCCATCACCAGGCGCAGGTCGAGCCGTGCCTCGGCGATGGTTGGGATAACGTTCCGACCACTCTCCCCGACGTCGGCGGAGCGGATGCCGCCGACGTTGAGTGACGGCTCCTGGATCAACGCGGCCAGGCTGCGCCCGTCTCCTTCGGTGGCGGCAAGGCCGAGATCCTCGCGAAGGCGATCGTCGACGGAGGGCACGGCTTCGACCGCCTTGCGTTCCCGATCGGTCAGCGGGACGACGTCGTCATAGAATCCGGCCACCGCCACCCGGCCTTTTTCGTCCTTCATCGACGCGAGCAACCGGCTCAGCATCATTGCCGGGTTGGGGGCCCAATTGCCGTAATGGCCGCTATGTAGCGGGCGCACCGGCCCATATATGGCGAGATCGACGCCGACCACGCCACGGACGCCGAGCACCACTTGCCCGGCGCCGCTCGGATGATCCGGCCCGTCGAAGATCACCCAGCCGTCCGATCGAAGCAGTTCGCGATGCTTGGCGAGCATCGCCGCCAGGTTAGGGGATCCAGCTTCCTCTTCCCCTTCCAGGAAGATCTTGAGATTGAAGCTCGGTCGCTTGCCAGCGGCCTTGAGCGCATCCACGGCCGCGATGATGGCCATCACCCCGGCCTTGTCGTCCGAGGCGGACCGGGCATAAAGTCGCCATTCCGGACGAATCGCCGCGCTTTCGCTCGGCAATTCCAGGACCTCCCCGCCTTTGTCCATGCGCTCCGACCGCAGCACCGGCGTGAAGGGCGGGCCGCTCTTCCAATCCTCGGGCGCGACGGGCTGTCCGTCATAATGGGCATAAAGGACCAAAGTTCGCGTGGCGCCAGGCACGAGCCATTCCCCATAGACGGCAGGCGCTGCGGAAGGATCGCCTGTTTCCAGCAGCCGCGGCGAAAGGCCGCGCGCCCTCATCATGCCGACGATATGATCAGCATTGCGGCGGATATTGGGAATGTCGCCGGCGACGTTGGGAATGGTGAGAAGTTCGACATAGTCGGCGAGGATTCTCGCGCGATTGGCTTCGATCCAGGGCATGACCTGCGCGGAGGCCGGAACGGTCGGAAGCAGGAGCAAGAGAGACGCCCAGCGTGCTCGGATCAAGGTACTTTCCTTTCGATTGCAGATCATGCTGATGCCTGAATGCGGCCCTCAAGGCGAGTCCGTGGCCATTGAAAGATCGATACGGACGCGACCGATCAGGATCTTTTTTGTCCACACATTTGATCGCATCGCCCTTGCCGGGCAGCCCCAAGGTCGGCCATTGCCGCAGGGTGAGCGTCGGCATCGACATGGGAACGGACGGAAGCGGCCAGCGAGCCGCAATCGATCTGGAGGAATTGCTGGCGACGCGCTTGCTAGTCCAGGGCAATTCCGGTTCCGGCAAGTCGCATCTGCTGCGCCGCCTGCTGGAAGGGAGCGCCGGCCTGGTCCAGCAGATCGTCATCGATCCGGAAGGTGATTTCACCTCCTTGTCGGACGCCTTCAGCCATGTCTCGATCGACGCCGCCGACCAAAGCCTGGCGGAGATCGGCCGTATTGCCGCCCGGATCCGTGCCCATCGCGCCTCCGTCGTCCTCAATCTCGAAGGACTGGAGATGGAGGGGCAGATGCGGTGCGTCGCCGCTTTCCTCGGCGCGCTGTTCGATGCCCCACGCGAACATTGGTATCCGGCCCTGGTGGTCGTCGACGAAGCCCAGGTCTTCGCCCCGGCCGTCGCCGGCGAGGTTTCGGACGAGGCGCGGCGCACGTCCTTGGGCGCGATGACGAATTTGATGTGCCGTGGCCGCAAGCGGGGGCTGGCCGGGGTGATCGCGACCCAGCGTCTCGCCAAGCTCGCCAAGAATGTCGCCGCCGAAGCCTCGAACTTCCTGATGGGCCGTACCTTCCTGGACATCGACATGGCCCGCGCCGCCGATCTGCTGGGCATGGAAAGACGACAGGCCGAAGTGATACGCGATCTGTCGCGCGGACAGTTCCTGGCACTCGGCCCGGCAATCTCGCGGAGGCCGATCAGCATCCATATCGGCGACGTCCGCACCGCAGCGCGTAGCGCCAGCCCCAAGCTTGTCCCGCTACCGTCCGAAGGACTGGAAGATATGGAGGATCTGCTCTTTTCGCCCGGCGCCCAAGACGTGGCGCCGCCCCCGCCTCCGCCGCCGCCGGTTTCGACCGACCAGATCCTGCGCACGATCAGCGACCGGACCCTGGCGCCGGTACCCGACGCACCGGTGCTGTCCGACCAGGCGCAGGAAGAGGTGATGGTATCGGTGTTTGCCGAGATCGCAGCGGAAGCCGGCCTCCAGCCGCCGGCTTCGGTCTTTCAGGATTTCATCTCGCGCTGCCGAATGCGCGGCGCCTCCGTCACGCTCGATATGGCCGCCTTCAACCGGCGTCTTGCCCTCGCCCGCGCCGGGATCGTCGATGGCGAAGGCTGGGACGACGTGATCGCGCTCGCCGCCTCCTTGCCCGAAGAGATGCTCGCGCCCTTCCTCGGGCTTGCCCGCGCCGCCCGGGAAGGCGCCCCCTGCCCCGAGGATGCGGAACTCGCCATCCTCTACGGAACGACATCCGGTGGGCGGGCCAGGCGCATGCTGTCTTTCATCGAGGAAAAGGGGCTGATCCATTGCCGCACCGATCTGTCCGGCAAGAGATCTGTCACATTGCCTCATTTCGGCTGGACGACCGCTCCGGCCATCCCGGACCCGCAGCGGCCACCCCGCATGGCGCGGATCGCGGCGCGCGAAGCGGCCCGCTGAGGCCCTTCCGGCAGAGAATGCGTTCGGCCTGGAGCCAGAAATTGCAACGGGCCTGATTCACGTCATCCGCGGAAACGCGAAGCGCTTCCTCCTCGGACGATCAGACTCTAGGCCACGGCCGGCTCCAGGATCCTGATCGTGCCGGCTGCGGCATCGATCTCCGCCGGCACGCCGACCGGAAGACTGAACTGGTTGGCGACGTGGCCGATCTGTGCACCCTGGAAAGCGGGGACGCCGAGCGGCTCCAGATGCTGCTTCAGCACCTGTGACAGAGTGAAGCCGCCAAATGACGGGCCGGGGTTGGTGCAGCCGGTGCACTGGCCGAACACCACGCCTGCGACGCGCCCCAGAATGCCGGCGAGCTTCAGCTGGGTGAGCATGCGATCGATCCGATACTCCGCTTCGGACACATCCTCCAGAAACAGGATCGCGCCGTCGAATTCAGGAAGATAGGGTGTCCCCATCAAGGTGCTGATGACGGTGAGATTGCCGCCAAGCAACCGGCCGGACGCCTTGCCGGGACGAAAAGTGCGGATGCGGCCACCTCTTTGGACGAGCCGATCCTCCGCGCTTTGCTGGTTTGCGTAGAGCGGTGTCGCGGCGTCGAAGACGAGGCTGCGGAACGCATCCCAGGAAAACTTTCCCCAGGACCCGGCAGCGGTCGGGCCATGAATGGTGGTGAAGCCGGCGCGCGCGGCAAACGCCATGTGCAAAGCGGTAATATCGCTGAACCCGATGAGCAGTTTCGGATTGGCGCGAATCCGGTCGAAATCCAGATAGGGGAGCATGCGCGCACTTCCCCAGCCACCGCGGACGGCGAACACGGCGCGCACCTTGTCGTCCGCATACATGGCATTGAGATCGGCGGCCCGCTCCTCGTCCTTGCCGGCCAGATAACCGTAACGCGTGGCCAGATGCGGCGCGGGTTTCGGGACGAGGCCCATGGCCCTAATATTCTCGAGAACGAGCGCGAGATCATATTCGTCGTCCGTGAAACCGGCTGGTTCGACCAGGCCGACCGTGTCGCCGGGACGAAGGCGCGGCGGCTTGCGCAGCGCCTTGCCCCGCGCCGCAGCCGAGGCGAATCCTCGGGAAGGCAGCGCCAGCGCTCCGGCGGCAGCGCCCAATCCCGCGATGATCGTCCGTCTGTCCAGCATCTCCATAACCTCCACGCCCCGAGCCTTCGGATCAGGACCCGTTTTGCGCACGAAGCAGCAGCCCGGCGAACAAGGCAAGCCCGAGAATGAGGATCCCGATCTTGAGCCAGGATTCATTGATCCGCCTGAGCAGCCAGACGCCCCACAAGCCACCTGCGACCGCGCCCGACCCGAGCACGATAACCTCCATCAACGGAACCCTGGTGGTCGCCAGGAAGAGAATGACGGCAGACGCGTTGATGATGCCCGCCAGCATATTCTTGGCAGCCCCCGCCGCGCGCACGGCCATGCCGGACATGGTCAGCAAAGCCATCATCAGGAAGCCGATGCCGCCGCTGAAATAGCCGCCATAGACCGCGACCGCGCCCTGGAGCGCGGCCGCGCCCACCGGCCCGATCCGCGCCTTGCTTCCTTTGCTTCGGGGAGCGAAATTGCCCCAGGCAAAAATGCCGGTGGCGATCAGCACGAGCCATGGCACCAGCCGGTTGAACGTTCCCGACGATGTGTAGAGCAGAAGCAGGGCCCCCGCCGCGCCGCCGCCAAGACTGATGACGGCCAGGGTCCGGAATTTAAGACCTGGCACGTCCTCGATCATCCGCCGGCCGGCAACGCCGCTCACCACCTGTCCGGGGAACATGGCGATGGTGGATGCAATGTTGGCGAGCTTCGCATCGAGCCCGGCCAGGATCAAGGCCGGCAGGGTGACGAACGAGCCGCCGCCGGCAAGGGCATTCTGCGCGCCCGCCCAAACGCCCGCGGCGAACAGGAGCAGCAAGGTCAGCATGGCTCCGCATGGCGCAGCGGCCTCGCCCTGTCGAGTACAAGACGTGCAATTGCGTGCCTTGGCCATGAACATTCATCGGGCTCCCATCTTCCCGCGCACGAGATGGGGCCCTTGCCGGCGAGAAGATGATGCGAACCCGGAGAGAGGTCAGCCGCCCCAGACTTCGCCGCAAAGTCGCGCGAAATTGCCACCTAGGATCTTCTCGATCCGTCTAGTGCTCCAGCCGCGCGCGGCGAGATCGTCGGCGAGCCGGAGGAAGCGGGCAGGTTCGTTATATTGCGGGACGAAGTTGAGCACGTCCGCCGCTTCGCCAGGGGCAGCGACCCCCTGCGCCTTTCGCTCCTCATAGAACAGACGCTGCGCTTCGAGGGCCGCGGCATCATTGGCCTGGGAACGAATTCCGCCGTCGGTGCCGAGCGCGACATGATCCTCGCCGGCAATCTTCACCGCATGTTCGAGATGGCGGAGCACGTCCTCCGCCTGGGGCTGGCCGCTCTTCCTCAGGAAAGGCATGAAATAGATGCCGATGACGCCGCCTTTGTCGGCGAGCGCTCGAATCTCACGATCGTTGGTGTTGCGCGGCACGTCGACCAGGGCGCGACAGCCGCTATGGCTGATCGCGATCGGCGCGGCCGACGATGCGATAGCATCGGCGATGGTGCGGGCGGCGGCGTGACTGGCATCGACCATCATATGGCGCGCATTGAGACCGGCGACCACCTCGCGGCCAAACTCGCTGAGGCCGCCATTGCCGCTTTCGAGACAGCCGTCGCCGAGCAGGTTGCGCTTGTTGTAGGTGAGCTGGACGATGCGCACGCCGAGATTGTGGAAGAGATCGAGCCGTTGGATCTCGCTTTCAAGCGGCACGCTGTCCTGGAAGCCGAAGATGACACCCAGCTTGCCCGCTGCCTTGGCGGTCTCCAGATCGGCGGCGGTGCGGACTTGCATCAGCCGATCGGGAAAGGCCTGGATGAAGTTCGCATAGCGTGTGATCCGCCGCAGCGTTTCTTCGAAGCGGCCCGGACTGTTGCCGCCTGCGCCCACCGTCTGGTTGATCGCGGTGAGGCCCGAGGCGCGATAGGCGGCGAGCTGCTCCGCGATGCGGGGTGATTTCACGTCGAGATTGCCGAGCGATCCCAATGCATCGATCACCGGCACGGCCCGATAGCGTTCGATGCCGAAGGCGCGCGCGCTGGCTGTCCCGGCGCAGGCCATCGCCGCCGCACCCGCCAGAAATGCGCGCCGCGTCGGTGGCAGGACGGATATCGTCACGAGCTCAGCTTCTCAGCGCCGCTTCGAATGCGACCGCCGTATCGGCATCGGCAATTGCGCTCAGATGCTTCATGAAAACCGGTGTCGTATGGACGGGCTCGCGCGCCATCTCCCTCAGCAGGCGGTCCATCGCCGGCCGGCCGATCTTTTTCTCGAGATCGATGAGAAGCAGGGGCCCCTTCTGATAGAGCTGGACCCGGTTCGGCCTGCCGTGGCCCATCACGGGGCCGGCATCGGCCGAAGCCTCTCGCTTTTCGGCCAATTCCTTCTCCACCGCCTCTATCCCCAGCGCCGTTTCGACGTAACGCATCGACAGATATTCGGCGACCGATTCCACCAGCCAGAAATCCTCGGTGAGCGGACTGGCCAGCATCCACCAGGCATGGGCGACCTCATGGCCGACATAGCCGGCGGGACCCGCCTCTGCGATGTCAGGCGCTCCGCGCCCGCCTTCGGAAAGCACGGTGTAGCCGGTGCGTGCATAGCCCATCGAACGTTCGCGCCACACCATTGCCATCCGTACGGGTTGGCGAAGCGGACCGAACCATGCCTGGAAGTAGCGCGCGGCGGCTTCGGCATGCTTGACGTGGAAGCGGGCCAGGCGGGTGTCGAGGTCCCGCGCGTAGAATTCGACGCCGGGGACACCCGCTTTCTCCAGGCCCCGCATCGCCACCATCGGCAGGTCAATATCGACATAATCGCGTTCGATCCTGACGCCGGTCGGCGTCCGCGTCACATCGCCCTGCGCAACCACGACAAGGTCCGGCGCCAGCCCGTCGATGGTCGCGTCGACGGTGAAACGGGTCTGGATGTCGGCGCCGACCGGAAACCACATATGGTCGATGAACAATTCATAACCTTCCGGACGAAGCGGCTTGTTGCCGCTGTCATGCTCGGTCAGGATGGGGCCGCTGTAGCGAAAACTGAGCTTCACCGGCTCCACCGTCGGTCGCGCGAAGCGGAAGACGAATTTGTTCAGCGCCTCCATCGGCTCTTCGGAATCCTCGCGCGTCATCGTGACGCCGGGCGGCAATTGCATCGGCTGGAGCGTGAAGCGCTTTGAAAGAAGGAAGGCCTTCTCCGACAATGCCTCGGTCAGCATCACGGTGACGTCGGCGCGGAGATTTCCCTGCGGATCGAATCTCGCCTCCATCACATAGTGAGGCGGCTCCGCCGCCGCGGCGGCCCCAGCGAACAGCATCAGCAAGCCGAACAGCAGGCGCATCATGTCTTCATCCTCGCCTTGCCGCCGGCGGCGATCCAGTGATCGACCTGTTCTTCCAGCAACGGCAACGGCAGCGGGCCATCGCCGAGCACCATGTCGTGATAGGCGCGCATGTCGAACGCCGGGCCCAGCCTGGTGCGCGCCCGCTCGCGCAGCTCCAATATCTTCTGCATGCCGACATAATATGACGTGGCCTGGCCCGGCAGCACGATATAGCGGTCGATCTCGCGCTGATTGTCGTAATGGCTGCTCGGCATGTTGCGGTCGAGATAGTCCGTGGCCTGCTTGCGCGTCCATTTCATCGCGTGGATGCCGGTATCGACCACAAGCCGGCAAGCGCGCATCAGCTCCAGCGACAGCCGCCCGAAATCGTCATAGGGATCGGCATAGAGTCCGAGTTCCTTGGGCAACCGCTCCGAATAAAGCCCCCACCCTTCGCTGAACGCGGCGATACTGGCGAAGCGCCGGAATTTCGGCAGGCCCTGCATCTCGTGGGCGATGCAGGTCTCGATATGATGGCCGGGAATGGTTTCGTGGTAGAGCGTGACCGGAAGCTGGTAACGCGGCTGCGCCTTCATGTCGGCGAGGTTGATATAATAGATGCCGGGACGGGATCCGTCCTGCGGCGGATTTGTATAGGATGCCTTGGGCGCCGATTTCTCCCGCCACGCCTCGACCGGCCGAACGACCACATCCGCCTTGGGCAGGACCTTGAACATGCGATCCTGATAGGTGCGGATCTCGGCGAGCAGTTTCTCGGCTTCGGTGACATAGGCGGCGCGGCCCGCGTCGCTATCATCATGATAGAAACGCGGATCTTCGCGCATATGCTGAAAGAATGCCTGGAGATCGCCGGCAAAGCCGGTGCGCTTCATGATTGCGCGCATCTCATCGTGAATGCGCGCGACCTGGACGAGGCCCAGGGAATGGATGTCGGGCGCCTTCACCGGCAGCGTGGTGTAGGATTGAAGCTGCGCGTCATAATAAGCCGCGCCGTCCGGCAGCTTCCAGACCCCGGCGACATCGTCAGCTTTCGCTTCCGATGCGCGAAGATGCGATATGAGATGGCGATAGCCGGCGGCAAAGCCTTCCTTCAATGCACCGGCCGCCCTTTGGACAAGGGCCGCGCGCGCGCTCGCAGGAATGGCTGACTCGGCAAGCTTTGCCTTGAAATCCGCAAAGACGGGGCTGTCCGCCCCCGCTTCGAAAGGCGCACCCTTCAGCATGTTTTCGCACGGCTCGATCACCAGCGGGAAAACGAAGCGAGGAGGCCGGATGCCGGCGGCTTCCTGTCGCACCAATTCCTCGACGACCTGCGCCATCAAGACTGCCACGCCCTCCAGTCGGCGGATATAGGACTCCGCATCGGCCGCAGTCGAAATGGGGTGGCTGTTGAGCAAAATGCTGGGTACCCTGGTATGCATGCCGCCCATTTGCGTGACCGCATAATCGTGCCGTCGCCAGCGCCAGTTGCGCAGGGATTCTTCCGTGAAACGTTCGAACATGCGATAGCTGAGGCGGGCCTGGGGCGACAGCTTGGCCGCGTCGAAATGCCGCAGCGCCGCCAGATCCTGCATGGCCAGCTGATGGCTTTCCAGACGGCGCGCTTCGCTCAGATCGTCCCATTTGTCCTGATTGCGATAGAGACCGAGCCGCGATTGCTGGATCGGGCTCCGGTCCAGGCCCCGCTGGAAGATCGCTTCGAAAAATTCATCGAGTTGCGCATCTGCATCGTTCGGTGCCGCCCAAATGCGAGGCCCGGCGATGGTGGCGAGAAGAGATGCGCAAAGGACCTGTCCGAACCGGCGCCGCGTGATCATGAAATTCCTCCCCGCGCGATCCAGTTTTCGACATTGGCGTCGAGCATCGGCAGCGGCAGCGGACCGCTGCCCAATGCGACGTCGTTGAAGCGGCGCAGATCGAAGCGACTGCCGAGCTTCGCCTTGGCGCGATCGCGAAGCGCGACCAGCTTGAGCTTGCCCATCTCATAAGCGGTCGCCTGGCCAGGGGTTACGATGTAGCGCTGAACCGATGTCACATTATCGCGATGGTTGGACGATATATTCTCGTCCAGCCAGGCGATCGCCTGCTCTCGCGACCAGCGCAGCGCATGGAGGCCGGTATCGACCACCAGTCTGCCCGCACGCATCAGCTCCATCGAGAGCCGCCCGAACTCCTGCCACGGATCGGAATAGAGACCCATTTCCAAAGGCAGTTGCTCGGCATAGAGGGCCCAGCCTTCGCTGAAGGCCGTGTAGCCGCCATATTGGCGGAACCTGGGAAGATGTCCGAGCTCGCGCGTGACCGCTTTTTCGAGATGGTGACCGGGAACACCTTCATGATAGGATAAAGCCGAAAGCTCGAAGATCGGCAGGTTCTTCATCGTGACCGTGTTGACGTAGAGAATGCCGGGTCTGGACCCGTCCGCCGATGGCGCGAAATAGCCGGCTGTTCCGGCCGACGCCTCCAGCCAGGGCTCGACCGGTTTCACGATCACCTCGGCCTTCGGTACGCGGTTGGTCAATTCGCCGAGGCGGGCGCTCACCGCGGCGATCTTGCTGCGCATCGCTTCCAGATAAGCGGAGCGGCCATCCGGCGTGTCGGGATAATAGAGATCGGCACTGGCCCTGGCGTGGGCGAACAGATCGGCCAGCGACCCGGAGACGCCGAGCTTCGGCATCAACGCCTTCATCTCGGCGTGAAGCCGCCCCACTTCCTCGAGACCGATGCGATGGACTTCCGCAGGCGTGGTCGGCAGCGTCGTCTCCATCTGGAGCGCATCGGCATAATAAGCATCGCCATCCGGAAGATGCCATACGCCGTCATTGCGTGTGACCTCCCGTTCACCTTTGCGCAGATGGCCGATCAGCAGGCGGAAGCCGGGGCCGAAGCCGTTCCTGAGACCGGCAATGCCGTCGTGAAGGAGCTTGGCTCTGGCCGGTCCTGGGATATCCAGCTTGGCGAGCTTGGTCCTGAAGTCGGCCAGGATCGGACTGTCGGCGCCCGACGCGTCGAACGGCGCACCGATCAGCAATTTCTCGCAATTGCCGATCACCAGGGGATAAGAGAAAGCTGGCGGACGAACGCCGTTGGCCGCCTGCCGCTCGAGCCCTGCCACCACATCCGCAAGAAACGGCTTCACCGCATGGAGCCGTGCGACATAAGCTTCCGCGTCCGCGCGTGTCGCGATCAGATGCTCGTTGATCAGGGTCTGCGGGATCGATCTTTGCGGTCCGCGCATCTGGCAGACCGGATAGCGATTGCCGCGCCACCGAAAGGCTGTCAGCGACTGCTCCCCATCATATTCGAACAGGTGATAGCTCAGCCGATCCTGCTCGTTGAGCTCGTCCAGGTCGAAACGACGAAGCGCCGCCAGATCCTGGCGAACCAGCGCAGCGCCTTCCACGGCGTGAGCGTCGGTGACATCGGGCCAACGATCCTTCCCCTGCTGGGTGCCAAGGCTGGATTGCATGCCGGCATTGCGCGCAACGTCCCGGCTAAAAACCTCCTCGAAGAATTGATTGAGTCTCGCCCCTTCCGATTGCTGGATCCGCCCCCAAGCGGGAGCTGCCGCCGCTACGGCTGCAGTCGCCAGCAATTCCCGCCGGGTCAGACGCATCTCCATCAGCGGCCGGCTGCGGGGAACGCGCCGTTTGAGGCCGCGTTCTTCACATGGGCATCGAGGAATTCCAGAATCTTCCGATAGGCGGTGATCTGGTTCGCCTTCTTGCGAAAGCCATGGCCCTCGTCCGGAAACACCACATAATCGACGGGGACACCATTGGCCTTCACCTTCGCGACGATATCCTCCGATTCCACCGGCAATACGCGCGGATCGTTCTGACCCTGGAGGACCAGCAGCGGCCGGACGATATTCTCGGCGTGGAAGATCGGCGAGATCTTGCGCAGATAGTCCGCATCCTTTTCCGGATCCCCGACTTCGGTGAACAGGAGGCGCCGCAAATCCTCCCACCAGCTCGGCGTATTGGCGAGCAGGCGCGGCCAGTTGGAAACGCCGTAAAGATCGATTCCGGCTGCGAACTCGGTTGGGCGGAAGGCAAGTCCGGCCAGGACCATATAGCCACCATAGCTCTGCCCCTGGATCGCGACCTTGGCCGGATCGACGAAACCGGTCCTTTCCAACATGCCCTTGGCCGCGACCACGTCGTCCAGATCGGCATCGCCATGGGCATGATCGTCCAGGTGATAGAATGTTCGGCCCGATCCACTGCTGCCGCGATTGTTGATCTCGAACAGGACATAGCCGTGATTGACGAGATACTGGACGAGCGGCTTGTAGCCGATCCTGCTTTCGTCGCCCGGCCCGCCATGGACATGGATCACGGCGGGCCTGGCATCGCCCGGCTTCGCATCCTTGGGCACGTACAGGATTCCAGGAACCTCGACGCCGTCATAGGATTTGAAGCGGACCACCTTTCCGGCGACCAGATCGGCGGGATCGACATCAGGCGCCCGGGCCCGAAGCAAGAGCCTCCGCTTGCCGCTGCGGAGATCCTGGATGTAGATGTCCTGAGGCGTTGCGCCGTTCGTGATCGCGACGGCCGCAAGCGGAACACCATTGGCCAGCCGCAACCCGACGCTCGCATCCTGCGCCGGGTCGACGAAGGGAATTTGCTTCAGCGTCGCTGCATCGAACAGATAGGGACGGCTGCGGGCATCCTCGTTGACCGAGACGACCAGGTATCGATTGTCGGAAGAGAGACTGGCGCCTGACACATCCCAATCCGGCTTGAACACGGTCTTGCGCGCGTTCGAGGCAAGATCGTGCCTTACCAGGAAGCTGAACTCGCCGCCGTCATCGGTCGTGTAGAAAAGAATTGTTCCGGTTGCGGCGAAGGCCTGCGGCTCGCAGGAGACCTTGCCGCCGGCCGGCGTGAGCTGATTGAGAGAAGCGGTCCGGCGATCATAGACATAGCAATGCTTGGTCGCATTATCGACGATCCTGCTGAGTGCGACGAGATTGCGGTCGGGGCTGATCGCGCGGATCTGATAGCCCTTGTCGTTGTCGAAGATGCGGGTCGAGACATAATCGTCGACCGTCACCTCATAGAGATCGAAGAAGCGCGGATCGCGGGCGTTCGACTGGAAGAAGAAGGATGTTCCGTCATGCGACCAATCGACGAAGCGTGCGACATGCCGCTCCCCCGGCGTCACGTCGCGCGTGCTTCCGTCGACCTCGCGGACGTAGAGATGGGCAAGTTCGTTGCCGCCCTGGTCGCTGGAATAGAGAATGCGCTCGTCATGCGGGAAATAGCCGATCGCGCTCACCGTCTCCTTTGTCGAATGGGTGAGCTGTGCGAGCGGGCCTCCGTCCAATGGCACCACATAGATGTTGGCGATGCCGGTACGGTTGCTGGTCGTGACCAGTTTCCTGTTGTCGGGCGAGAAGGATAGGCCGCCGAAGGACTCGGCAGCCATCAATTGTTCGATCGTGTAGGTTTTGACCGCGCTTTGGGCGCTCGTCACCAGAGCCGCGAACGAAAGCAACAGGCCGAACGCGATCCGCAGCAATTTCATCTCCAATTGATGGTGGGGGCGCCGACGGAGCGCCCCCACATGTTCCTCAGAAGCCCGCCGTCACGCTGAAGAGGAAGCGCCTGCCGATCAGATCGTAGGTGCCGAAGCTGCGGGAGAAGATGGCCGATTTGGAAGGCTTGCGATCGAACAGATTGTTGATCACGAGCTGTGCGCTGAAGCGATCGTTGATCCGGAAACCGATCGTTGAGTTGAAGCGCCAGTAGGAACTGATGAGATTATATTCGTCGGCAATGTCGTCCGACGTGGCCAGGATGTCGTTCTTGACGGGCCCGGTGTAGAGCGCCTGCAGCAACAGATCGAGATGGCTGCCGCGATAGCCGACATTGAATTGCCCCGACCATTTCGGCAGGCCGACGCCGCCGACCGAATTCGAAACGGGCGCGCTCGCCGTCGTCTGGAATTCATATGTGTCGTTGTAGATCGCCTTGGCGCCCAGGCGGATCGTGCCCTCGCTTTCGATCGACGGCACGCCGAACACATATTCGCCCGCCATGATCAGGCCCGAATATTTGAGCGATGCCGTGTTGATGTAGCCGCTGCTATAGCCATTCGCGACGTCGCCGACGATCCGGATCGGATTCTCCGTGCCCGGTCCGGCCTCGCCCGATTGCAGGCGCCTGAACTGATCGCAGGCGGGGTTGTTCGGGAAATCGGAGCTGTCGTAACAGGCCGCCATGACCTGATTGATCGACAGGCTTTCGATACCGCCCTTGAGCTTGATCTGGGTCCAGTCGGCAGCGAAACGGAAGCCCGGCAGCCGGGTCGGCTGGAACACGACGCCTGCGGACCATGCCCGGGATTTTTCGTTCTGCAGGTTTTCGTTGCCGGAGATCGTGCCGATCGGCGACACGCCGAACGTCGTCGGATTGAATGTTTCGGGCGTGAGGCCGAATGCCTGCAGCTCGGCCCTGCAATTGGCTTCCCGCACCGCGGGATTGTCGCCTTCCTGAAACAGATTGGCACCGCAGGGGTCGTTCAGGCGGCCGCGCGTCGGCGAGGCACCCGAGAACAATTCCGTGACCGCCGGAGCGCGGATGGCCCGCGTGTAGGTACCACGGAACAACAGGCCGTCGAGGATGCCGGGAAGGCGGGGCGCAAAGCGGCCGCCGGCGGTCCAGGTCAGGTCGCTGCCGGTAATCGAATTGTCGACATAGCGGGCAGCCGCGTCGATGCTGAGGCTCTTGATGACCGCCATGTCCTGGGAAGCTGAAACGATCGGGATCGACAGCTCGCCATAGGCTTCCTTGGTATTGAACTTGCCTTTGCCGGGCAGGTAGGGGCTGGCGAGGTTAAGGCCCAGCAGGCTGGTGCCGCCGGCAAGCAAGGCGTCGGTGGTGAACGAACCTTTCTCGCGGCGATGCTCCAGGCCGATGTTGAATTCGATCGGCTCGGCCGCGATCCGGAACGGCAGCGCGCCGTTCAGATTGGCATTGACGATGAATTGGGTGTTGAGGCTGACGGCGCGGCCATCGTCCAGAACATAGTCGGCGGCTTCATCGCTGAAGGCATTCTCGCCGAAGATGTTGAACGGCACGCAGTCGCCGCCGGACGCGCACACAACATTGCCCCCCACGCTGACTGCATCGATCGCCGCCAGCAATTTGCTCTCGTTGATATAGCTCAGTTCGGTGGTCGCCTTGCTGCGCCCGTAATTGACCGAGACGTCCCATCCCGCCGGTTGCCCGAAAAGGCTGAACTTGCCTTCCAGGCCGGTCACGGCGCGGAAGAAATTCACCGTGTTGACGGTAAGTCCGCCGCGATCGAGCAAGTCGCTGAAATTGCGCGCGAGGATGAAATCGCCTGTCACGCCATTGGCGGCAAGGATGTTGCGGGCGTCGGCGGACAGGAAAGCGTTGTCGATCGAAACCGGCAGGATGGTCCCGCTGATATAGGGCGACGTGAATGCCGCCACCTCGCTCAATTCCTTGCCCTCGCTGCGGGCATAACTCGCTTCGCCGAACCAGCGGATCGATGGCGTTATGTCGAAATGCCCGATGCCGCTGACGATCGTCCGCTGCGTTGGCGACAGCAGGCTGTAATGGTCGGCCATGCGCATGCCGTCGCCGCCATTATAGAAGGGATCGCTGACCACCGGACCCGGCACGAAGGGAATGAGATCGCCGTTCGCGAATTGCACGCGCTGGCCCGAACCGTTGCGGATGAAGTCGAACGTGTTGGGATTGAACGGGAGTCCGCCCTCGGAAATATAGCCATAAACCAGGTCTTCGATGACGACGTTCGACGGTCCCGGACCCGAATTGGGAATGGCGTAGAAGAGACCGGAACGTTCCCCGAGCACGACGCCCTTCTGGTCGTGATGCTCGGCGCTGATGGCGATATTGCCGCGACCGTCGGCGAAATTCGCACCGGCCAGGCCGCGGATCGACCAGCCTTCGGCGTCGCCGCGTTCCGAAATGCCATATTGGCCGGTGACGCTGACGCCTTCATAATCGTCCTTGAGGATGATGTTGACGGTGCCCGCAATGGCATCTGAGCCGTAGATCGGCGCACCGCCGATCGCGATGGATTCGACCCGTTCGATCAGGCCCACCGGAATGACGTTCAGGTCGACCTGCTGGCCGGGTGCCGCGGCATTGCCGCTCCCGGAAATGGAATTGGAGGTGACGGCGCGACGACCATTGATCAGCGCCAATGTCCGCTGCGAACCGAGGCCTAGGAAATCGACGAAGCTCTGGCCGGCATTGAACGTCCCCTGGCTGGCACCCGTCGGATTGACGCCCGAGGCGACAAAACCGGGGGTCTCGTCGAGGGCCTGGACGACATTGGTGTAACCGCGCTGCTCGATCAGCTCGCTGTCGGTGACGAAGGTGGATTCTAGCGTGTCATATCCAGGACGGCGAATGCGCGAGCCGGTGACCACGATGTCCTGCTCGGCTTCCTCGGCTTGCTCCGTTCCAGGCATCGCCATGGGATCGGCGCTGTCATTATACTGCGGATTCTGTGCGGCGAGGCTCGCCCGGCGGATGATGACCGTGTCCTCGCCATTGGCCACGACCTCGAGCCCGGTGCCGCCCAGCATCTGCCGGAAAGCCTCGACCGGCGTATATTCGCCAGTCACCGGTCGGGTGGTGATGCCCGAAAGATCCTCCTGCGGCGCCATTACCTGAACACCCGATTGGACGGCCAGCGCCTGCACCCGCTGCGCGGCATTGCCGGAGGAAAGATTATAGCGCTGGCGTTCCGCCGCAGCAGCCGGATTTGCCCACAGCACCGCGATGGCGATGCCGCCCAGAAGTGCCGTCCGCTGATGTAACCGAATGGCCCGCGCGTCTTTCATCGGATAATCCTCCCCTGCCTCACGGAAGTCATTGGCACTTCCAAAGCAGACGAGCATCGGGCGAAAAAAATCCGCCATTGGCGGACAACTCAATTATGACATGGACGAAACCGGGCGAAGAAACATTCTCCTAATGGGAAGGAGAATACTGCTTGCGACGAAGATAGAGATTGCCGTCCCGCTCCACCACTTCGCCATTGAAGGCGTAAGCCGCCGCATTGGCAAAGGCGCGCGCGTCGCCGAGCCTGAACACGCCGATAAACTCGGCGCGGGCGAGCGTCGGATCGTCGATCACGACGTTGGCGTCGGAATAACGGTTCACTTCCTCGGCGGCACTGCCGAGCGGTTGACCGCGGAAGATCAGCAATTTGTGCCGCCAGGCCAGGCGCCGCTCGACTTCCTGGGGGTCCAGCATCGCCTTGCGGACTCCGGCCGGTGCCGCGACGAACTGCTCGTTGGCGCGGATATAGCGCCGGGGAACGGCGCTTCCTTCCTCCACCGCGACCGTGCCGTCGGCCACCGTCACCTCGACATCGTCGTCATCCATTCGGACGGCGAATTCGGTTCCGACCGCCCGGACGGCGATGTCGTCGGCATCGACCACGAACGGTCGCTGCCCGTCATGGGCCACCTTGAACGAGGCTTCGCCGCCGCGAAAGATGATCCGTCTTTCCTTGTCGTCGAAGCGTACCTGGAGGACGGAATCGCCATTGAGCGTGATCGTCGAGCCGTCGGCGAGGGCGATTTGGCGCACGTCGCCGCGATCGGTGGCGATCCGCCCGGCCAGCCGGCTGTGGGCGACACCTGCAGCTGCCACCGCGACGGCTATCGAGGCAGCGGCCGCGAATTGCCGCCAATGTGGCCAGGGCATCCTGACCGGCACCGGCGACGATCCCGCCTTTTCGAGCGCGACCACCCGGTCCAGGTCGATCCACGTCGCTTGCGCGCGCACATAGGCGCCCAGATGCCGGCTGCCCTCGGCCAGCCAGGCATCCAGTTTCGCACGCTCTTCGGAGGTTAATTCACGCTCGCGGGAAATAACCGCCCAGGCCGCGGCCTGGGCTTCAACCCCGTCCCCAGTTCCAGAACCGGCCTTCATCAACGCGCCTGACCTCCGGTTCGCCGGAAAGGGCCTTCATTTCCTCGGAAACGATACGCAGCGCCTTGGCGAGGTGTTTTTCCACCGTGCTTTCGGCAACGCCCATCCGTGCCGCAATCTCGCGCTGCGACAATTCCTCGAATTTCTTGAGCTGGAAGGCTAAGCGGCATTTCGGCGGCAGCTTCTCTATCACTTGTTGCAATCGTACAATTTCTTCTTGCCCGCTGAGCTGGCGATCAGCGCTTATCCCATCATCTTCGATGTTCAAAACGTCCAAATCCGCCATTAGCTGGATCGCGACGATGCGCGAACGCCGAACATGCTCGCCGACGATGTGCCGCGCCGTCACGAAAAGATAGGCGCGGGCATTGAGAATGCGATCGATATCGGCGGTCCAGATCCGGGCATAGGCCTCCTGGATCACCTCATCGACATCGCACGCCTCGAGGCCCCTCAGGCGAACGGTCAGCCATTTGCGGACATGCGGCTCGTGCGGAAGGACCTCGCGCGCAAACCATCTGAGTCGGCTGTCATGGTCCATGTCTGCGATGGCATCAGTTCTCCGGCCGTTCGTCAAGCGCGGAGTCGCACTTCCGTAACATTGCCGGACGAGCGTGTCGGATGCGCCACCCTGATCCACCTATGAGGTGATCCGCTTCACCACCTTGCCGCCTTCATCGAGAAATTCGATGCTGGGCATGCCATCGGTGCCGACCTTCAGCAGCAGCCGTGGCCTGCCCTCCTGATCGGCAAGCCGGACGATCGCTTCCTTGGCATTCTTGCCCGCGAAGAAGCGCTCGGCGCCGACGCCGCCATGGGCATTGGCGTGCGCCAGCATTTCGGCCCGGATCCGCTGCTTCTCGGCATCTGACGAGGCGCGGGCGGCACGGTCGCTCATTTCCATCAGCGGCTGGATGGACGCATCGGGGCGGTCCCAGACCCGCAGCCCCGCGGTGCGGTTGCCGTTCGCCTCATTATAAAGAATGCCGACCGTCTGATCCTGCTTGTACTGATCGAACATCAGGCTCGCACTGGCCGCACGTTTGTCGCCGACCGTATTGCTGCGATAGCTGAGGCCGCCGACTTCGTCGCCTTCGTCGTTGAAGAACAGCATGCCGCCGCCGGACCGGCTGTGATGCTTATATTCCTTGCCGGCCATGAACAGCCCCGGATAGCGGGCGCTGTTCGCCAGAACGAGCCGATATTTGCCGTCCGGCTCGACGATGTTGATGCGCTGGGCATTGATCTCGTCGAAGGTGGCGACCTCCCTGCCGCTGTCGGCCTCCACCCACGCCAGCGGGACGAACGCGCCGAAGCCGGCGGCCGCCGCGATCGTCAGAATCTGCTTGATCCGCATTTTCGCCACTCTCCCTATGTCTCAATAATTCCAGCTGCTCACGTCCTCGCCGGCCGGCGCATTCCTGCGGACATGGTCGGCCATTTCACGCACCACGCCCGCCCAATCCTTGTGGTGCCAGTTATGACCCTTTTTCGGCCGGCCATATTCGAAGCGTATGGGATAACCGGCGCCGCCCACCTCGCGGATCATTTCCTCGAACTTGTAGACGGCGAGGTTGAGGAAGAAATCATCCTGTTCGCCGGCGAAGAAATTGAGCTTGCCGCTGAGCTTCGGGCCGATCGTCGGCCAGTTCTTGCGGACATGGGCACTAAGATCATAGCCGTTGTCGCGCATATAGGCGGCCACCTTCTTGTCGATGACGCCGGTCTTCGGATCGAACAGCGGCACCGGATAGCCGTCCGGTCCGACGGGCCCGTGCACCGCCTGCCAGATGCCGAGCTGGTAGAAGGACCGGCCCTTCGACCCGAGCAGGGATTCCAGGCGCGCCAGATCCCGCATCCCGTAAAGCGGCTGACCTTCCCGGGAACGGCGGAACGGGATCTCCTTCACGAACCAGTCGTTCAGCCGCAGGTCGAACATGTTCGGATCCTTGTAGATGTCGACCAGCTGGTAGCGGGTGAAATCGATCGGATCGGGATTGAAGATCCAGGCGCCCCCGAAATAATCGGGATAGTGGAGCTGCAGCGCCAGCGCTTCCCAGCCGCCGGTCGATGCGCCTTCGACGATGCGGCCATAGGGCTTCTGGATCAGCCGGAATTCGCGTTCGAGATAAGGGAGCAGCTCCTTCATCAGCGCATCGCCATAGGGACCGTTATTGGCCGAATTGATGCCATAGGCTTCCACGAAATAGGGGCTCGGCACCTCCAGCGTGATCGCCACGAATCTGGGGAAATTGTCGGATTGCCACTCCTGCGCGAATTCATAGCCCGTTTTGACGTTCGCATCGCGCGCGCCGGCCTGGGCGGCAGGGCTGTTGTCTGCGGGATCGGTGCTGAAACTGAACGGCGCGTCGCCATGGCCGAGCGTGTAGGCGACCGGGTAGCGGGCATTGGGATGCTCGGCAAAGCCGCGCGGCAGCAGCGCGCTGGCTCCGATATACATCGGCACGCCCCAGAAATCCGACAGAATCTTGCTCTTGATCCGGACATGCTTGAGCCATGGTGTGTCCACCCGCTCTTCGTTCGGCGGAACGGTTTCCGTCAACGCCAGGGCAATTGGCTGGGACGCGGCGGGATCGATCCTGACCTTGACGGGCTTGCTGAACAAATTGCCGCCCATTTCCGTGGAAAAGACCCGGCGGGCGCTGATCGGAACCCAGATATTGTGGCCGTCCGCCCGTTTGGCGAACGTATATTTGATGAGCAGCGCCTGGACATGATAGTCGCCCGCGGGAAGGCTGGCGAGATCGACCGGATAGGAATCCGCGCGTCCGTCTATGACTGCGCTGCTGCCCGGCTTCCAGCCTTCCACGTCGATGGCGAAGCCCGGAGGCCCCTGCATGCCGAGGCTTCGGCGAGGTTCCGGGGTGGCATTTCTGGAAGCGACGACGATCAGCCGTCCGGTGACCGGGCCCTTGGCGCTTGCCGGCAAGGTGATCTTGAAGCTGGTTTCGGCTGCGGCCGGAGCCGATGCCAGCCCCAGCACGACAAAGAAAATCGCCAACAGCTTCGACAATTTGATCACATGCGCCTCCCCACTTCCTCGTGGGAAGGATGATCGGGATGCGTCAATCCGCCACTGGGCGCCTATTCTTGCCCGGACGGCCCGGATCCGGAATCGACATCCTGCTCGACAGCGACGCCCTCGGCCGTGACGAGCTTCAGGCCGGGATATTGCCGGCGCATCGATGGCAGCCATTTTCGCGCGTCGCCTACGATGATCAGGGTCGTCTTCTCAGGCGTCAGATGCTGCGCGGCCGCCAGCACCTGCGCCGGGGAGGCGGGCTCCTGGCCAAGCAGTTCGGAGGTCGCGACCTCCAGCGAGATGCCGGCGGTCAGCAGTGAGGCGAGATAGGCCGCAAGGCCGGCCGACCGTTCGGTCTGTGAAGCGAGCATGTTGGTGAGATGCGACCATCTTTCTTCCACCTGCGTGTCGTCGACAGGTTCCGAGGCGAGGCGCCTGAGCTGGTCCAGGACAAGACCCGCCACTTCGACGGCGGATTCGTTCTTGGTTTGGGTCGCCGCCATCACCAATGTCGCATCGCGCCGCGCGTCGATCATGCTTCCCGCGCCGTAACTGAGGCCGCGCTTGACCCTTATTTCCTGGGACAGGAATCCCTGACTTCCCCCGCCCAGCCGGGCATTGGCTACCCTTAGCGCGGGCCAGACCGCATCGCCGCGGCCGACTGTAGGAACCGCCGCCAGCAGCGCCGCCTGGCCAGCGCCCGGAATGTCGACGGCAAGAATTCTGGGAGCGGCCATGGGCCCGGCACGGCGCGCGATCGCAGGAGCAGGGCCGCTCGAACGCCAATCGCCGAACAGGCGCCCGGCCAATGCGAACCCGGTCTCGGCGTCGATCCCGCCGGTGATGAGCAAGGTGGCGCGGTCAGGCCGCCACAAGGTGGCACGCGAGGCAGCCAGGTCCTCACGGCCGACGGCCTCAAGGCTCGTCTTGCGTGGCACCTGGCCATAAGCGGCGTCGGGGAACAGGGTCGGCGCAACCAGGCGCAAGGCCGTCTGCATCGGTTGTCGACCGGCCACGGCGAGAGCATCGATCTGCTGCCTGCGAACGCGCTCCAGCTCCTCCACGGCCAAGGTCGGCCGAAGCACGATGTCGGCCAGGAGGCCCCCCGCCGCTTCGGCATTGGCCGCGGGCGTTTGGATCGTGAACTGGGTGGAATCGGCCTCCACGCTGGCGTCGATCGACGCGCCCAGGCCCGCCATCGCCTCGGCCATGGCTGCGGCATCGCGGTCGCCTGCGCCGCGAACCGCCACATCGGCCAACAGGTCGGCGAGACCGGCCCGGCCGTCCGGATCCGAAGCGTCGCCGCCGTCGATCACAAGCTTTAAAGTGGCGATCGGCACGTCGGAGGATTTGGCGACGATGACCCGAAGCCCATTGGCCAGCCGGTGGTCCGCCAGCACCGGCGGCGTGCGCTGCACCACGGCGGAAGGCGCCGGCGGCCACTGCCGCTCGGCTATGGTGGCGATGGTGACGGCGGGCCGCGAAGGCGGCTTTACGCTCGGCCCCATTTTCGCGATATCGGCCTGCGGCACGTCGCCGGTATAGCCCGGCGGGCGCCGTGACTCGTCCTGATAATGGATCGTGACCCGCCTGCGATCAGCCAGCCAGCGGGCGGCGACTTTCTGGACATCGCCTGCTTTCATCAGCCGGATCGCTTCCAGCCTCCGATCCTCCAGCCGGGGATCGCCGGTCAGTGCGACACCGCCGCCAAGCTGGAAGGCCCGGTCGACCGGCCGTTCGCGCCGCGACAGGGCGTCGCCGAACATGCCGTTCTTGACGGCGGCAAGCTCTGCCTCGGAAATAGGCGTATCGCGCAGGCGAACGATCTCTTCCGCCAGCGCCGCCTCCGCGGCCGCGATGTCGGCGCCTTGCGCCAAAGTCGCGACCAGCGCGAAGGCATAGCCGTCTCGGGCGGGAAGATTGTAGGAGACGATGTTGGAGGCGAGCTGCTTCTGATCTACCAGCACCCGCCTCAGCCGCGCCGAAGGGCCCCTAGTCAGGACCGCTTCGATCAGGGCCAGTCCGGCGGCATCGGCATCGGCTGCTTCGGGCGCCCGCCAGGAAAAGATGATGGCGGGAAGCGGCACGTTGGGGGCATAGGCCTCGACCGTGACTGGCGCCATGCGCTCTCCTTCGTCGGCGGTGTCGCGCGGAATGGGCCGGTCGGGCCTTGCGATCGACCCGAGATAGGCATCGACCCAGGCATTCATCTTCGCTTCTTCGAAATTGCCGGAGATGACGAAGATTGCATTGTCCGGCCGGTAATAGGTCTCATGAAACGCGCGGACGTCGGCCAGCTGCGCACGGTCGAGATCGGCGATACTGCTGCCGATCGGCCGGACATAGGGATGGGTCGAAAAGGTAAAGCCCGGCAGCAGCATATAGAGGATGCGGCCGTATGGCTGGGCAAAGATGCGCTGGCGAAGCTCCTCCTTGACGACATCCCGCTCCGCCTTGAAGCCCGCTTCGTCGATGACGAGGTTGCGCAGTCGCTCCCCTTCCAGCCAGATCAGCGCCTCCAATTGGTTGGCAGGCGCGCTGATATAATAATCGGTATAATCGAATAGCGTCGACGCATTGGTCGATCCGCCGATCGACGTCACGAACTTGGAAACCCCGTCAGGCAGGTTCCGGGTCGATTGGAACATCAGATGTTCGAACAGGTGCGCGAAACCGCCTCGGCCGGGAGGATCGTCCCGCTGCCCGACCTGGTACCAGACATTGATCGACACGGTCGAAGCCGATTCGTCGCTTATCGCATAGACGCGCGCGCCGTTGGCGAGCGTCCGCGCCGTGTAATCGAGCGGAGGAACCCTGGGGATCGCCGGCAATGCGTTGTGCGGCTCCGCGTGGGTCGGTCCCGGCAGCATGGTCAAAGCGGCAACGGCCATGACCAATCTGCAAAACCCTGCCCCGAAACCTCTCATAATCGGCCCTCCCACCAGGGATGATGGGCGACGGGGCCGCATCCGCCACCTGCTGCGCGCGTCATCGCGCGTTCGGCCTGGCTCAACCGCACCCTCCTCAGGGAATTTCGGAAGCTTCCCGTTCCATTGCGCGGCGCTCCGCGCGCCAGTTGCTGATGAACTGGTTGAAACAGCCGGTGTGGCCATGGGAACCCACCACCGAACATCCTCCGGGCCGAGTCACCCGGCTTGCCTCCTCCATTTCCGCCGCGCGCGCCCCCCAGGACATCTCGCCCCTTTTTTCCTTATTCTCGCGCAGGTTCTTCGGGATACGGTAGCGCTCCGTTTCGGGGCGGCGTGCGCAAACGACGATCTCATCGCCTTCGCCTTGCGGACAGGGGTCGTCGCCATAGACGATCAGTTCCGACACCCGATCCTCCTCTTCCTGCGCTGTCGAGGGTTCGTCCTGCGCGGCCGCCGAAGATGCGGCTCCGGCCGCCAGCAAGGCGAGCGCGAACCGGAATCCGTATATCCGTTTCGAATTCCGTTTCATTGCGCACGCCTTCCTGTTGGACGCGCTTTACCGGCGCCGAGAGAGAGCTTCAGCACCGGCTACCTATATGTTCGATGAACGGCAAGTTGAGGCGCGATTCCAGAATGTTACGGCGCCGTTTCGGCGTCCTTGCCATAACCGCTCATTAAAGACTCCGCGATTATCCGGCATTTCTGAATCGAGGGTGGGGTTGAAATGACAAAAGCGAGGTCCGGCCAGTGGCCTGCCCGTTCGTGGATTCGATGGCTGGTGGATCCGGGCGGGGATCTGCCCCCGGACATACGCATGTCTCTTGTCGCAGGCCTCTACGGCACGCTGCCGATCTTCATCGGCGGCGTCCTCAACACCGTCGCCGTATCCAGCCTCATTGCTATGCGCATTCCGACGACTCCGTTCATCTTGTGGGCTGCGTTCGAGATCGCTTTGGCCGCATTGCGGCTGCCGGCTTTGCTCAAAGGCCGCAAAGCCATCGCCGAGGGGCGTGAGGGGCCCACCCTATTCTACTTCAGCCTCGCAATCCTCTGGGCGGCTTCGGTCGGCTACGGCACCTATATCAGCGTTGCCAGCGGCGACTGGGTGGCTGCATCGCTCGCCTGCCTCTCCTCGGCGGCGATGGTCGGTGGGATCTGCTTCCGCAATTTCGGCGCGCCCCGCTTGGTCGCGGTCATGATCGCCCTCAGCCTCGGGCCCTGCGCCCTCGCGGCGATTGTCTCGGGACAGCCTATCCTGCTCATCGTCGCATTGCAGATCCCATTCTATCTCTTCAGCATGACCAAGGCCGCCTACCATCTCAATCGAATGCTGGTGAAGACGATGCGGGCCGAACGTGAGAACGACCATAACGCCCGTCACGACCCCATGACCCAGGTCCTGAACCGCCTGGGTCTGGAGGCATGGCTTCGGGACAAGGATGCAAAGAATGGCGCCGCGCTCTTCTATATCGATCTGGACGGCTTCAAGCAGGTCAACGACAGGCTTGGGCACAGCGCGGGCGATGCGCTTCTGACGGCTGCCGCGCGAAGGCTGCAGGCGGTTGCCCCACCCGGCGCGGCCGTTGCCCGCCTGGGCGGCGACGAGTTCGTGATGGTTGTCGACGGGTGCGGCCCCGACCAGGTCACGCCTCTTGGCATGGAGATGGTCGATACGCTTTGCGGCGACGGATATCGCGTTGGCGATCAGATGGTGTTCGTGGGCGCCAGCGTCGGCGCCGCAATCTATCCGCAACATGGTGCCGATCTTCCCGCCTTGCTTGGCGAGGCCGATCGCGCGCTCTACGCCGCCAAGGCGACAGGGGGCTGGCGCTGTGCGGTGGCGTCCGATGGCACCCCCTTGCTCACCCCGAAATCGGTGCGCGGGCCAAGCGCCATGCCGCCCATGCCGTGGCAGGAACGCCCCGAAGCCGCCTGATCAGGCGGCCTTGGCGATGGCGAAAGCGCCGGCGGCGATGGTTGGCAGCACGTCAAGTTCTGGCTTGGCGAACAGGAAGCCTTGGACATAGCGGATCCCGGCCGATCGGATCGCCTCCAGTTCCGCCCGCGTTTCAACGCCCTCGGCCACCAGCTTGATGCCGAGTTCCTTCGCCAGCCGGACGATGGCGGCGACGATGATCCGCCGCGGCAGGCTTTCGTCGAGGCCGCGAACCAGCTCCATGTCCAGCTTTATGACGTCGGGCTGCAGGTTGGCGAGCAGGCCCAGTCCGGAATGGCCGGCCCCGAAATCGTCGATCGCGGTCTGGAATCCCATCGTTCGATAGGCTTCGATGATCGAACGCACATGCCGCGTATCGAGCCGCTCATTCTCCGTGAACTCGAAGGTTATGCGGGCGGGATCCAGGCCCGTTTCCCGCGCCGCTTGCAAGGTGGCCTGGATGCAGGCCAGCGGCGAATAGACGGCGTTGGGCAGGAAGTTGATCGACAGCCGCGCATCGGTTTCCAACAGGCCGGCCGCCACGGCCGTCCGTATCGCGGATACGCGGCAGGCCTGATCGAAGGCGTAGCGATTGGTCTCGGTCACACGGTCCAGCACGACGGCAGCGCCTTCGCCATTGGGTCCACGCACCAACGCTTCATAGGCATGGACCTTGCCGGTCTGGATGTCGACGATCGGCTGGAATGCGGTCCGAATCTGAAAGGGAAAGGCCGCCCCGTCCCTGCACCCTTGGCACTTCGCCATTCTTTCACTCCTCATCGATGAAGGCATCGATAGGGAGCAAAATATAAAAAGCCGTTAGCGTCAGGAACTTACGTGCATCGCGAAGGAAATCATGTCCCCGCGGCCGACATAGCCCCCTTTCCGAATGGCGCGGACTTAACCGATCATTTGGATTTAGCCCCCATGTCGGTGGTTGGCCAGACTGGAAGGAGCAGGAACGGCATGGCGATCGAACGGCGTCATTACATTCGGTATCCGGTGGAGCAACCGGCGCGGCTTCGTCCGCACGAACGCTTCGTGGTGCAGGTCGACGTCGTGGATTTCTCCCCTCAGGGCTTCCGCGCCAGATGCGACGCAGTGCTTCTCGTCGGCAGCCTGGTCTCCCTGGACGTGCCCGGCGTGGGAAGCGTCGACGCCCGAATCGTCTGGCGCGACAATGGCGAGATCGGTGCCAAATTCGTGCAGCCCATCGGTCTCGAACATTGCGCCTGGACCAACCCCGCCGTGGCCGAAGGGCTCGTAGCCGAAGCCGAAGCGGCCGCCGAACTCGCCCGCCGCCTCGCCGAACGCGTCAACCGGAGCATACCTCAGGCGGACCCGGCTCAAGATCGGGATTGTAAACCGAGTGAATCCGCGAAAGGGTTAGCGATCGAGACCTAAATTCAGGATCACCTACGTGAGGTTTGATCGTTTCCGCATAGGGGCCGGTTTTCTAACGCAGACAACTCAAACGGGCTTTGCTATGCCGCGCCATTGTGACCTACCAGCCCGCTCCGAGCCTGCCCATAAAGATTTTCCGCCGACTACCTTTTGGGAGACAGCTGGCGCTTCGCCTCTACAACCGCTTTCTCATGCACCTTTGGCCGAATCACACGGTTACCACCTATTTTGGGGCACAGCTGAACTGTAATGCTCGTGATGTTGTTCAATCTACGATCATTCACTTTCGAACATGGGAGCCAAACGTCTCCCGGACATTTGAGGAAATAGTTCGAGAAGGTGATACAGTAGTCGATGTTGGAGCGAACATTGGATACTATACGTTACTTCTTTCGAAGCTAGTTGGTCCGACAGGTCGGGTCATTTCAATTGAGGCCCTGCCAAAGCTCGCTGCCGTGGTAGAACGACACGTCGAAGCAAACCGTCTTGGTAACGTGCGCGTAGTAAATATCGCCGCCGCTGCCGAGCCCGGAGAAGTCACTTTGTATGAAGGACCGGCTACAAATATCGGACACACCACAACAAGGGCTGATCGAGGTCAACCCGCTACCGATCGCGTAAAGGCACTCCCTCTGACGGATATTCTTTCTGCCGACGAACTATCCAAAGTGACTCTCATTAAAATTGACATCGAGGGCGGAGAGGTTCCGGTTGTTTCTCAAATACTCGATAACATTTCCTTATTTTCAGATCGTCTAGCCATCGAAGTTGAGGCGAGTGTTTCGGACAACCCTGAATGGGAGAATATATTTAATAGGTTCTATAACATGGGGTTTATGGCATACAGCCTTCCAAATAGATTTATTCTGATGTGGAAAGCCCTTCTCTCTGGGTCAGGCATTGAGCCAAGATTCGCTTTAAATAGCCTGCCCCTACATCAAACCGATATTCTGTTTACGCGAAATAGATTAAATGTCGACGTAATGTAGGAAAATACACGTCGATCTGAGAGTGTTTTTCTAAACACTATTGCGGCAAGTCTATTTGATTATTAACCCAGTCGATGAGCGACTGGAGTTGAATTGTATTTGCCTCGCAGTTGAAAACATTGTCACCGAGCGGGGCGGTTTCATAAGATCCGCTGGCGGCCTTGGAAACGTTGGGCAGATCCGATCCTCTGCGATCACCTTGATCAATTGCGGACGTTCCAAATTGCAGGCGGACTGAATCATAGCGACGGCGAAGATCGGCGAGCGCATGCTGATACTCATTGGAAACCTCTTCTGAAATCCGGACCTGTGCTTGTTCGACTTGGCGGACATGCTCGATGTCCTTCGCCTGTTGGTCCGCGCGAACCCTCTCCACCTCGGCTATGCTCAGCCGGTGGGCGGCGGCTTCCGCGCGGGCATTTGCCTGCCATTTGTCGGCCCGGTGGGCTTCACCGGCATTGGCGAGCCAAAGAAAAGCGATTGCAGCCAACGACAGCAGTTGCAGCCCGGCGGCGATCTTCATTGCGGCCGGCGCGAATATTCTTTCTATCATCCCGTCTCCTTCGATCGCGCTCCGATGTCGGCCTCCCCGCCGCTCGCCTCGAACCCCTCTCTCGTCAGCTTCAATGTTCGCCGGTTGATGGCCAGACCCAGCGAAAGCAGGATGGCGCCCACGATCCCGAGCAATGCATAATTGCTGTTCGCCAGCGCCCCGATGATCAAAGGTGCGGTCGAGGCCGTAAGGGGCAAGGCGCGAAGGATCGCCACCACCCAGATCGAAAATCCGGTCAGCACGGCGGCGCCCAGGATGGAGGCCCATAAGGCGATGAAAGCCCGCCAATCCCTCGCGGACCAGGACGGAAGTCTCATGACAGATAGAGCGCGCGCTCAGCGGCGCGACGCCGGGTAAGGCCCGGCAAGACCAGTCTGCCCACCTTGTTCCAGCGCGGAAATTGGTCGGCCGCACCTTGTTGATCGCCCTCATTGTGGCGCTTCAAAAGTGTGGACCTCCTGAACGCTCCGGTGCCGACGTTGAAGGCGAAGCTGACCAGGGCGTCGAACTCGGACTGCTTTGCCCCCCGCGCAGCCGCTTCGACGGCCCGTTCGATACGCGCCAGATCCTTCCGCAAGAGCGCCTCGGCTTCGGCCGCGCCGATCGCCATTCCTTCCCCGACATGCGACCCCGTCGAACCATATCCGATCGTCCAGACATTGGCCGGGCAGAGGTAGGAATGGAGCTTCAGTCCTTCGAAGCGCTTGATAAGGTCGAGTCCTTGCTGACTGATCTGCATGATTTTCCTGCTATGGGGAGAATGGGCATGCGCCCGATCACGGGCTACGGGTCGAACTCACGCCGAGCCTTCACGTCTGGTTGAAGGTGCGTTGATCGAGGCGCTTCAGCAAATCGCCAAATTCCTTCGGTGGCATCGGCAGCGATCTCGAAATGCAGCCATCGGGCAACAAGCTGGTCTCGATGCCAAGGCAGGCGGCCGAGAGTGTGCAGGCCGCCTCCCGCACGGCGCGCATTGCGTCGGTGCGGTCGCACATCAGCTCTTCATCCCGTCGATCTTGGCCGCCAGCAGCATCATCGAAGACGCCATCGCCTTGTCCGTCTCGATCCGTTCCCGGGCGAGGCTTCGCTCCTGGCTCCGCTCCCAAATAAGATACGCGTCAGTTGCCCGCCGCTTTGCAGCACAGGGTCTGAACTTTGCGTGGGATGTCGGTGTCGGGGACGGTCGCCGGCGGGGGAAGTCGCGGCGACCGAAACGAAAAGGGCCGCCCCCGGAAGGAGCAGCCCCGACCGCACTGAGCGGCATCGTGGGTTTCTATGCACCAGCCAGTCCGGTTTGTCAATCGAATAATAGGCCTGTTCTTCCCGCAACATGGAAATATGTGGATAGAATGTGGACAGAGACTTGATACTGTCCGACTTATGCTGTCCTCTCTGCCCAGTTTCTTTGGAACAATGAGATCAATGCCCCATAAGTGTTGCGCATTCATGCGCCCCGACGCGCGGCGGCGATTCGATTGGGCACCGCCCCTGCACGACATGCCGCCCTTCCCCATTGCGGACGGTGGGCGGCCCGTCCATGGTCGGGCATTGATCCCGACGATGACAATGAAAGGTTGCCGATGACGGTTGGGAAGATCCGGCTTCTCTGCTGCGGCCTGCTCGTTCTGCTCGGTCTGCTGGTCCTGCTCGGCTGGTCCCTCGAAATCGAAGCGCTGAAGTCGTTGCTCCCGGGCCTGTCGACGATGAAGGTGAACACGGCCATCGGCTTCGTGCTGGTCGGCGCCGGCATCGGATTTGCGGGATATGGGGACCGCGCCAGGGTCCGCCTCGCTCTCCTGTTCGGCAGCTCCGCCGTCCTCGTCGGGGCCATGACGCTGATCGAATATGCGGCCGGCCGGAACATGGGCATTGATGAGCTGTACGTGGCCGATCGCGGCCTGCTGACCGGCTCGGGGCATCCGGGGCGCATGTCTCCGCTGACCGCGGCGGCCTGGGTGGCGCTCGGAAGCGCGATCATCTGCCTGGCCGTCGTCCGGCATCGACGCTTCATTATCGGCGCCCATCTGCTGGCCAGCCTCGCGGCTTTTCTCGCCTTCCTCGCCGTCGCGGGCTATGCTTTCGGCGCAGAGGCCTTCTGGGCTCTAGGCTTCTATACCGCCATCGCCGTTCACACCGCTGTGGGATTGCTGATCGCCGCCGCGGCCGCCCTGATGACGAGGGCGCGCGAAGGCTGGCTGCACGGCTTTGCTTATTCGCCCGCCGCCCAGGCCCTGCTGCGCCAGCTCCTCGCCATCGCCTTCGTCCTTCCGGTCCTGCTTGGCTTTCTGATCCTGCTCGGGTCGGGCCTCGGCATCTACAATGCCGCCTTCGGCTTCGCGCTGTTCGCGCCGATCATGACCCTGGCCCTGGTCGGGGCGGCGATGCACATTGCCACCGGAGTCCGCGCCAGCGAGGAGGCCTTGGCGGCGCAGGAGATACAGCTTTCCGCGTTCGTGGAGCAGGCGACCGCCGGCTTCGCCCAGGTCGATCTCGAAGGCACCTTCACCCTGGTCAACGACCGCTTCTGCGAGATTGCCGGCCGCAGCCGGGCCGAGCTCCTGAAATTGAGGATGCAGGAGATCACCCATCCGGACGATCTCCCACGCAACGTCGCCATGTTCGACCGCGCGGTCGCGGAGGGCGCGCCCTATACGCACGAAAAAAGATATGTCCGGCCGGATGGCTCGCTCGTCTGGGTCAACAATTCGGTGTCGGTCATCCGCAAGCCGTCCGGCGAACCCTATGGCGTGCTTGCGGTCACGATCGACGTCACCGAACGCCACGAGACCGAAGCTGCCATTGCGGAGAATGAGGCGCGCCTGCGCGCCCTCACGGACAATCTTCCCGGCGGAATGGTCTATCAGCTCGCCAGCGGGCCCGATCGGGACGGACGCTTCCTGTTCGTGTCGCAAAGTTGCCAGAAGCTGACCGGCTATCCGGCGGAGCGCTTCCTCGACGATGCGGCCAAGGCCTATGCCATGTTCGATCCGGAAGACCGTGAGGCTCTGGCCAGGGTCGAGGATGAAGCAAAGGCGAAGGGCAGCCCGTTCGATTTCCAGGTCCGCTTCCATCGGGCCGACGGCGCGCGCCGCTGGGCGCGGATCATTTCGGCGCCTCGCGACATTCCGGGCAGGGGGCGGGTGTGGGACGGCATCATGATCGACGTCACCGAGCAGAAGGAGGCCGAAGCCCTGCTCGTGGCGATGAACGAGACGCTCGAGCAACGGGTCGCGGAACGCACGGCCGAGCGGGATCGGGCCTGGCGCAATACGCAGGACGTCCTCATCACGCTCGCCCGCGACGGCTTGCTCGAGGCGGTCAATCCGGCATGGACGGCGCTGCTCGGCTTCGACGCCTCCGAAACATTGGGGCGCAGTTTCCGGGACTTCATCCATCCGGAGGATGCGGACACTACGATCGCCGCCTTCTCCAGGTCTGGCGATGTCCTGGAAAGCTATCAGAACCGCTATCGGCACAGGGACGGGTCCTGGCGCTGGATATCCTGGCGCGCGGCCCGCGAAGGCGATTACATCTATGCCAGCGGTCGCGATGTGACGCGTGAACGCGAGGCCGCCGAAGATCTGGCGCGGACGCAGGAGGCGCTTCGCCAGAGCCAGAAGATGGAGGCGATGGGCCAGCTGACCGGCGGCGTCGCCCACGATTTCAACAATCTGCTCAGCCCGATCATCGGCAGTCTCGATCTGCTCCAGCGTCGCACCGAAACGGATCCCCGGATGCACCGGCTGATCGAAGGCGCACTGACCTCGGCCGAGCGCGCGAAGACCCTGGTCCAGCGTCTGCTCGCCTTCGCCCGCCGCCAGCCTCTCCAGACGACGGCCGTGGACGTCGCCGATCTGGTCGAAGGGATGAGCGACCTGCTGGCGTCGACGCTAGGCCCGGGGCTCAAGCTCGACATCGATGTCGAACCCGGCCTGGCACCGGCCAGGGCCGATGCCAACCAGCTCGAAATGGCTCTTCTGAACCTGGCCGTGAACGCGCGCGACGCCATGCCTACCGGCGGTATCCTGGCCATCGGCGCCGCCTCCGGCAATCTCGAGGCGGACAATGGAAGAGGCCTTGCTCCCGGCCGCTACGTCCGGTTGTGGGTTGCGGACACCGGTGTAGGCATGGACGAAGCGACGCTTGCGCGCAGCGTCGAGCCTTTTTTCTCCACCAAGGGGCTCGGCCGCGGCACCGGGCTTGGCCTCTCGATGGTTCATGGTCTGGCCGCTCAGCTGGGCGGCGGTCTGGAGATGCAGAGCCAGCCCGGTTCAGGCACGACCATCACGCTCTGGCTTCCCTGCGCCGACGAAGCGGCCGCCACGCTCCCCGCCACCGCCGGCGCGCCGCCTCCTGTTGCGGCGAGTGGCAGGATATTGCTGGTCGACGACGACGATCTGGTCCGTTCCAGCACATGCGAAATGCTCGTCGATCTGGGATATGAGGTGGTCCAGGCGGACAATGCCCGCAAGGCGATCCGTAAGCTGAAGGATGGTCCGGTGCCGGATGTCGTGGTGACCGACCATCTCATGCCCGGCATGACCGGGGTCGAACTTGCCCGCCTGCTCGGCAAGCAGAAACCCCACCTCCCCGTGCTCATCGTCTCCGGCTATGCGGAGGTCGACGGCATCGCCAGCGATTTGAAGCGCCTCGCCAAACCCTTCCGCCAGGCCGACCTCGCCGCAGCCTTGGACGAGGTGCGCGCAGGGACACGTGCTTCAGGGTGAGGAGGGCGACGCCGTCCGGGATGCTGCCCCGGATCGAATGCGCCGGGCAGGCCGGAGCGCGTCGCTCCCTGATCGTCGATTTACATCCATTGTGGATGCAACATTTCGTCCAATCCGGATAGGGCTCCATTGCATGGACGGCTCGATCTTGTCAGGCTCTCATCATCAGCACTTCGCTTGATCCGGGGGGACCATGCTTTTCAGAACTTCGATTTGTCTTGCTCTGTTGGTTCTGCCGTCCGTCGCTTCGGCGGATAATGAAGAGGCGAAGAAATTCGGCGCGCGGGCCACGATCGAGCATGCGAGCCTTTCGCCCGACGGCGCCCTTCTTGCATATCTGCAGCCGACCAAGGGACAGGGAAGCGGTCTCTACGTCGTACCTCTCGATGGAAGTGCCAAACCCGCATTGATCCTCCGGGCCGAAGGCGATCCGGAAAGGCTGGGCTATTGCAAATGGGTCGCCGCCGCCCGGCTGGTATGCAACGTCTATGGCATCACGCAGATCGAAGGCGGACATCCCGCTTATATCTCCCGACTGATTGCCGTCGACGCCGACGGCAAGAACATGAAGATGCTCTTCGATAGGGGCGGTGCCGGCCAGGCGCTCGGCTACAAATTGTTCGGCGGCCGGGTGATAGACTGGCTTCCGGACGAGGACGGCAAGGTCCTGATGATGCGGGAGTTCGTTCCCGAAACGTCCACCGCCACCCATCTCGCGCAGACCGACGATGGCATCGGCGTCGTCAAGGTCGATACGCGCAACCTCTCCACCACCCCGGTCGAACGGCCGAAAAACGCCATTGCCGAGTTCATAGCCGATGGCCGAGGCAAGGTACGGATCCAGGGCACGACCCCGATCAATGCAAGCGGCTATCAGCGTGGCGAGACGCGTTACGCCTATCGCACGTCGGATTCTCGCGATTGGAAGCCACTCAGCATCGTCACCGAAGCGGAAACCAGCTTCAATCCCTACGCGGTCGATCCCGATCTCGACGTGGCCTACGGCCTGCAAAAGCTCGATGGACGGCGCGCCGCCTATAAGGTTGCGCTGGACGGCTCGTTGAAACAGGAACTGGTGTTCGCGCACCCCGACGTCGATGTCGACGGCTTCGTCCATATCGGGCGGCGCGGACGGGTCATTGGCGTCACTTATGCAACGGATCGGCGTGAGGCCCTTTATTTCGATCCGGAGCTGGACAAGCTGGCCACATCGCTCGCCAAGGCCATTCCGGATCTGCCGCTCATCCGTTTCGTCGATTCCACCGTCGATGAAAAGAAGCTGCTGATCTGGGCCGGAAGCGACACCAATCCCGGTCGCTATTATCTGTTCGATCGCGTCGCCAAGCAGCTGCGTCCGCTGTTCGATGCGCGCGCGGAACTGGAAAATGCCCAGCTCGCGCCGGTCAAGGCGATGACCTATCGGGCTGCCGACGGGACCATGATCCCCGCCTATCTCACGCTTCCGCCCGGCAAGACGAGCGCCCGGGGCCTCCCCGCTCTCGTCCTCCCTCATGGCGGACCGGAGGCGCGGGACGAATGGGGCTTTGACTGGCTCTCGCAATATTTCGCCGCCCGCGGATTTGCCGTCCTCCAGCCCAATTTCCGCGGCTCCGCCGGCTATGGGGATACCTGGTTCCGAAAGAACGGATTCCAGAATTGGAAGACGGCGATCGGCGATATTGACGATGGTGGCCGATGGCTGATCTCCGAAGGCGTTGACCCGGGAAAGTTGGCGATCCTGGGATGGTCTTATGGCGGTTATGCCGCCCTGCAATCGGCGGTCGCGGAACCTGGGCTCTTCAAGGCGGTCATCGCAGTCGCCCCTGTGACGGATCTCAACATGCTGAAGGAGGAACGGCAGATCTGGTCCGATTATCGTGTGGTCGGTGCCTATGTCGGCGACGGCCCGCATATCGAGCAAGGCTCTCCCGCGCGGCATGCCGGTGATATCAAGGCGCCGGTGCTGATGTTCCATGGCAGCTATGATCGCAATGTCGGCGTCTATCATTCCCGGGTCATGGCCGACAGGCTCAAGGATGCCGGGGCGAATTCCCAATATGTCGAATATCCGAAACTCGATCATTATCTCGAGGATTCCGATGCTCGCATCGACATGCTTGCCCGCAGCGATGCGTTTTTGAGGGCGTCGCTCGGTTTGAATTGACTCTGAAGGGCGCCTGCGCGCGTTTGTCTCGCCAACCATTTCGAAGGACAGGCGGTGCCGCAAGCGAAGGACCTGATGGTCATTGTCGATGATCGGATGCAGCAGGATTATCGCTACGTCCGCTCGGAACCTGCCGGCAGCAACTTCGCGGCCGGCTTCGACCCCGAACTGACACCCAAAGAGATGCTGGCCCTCGGCGTCTTCTGCGGCAAATATATGACCGATTGTCGCGACGAATTCCCGGAAAGCTGGTTCGCGACGGCGAAGCTCGCCGATGGCCCGCCCGATTGCGCGCTCAACCATTTCGGCGTGCGGGCCGGCACCCCGCTTGCCGTCTGGCGCGCCAAGGGATGGATACATCCCGACGATCCCCGTGGCTGGTTCCAATGGTATTGCCGTTATTATTCGGGCCGCCGCATGGGGGAGGAGGATGCGCGGCAGATCGCGCGCTGGCGGGCCTTTCGCCGTCACATCGCCCAGATCGTCAGGAATTGCGAGCCCGGCAATCCCTTCTGCCGTCCTCGCCAACGCCAGGCCTTGCTGCAATGGGCTTATGATAGCCGCGGCCTCTAGACAGAATACAGGATTCGACCGGGACCGAGCTTGTCTGATGATCAAGACCGCCGAACCCGGCCGATCTTAAAATTGATCGCCAATTCACTATATTAGATCAAGCTGACGTCCCCTGTCGGTGAGGGCCGGATGCGATCCGGCCCGCGGCGCCTCGCCGTGCTTCCCCTTTGTCGCGGCGAGGCGTCCGTTTTGCCTCCGGGTAACGCCGGCTTGGGCCGTGATCCATGCTTCCCGCCAGGAAAGAAAGGAAGACTTTCTCCGCCTTTCTCTCCTGGATCGAAGGCCTGTTCTATTGGCTGAGACCGATGAAGATGAGGTGGAAGACAAGAGCTCCCCACAGGACGATGAACGCCGCCAGGGCGATTGCGAGGCTCCATGCGATCGACACCCGCTGCCTGCTTTGTATCGCCAGCCACAATCTCCACAGGGCGAACAGGAACAGCCCGGGGATGACGACGATCGTCGCGATCTGGAGCAGATAGATGCTGCCGCTCAGCAGCCCTACCCTCAGGCTCATGATCACGCTCAGCCAGATGCCGATCAGCACCAGCGTTGCGGCCGCCAGGCCGGCCGTGCTGCGCTGCACATCCCGCGTCCGCTTCGCTATCTGAGGCAGGTTCGCGCCATAATAGCGCCGTTGCACGGCCCCCAGCGGCCAGGCGATCGCCGCCAATAGCAGGACGATCAGGCTCGCAATCAGCGCCGGGCGGAACCAGGAAATATTCTCGTACCAGCCCACGCGCATCTGCGCGGAAGCCGGGAAGCCGCGCGCGAACATCGTCACCTTGCCGCCTTCCTCCTTGGCGCTCATGATCTCGTTGCTCTTGTCGTTGCGCCACAGCAGCGGTCCGATATGCACCCACTTCTCACGGCCGTCGTCGGAAAGGATCGCTCCGTCCTCGTCGGTTTCGACCTGGCTCTGGGAGAAGAAATGGCCGGCTTTGCGCAGCCCTGAATCGGTGCGCCGGCTCGCGATATAAGTACCTTCTATCTTGCGCGCGTCGGCAAGCGCCTGCTCCCTGTTGGTCGGCGCCGCCGGTGCCGGATCCTTCGTGAAATATCGCTTCATGAACTCGCTGAGCAAGATCCCGCGGAGCGATCCCGCACCCTGCTGGCCGGTGCTGTTCACATTCACGACCAAGCCGACATTCTCGCTCGGGATGAGCGCCATGCCGGTATGGAACAACAAGGTGTCCCCTCCGTGGGAAATGATCGGCCGGCTGTGGTTACGGACCTCGATCCAGCCCAGCGACATGGAGGCGGCTTCCGGAAAGACCTGGAAAGGCGAATTGTGCATCATCCGGGCGGTTTCCGGACGCAGCAGCCCCTGGGCGTTGTTGAGGTGGGAAATCATGAACTTGGCGACGTCAGGCGCGCTTGTCGTCGCAGAGCCCGCCGGTGGCAAGGTGACGAACTCGAACGGAACCGGTTTGCCCGATCCGCGCATATATCCCTTGGACATATGGGGCTGCAGATTGGCCGGCAGCGGTTGCCGGAAGGTCGTCTGCGACATGCCGAGCGGCTTGAAGATATGATTCTCCGTATAATCCTCGAACGACTCGCCGCTCACGCGCTGGACGACATAGCCGGCAAGGCCAGTGGCATAATTGGAATAAGCCGGCGTCGTCCCGGGCGCGAAGATCCGCTTCGGAATCCAGCTCTTCAATTTCTCGCCGAGCGGAGGAACCTCGTCGGCGGAATCGACCATCAAGCCGCCGGATGCCTCCTCGAAGCCGGCAACATGGCTCATGATCTGCCGCATGGTCATCGGCTTGCCTTCATAAGGCGGAATCTTGAAATCCAGATATTGGTTCACGTCTGCGTCCAGATCGATCTTGCCTTGCTCGACGAGCTGCATGACCGAGGTCCAGGTGAACAGTTTCGACATCGATCCGGGACGGAACAGCGTCGTTGCCGGGTCCATCTTCTTCTTGGCCTCGACGTCGGCATAGCCATAACCCTTCTGGGTCAGGATCTGTCCGTCCTTCACCACGAGCACCACCGCTCCGGCGATATCGCCGCGCTCCAGGGAGGCCGGCATCAATCCGTCCAGCCAGGCGTCGACATCCTTCTTGTCCAGCACCGCCGTCTCCGGCACAGCCGGCGCTTCGGCGACTTCCTTGGCCTTGGCCGCCTCGTCCGGCCCTTCTGTCGGAACCTGCGCAATCACCGCGCCGGCCGCCGCTGCAAGCAGCGCAAGCCCTGCCACCAATCTGGATCGCATCCGCATCCCTCCCCTTCTGGCTTTGCGCCATGTTTCTGATCAGGCGATCTCCGTCTTTGCCGAGTCGAATGTCAAGCACCGGCAGGAAGGATATTTGAATATATTGTGATTTGATTGGCGTTGGTGTGCACGCGGAGTTCGCTTCGTCGCAATCTGCTCTTGTCGCGGCGGCCTGTCATCGACATGGTTGAACGATGATCTTCCAGGTCGCAGCAATGGCCTTGCTCCTAGCAGAGCCTGCCCCAAGGCTGCCGGAGCCCGAGGCGGACGAAATCGTCGTCCGGGCGGTCCGCGGCAAATGCAGGGTCCAGCTCGCCGACCGTATCTTGTCGGATTCCGAATTGAACGCGCGGGCCGAGGAATGGGCGAAGGGCAAGGCGGTCAGGGTCATCGAACCCGTCGGCGCAGACTATAAGTGCCTCGCCAGGATCGCCTTTCGTCTCAATGACAAAGGCGTCCGCCTGATTGAATTCGTCGATCGGCCCGAACGGCCTTGACGGCCGGGACGAAGGCCAGCGCGATATCGCCGCTTGCAGCGCTGCCCTAAATGAGTTCCAACGCCTCTTCGTCGCTGCGAGGATGCTCGTCGGTGACGGTTACCATCGTCTGGAAATCCGTCATTGCATAAAGCTTCTTGGCGAAGCTCCACGGCATCCGGATGCAGCCATGAGATGCGGGATAGCCTGGCAGGTCGCCGGCGTGGAGGGCGATGCCGTCATTGGTCAGCCTCTGCATGAAGGGCATGGGCGCATTGCTGTAGAGGTTTGAACGGTGGCGCACCTTCTTCTGCAGGATGCGGAACGTGCCCACCGGCGTGTCATGGCCGCGCTTGCCGGTCGACACTGGCGATGTCGCGACCAAAGCGCCATTCTCGAACACGAACGCCTTCTGGGCCGGGATCGAAACAAGCACGCGCACGCCCGATATGATGGGAGTGTCGGGAACATAGGCCGGATCCTGCGGCGGGGACGGTGCAGGTGCGGGCGGGCGGTCCGGCGCCGGCCCTGCCCCCTTCCCCGCGGATGCAAGCTTGGCCGCACGCATTGTCACGCGGTCGTCGGCGCCGTCGGGGACCGGCTGGATCGCCAGCACCGGAATGGCCGCGATCGCCGATGCACCGGATTCCAACTCGCCGTCTCCCGCCAGCACCTCGCACCGTACCGACGGCCGGTCTCTGCAGGGCATGGTCCATTCCTTCAAGCCCGCTAGATCATAGTCCAGCAGCGCAGGAGGCGGCGTCGCGCTGCCCAGAAGAGATCCGGCGGCAAGCACGAAGATCCCCAACACCTTCATCTTTCCTCCTGCGCGCGGATTCTTGGCGCTCGTTCATGGATAACGCCTCATTAACCTTGATTCGCCCTGTCTCGTCCAGCCCCTCCTGACTCCGCTCGCCGCCCGAATTGGAATGGCCGCACCTTGCTGATAGAGGGCGCGAACCTGCCTTCCGGAGACACTCCTCGATGCCCATCATTCGCGAATCGGATCTCGTCGAAAGCATTGCCGATGCGCTGCAATTCATCAGCTATTTCCACCCGATGGATTATATTCGAGCGCTCGGAGCGGCGTATGAAAAGGAGGAATCGCCTGCCGCCAAGGATGCGATCGCGCAGATTCTGACCAACAGCCGCATGTGCGCCGAGGGCCACCGGCCGATCTGCCAGGATACGGGCATCGTCACCATTTTCGTGAAATGGGGACAGGCCTGCCTGCTGGAGAGCGACAGAAGCCTCCAGCAGGTGGTCGACGAAGGCGTGCGCCGCGCCTACCTCCATCCGGAAAACCGGCTCCGCGCCTCCATCGTCGATGATCCGGCCTTCGCGCGCCGCAACACGAAGGACAATACGCCCTCGGTCCTCCACGTCGAAATGGTGCCGGGCGACAAGGTCGACATCATTGTCGCCGCCAAGGGGGGAGGGTCTGAGAACAAGGCCAAGTTCGCCATGCTCAACCCGTCCGAATCGATCATCGACTGGGTTCTCGAGACCGTTCCGAAGATGGGAGCCGGCTGGTGCCCGCCCGGCATGCTGGGGATCGGCATCGGCGGCACTGCGGAACAGGCCATGTTGCTCGCCAAGAAATCGCTGATGGATCCGATCGACATGGCGGAACTGAAGGCGCGCGGCCCAGCCGATCCCGTCGAGGAGCTGCGCGTCAAACTCCATGATGAGGTGAACGCGCTTGGAATCGGCGCCCAGGGCCTCGGAGGCCTGACGACGGTGCTCGACGTGAAGATCGAAACCTGGCCGACACACGCCGCTTCCAAGCCGATCGCAATGATCCCGAATTGCGCCGCGACCCGCCACGCCCATTTCACTCTGACCGGAAACGGGCCGGCTTATCTGGAATCTCCGAAGCTCGCCGACTGGCCGAACGTCGCATGGCAACCCTCGAAGGAATCGAAGCGCGTCGACCTCGATACGCTCACGAAGGAGGAGATTGCAGCCTGGCAGCCGGGCGACCGTCTCCTCCTCAATGGCCGGATGCTGACGGGGCGCGATGCCGCCCACCAGCGGATTCGCAGCCTGCTCGCCGCTGGCGAGCCCCTCCCCGTCAGCTTCGCCGGCCGCGTCATTTATTATGTCGGCCCGGTCGATCCCGTCGCCGGCGAGGTGGTGGGTCCGGCCGGGCCTACCACCGCCACGCGGATGGACGGCTTCACCGAAATGATGCTCGCCGATACCGGCCTCATCGCCATGGTCGGCAAGGCCGAGCGCGGGCCGGTCGCCATCGAAGCGATCCGCCGGCACGGCGCCGCCTATCTGATGGCGGTCGGGGGTGCGGCCTATCTGGTCGCGCGGGCGATCAAGGATGCAAAGGTTCTGGCTTTCGAGGATCTGGGCATGGAGGCGATCTACGAATTCGAGGTCCAGGACATGCCGGTCACGGTCGCGGTCGATGCCAGAGGCGAAAGCGTGCACCATCTGGCGCCACTCGTCTGGCGGGACAAGATCGCGAAGATGCGGGCCACCGAACCGGCCTGACGCGTCCACCGGGGCTGGCACCGGGACCGGATATGGGCCGTGGCGGCACGTTGCGAGGCGAAAGCTCGATCAGCACTTCTGCGGCTCTTCCTCCATCGCCTCCTTTATCTTGCGCGCCAGATCTTCCATCTGGAAAGGCTTGGTGATCAGCGACATGCCGGGATCGAGCCGGCCGTTGCGGACGACCTGATTCTCCGCATAGCCGGTGATGAACAATATTTTCAGGTCCGGTCGCGCGACACGCGCTGCGTCGGCGACCTGACGGCCGTTCAGGCCACCGGGCAGGCCCACGTCGGTGATGAGAAGATCGATCCGCGCATCCGATTTCAGGATCTGGAGGCCGGTCGGGCCATCCGCGGCCTCGATGGCCGCATAGCCTGCCTCCGCCAGCACCTCGCCGACCAGCATGCGGATGGTAGGCTCGTCATCGATCACCAGCACCACCTCCCCGTCGCCGGCGGGGAAGGTGGGGCCGCGTGTTTCGTCTTTGCCCTCGGCCGGGATCTCGGCATCGTGGCGGGGCAGCAGGATCGTTACGCTGGTCCCCTCGCCTGAAATGCTCTCGATCCAGACATGCCCGCCCGATTGGCGGGCAAAGCCGTAAATCATCGACAGGCCAAGACCGGTGCCTTCTCCCAGCGGCTTGGTCGTGAAGAAGGGATCGAAGGCCTTGGCGGCGACCTCCGGGCTCATGCCGGATCCGGTGTCGACGACCTTGAGCGCGACATAGTCGCCAGGCGGCAGTTCGATCGCGCGCGCCTCGTCGTCCTTTATCGAAATATTGCTGGTCTCGATCGTCAGGCCGCCGCCGTCCGGCATGGCGTCCCGCGCGTTGATGCAAAGATTGAGCATCGCATTTTCCAGCTGGTTGGGATCCACCAGCGTTGCCCATAGGGCCTTTGCGTCGCGCACCTCGACGTCGATCCCCGGTCCCATCGTCCGCCGCACCAGCTCTTCCATATCCGCCACGAGCCGATTGATGTCGGTTGGTCTGGGGTCGAGCGTCTGCCGCCTGGAAAAGGCTAGCAAGCGGTGCGTCAGGGCCGCCGCGCGCTTCACCGCCCCCTGGGCCGCGGACAGATATCGCTCCACCGCATCAGGGCGTGCCTGGGCAATCCGCATCCGGATCATCTCCAGACTGCCGCCGATCCCGGCCAGCAGATTGTTGAAATCATGGGCGAGGCCGCCGGTCAGTTGCCCGACCGCCTCCATCTTCTGCGACTGGCGCAGCGCCTCCTCGGCAGCCAGAAGCTGCCCGGTCCGCTCCTGCACCCGTTGCTCCAGCGTCTCGTTGAGCAGGCTCAATGCTGCGGCGCTCGCCCGAAGCTCCGCTTCCGCGCCCACCCGCTCGACATGCGCCCAGGATCGTTCCGTCACTTCGCGGAGCAGGTTCAGATCATCCGTCGCCCAGGCCCTTGGCGCCTTGTCGTGGATCGCCATCAATGCGGTCAGCCTGCCCTCCTTGACGAGGGGAATGCAAATCGTGGCCGCGATGCCGATCGATCGAAACGTGGCTGCTGCCTCGGGCGAAAGTTCCGCCTCGACATCGCCGACGATCAGCGGGAGGCCGGCTGTCAGCTTCTGCACCGCAAGGACGCCGAAATCGGCAAGGCGGTAATGGCCGACGATCGACTTCGAGCCGGATGTCGCCCAATCGCCGCGTATGTTGAAGCCGTCTTGATCGGCATCCATGTCGGCATAGGCGCAGATCGAAACAGCCAGATGCTCGCCCACCATGCGCGTCGTCGTCGCCATGATCTCGTCGGCATCGGCTGTCTTGGCGATGGCTTTGCCGAGCGCATCCAGGAAGCGGAATAATTTCTCGCTCCGGCTCAGCCGTGTCTGGCTCCGCGCACGCTCCACGGCGGTGCGTGTACGTTCGGCGACCTCGCGGATCAGGGCCAGATGATCCGGGGCCCATCGTCTCGGCGCTGCATTCGCGACATAAAGCATGGCGACCAATTGTCCCTGTTCGACTACAGGGACATTGACGAACGAGCGCGCGTCGCGACGCTCCAGCGCCTCCGCAGCCACTCGCGTCCGCTCGTCCTCGCGGACGTCGGTCACCACGATAGTCTCTCCCCGCTGCATCCCGGCCACGAACGATCCATAGTCCCGAAGCCGCAGCACGCGGGGTCCGGGTTCGATTGCCGCCGCTCCCCAGGGATGGTCGACCCGCAATGTCTCGCCGTCCGGTTCGATCGTGCCATAGCCGACCCGGCTCGCATTCATGGCGGTGCCGAGGATCCCGCTTGCGGCGAAGGCGATTTCACCTGGATCGTCGAGGTCGCGCAGTGCGTCCGACAGTCGAACCAGCACTTCGGTCCGGGCGCGGGCGTTGCGCACCGCCGTCGTCTCGACCACGATGGCGATTACGCCCGCCGGCCGCCCGGCCTCGTCATAGACCGGCGAATAATCGAGGTTCATGAAGACCTGCTCCGGCTGGCCGGTCCGGTTGAGCGTCAGTTCGTGGTCCGCGTAGCTGAGCGTCCCGCCCGCGAGGCCGACCTTCATCACATTGTCGTTGAAAGCGGCGACCTCGGGCCAGCCATCGCGGACATTGCTCCCAAGCAGGCCCGGATGACGTCCGCCGGCGAAGACGGAATAAGCGTCATTGTAGATCATCACGCCCTGTTCGCCCCACAGCATCACGATCGGCACCGGCGATGCGACGACAATACTGGTCGCGGTCTTAAGGCTCTGCGGCCATCGGTCGATCGGACCGAGTGGCGTGCGCGCCCAATCGAACGATCGGATCAGCGATGCAAGCTCGCCGTCACCGGACAGGAACGGCATCGATCTCTTGCCCCATCGACTATCTCCGCTCGACCCCTCCGTGGGGCGATTTCGACCGGGATAAGCAAAGCCGCCATTGATGGGAAGACGGCACTTCGGCTGGGCGGCAAGAGCCTGGTTGCTTGAGGCGGAAGCGCTCCGCGCTTCCATGGCCTGGGATTTTCCCGAAGATCGGCGGCCGGCGGCGTCGCTGCGCACCGGCCGCTCTTCAAACTCAATAATTGACGTTGAAGCTGATCAGATTGCCGAGCCAGGAAATCCACAAGATGCCGAGAAAAGCTGCCGCGATCACTATGCTTCCGATCTTGGCGCCGACCTTCCTGTCCGATTTGACCGTCAACCAGGCATTCCACAAACCGACGGCGGCGGCGCCGATCGGCAGGATCGCACCGATCTGGAGGAGGCGGAGCACCGGGTCGAGCGAGGGGCCGTAAAATGCCAGATCCGTCCGGGTCAACGGCAGCAGCAGCATGATCCAGCCGCCCAGATAGACGAAATCGCCCAACGCTGCGAAGCGCGTCAATCTGTGCGCCAGCAGCGGCCGTCCGGACAAGGGATGCGCAACATTATAGGCCCGCCGGAACCGCCAGCCGATCGGCCAGGCCAGCAGGATCCACAACAGGACAGCCACGGAACCGAGCAGGATGAACAGGTTCATATTCGCGCTTCGCCCAGCTGGGACCGCCTGCATGACCGAGGTCGGATCGCGGCTGTCGATAAGCGTCTTGCGGCCGGCGACCTGGGTCAGCTTGAGCTGATGGGTGCCGCCAATCTCGCGCCAGACATAAGGCGCGATCTCGCGATACTTCTCCTGGGGCGAGGAACCGAGGCTGATCGTGCCGTCCTCGTTGGCGATCACCTGCTGTTGCTGGAGCACGTAGAACATGCCGATGAAGCCGGATTCGACGCGCCGGGAGCTTTCATAGCCCCCGGCCGCTTCCTGGGCATGGGCCTTGGCCGTCGCAATCGCCGGCGGATCCTTTGCGGCCGGGGCCGGGAAATAACGATCCATGAAATCGGTGAACAGGCGTTCGCGAACCCCGTAGACGCTGCCGCCTTCACCCCGGCTGTTGAAGCTCATGAAGAAGCCGACATTCTCCGCGGGGATCAGGTTCATGTCGGTGTGGAAGACGACCGTGTCCCCACCGTGGCCGATCACGACGCGGCCGTTCCGCTCGCCATGGAAGAAGCCGTGGGCCATCGTGTCGAAACCCGCGCCATTGTCGAGCGACGGACTGTGCATGAAGCGGGCGGTCTCCGGCTTCAGGATCCGCGAACCGCCGAACTGGCCATGCTGCAGGTGCGCGATCATGAAATTGGCCATGTCGGCTGCGGTCGCGCTGACGCTGCCGGCAGGTGCCGTAGTGATGAACTCGAAACCGTAAGGATCTTCCGAAGCGCTTGTGTAACCGCTCGACATCTGCGGCTTCAAGCGATCAGGAAGGGGCTGACGGAACGTCGTGTTGGTCATGCGCAACGGCGTCAATATGTGCCGTTCGACATAATCGTCGAACGACTCGCCGGAGACGCGCGCGACGATATAGCCCGCCAATGAGGTGCCATAGTTCGAATAAGCCGGAACCTGGCCGGCCGGAAAGATGCGCGGCCGCGGATGCTCCTTCAGATATTGTTCGTTCGAGATGTTCTTGGACGCATCCTTGACCAGGACCTCCTTCAAACCCTCCTCGAATCCGCCCCGGTGGGTCATCAGATCGTTCATTGTGACGGGACGCCCGTCCCTGTGCGGAATCTTGAAGTCGAGATAGGCGTTGACGTCTCTATCGAGGTCGATCTTGCCCTGTTCGACCAGCTGCATCACCGCGGTCCAGGTGAACAATTTCGAAGTCGATCCGATCCGGACGAGGCTGCGATGGCCGTCCATCGGCTTTTCCGAGGCGATGTCGGCGTCGCCATAACCCTTGATCAGGATCGGCTGGCCGTCCTTGACGACGGATATCACGGCTCCGGCGATCTTGCCTTGCTCCAGCGAGGCCGGAATATAGCCGTCGAGCCAGGTCTCGAGATCCTTTGCTTCCAGCGTTCGCGACGTCGCCGCCGCCACATCGGGGCCAGTCGCCTGCTCGATCTGGGCGGTCGTCGGCGGCGCCAGCGGAGCGACCGGCACCTGCTGCTGCGACATGAGAGGCCAGCTGGCCCCTATTGCGACGAACGCCGCCAGAAGCGCGAATTTCTTCTCCATTCTATCCCCCGACAGGTAAGTGTATTGTAACGATAATACAGGGTGGCGCCAGATGCAACATGTCGCTTCTGCCGTTCACATTTTCAGTGTCTTGGTAAGATAATACGGTTGTCGACCAAAGCATCAAGAACTATTTGAGCCGCCGGGCCCGCACTTTGCATACGCGCGATTGCAGGCGATCCCCTGCCGAACTTATGGAGGCGCCATTGAAGTGGCCGCGTCCGGCCGGGGGCAGAGACATGAGGATGATGCGTGAAAGCAATATTTTTGACCGCCGCAACCGCGTTGGCGCTGGGCGGTTACCCTGTCATGGATGATGCAAATATCGGCAGCGCCGCCGCCGCGACCGTAACGGCCGGGCAAGCCGACAATATCCTGCTCGAGGATTGGCGTGGGCCCTATGGCGGCATACCCCCTTTCGATCGGGTCGAGCCCGCGCTCTTCCCCGCGGCCTTGCAGTTCGCGATCGACGAACAACGGCGCGAAGTCCTTGCCATCACGGACAACTCGGCCGCACCTTCCTTTGCCAATACGGTCGAGGCCCTGGAAAAGGTCGGCGAGAGGCTGGACAGGGTCCTTTCCGTGTTCGGAGTCATGTCCAGCAATATGGCCAACCCGGAAATCCAGGCGATCGATCGCACATGGTCGCCGAAGCTGTCCGCGGCCAGCGACGAGATCACGCTCGATCCGAAGCTGTTCGCACGCGTGAAGAAGGTTTACGAGACCCGCACTGAGTCCGGTCTTGACGCCATCCAGCAGCGGCTGGTGACCAGGCTTTACGACAGCTTCGTCCGCCGCGGCGCCAATCTGGACGCGGCGCGCAAGGCGCAATTGTCCGAATATAATCAGCAGCTCGCCGCCGCCTTTGCCGAGTTCAACCAGAAGCTGCTCGCGGACGAGACGACCCACATCGCCGCCACCGAAGCCGAGATGAAGGGCGTGCCGGCCGATGTGAAGGCGGCAGCCGCCGCGGCTGCGGGGGAGCGCAATCTTCCCGCCGGCTCCTATGCCATCGTCAACACCCGTTCGGCGGTCGATCCGGTCCTGACTTTCGCGGACGACCGCGCGCTCCGCGAGAAGGTCTGGCGGGCCTTCGTCAACCGCGGCGACAATGGCGATGCGAACGATACCAATGCCCTCATCGCCAGGATCGTGAAATTGCGTGCGGACCGCGCCCGCTTGCTGGGTTTCGCCAGCCATGCCGAGTGGCGGATGCAGGACACGATGGCCAAGACGCCGGCCAAGGCCATGGACTTGATGATGCGCGTCTGGCCGGCCGCCATCGCGCGGGTGAAGGAGGAAGTCCGGGATCAGCAGGCGATCGCGGACGGCCTCGGTCACAAGATCAGCATCGAGCCTTGGGACTATCGCTATTATCAGGAGAAGGTCCGCAAGCAGCGCTACGACCTCACCCAGGATGAGGTGAAGCCATATTTCGAACTCGATAATATTATCGAGGCCTCCTATTGGGCAGCCGGTGAGCTGTACGGGCTCGACTTCAAGGAAGTCACCGGGACGGTCCCGGTCTGGCATCCGGACATCCGGGTCTATTCGGTCACCGATCGCAAGGACGGCCGCCAGGTCGGTCTTTTCTACCGCGACGATTATGCACGTTCGGGCAAGAGGTCCGGCGCCTGGATGACCACCTATCGCAGCCGCGCGCGACTGCTCGGCGACGATATCGTTCTTGCCTCCAACAACAACAATTTCGTGAAGCCCGCGCCCGGCCAGCCGGTTCTGATCAGCCTCGACGATGCCGCAACTCTCTTCCACGAATTCGGCCACGCCATTCATTATCTGCTGGTGGACGTGAAATATCCGAGCTTCGGCAGCACGCCGCGCGACTTCGTCGAATATCCCAGCCAGGTGAACGAGAATTGGCTGCTGACCCAGCCTGTGCTCAGCCGCTTCGCCAAGCATTACCGGACCGGTCAGCCGATCCCGCAAGCTCTTATCGACAAGATCAGGAAGGCGGACACGTTCAACCAGGGATTCGGTACCACCGAATATCTGTCCTCGGCCATCGTCGACATGATGCTGCACATGGATCCCAATGGGGCGATCGATCCGGACAGTTTCGAGCGGGAGACCCTCGCAAAGATCGGCATGCCGGATCAGCTGGTGATGCGGCACCGCCTGCCCCAGTTCGGCCACCTCTTTTCGTCCGACGCCTATTCGGCCGGCTATTATTCCTATCTCTGGTCGGAAACGATGGACGCGGATACGTGGGCAGCCTTCGAGGAGGCGGGCGATCCGTTCGACAAGGCCACTGCGGACCGCTTCCGCGAAACCCTCCTGGCCACCGGCAACGAGACGGACCGCGCCGAAGCCTATCGCGCCTTCCGCGGCCGCGACCCGGATGTGAACGCCTTGCTCAAGAAGCGAGGCTTTCCGGTCAAGTAATGACACGACGAGACACCTCCTCTCCCGCTACGGGAGAAGGAGGTGTCTCGATCGAATGTCGTGGATAATGGCCCGCTCGGAGGGATTCGAACCCCCAACCCTCGGGTTCGAAGCCCGATACTCTATCCGGTTGAGCTACGAGCGGCCCTTGCCTCTGTCTCTATAGCATTTGGCGAAGGAAGGAAGATGTCTCGCGCGGTGTGTGCGTCGAGGAAGGCGACGATCAGCATCTCGACATTGCGCAATGTCGATTTCATTACGGGTCGACCTGGATTGGAGACATCGAGAAATGAAGAAATTTGTCCTCGCGGCTATAGGCCTGACGCTCGCCGGCGTCGCTGCCCCGAGTGCCGCCGAGACACCGCCGCATCGCACCCAGGCGCCGGGATTCTACCGGATGATGGTCGGCGAATTCGAAGTGACGGCCTTGTCGGACGGCATTGCCGACCAGCCCATGGACAAGTTGCTGACCCGGATCGCGCCGGCCGAACTGGAGCGGCTCGCGAAGCGGCGCTTCCTCACCTTCCCCGTGGAAACCTCGATCAACGCCTTCCTCGTCAACACCGGGACGTCGCTGGTGCTGGTCGATAGCGGCGCGGGCGGCGCCTTCGGGCCCGCCGCCGGCCGGCTCGCCCGCAATCTCGCCGCCGCCGGTTATCGGCCGGACCAGGTCGACGCCGTGCTCATCACCCATCTCCACTCCGATCATAGCGGAGGCCTTGCGGCGGAGGGCAAACGCCTGTTTCCGAACGCCACCATCTACGCCCATGCGAGGGAGGTGGCGCACTGGCTGAGCCCGGACGAGGAGCGCAAGGCGCCTGAAGGCATGAAAGGACTGTTCGCCGCCGCGCGCGCCGCGCTCGGTCCCTATCAGGACGCCGGCAAGCTCCGGACTTTCGCCGACGCCGTCGATATCGTTCCGGGCGTGCGGGCGGAGCCGACGCCAGGGCACACGCCGGGCCACGCCGTCTATGCGATCGAAAGCAAAGGCGAGCGGATGAACTTCTGGGGAGACCTCATTCATGTCGCCGACATCCAATTCGCCGCTCCGGGCATCGCGATCCTCTACGACACGGACCAGGATGCCGCGATCGGCCAGCGCGCCGCCGCCTTTCGGGACGCCGCCGACAAATCCTATTGGGTGGCGGCGCCGCATATCGCCTTTCCGGGCATCGGCCGGCTGCGTGCAGAAGGCCAGGCCTATGATTGGGTCCCGGCCGCCTACAGCCTCAAGGGCCTGACGCCCTAAACGATGTCGAGCATGATTGATGCGGCGATCAATCTTGGGTCGCTTCCTCCGCCATCATCTCCCGCATCTCGACTTTGCGGATCTTGCCGGTGACCGTCATCGGGAAGCTCTCGACGCATCTTATGACGGCGGGGATCTTGTAATGGGCGATCTTGCCCCGGCAATGTTCGCGGATATCCTCGATGTCGAGCGGCCGGCTGGTACGTAGCCAGGCGCAGACCGCCTCGCCATATTTCTCATCCTCTATCCCGAACACGGCGACATCGATGATGTCGGGATGCTGGATCAGGAAATTCTCGATCTCCGCCGGATAGACATTTTCACCACCGCGGATGATCATGTCCTTCAACCGTCCGACGATGCGGGCCTCCCCGCTCGTGCTGATCGTCGCAAGATCGCCGGTGTGCATCCAGCCCGCCTGGTCGATGGCGGCCTCGGTCGCGTCCGCTTGCGCCCAATAGCCCCGCATGACGCTGTAGCCGCGCACCAGCAACTCGCCCGTCTCTCCCCGCTTCAGGATCGCCCCGTCTTCGCCCACCACCTTTGCTTCGATGAAGGGATGGACCGTGCCGACGCTGCCCACGCGCGCCTGCAGGCCGCTGTCCCGCCGCGTCTGGAAGCTGACCGGGCTCGTTTCCGTCATGCCGTAGCAGATGGCGACGTCCCGCATATGCATCTCGCCCATCACCCTGCGCATGACGGGCTCCGGACAAGGCGCTCCGGCCATGACGCCGGTGCGCAGGCTGGTCAGGTCGAATTGCGCGAAATCCGCCTCCGCCAGCTCCGCGATGAACATGGTCGGCACGCCGAACAGCGCAGTGCATCGTTCCGCTTCGACGGCGCGAAGGACCGCGGCCGGATCGAAACTGTCGGCCGGGAACACCATGGCCGCGCCGTGGGTGACGCAGTTCAGCACCGCCATCACCATGCCGAAACAATGATAGAGCGGCACGGGAATACAGAGCCGGTCGCCGGCGCCGAAACCCATCAGCTCGCCCACGAAATAGCCGTTATTGAGGATGTTGTGATGGGTCAGCGTCGCGCCCTTGGGGAGGCCGGTCGTGCCGCTGGTGAATTGGATATTGACCGGATCATCCGGCGAATTGCGCGCTTCCTGCAATCTGAGCGCCTCCAGCCCTTCCGGCGTTTCGGCATCGGCGATCGACGCGAAATCGATCATCGAACGCAGCCTCGGCCGGCCGATCTGGATGATCCATTCCAGCGCGGGCAACGCGCCGAGCGAAAGCCTCGTTTCCCGCTCCCGTTCCAGTTCCGGCGCGACCTCGGCGAGCATGGCCACATAATCGCTCGTCTTGAAGCGCTCGGCGATCACCAGGGCCCTCACACCTACCAGGTTCAGCGCATGCGCGATCTCGGAGGTTCGATAGGCCGGATTGAGCGAAACCAGGATCAGCCCTGCTTTCGCTGTGGCAAGCTGGGTGAGCACCCATTCGGCTCCATTGGGTGCCCATATGCCGACCCGGTCGCCGGGCAGCAGGCCCAGCGCCAGCAGCCCCGCGGCCAGTCGGTCGGTCCGCATCTTCAACTCGCCATAGGTCCATCTTATGCCCTGATGGAGGACGATCAATGCTTCCGCATCGCCATGCGCGGCCGCCGCCTCGTCCAGCGCCCGGCCGATCGTCTTGTACAGCAGGGGTGCCTGGCTGGCCCCGCAGACATAGCTTTCCTCGATCTGCGTCACCTTCGCCTCTTTCTGCCCGGCGTGACGACGATGCTTCATCTCTTCGACGGCGACAAGCTCCCTCCCGTCCGGGCGACTGGACCGGAGAGGGCCCGATGACGTAATATGCGCTCCGCTTGCAGGAGACCGCCATGCACGTCGTGATCTGGCGCTATCAGGTGCGGGAGGAAAAGCGCGAGGAATTTCGCCGTATCTACGGCGAAGCGGGGGAATGGGCGGCGCTGTTCCGGAGGGCTGGTGGATTCATCGAGAGCCGGCTTCTGGAGGATTGCGACACGCCCGGCCATTTCGTCACGCTCGACATCTGGGCGGACGAACGATCGCGCGCCCGGTTCCTCGAGGATCATGGCGATGCTTATGCGCGGCTCGATGATGCCACCGCTCACCTCGCGAACCGCGAGAAGCGCGTGGGAACGATCGTCTGCGGCGGCTGGCCCTTCTGACGCCCGGCGCCAGGATCACCGGCACCGGCCGGTCGCCAACCATCCGTCCGGATCCGATGCGCCCTTACCTGGATCAATAAGAAGCCTCGGAACTCGAACGCTTTTTCCGGGGTTCCTTGCCTGTCCTTCCGGACCAACCTTGCCTCCGGCCCGATATTTCGAGGAGCCCCGAATCATGCCCAGCGACGATCGCACGCGAGACTATGACGATGCCCCGGCCACGACGGCCCGCGACGACGACGTGCAGCGGCAGGAGGCAGGTCGCGACGAGGATGCGATCGTGGGCCGCACCGTCACGATCGGCCGTCCTCGCGACGAGATCTACGCCTTCTGGCGGCACCTCCCCAATCTTGCCGGCGTGATGGAGAATATCGAGAGGATCGATCTCGTCGATGATCGCCGCTCCCGCTGGCTGGTCAAAGGCCCCGGCGGCAAGAGCTTCGAGTGGGAGGCGGTGATCACGGAGGACGAGCCCGGACGCCTGCTTGCCTGGCAGTCGGTCGAAGGGTCCGACATAAGCCATTCCGGCCGGGTGGAGTTCTTCGATGCCGCGCCGGGCCGCGGAACGATGGTCCGCGCGACACTTGCTTACGATCCGCCGGGCGGACTGATCGGCGAATGGATTGCCAAATTGTTTCAGCGCGAGCCCAATCTCCAGGCCCGGCGCGACCTGAGGCGGCTGAAACAATTCCTCGAGACCGGCGAGATCAGCAGCTCGGCGAGCCCCTCCGCACGCCGGTCCGAATCTCCCACCGAACAAGCCCTATAGGAGTAGAAATCATGCGCGCAGTGACCTGGCACGGCCGCCACGACGTACGTGTCGACAGCGTTCCCGACCCGGAAATCGTCAATCCCCGTGACGCCATCATCAAGGTCACGTCGACTGCGATCTGCGGGTCGGATCTGCACCTGTATGACGGCTATATCCCGACCATGCGGGCGGGCGACATCCTCGGCCATGAAAATATGGGCGAAGTCGTCGAGGTGGGGCCCAAGAGCACGTTGGAAATCGGCCAGCGCGTCGTCATCCCCTTCACCATTTCCTGCGGCTCCTGCTTCTTCTGCGGAAAGCAGCAATATTCCGCCTGCGACAATGCCAATCCGGCGACCACGTCCGACATGTCGGAGACGCTTTACGGCTATCCGATGGGCTCGGCCTTCGGCTACGCGCACCTGACCGGCGGCTATGCGGGCGGCCAGGCCGAATATTTGCGGGTCCCCTATTCCGACATCGGTCCGATCGTCATTCCGGACGGGCTCGAGGACGACAAGGTCCTGTTCCTGTCCGATATCTTGCCGACCGGCTGGATGGCCGCGGAAAATGCGGAGATCGAGGACGGCGATACCGTGGCCGTCTGGGGCTGCGGCCCGGTCGGGCTGTTCGCGATCCAGTCCGCGCTCATCATGGGCGCGCACCGGGTCATCGCGATCGATCATTATCCCGCCCGCCTGGCCCTCGCCAGGCAGATGGGCGCCGAGATCCTCGACTATCGCGACACCGACATCCGCGAGGCCCTTTTCGAAATGACCGGCGGCATCGGTCCGGATGCCTGCATCGACTGCGTCGGCATGGAAAGCCATGGGCTCGGCATCGACAATATCGTCGATACGATAAAGGCCCACACCTTCCTTGGCACCGATCGGCCGGCGGCGCTCCGCCAGGCCATCCTCGCCTGCCGCAAGGGCGGACGCGTTTCCGTTCCTGGCGTCTATGGCGGCATGGCCGACAAATTCCCGATCGGCGCCTTCATGGAGAAAGGCCTGACGATGAAAACCGGCCAGACACATGTGCAGAAATATTCGAAGCAGCTTCTCGACATGATCGGCGAGGGGCAGGTCGACACCACCTTCCTCATTTCCCACCATGCCAGTCTCGAGGACGGGCCCGCCATGTACAAGCATTGGCACGACGACCAGAACGAATATACGAAGATCGTCCTGAAGCCCGGCATGGCCTCCACGACCCCCTCCAGGGAGACCGAACATGCCGCAGCCTGAATTCGCCATCGTCACCGGCGCATCGACCGGCATCGGCCTGGAACTCGCCAGGCTTGCCGCCGCCGACGGCTATGATCTGCTCGTCGTCGCGGACACGCCGCTGATCGACGCGAGCCGCCAGCTCCAGGACCTTGGTGTCGAGGTTCACAACGTCGAAGCCGACCTGTCGACCTTCGAAGGAGTGGACCGGCTTCTGGAAGCCGCCGGCGGCCGTCCGGTCGACGTCCTCGTCGCCAATGCCGGACACGGTCTGGGTCACGCTTTCCTCGATCAGGATCCGGCCGAATGGCGCCACGTCGTCGACACCAACATTACCGGCACGGTCTACCTGATCCAGAAGGTGGCGCGCGAGATGGTGGCGAGGAACCGGGGCCGCATCCTCATCACCGGCTCGGTGGCCGGTCATGTCGCCGGCGCCTTTCAGGCCGTCTATAACGGCTCCAAGGCCTTCATAGACAGCTTCTCGGACGCGCTCGGCAACGAGCTCAAGGACACGGAAGTGACGGTCACCTGCCTCAAGCCCGGACCCACCGACACCGAATTCTTCGAGCGCGCCAACATGGAGGACACGAAGGTCGGCCAGTCCGACAAGGATGATCCGGCCGATGTCGCCAAGACCGGCTGGGAAGCGATGAAAAAGGGTCAGCGCAGCGTCGTTCACGGCCTCATGAACCAGCTGCAGGTGGCCGGCGCCAAGGTCCTCGGCGGCGGCGTTGCAGCCGAAATGCATCGCGCCCAGGCCGAACCCATCAGCGGCGAGAGCTGACGCGGCAGCAAATCACGTACCTTCGTCATTGGAGGATAGCGCGCCTGCGCGATTGCGGAGGCCGGCCCGGGCTGTCAGCTTGCATGGATCGCAAGCGGGCACCGATTCGGTCTCTTCAACGGACATGGATCGGACAGACTTTATCGCCGAAGGATGACCATGACGTTCCGGACACTCCATCTCGCCGCCGCGGCCGCATTGGCGGCTCTTGTTCCGTCCGTAGCCGCCCCGGCCCAGACCCCCCCGGCGCCCTGGACGATCAGCCCCGCCAAGGTCGACCGCGCCGACAGTATCAAAATCCTCGTCCTCTACGACATGGAAGGCCTGTCGGGGGTCGACAATCCGACCAGCTTCCTTTTCGGCGATCCTGATTATCCCGAAGCGCAGAACCGCCTGGTCGCGGACGTCAATGCGGTGGTCGACGGCCTGTTCAAGGGCGGCGCGACGGCCGTCGACGTGGTCGATGCCCATGGCAGCGGCAACCAGGCCCCGGATCTTTCACCCGACCGGCTCGATCCGAGGGCCGTCTTCGTTCGCCGCGACACCAGCTTCGATCCTTATATCGCGCTCTCCAAAGCCGGCGCTTATGATGCCGTTGCCGTCGTCGGCATGCACGCCAAGAACGGCAGCCTCGGCTTCGCCGCCCATACCTACACGATCGGCGTCGATCTCAGCCTCGACGGCAGGAACATCACCGAGACCGAAATAGTCGCTCTGAGTTTCGGCGAGGTTGGGATCCCCGTCATCTTCGCCGCCGGCGACGACAAATTGCGGAAGGATCTGTCGGGCATGCCCTGGCTTCATTATGTCGAGGTCAAGCAATCGACCGATGCCCGCACGGCGAAGCTGGTTCCCGTCGAAGCCGTCCACAAGGCGATGGTGGAAGAGGCCGCAGCAGCTGTGCGCGGGCTGGAATCGGCGAAGCTCATGAAGCTCGACGCCCCGGCCGAAGTCACTGTGAAAGCCATACCGCCCGCGAACCTTGCGGTCCTCGAAGGCTTTCCGGGCATCGACTATCGCGACAATTCGGTCACCTTCCGGGCCGACAATTTCCACGATGCCTATCGGGGCGCGATGCCGATCATCCGCGTCCTCGCCATGTCGCTCAGGGACCCGACCTTCTCCGCCCTGCGGACCATGCCCGGCGGCGCCGAAATCATGGCGGCGGGACAAAGGCAATTGGTCAAGGACTGGATGGACGCCGAATCCGGAAGGCCGCCCGCGCCGCTTGCTCCCCGCCCGCCGCGCACCGAATATGGCGTGCATTGAAGCCCGCGTTCCGGATCATTCCTGCGGGGATGTTTCCAAGGGAGCGATCTCGCGAAGCACTTTCACGATCGCCGGGTCGCGGACATAATCCGGCCGGGGCGCTTCGGCGAAATAACCGGATACCGCGACCTTCCGCGTTTCGTCCAGGTAGAGCAGCTTCCATCCCGGCCGGCCAGGCCCGTTGATGTCGGCTTGCGGCTGCCACGCCTGGATCACTTCCCGGCCTTCGGAATCCAAACCGACGGCGTAAACCTCGACGACCCGGCTCCAGCCGTCATAATAAAGCTCCAGGCAGCAGCCCTTTTCGAGCGCCATACAGGCCCGTTCGATTCGCAGTTGCCGGTCCCCCAAGGTTGAACGGGTAACCTAGCAGCAACGGAAAGCCGACGTCGTTGATCTGGATTAAGGCCGCCAATGGCGAAGGCGATCTGTCGTTCCGCGGCACGTGCCACGGCAGCCCCTCACCGCAACTGGCTGTCCTTGCTGCCCCTGCGGTTGATGCCGGCAGCGACCTTGCGGCCGTCACGGGCCGATTGGCAGGTGACGCAGGTCCGGGCGCTCGGCAAGGCGATCCGGCGTGGCTCCGGTATAAGCTCGCCGCAATCGTCGCAATGGTCCGCGCCCGCCCCGGCCAGCATCGCCGCGCGCGCGCTCAGCACGGCGTCCTTCACCGTGTCGTCGATCTGCTCCTGAACCGCGCCGTCGCGCGTCCAACCGCCGGCCATCTTATCCTCCGAGGTTCGTCATGCCTGACCCAATATATGGGCCGGAAGGCATTGGTTTCCAATCCTTTCCCATGGAAGCAAGGATCTAACGCGGCTCGGTCACCTCGTCGGTGTGCACGTCGAACCGCACCAGCCTGGTCGGGCCGAAGCTGGTGGTGAGCGCGGTGTCGGTGGCGTCGCGGCCGCGGGCCATCAGGATGCGGCCTATGCGCGGACGGTTGTGCCGGGCGTCGAAGGCGTGCCAGGCGCCGCCCAGATAGACATCGAACCAGGCCGAAAAGTCCATCGGCGCATCGGCGGGCGGGACGCCGATATCGCCCAGATAGCCGAAGCAGTAGCGCGCCGGTATGTTCATGCATCGGCACAAGGTGATGGCCAGGTGGGCGAAGTCCCGGCACACCCCCTTCTGTTCCTGATGGGCGTCCCAGGCGGTCTTGGTCGGCCGGGCATATTGATAGCCGAAGCTGATATGATTGTGGGTGAAGTCGACGATCGCCTGCACCTTGTCCCACCCATTGTCGATATGACCGAACAGCGACCAGGCCGTGTCCGACAGCCGGTCGGTCTCGCAATAGCGGCTTCCGAGCAGGAACATCAGCACATCATCGGGCAGGTCCTCGATCCGGTGCTGCACGGCATCGCGGGCGACGGGATCGGGCAGGCCGCTATCCTCGATGGTGAAATCGCAGGACAGGGTCACCCCGCCCTTCGGCACGGTCAGCCGGGTGCACATATTGCCATAGGCATCGAGGAAATCGTAGATCGGGATGTCGGGATCGACGAAAATCCGCTGCGGCGTCCTCAAATCCTTGTTGCGGGACGGATGCAGGTTCAGCATCGCCATCATCGGCGTGTCGGTGTCGGCTTCGTAACAAATGTCATATCCTGCGCGGATCAGCATCTTCATCTCTTTCCTGTGCCGCCGGCGGCAGCATTGCTGGGCGATTTGACCTGGCCGTCGACCCTCACGTCGACGCTGACTTCCATGTCGAGGAAACTGCCGGGAAAGCCGCTCCAGGTCCCGGAAACCGGCACGGCCTGATAGATGTCGCGCGCCACCGCGACACGGATCAGGCCGCGATTGCCGACGATGCCGTTGGTCGGATCGAACTCGACCCAGCCCGAACCTGGCAGGTAGACGCGGACCCAGGCATGGGTATTTCCGCCCCCGGTACGACGTTCGCTGGCCGTCGCATTATAGACATAGCCCGACACGAAGCGGGCGGCGAAGCCCAGGGCGCGCGCCGCCTCGATCATCAGCACCGCATAATCGCGGCACGTCCCCTTCATCCGGGTCAATGATTCTATCGGGGTCTGGGTTCCCTTCTCGGCCCGCGAGACATAGGTGAAGTCGCGCTTGATCGCCTCGGTCATCCCCGAAAGCATCGCCAGCGTCTCGGTCTTGCCCGACGGGTGCAGGAATTGCCGCGCCCAACTGTCGACCTGGCGCAGCGGATCCAGATGCTGACGCTCGATCGAGCGGAGGAGATCGGGCATTTCCTCCGCGGCATAAGTGAAGGGATAGAGGCGGGCATAATCCTCGATATTGACCTTCTGGATCTCGGCCGGGTGGTGATCGACCTTCACCTGGCTTTCGACCACCAGGCTGCTCGCCCTCTTGTCGAAGGTGGCGATGGCCACCGAATTGCCGAACACGTCCTGGACCCAGCGCAGGCCCGAGGGTCGCGGCTCGATCCGGAGTCTGGCATCGACGAGATGCTGGTCGTAACTCTCGCGCGGGCGCACCATGAGTCGGTGCTCGCCGAACGCCACCGGCTGGCGATAGGTATAGGTGGTGATATGAGAAACGTTGAGCAGAGGCATCGGGAATCCGCGTCAGGAAATTTGCTCACCGCCGATGATCCGCCGGCCGTGCGGGTGTTCAACCCAAAGGGACGCGCATCGTTCCTGCTGCTGGGCGATCATGCCGGCCGGGCGATCCCCGCAGCGCTCGGAACGCTCGGCCTCGGCGAAGCCGATCTCGACCGGCATATCGGCTGGGACATCGGCGTCGGCGCCGTTGGCGAAGCGCTCGCCTCCGCCCTCGACGCCGTGTTCGTCCGGCAGACCTATTCGCGGCTCGTGATCGACTGCAACCGCGATCCCGATCGTGCCGATGCCATCCCCGCGATCAGCGACGGCACCGTCATTGCCGGCAACGAGAACCTCACGCCAGGCCAGCGCCGGATGCGCATCGAAGAGGTGCATTCGCCCTATCAGCGCGCCATCGCCGAAATGATCGCCCGCCGCGAAGCCGAGGGCCGCGAGACCATCCTGATCGCCCTTCACAGCTTCACGCCCTGGATGCTGGGCTTCGACCGGCCCTGGGACATCGGCGTGCTCCATGCCGGCGGCGACACGCGTTTCGCCACGTCCCTGCTGGCCGCGCTCCGAGACCGGCCCGATCTCGTCGTGGGCGACAACCAGCCTTATGCCATGGACGATGTCGATCACACCATCCCGGTCCACGCCTATCCGGACCGCCGCCTTTATGCCGAGATCGAGATCAGGCAGGATCATCTGGCGGACCCGGAGGGCGTCGGGCGCTGGTGCGCCATCCTTGCCGACACATTTGCCCAGGCGGCCGAAGCAAAAGACCGGCCTGGCTGAGATTTCCGGCGAGGGAAGGCAGGCCGTTTGCCACGCGGACGGCACCGGGTTAGAGATCGAGCCGGTCGAAAAAGACAGGACGGTCAGGTTGGCCCGTCCGCTTCTCGAAGCTCTGTCCGGCGCCTGCCGAGACCCGCGGCCCTTGAACGCCGGCGCAGCCAACGCGTCGGCGATGGAAAGGGAATGACATGCAACAGCAGATCGCCGTCGTCACATTGGGAATCTCCGATCTTTCCCGCTCGCGCCATTTCTATGTCGAAGGGTTCGGCTGGTCGCCCGTGTTCGAGAACGCGGAAATCGCCTTCTACCAGATGAACGGCTTCGTCTTCGGCACCTGGCTCCAGCCCGAACTGGAAAAGGACATGGACCGTCCCGGCCTCGCCCGGCAAGGCGCCTTCGCCTTGGCCCATAATGTCCGCACCGCCGACCAGGTGGCGCCGCTGATGGATCGGCTCGTCGCGGCCGGCGGACGCATGCTCCGCCCTGCCGACACGCCTCCCCATGGCGGCCTTCGCGGCTATGTCGCCGATCCCGACGATCATGCGTGGGAAATCGCCTGGAACGCCGCCTGGCCGATCGACGCGAACGGCATGGTGACGTTCAAGGGCTGACGCGCGCCAGCAAGGGCCGAAAGGGTCAGGCGAAGCTGAAATTGACCGGCGCGGGCCGGATCTGCCCGTCAAAGGCCTGATCCCGATAGGGACCTAAGCGATCGACCCAGTGCAGGAACAGGTGGGCGGACCAGCCATTGGGATTGGGCCTGGTCCGTCCATGGCGGTGGTTGACCCCGCGATAGAGCAAGGCGTCGCCGACCGCGAGCGGTATCGCGGCGAAAGGCTCCGATCCGAAATCCGCATCCACCTGGGCGGAGGGCGCCGGATGGCGGGTCTTGCCGATCTCCAGGTCCCAGATCTCGCCGTCGCTATAATCCAGCGCCAGCGAAAGGCTGTGCTCGCAGGAGGGTCGGTCGGAATGGACGCGGCAGACGTCGCCCTCCCGATAGATACGGAAATAATCGTAGGTGGGGAGCAGGTCCCGCCCGACGATCTGGCTGACGATCGGCGTCAGGCCCCACAGGAAATGAAGCATCGGCTTGTAATGATGGCCGTAAATCTCGAAGGCCGGCCGATCGAGGAGGTTGGGAAAATCCTCCACCCGGCTGAGCGGGATGGCGCCCGGCCCGATCTGCTCCTTCAGCCCCTGGAGAAAGGCCAAAGCGATCTCGACGGGAACCAGGCCCTCGATATGGGCATAGCCATCTTCCTGATAGCGGCCGATCACCTTCATGGCCTTCGGCTAGGCCCGGCAACAGCGAAGCGCAAGCCGCCCCGCCACCACGTCCTGACCAAAGTCTTCGGCCAAGCCCTTGAAACCCCCTCTTTCTTTTCCGGCCATCGGGCTTAATGGCTGAACGATGGCATGGCAGGCCCTGATCGAGCGGGTGAACGCCCTGATCGGCGCGCGTCGGTTCGCGGAGGCGGCGCAATGCCTCATCGACGCCGCCGCGGCCGGGGATCGGACGGCGATGGTCGAGCTGGCCGACTGGCGCATCGGCGGCGATCTGGTCCGCCGCGATCTCGCCGCTGCCCGTGCGCTCCTCCAGGGCGCGGCCGCCAAGAGACATGAAGCGGCGGCGCTGCTGCACACGGCCTTCCTCGCTGCGGGCGTCGGCGGCCAGGCCGACTGGCCCGGCGCGCTGGCCGAACTGCGCGCTTTGGCGCCGCATTATCCCCACGCGGCCCGCCAGCTGGGCCTGATCGGGCAAATGGAGATCGACGCTCGCGGCGCCCCAACATCTCTCCCGACCCCGCGCCGGCTGAGCGACGCGCCGGACGTCGTCGCGATTCCCGGTTTCATGACGCCGGAGGAATGCGCCTATCTGATCGAAGCCGGCCGCCCTGTCCTGCAGCCGTCGCTGGTCGTCGATCCCGCCAGCGGCCGGACCGTCCCGCATCCGGTCCGCGCCTCCGATGCGGCGATGTTCGGCCTCTATGCCGAGGATGTCGCCATCCACGCCCTCAACCGCCGCATCGCCGCGGCCAGTGGCACCGAGCCCGGCCAGGGGGAACCGCTGCAGCTCCTCCGCTACCAGGCCGGCGGCGAATATCGCGCCCATATGGATGCGCTTCCCGGCGAGCCGAACCAGCGCATCGCCACCCTGCTCGTCCATCTCAACGAGGATTATGAAGGGGGCGAGACCCGCTTCGTCCGCACCGGCCTCTGCTACAAGGGCCGGACCGGCGATGCGCTGCTGTTCGCCAATGTCGGCGCCGACGGCCGCGCGGATCCGCTCTCCGAACATGCCGGCCTGCCGGTCACAAGCGGCGAAAAGTTCATCGCCTCCCGCTGGATCCGGGCCCGCGCCTTCGCCTTTCCGCCGCCGGCGCCGCTGGTCGATCTCTGATGCGAACTCTGATGCGAACGATTCAGGCGTCCGCCGCCCGCATTTTCCTCGCCTCTTCGGCAAGGAAGCCCTTTTCCCGCTCCGGCGCCATCCAGCGGCTTTCGTAAATCTCCACCGTTTCGAACATGCCCGGCGCGAAATAGGGATCCCTGGCCAGATGCGCGTCCAGCGCGTCCCGGCTGGGCAGGTCGAAGACGAAGAGGCTGCCGATCATCCGCCCTTCGTCCAGCAGCGGGCCGGCATAGACGATCCCGTCCTGCGCGCCGGCGACGAATTCGAGATGGTCGGCGCGCCGCTCCTTGCGGGCCTGCCCGTCCGCTTTGTCCTTGCCGATGACGACGAAATGCATGGCCTCGCTCCTTTTGTCCTGCCGCCTGCCGCTTAAGGTGCTGCCTCGATCGCCGCAATGGGACGGGGGCGAATGGCGACATGCGGGAACAAGGCCGGCGACGATATGTTTGCTGTGCATGGATCGGGAAATCCACGACAAGCCGAGCGAGGTCGGCGCCGAGGACGGGCATGTGAATGTCGACGGCCCCGATGGCGTCGCGGTGACGATGACGCCGGAAGCGGCGGCCGAGACCTCCCACCGCCTGCTGTTCGGCGCCGCCGAGGCGCGCGGCCAGCAGATCGCCGAAGAAGACCGGAAGAAAGCCCGGCTGTAGCTGCGGCCGGCCGATAGGCGCCAGAGCACGCGGAGGCCGGACGGGGCCATGAACGACCGACAGGACCCGCCTTTCACCTATCCGCCGCTGAACCGGCTCAAGCCGGTCTGCGAGAATCTGTGGATCGTCGACGGGCCGATCATCCGCTTCGGCATGCCTTGGCCGAAACTGCCGTTTCCGACGCGAATGACGATCGTCCGGTCGGGAAAGCGGGATCTCTTCATCCATTCCCCGACGCCGCCGACACAAGAGCTCCGCCGGGAAATCGAGGCCATAGGCGAACCGCGCTGGATCGTTGCGCCGAACCGCATCCATCATGCCTGGATCGGCGAATGGATGAAGGCGTTCCCGCAGAGCGAAGCCTATCTCGCCCCCGGCATCGAGGCGCAGAGGGGAAAGCCCGTCGACTTTCCCTTCCACCGGCTCGACCGGGATGGCGGTTGTCCCCAGGGTGGCTGGCCCTGGGACAGCTGGATGGACACATTGCCCATCGAAAGCCGCTACATGACGGAGGTGATATTCTTCCACCGGCCGACCGCGACCCTGATCGTCGCGGACCTCATCGAGAATTTCGAGCCGAAGCGCCTTCGCAATCCGGTGATGCGATTGCTCACCCGCCTGGGCGGCGTCCGCGATCCGCATGGCAGCATGCCCCGCGACATGCGCCTCACCTTTGCCGGCAGGCGGGCGCAGCTGAGGGCCGCGATCGACAAGATGATCGCATGGAATCCCGAACGGATCATCCTCGCCCACGGCCGCTGGTACGATCACGACGGCGCGGCCGAACTGCGGCGCGCCTTTCGCTGGCTGGACGAATGAAGGGAAGGACGCCGTTCAGCCGCGACCGGGGCCGGCGCCGGTAGTTGCCATAATCCCTGCGGCCGGCGCCGAAATCAGTCCTCGGCCGGCTTCGACTGGAGCTGGATATAATTTTGCAGCCCCATATTCTCGATCATGTCGAACTGCTTCTCCAGCGTGTCGACATGCTCCTCCTCGTTGGCGAGGATTTCGGTGAAGAGATCGCGGCTGACATAATCGCGCACCGTCTCGCAATGTTCGATCGCACCCTTGAGCTGGCCCACCGCCTCATATTCCAGATCGAGATCGGCGCGCAGCACCTCCTCGACATTCTCGCCGATGCGCAGCCGCCCGAGCAGTTGGAAATTCGGCAGGCCTTCCAGGAACAGGATCCGCTCGGTCAAGCGATCGGCATGCTTCATCTCGTCGATCGACTCGTGCCGCTCGAAATCCGCGAGGCGGGAAATGCCCCAATTGTCGAGCAGTCGGTAATGAAGCCAATATTGGTTGACCGCGGTCAGCTCATTCTTGAGCGCTTCGTTCAGCAGCTCGACTACCCGATCGTCACCCTTCATCACGGCCTCCTTGTTCGGCGCCTGTCTAACGAATGAGGCGGCGGAAAGGAACCCTCCAAAGGGGCTAAAAGTCGCAGAATTCCGCGAAAAATGAAGCTGCTATTGCTAGGCGCTCACACGTTCCGCGGCGATGATCTGGCGTGCGAATGAGAAGCATTGGCCGCACCGCGCGCGCCGCCCGCAACGGGCATAAGCGCTGGTCGGGCAGGACGCCCCTTCCCTAGCGGCCTTGCGGACGTCGGATTCGCGTAATGCGTTGCAGACACAAACGATCATGGGAGCAAGACCTATCACTCTTGCGATTAAGTCGCAATAGCCTGTTTGAGTGCGCGCAAATTTCCCATGCTCTCGTAAAAGTCGCCCTCTTACATTTTTCCCGTCGGACGTTGCCGTCGAGGCAGGACCGAATCGTTGGGCAGTGGCGGAACGACTTCACCCGACCGAGAGGCTTCTCTGAATGACCGGCTTCAGCGCGAAGCTGGAACTGATCGTTCTCATCCCGGGAATAGGCCGCAACACCTCGTCAAGGAAGCGCTGGAATTCGGCAATGTCCGCGACGGCCACACGCAACAGATAATCCACATCGCCCGCGAGCATGAAGCAGCTCAGGATCAGCGGCGAATCTGCGATAGCGGCCTCGAAAGTGTTGAGTTCGGGCTGGTTTTGCCGGTCCATCGAGACCGAGACGAAGACGCTGATCGGGCGGCCGGCCGCAGCTTCGTTGATCCTGGCGGAATAACCGTCGATCACGCCTCTGGCCTCCAGGGCCTTGACCCTTCGCACGGTAGGCGTCTCGGACAGACCAATCTGCTGCGCGAGATCCTTCCAGCTGATGCGACCATCCTGCGCGAGCACCGCAAGTATTGCCCGGTCAAAACTGTCCATAGCGTTTTCCCTCACATTCGCGGCAATATTTGCCCGTCAGCTCTAATAGCAGTGAAAAACCTAGCGAAAATAGTGGGATCCCCTTCGTACGGAATGCTAGAAAGCCAAGGTGAAAAGGCGAAATCGGGCTCGACGACCGGCGAAGCCGACGCCAGCAGACAGGAAAGGTTGAATCGGGACAATGCTTCGGACGAGCGGCGCCATCTTCCTCGCAGCGATCACATTTGGTCTGGCATCATGCGCGTCGCAACTCGCGGCAGCCTCTGATCGACCATCGGCCTCGGTCTCGGCCCCCGGCGTCACGCCCGGCGAAGAGACGGTATTCCTGATGCGGCAGGGCGCAGACATCGTTTCGGCGGAGTGGAATAGCCGCACGGCGGACGCCTCTTCCGGAACGATCATCGTCAACGAGTCTTCGCCGATCGCCTACACGCTCGACCTTGGAGCCTCCGGCATGGTTACAAAAGTGGCGATCGAGATTGCCCAGCCCGGCAGCGCGCCGATCCGGCTGGTCACACCGCTGCAGCAATCGTCCAAGACGGCGCCTCAGGATGCGAAGGAAGGGGTGGCACTCTATTTCGACCAGGCGCCGGTGGGAATGTTGGAGCAGCTTATCCGCTTTGCGAGGACGCAGGGAACGCCGGTCGTGACCACGAAGGTGTACCGATGGGTGGATCAGAAGAGCATCCCGGCGACAATCTCCTTCATCGGGACCGATCGCGCCAGAGCCGAGATCGGCGGCAAGCTCTTCGAACTGGTGGTGGACCAGACAGGGCGAGTCCTTTCGGGGCAGCTTCCCGATTATGGCCTCACCATCGAAAGACTGGGGCGTTTTCCGCGCGAGTCCTATCCAGATTGGGAAGCTTATGGCAGCAAGCCCGGCGCCCGGTACACGGCCGAGGAAGTTCGCATCCCCGCGCCCGAAGGCCATGTGCTCGCCGGCACGCTCACGATGCCGCTCGACAGACGGGATCGCGTGCCGGCGATGATCCTGATTACCGGGTCGAGCAAGAGCCACCGGAACGCCTCTTCATCCGCTTCCTCGCCCAGCAGCCCATTCCGGCAGATTGCCGACGCCCTTTCCAACCGCGGCATCGCGGTCCTGCGGCTGGACGATCGCGGTGTCGGCGGATCGAGCGGGAATTGGGACATCGCCACCACCTATGACGAAGCGGCGGACATCAAGACGGGGCTTCGATATCTGCGCGGCCGATCGGACATCGATCGCAAGCGGATCGCCCTGCTAGGCTGGAGCGAAGGAAGCATGATCGCGCCCTTGATCGCGGCCGAGGATCCTGACGTCGCGGCGCTGGTCCTGATGTGCGCACCGGCGACCGGTCGCGAGACGGTGGATTATCAAATCCGATACGAGGTGGATCGGGACCCCGCAATCGCGCGCGAGGATCGTGAGGCTCAAGCGGCGGCGACGCTGGCGAAGCAATATACATCGCCGCGCGCCCGCGCGATCATCCGCCTCGACAGCATTCCCAATGCCCGGCGTGTAACGGTGCCGGTCCTTCTCCTGCAAGGGACGACCGATCGCCAGGTGCCGCCGTTCAGTGCGTCGCGACTGGCCGCCGCATTTCAATCAAACGGGAATAAAGACGTTTCCGTCCGGCTTTTTCCGATCCTCAACCATCTATTCCTTCGTGACCCGGATGGCCGGGGGCGCGGCTACGGCTTCCTCCCGTCGATGCGTGTCCCGACCGAAGTGCTGGACAGCCTGAGCGATTGGGCGAGCAAGCGGTTGTCCGCGAAAAGCGACGATGCGGAAGGGCAATGAGCTCCGTCTATCGAATGAACCCAGTCTATCAAATGACCAAGTCCATCGGTCGTGAAGACGCCTTCGGATGCAATTACGCGAGGTTGCGGGCGACCCCGGATTATGACGCCGCCCGACCCTGCCTGCCGGAGGGGATGAGGCCAAGTCACCTCATCCCCTCGACCATCAGGCCATATTCGTACCGACAGTGAGAAAGAGCGTTTTGGGACGCCGAAGGTTCAGAAGGTTCGGCTTCCCAATAGACGAAAAAAACTAGCCCATATGTTCGAAATAGAGATTGCGCGCGCGGGCGGCTTGCTCGCGCTTGCGGGCGATCCGGGCATCGGCGGCGGCCTGTTCCTCGGGCGTGAGGGCGCGATCATAATCCGGGTCGCCGAAGCAACCATGTTCGTCGCCCGCGAAGCCATCGGGCGGCGGGAAGGATGTGCGCCATCCGCGCTCCGCCTCGCGCCAGACCGGCTTGTCGAAGCTTTCGGGCATCGGCAGACCATGATCGGCAAGGGCGAGAAAGCGATCGCCGTTCCAGGGGGGCGGGAGGCCCGGGGACGGCAGGCGGCCGAGCAGATAGATGAGAAGCCGATTGTCGTAGACCCGTTCCTCGTCGACCACAGCACCATGATAATAATGCCGGCGAAGCGTGCCGTTGACCGCGCGATCGAAGGCGACCGAGCGAAGCCGCTCGCCGCCCATGCGGATCGCGGCGTCCCAGGCGATGCGGAAGGAGGCGGCCTCGTCGCGGCGGCGGAGGCGGCTGGCGCTTTGCTCGGTCATGCCGACGCGGGCGGCGGCCTCCCGAACGATGCCGCAATCGGCCAGTTCCTCGATGAAGGCGCGCTGGCGTTCGGGGGTCCAGCCGTCGTGCCGATATTCCAGCGCGACGGGATCGAAGGCGAGCGTGGGAGCGGGAGATGCGGAGGTGCGATCGCCTTCCGCCAGGGACGGCAACGAGACCGTGAAAGTGGTTTCTTCCATCCGGCGGGCATGTAGCAGAAAATGGAGAACATATCAAGAACGTCTAGAGCGGCGATGCCTGTTTTATGTGGGCAGGATGTGGATCGAACCGTGACGGGCACTGCCGTTCTCCCCCGCATCGGGCCGTCGCGGGGCGTGTCGCGTCTGACTAGCGGTGGCCTTTAGACTGCGCGACACCACGCCGCTCATGCATCGATCACCGCTATCGAAGCGGCCTTGCCGTCTGATGTTAAGCCGATTCACGAACCCGCTGCACGGGGATTGGATCTGTGCGAGGTCAGAGAAAATGACGGCCCAGCCGAAGACACATAGACATGTCACCTTCCCGACCGCCAAACGCTATTTTCCCGACCGTTGGTTCAGGCCGTCACTCATAATGGACATTTGACGGCGAAAGGCCTCGACCAACCGCTTTTGCAATGAGTCCAAGGCGCGGAATGGCCACAGGCCTCATGCGTGCAGCATCGTCCCCTGCCCTGCCCCATCGTTGACAGGCATCACTAGCGGGCAAGATGCTTGCCGAAAAAGCGCACGGCAACATCATACGATTCCCTTATCTCGGGCGTGTCGGGCACACTCCAGAAGGCATGGCCAGCGCCGTCCCAGATATGCAGATCTGCTTCGACGCCAAGCCTTATGAGCTTGTTGTGCGTGTTGATCGCCCCGCTCAATTCCACTGCCCTGGTTCCGGTGAGAAGCAAAGTGGGCGGGAAGCGCTTCAACACGTCCGGCCAATTGATTGGTGAAATGAGCGGGCCCGAAGTGTCTGCATCTTCAAAATACCCATCCTGGCGGACAGGCTTTCCAACCGCCGGTGGCGGCGGTGCCGGATAGCCGTTGAGCAGCGAGGCGAAATAGCGAGAATCTCCGGTGGGTTCGAAATCATTGCCAGCCGATGCGCAAAAAATTCCGATCGCCCCCGGCGCCGGCAGTCCATGCGTTTGAAACCACGCGACCGATCCCGCCGTGAGCATTCCGCCCGCCGAGCATCCGAAAATTCCGATCGATCCAGGCTTGTACGACTTCAGCAGCTCCGCATAGACTGCGGCGACATCTTCGCTGGCAGCCGGAAATTTATGTTCCGGCCATTTCCGATAATCGACCGAGATCACTTTGATCTTGCCAACGCTCGCGATCGGCACGGCCTCGAGCCTTCCGCCCAAGCCACCTCCCACCATGAAGCTGCCGCCGTGCAGACTGATCAGCACCCGGTTGGCATTGCCGGCATCGACACCACCTTTTGGGGTGATGATCTCCACGCTCACGCCGGCAATCTTCGCCGCGGCGATGTCGACCGGATATAGGGTCTTGATGCCGTCGAGCGCGGGCTTGAACAACGTCTCGTCGAGATCTTTCCGGAGCTTTGCGATCACCCCGGGTGCAGTGATGGGCCCGGCGAGGGTTGGATAGGTGTCGACGAACGTGCGCCGAACGAAGGCGTCGCGAAGTTGTTCGCTCGCCAGATCCGAAAACGGAATGGCGGCAGGAGCGATGTTGACCGTGCCGTTTCGCTCTACGGGCGCGGGCTTTTCATCCCCTTGCGCAGAGACGCCGCCGGTCGGGAAAAGCGCACTCCCAACGAACAACGCCAGACTTGCCGTGACGGTTTTTATCCAATGTGCCAACTCTGCCTCCGCTATTTCCTGTCCGCCCGGTTCGTAACGACAGCCCCGGTTCAACCAGCCCGATCGCGTCCGGAGGTTGTCGCTCGGTCGTCCGGCCAGCCTCCGGAACGAGAAGCCAGGACCAAGCTCTCGATCGCGGCGACGACCTTCGCGGCATGCGACTTTTCCAGGACCAGAGTGATATGACCTGCGCCCGCCACGACAATGTGCTTCGACTGCGTGGAGAGGTTGAGCAGGTCCGTGTGAAGGCCGATCTTGATCGCATCGAATTTGGCCATTTGTTGCGACATCGGGTCGCCGTCGGTTGCGATCGACTGCGCGCTGATCACCATCAGGGGAATTGATCCCAACGGGCCGGCGGCGATGGCCTCGCGAGCGGACTGGTCGAAAGCCCGCGCTTCCTGGTAGGTCGAGCGATAGCTGTCAGCGCGGTGGGAAAGACCTTCGATCTGCCGTTTAACATCCGTTGGCAGCGATGCCACCATCTTCATGTTGAACAGCGGATGATAAAAGCGGGTCAGGCCAGTCCCGGCCAGGAAACCCAGATAACGTGTCATCCGATCAGCGCGATCTTCCTGATCCGGCGAAAGCCTGGTGTTGAATGCTGCCTGCTGTTTTGGGTGACTGGGATCGATAAGGACCAATCCGGCAATGCTGTCTGGATGCCTGGCCGCAAACACATGCGCATATAATCCGGCAATCGAGTGCGCCGCGATAATATAAGGTCCGTGTTCGCCCGACCGTTCCAGCAACATATGCAATTGATCGGCGGCGGAGACGGCATCGTGAGATTGATCGGAGGTCTCGCTCCAACCGATCCCGGCGCGGTCATAGGAGCAGATGCGCGTCGTGTCGGAGACACCTTCCTGCAGCCAGTGATAAGCCGGGCTCGTCACTCCGGCGCCTGAATCGATCACGACTGTTGGACGCCCTGCCTGCCTGCTGCCGCTGCAAGCAATGTGAAGCTTGTGCCCGCCAACGTCTACAAGGCGGCCGGGCGCTGGCGCGGACGAACAGGCCGGCAAGGACAGCAGGCCGATAAACAAGATCGCGGCACTCCGCACGGCATTTCCTTTCGGCCGAATGGCGGCCATCGCGAGAGGTCAGTAACGGGTGATGAATGCAGCCAGATAGAGACTGCAAAGAACGGCAAGCGCCATGAGTGGCCGGCCCTGTCCCGACCGCCAGCGAAAGGCGACGTAGGGAAATGCGAGAATCGCCGCCAAACCGGCCAGGAATCCCAGGCCCCATCGCAACATGTCCCCGGCCCCAGACATGGCCAGCGCGGGATTGGACAATAAGTAGAAGACCTGGCCGATCCACGCGACGAACAGGCCTATCTCGGCCAGCCAGGCCGTTTTGAACCACGACATGCGCGAGACCCGGGCGACTGGGTCGGACGAAATTGACGGGAATGGCCAGGCCACACCGAGCATGAGGCCGGCCACGGAGATGAGCGCGAATATGGTCCAATGATCCACGGCGGCCTCCTCGGCAAATGAGTCGGTCGGTCTAGAACCGCGTCGCGAGCGAAAGGGTGAATGTCCTCGGCTGGATCATCGACGCGTTGGAGCCCAGCGGTGACAAGGTGTTGATGCGATTGATCCCTCGCTTGTCCGCCAGATTCTTCACGAAGAAGCTCAGGCTCCACTCATCTCTGTTGATGCCGGCCCGCAGGTCGATCACGTCATAGGAAGGGATCGTCAATCGCGGCAGCGGCGACGGTGGTAACCCGAAAATGCTGAAATCCGACAATCGATCGTCGGTGTAGCGATACGTGGCGCCGACAAAGCCGGAAACCCTGTCGAAGAGCTGCCGTTCATAGTCGGCATTCAAAGCGCCGCTCCATTTGGGAACATAGGAAAGACGGTCGCCGCGGAATCCGCCAAATCCGGGTTCGTCAGTGCGCAGCTCGGCATCGAGATAGGTGAACTGGCCCGAAAGGGTGAGGCCTTCGGCGGGGATCGCGGAGAAAGAGGCCTCAACTCCGCGGATGCGCGCAGGCGCAGTCTTCACATAGGTCGTCGTCGACTGGGTCGGGATCTGAGCCTTGCGCCAATCGATAAGAAAGGCCGCAAGTTCAAGGTTCAGCCGTCGGTCGAACCATGACGATTTGAACCCGAGTTCATAATTGATGAGCGATGCCGGCTGGAACGTGTCCGGCACCGGCGTAAAGCCCGGCCCGATCGGAGGCTGGGTATTGCCACCGCCCGGACGATATCCTGATGAAATATTGGCATAGATCATCATGTCGTCATTGATCCTGAAACGCGGATTAACGAGAAAGGTGAAGCTGTCGTCCTCCGCATCCCTCTCCGAACTGACCACGACCCCCGAGTTGAGAAGGCCCGAAGACAGGTCATCTACGTCCTGGGCGTTGGTTGAATAACGGGCCCCAAGCCTGACATCGAACCTGTCAGAGAAATGATAGTCGATATTACCGAACACCGCATATTCGTCATAGCGCGACGAAACCCTGGTGTTGAACAAGAGCGCGAGGCCCGCGATGGTCTCACCGCTCTGATCGACGCCGTATAACAGGCCTTGGTTGGAGGCCGTTTCATGGGTGTAGAAGGCGCCCAATTGCCACTCGAGCGCGCGGCCCAGGCTGGACGACAATCGCAATTCTTGGGTGAACTTTTCCTGGCGCGTGATGGTTGGATTCTTGGCACCCGCGATCGGAAATCCGGCAAGATCGGGAAAGAACGGAATGAACGGCAGAATGGCCCCCGAAATGTCGGCATCCGTGACATTGTCGAGCGTCGAATAGCTGGTTGCCGAAACGAGATTGACTGCACCCAGGTCCCATTTCGCGGTCAAATCGTAGATGCGATATTCGATCTTGGACGGTTCGGAAAAGAGGCGGCGCTGCTGGTAGGGGCCGTACGTGGGCCCGAGTATGCGACTGTTGACGACATCGAGATCGACTTCCTCGACGGGTGTGCCGCCACTTTTCAGATCCTGTACGGTCACGGTTCCCCGAACAGAAAAATCTTGGGTGGGCCTCCAGCTCAGCGACAGGCGGCCACCCGTCACTTCCGTGTAATTGACGTCATGAACGCCGCGGCCATCATCGTCGATGAAGCCTGGATCGCGTCGGTTGTAGAGACTGATCCTTGCCGCGAGCTTGTCGCGGACCAATGGCAAGTTGAATGCGGCCCGGACTCCATAACCGTCGCCGCCGCCTTCCGTCGTCGAACCGTCCAGCCGGATCTGTCCGGAGAATTCCTGCGCATTCGGTTCGATCGTAACGAACTTGACCAGGCCGCCGAGTGCGCCGGCCCCATAGAGAGTTCCCTGGGGTCCCCGCAGCACCTCGATACGTTGGAGGTCGAACGTGTCGAGATCGGGCGTGAGCACCGAACCGGCGGCGACGGACGTGCTCGATCCGAATGGGGTTTCGTCGACATAAATGGCCACGGTCGCGTAAGGCTGCGTCGCACCCGTCGTCACGCCCCGAAGGTTGATCTGAACGTTGCCCGGGCGCTCCTGAACAATGTTAAGGCCGGGAACCTGGCCCGCATAATCCTCGAATCGAACCGCGTTCAACTGGGTCAGGGTATCCGCCGTCAAAGCTGTCACGGCGGCGGGTACATCTCGGAGACGTTCGGAACGTTTGTTCGCTGTGACAACGATATCGGGCGAAACACCGGCGTCGCCGTCCGAGGCCTGCCCCTCGTCTTGACCAGCCAAAGCAAGATTATCGGTTTGCGGCGCATTGGCCTGAAATTGGGCTGTCGCTGAGGAATTTCTGACCTTGGCCGGTCGCACCAGAATCGTTCCGTCGGCATTGGGTGCAGCCGAAAGTCCGGAACCGGCGATGAGCCGGGAAACGGCCTGGCCGGCGGTGAAGCTGCCTTTCAAGGCGCGCGCCTTGTGGCCCGCAACGGTTGCGGGGGCGAAGACAATGTTGGCGCCGGTACGGCTCGAAACGGTCTTGAGCGACGCTTCCAGCGATTGGGCGGGAAGGTTGAAGGCGATTGCCTGGTCGGCGGCCGACGCCGGTGCTGCCACAATCATGACGGTCGCCGAAACCATCAATGCCATTTTAGGTGCCCGCTGAAACATGATTCCCCCGTTCGAAACTGCGCTTTGCCGGCGGCCTCTTGTCGGGCCGTCGATCATAGACGCGGTAGCTTGCGGATCACCCCACCCCGCTTTTTTGGGAATGCATATTTTCTAAGGCCTGCCCGGTCGCGCCTCGGTTAGGATCATGGCATTGTTCCCGCCGTCGATGCGAAGCGCGTAAATGTCCGCGACCGCGCGTGCGAATTGGGCGGTATCAGTCGCGCGAAAAGAACCGCTGATTCGAAGCGATCCGATCCTGTCATCTGCGATACGGATGGGAGAGTCGGTGTAGCGGTTCATTTCCCGGACGGCAGCGGCCAACGGCGTATCGGCAAACACCACCTGCCCCGATCGCCAGGCACGCGCATTCTGGAGATTGACCGCGGCGACGCGGGCCGGTGCATTTGTTGTCAGCCGGACGAGGCGCTGACCGGGCTTCATATCGACCTCCGCGGGCGCATTGCCCTCCGCGCTTTGGGTGTCGACGACGCGAACCCTGCCCTCGGCAAGGGTCACGGCAAGTACGCCTTGCATATAACGAACATCGAATATTGTGCCGACGGCGACGACACGCGCGTCACCCGCTTCGACGATAAATGGCCGCAAGCTGTCCTTGGCGACGTCAAACGAAGCTTCGCCTTCGTCCAGCCGAACCAGTCGGCGATCTGCGCTAAAATGGGTACTGAGCTCTGTCGCAGTGTTCAAAGTGACAACCGAACCGTCGGCAAGCTTGACCGACCGCTGCTCCCCGACAGCAGTGTCGATGGGATCACCGCGGTCGATCTGCCACCCCACCAGGCCGGCGATTAATACGAAACTGATAGCCATTGCCGCGATCGGTACGGGACGATGCGACTGGCGGTTCCTGGGCGGGGCCGTAATGCCGCCGGCAAGTTCCCAGGTCTCACTAGTCATTTCGAAGGCAGCGCGGTTTCGCTCACTTGCCGAAAGCCATGCGCGGAAATCGGCCTCAAGACCTGAGTCGCGCCGATCGGATTGGAGTCGCGCAATCCAGACGGCCGCCTCGGCCACTGCGTCTGATCCCAAAGGTTGATGATGAACCGACTCAGTCAAGGCCGTGCACCTTGATCGTCATCAGAGCGATCGCACGTGCCATGTTCTTTTCGATGGCGCTGATCGAAATATCGAAATGTCGCGCGGCTTCGCTATAGGTCATACCCCCAATCCTGATTGCCACGAAAACCTCACGTGCCCGGTCGGGAAGGTCTGCGATCGCTTGCTCCACCAATCGTAGACGCTCGCGCATGGTCAGCACCTCATCCTGTGGAGGTTGGTGCGGATAAAGATGTTCGATAAGCGCCAGATCGGAGTGGGCGTCAGAGCGCACTCGGCGCCTTCGAGCCAGCGAAGAGGCCAAGTTGAACGCCGTGCGCCACAGAAAGCGTTCACCATCCTGAATCTCAGCCGGGCGAGGGTAAGCGGCGAGACGCTGGTATGCTTCTTGGACTATGTCTTCGGCTTCATCGGCCACGCGGGTACGCGCCTGCAAATAATGCAGCAAACGTGCCCTTACGCTCCGATCCAGCGGATCCGCCATTCCATCTCCTCGCGCGCGAGGCTGACTGAACGCCTAAGTCAGATCAAGCATTATGGATCTCTTCTCCGGCGCAACAGCAGCCTAGGGGTGTTGAGGCGTTCTGAATCGTGCGCCTGCTTCTTGGGGCCTCTCGTTCATCGGGAAATGACCGCCGGTGGCGCAAAGCTGCCACCCAGCTCGATGTCGGTGGAACCTGGGCTTGCGTCATAAGCGGGCTGTTGAGAGAGATGGTCGCGGACCGCCACTGTCCCGGTGCCGGCACTAGACATCCTCGGTTTTCCGGCCATGATGCGTACCAAGCGACCCAAGAAGCACCGCTGGAAACCACTAGTTTTTTCGAAGATGGCCGCGTGTATACCTGCTCCCCCACGGCCGCGATGTTTAGTGCGAGTGCGTAGTCAAGCCTGATTTCGGCAAGTATCTCCGGGTGGAGAGCAGCTATGAACGCAAATCCAAAGATAGACGTCGATTACGTGATCGTGGGAGCCGGCGCGGTAGGCATGGCTGTAGCCGACACGCTGATAAGCGATAGCAATCGTACCGTCGCGATTGTTGATCGAAGGCACAAGCCGGGCGGACATTGGCATGATGCCTATCCGTTCGTGAGACTACACGGGCCTTCGGCGAATTACGGCGTGAATTCGCTCCATCTTGGCAATGACCGCATCGAGGAGTCAGGCCTTAACCAAGGACTGTTCGAACTCGCCACGGGAGACGAGATCCGTTCCTATCTCGATCAGGTCATGCGGCAGAAGCTCCTGCCAAGCGGTCGAGTCCACTACCTGCCGATGCATGACATGAAGGAAGGCGGCGAAGCGACGTCGATGGTGACTGGTCGGTCCTCGACATTGCGGTGGAGGCGCAAGCTGATCGACGCAACCGTCGCGGATACCCGCGTGCCCTCGCGTTGCCCCCCGGCATTCGAAGTGTCCGAAGGAGTCCGGTTGATTCCGCTCAACGATCTGACCGAATTGTCTGAGAAGCCAGACATGATCGTCATCATCGGCGGCGGCAAGACAGCACTCGATGCGGTGACATGGCTATTGGAGAATGGAGCGGACCCCGACTCGATAAGCTGGGTTCGTCCCCGTGACGCGTGGCTGCTCAATCGCGCCACAGTCCAGCCCGACTATCGCTTCTTCGAACCTACATTCGGATGGTTCGCCGCCCAGTGGGAGGCTTGCAGCCGAGCTGACAATGCCGATGACATATTCCTTTGTCTTGAACGTGAAGGGTTTGTCCGCCGTCTCGACTCCTCGATCCTCCCGACCATGTACCGCTGCGCTATCGTCAGCGACGGAGAGTATGCGCTGGTCAAGCAGATTCAGAACGTCATCCGGTTGGGCCGAGTCAAGAGGATCGAGAATGGCAAGGTGACGCTCGAGCGCGGTGAATTCCGCACCTCCGGAGACACTGTTTTCGTCGATTGTTCGGCATGTGGGATCCCGAGGATGGCGGGGCAGCCGGTCTTCCAGGAAAACAGGATCGTGCCTCAGTATGTGCGACAATGCGCTCCCACGTTCAGCGGCGCATTGATCGCAAAGATCGAGTTGATGCTCGAGGACGACAAGTCAAAGAATGCATTGTGCCGACCGGTGCCGATCCCGGATCGACCGGCAGATATCCTGTCGATGCTCTATAATAAGCAACTCAATGCAGTTGCATGGCGCCAGTATCCCGAACTGCTGGAATGGCTCGTCGAGTCACGTCTCGACCAGTTTACTCGCATGGCCGTTCGAGCGAACTCCGATCAAAGTCCAAAAGTCCGCAAGCTCCGGGAACGCAATCGGGCTGCGATAGGACCCGGCATGGAAGCATTGGTCCGGCTGCTTGAAGGAGCGTGATCTGGCGGGCCCAGTGTCCGTTTTCCATCCAATCTCCACCCTTAAACCGAATGAGCGACCCGCGCCGAAGCGGTCGCTGTCGTTCAGGCGGCGTTCGGCTGCCTTCAGGCGTTATGTCATGATGTTTCGCTTCGCCGCCTTGCTGCTCGTTGCCTCCGCCTGCTCATCTGCCCCATCGCAACCGGCTTCGCGGGAGGCAGCCTCACCCGACCTGCTCGGCAAGTGGCGGATCACCGCGCTGGATGGCCGAGCCCCGGTCGCAGGGCGGGATGGCAGGTCGCCCGTGATCACCTTCGACGAGAATGGCTATGGTGGCTATGCCGGGTGCAACGGGTTTGGTGGGCAGGGGCTAGCCCACGAGGGCCGCTTCTACGGCGGCTTCGCCATGTCCACAGCCATGGCCTGTGGGCAACCATTCGACGGACAGGAGGCGGCGGTTCAGCGCCTGCTGGCCGGCGCCCCGCGCGTTCAGTGGCGGGGCGCTGACCGGCTCGCCCTGGTCGCTCCCGATCAGCGGCTTGAGCTCGAGCGCACCGGACCGCTGCCCCGCGATCGCTCCGTCACTCCGGCCATCCCCCTGATCGGCACGGCCTGGAGCTTCGGCGCGCTCGACGGACGGCCGATCGAGATGCCGGGGGCGCGCTCCGGACCGACCCTGACGGTCGAAGGCGACCGCTTCACCCTCGAAACGCCCTGCCTCACCATGAAAGGCAGCTGGACCCAGACCGGCCCGGGCGCCGTCACCCTGAGACCAGAACGCTCCATCTCGCGCACCTGCAATCCCATCTCGCGCGGGCAGAGCGAGGCCTGGTCCCAGGCGATGCGCGGGGCACTGCGCTACAGCAACGGCCCCAATGGCGAAATGCTGCTCGCCGGCGGCGGGCACTGGATGGTGGGCGACCTCGTCCGACGCGGAAGCAGCGAGGCCGCGGCACTCGCCGGCCGCTACGAGGTCGAAGGCGGGCCCGCCCCGGCGCAGCGTGAAGGCGCCAAGGCGGCCGAGCTCATTCTCACCCGCAACGCATATTATCTTTGGGACGGCTGCAATCGCACCGAAGGGCTGGCGATCCCTTTCGAGCGGCAGCTGTTCCTCCACGGCAGTGGCCTTACCACGCTGGCCAATTGCCTGCCCGGCCGCGACGACGCCCACTTCAAGCGCATGGTCCTTGCCGAGCCGCGGATCGGCCGCATCCCCGGCGGTCTCCTCCTGTCCTCGCCGGCCGGCGCGATCCGCCTGCGCCGCACCGGCGACGTCCCGCCGGGCACGGGCGGCGTCACCACCCGCCTCCTGCCCGGCATGCGCTTCACCCTGTTGGACGAGGGCGGCGGCACGCTGGCGATCCTGCCCGGCAGCCGGTTCCGCCTGACCCAGCCCTGCGGTGTCACCCAAGGGCGCTGGCGGGCAGCTCCGGGTGAACCGGACGGCGCCGTCCGCTTCGGCCCGGACAGGCCCGCCGAAGCCTGCGAGCGCGAGTCCGCCGCGCGGCCCCTTCAGCGCGCCTTCCTCGGCAATGTCGACGTGGCGATCGGTCCCAATCGCGACATCGCCTTGTTCGCCGGCCGCTTCGGCGCCGTACGCGCCCGGCTGGAGCGGTAAGGCAAGAGTTGGGCCTTTTCTCAAGGCCGACCTGAGCGAACTACGGACCCTCCGAAACGCGATGGCGCACAAGCCGTTCTGGTTCCATTCTGAACCAAACGACGACGCCGAGGTCGTGAATATCGTGCCGATGATCATCGCGGGAAGGCAGCGCTGCCCCTCACGACACCATTCTTGGAGCAAGTGAACGTCCTGATCGCCGGTCTGACCGAGAAAACCGCCGCGCTAGCGGTTGCTGTCGGCGGGGGCTCGCTTACGGCAGTCTTGCCAGACGACGGGTCCGCCGGAAAAAGCTGAGTAGACGAAGTGAGTTAAGGGGCGCTGAGCGACCTTATAGGAAATGGCCCGGCGTGCAATGACGAGAACAGTTATGTGAAGGTTGTGCGGGCTGATTTGAATTCGGGTTCTGTATCGCCAGCAATCGGCTGATCGGGTCAAGAGGCAGGGGATAATCCCCGATGGCGCGCTGCGATCGCCGCGAGGCGCTTCTGGATCTCCTCTTCGGAAAGCCAGCGACCATTTACCATCACCCCCGCGCGCCGCTGAACGTTCGCGACGTCCGCAAGCGGATCGCCGTTGAGCAAGATGAGATCAGCGCGGTGGCCGACACCGACCGTGCCAGCATGCCCTTGTTCGCCAAGGAAAGCTGCAACATTGCCCGTTCCGGTGGCGAGCGCTTGATAGGGGCTCAGACCGGCCGCAACGAGCACGCGCAACTCGTGATGAATTGAGAAGCCCGGCACTTGGAAGATCTGCGGCGCATCGGAGCCGAGAAGAAGGCCGGCGCCCCCGTCATGTAATGCCCGGATCAATCGTGCGCGAAGCTCGACGAAGCGCCGGACGTCCGCCGCATTATGTTCAGGCTGGGCCTGAAGGCCGCTGCGCGCCTTGGCCCACTCGGCTCGCATGGCAGGCGGAATGTAGGCTATTTCCGGGCGCGCGAGCAGTTGCTCTGTCGTCGGACTGGGGAGAAGCATTTGATGGATGAGGCTTTCGGTTGGAACGTTCCATGCCCCGGAAGCGCGGATGCGCTCGATCAAGATCGGGACACGTGCCTCGTCGGCAGCATCGACATGTTTGATGCCGAAGAAGCCTCCGGGCCCGGCTGACGCAGCGCCTTCGGGCAGAAGGGCCGTCACGAACTCATCGAGATGATCAATTGTCGCCTGGCGTGCTTCCAGGGCGCGGTTCAGGCCTACCTCAACGGGAACATGGCCGCCGAAGGGTATGCCGACCTCTCTCGCTGCGCTGGCGATCGCGTCGTAGCGGGCACGATCAAGGCCAGGATGGATTTTCAGGAAATCATAGCCTGCCGCTTTCTGTTCGGCGACCATCCGGCGACCATCTGCAGGCGTCGCGACGCTGTTGCCATTGAACGAAGGGCCGGATGTATAGAGTCGTGGAGACACGATCTCACCGCGCTCGGCACGCTCGCGCAATGCTAGGTGGTGCGGAGCGCCAAGCATTTGGAACTTCCTTTCTAGCCGTCCGCCGCTTCCCCCATCAGCGGCTTGGCGGGATCGTCAAGCATTCCCGTTCGCCGGACAAACGCCCCCGCTGTGCGATAGTGAGCAATTATGTTAGTGCCGTCGCCGGCGCAGCTAAATGGCTGATTGTGGGCCGGAAGGCGACTGGCCGCTTTCCGCAGCCAAACTGCGCAAGCGGACCTTTCTTCGGTCATGATCGGTCGTCCGGCATGCGCCCTTAGCCGCAATTCCGATGAGCGCGGTGGCTGCTATGAGCGCTACCCGTCGCGACTGCTTGACGCCCGTAGCTGCCGCTCAGGAGCAGATCCTAGGCCCACAAGGTAGTCTCGGCAATGAGCTGATACACGTACTTGAGCGCATCGCTTTGACTCAAACCAGTTCGATGACTTGCTGTCTTGCGTCGACCATTTCTCCTATAGTCGACCTCCCAAGTCGTGCCCTTCGAAGTGATGATCAATTGCTCAGACGATCCGTTGTAAAGGCACTCCCACGTGTCTGGGGCAATCCTTCGCCAGTCACGAGCGATCTTAAGTCCCTCAAGGGCATCGCGGAACGCAGCCGCGGTGGGGTATCTCTTCGACGGCTGCTTAGCGCATGCCGTCTTCACCACCTTTTGCAGCCGTTTCGGCACTCGTGGATGGAACCCCAAGCCGTCCACTAAAGTGCCGGCCTGCATTCGACTGAGCACGCCCCCCGGACTTCCGAAGGCGGTAAGCAGGGTCGCTTTCCAATTGGCGATCAAGTTGAGAGCACGGAATAGTGTCAGACCTGCCGCAAAAATGTCAGTCGACACGTCGTACGTTGGCGTTGGCGGAAAGCACTCGGGCGCGCGATTTAGCACATACTGGAGGTTACTCACGGACGCACCAGTGGCGACGACCATCGCAATTCCGAAGTCGGAAAGCTGCCCACCGCCGCCCAAGAGAATGTTGGCTGGCTTAACGTCGCGGTGGACGACCCTTGGATGAGCATGATCGAGCCCGAACAAAACGTTCTTCATCAGAGATACCAGTTCGCCGAGTGGAATCTCTTTCTTGATGACATCCTCCAAACTGCCGCCAGGAACGTATTCCATTTCGATAAGAAGGTATTTGTGTCCTGCGCTGTCCTCCCAAACCGCCGCGGATCGCACTGCAACGATGTGCGCGTGATGGGAAAGGTTGAGTAATTGCGCTTCAAGTTCCGGAGCGTTGCTATTGGCTGGGTCAATCGGGACAACCTTCAGAGCGGATATGTGCGCCATCATCGTGTTGTCGCACAGATAAACATCGCCGAAGTGGCCGCTTCCAAGGCGCTTTTTGAGGGCAAAATGTCCGCCGACCGTCGTGCCGCTTAAATCCGGCCGGCTCACAGCACGGCCCAGGCGGCAAGGGCTGCCAGTCGCTCGCTGTCGGTCCAATTGGGTGGGTGGGTTCCTAGTACCGCGTCAGCGCTTTTGTAGCGGTTCGTAAGCCAACTGGTGCCTCGGTTCGTGAAGAAAGTCTTTGAGAAGTTCGGGGCGATGAATTCTTCACACGACAGAGAGCTGTCCCGTGCACAGACATTCAGAGCTCCAAATGGAAGAACAATCCCCGCTACTTGGTCATGAGTTTCAGCATTCATGCTAAGCACGTATGCAAGACGATCGGGCGAGTATGTCGATATTACGTTTCCGAAAAGATTTCTCGCATTTTGAATGAACTCTGGTCGATCGTCGATCAACGTCAAAGGTCGACGTTCGTGCTGAACAACGACAGGGCTTGAAGTCTGGCCTTCAAGAACAACGAACCTTACGGTTCCTTTAGAAGCGTGGAAACCGATTGTGCGCACTAGACCAACCCCTCTCATGTAGGCATCACCTGCCGCCACGTCTGGCTTGCGTCCGTGACAACCCCGGCAGTGACCTATATCAGCTATGACTCATTTATCTCGTGCAATGTGATTGCCATTCCAAGTTCCGTCGCTGGCCAGGCGAAGGCGGGTGGCTGCATAGGGCGCATGTCGGTCAAGGGCGCGTGCCCGCAAGTGTCCGCTTTTGGGATGAGCAGATCGCGCCCTGAACTACCGCGATTGGCGCACAGCTGCCATCCAGCCGATTTCAGTAGAAACCTGAGCCTGCGTCATAAGCGGGCCGCCGAGAGAGATGGTCGCGCGCCACGAAACGGACGGCAGTCCAGACGCGCACCATGCTCCTACTTCGGGAGCGTTGTGCATCCGACGCGCTTCGGCGAAGACAATATGGTCATGCCAATCGCATCAAAGAATTCGACAAAATGCTCGTTGAGCGACCTCAGTTGATGCTGGTGACACGCTCGATAAAGGCGTAGCGAGTCTTTCGTTTCGCGACCGAGTCGAGTTGCTTCGACGGACGTGTACCGCCCGCCATTTTGACTATCGAAACAGCAGCGCCGACCCTGACGGCCGGACCCTATACCGTCTGAGTGTGGGCAGGCTGCCGACTCTTCAGATGAGGAGTCATGTCATGTCGCAAGGAAGCACCACAACGCCAATTTCAAAGCCGTCGTCCGAGCCTTCCCCTGGATCTTCAACCACTCTCGTCGACCTGGAGCCGACGGAGACGCTCATCGTAATTCCGGAGGAAAGCGAAGCCCTCCGTCCGTTCCATTACAAGGCCTCCGAGGAGGATCTGACGGACCTCAGGCGTCGTATCATGGCGACCCGATGGCCCGACCGCGAAACGGTCGATGATGATTCTCAAGGGGTCCAGCTGGCCGCCATGCAGAAGCTCGCCGACTATTGGGCCAACGAATATGACTGGCGGAAGATCGAGGAACGGCTGAACTCCTTCCCCAATTTCGTCACCACCATCGACGGACTCGATATTCACTTCATCCACGTCCGGTCGAAACATGAAAACGCCTTGCCGATCATCATCACCCATGGCTGGCCGGGATCGATAATCGAGCAGCTGAAGATCATCGAGCCGCTGACCAATCCAACGGCGTTTGGGGGAAGCGCGCAGGACGCGTTCGACGTCGTCATCCCCTCCATGCCTGGCTATGGGTTTTCCGGCCGGCCAACGGAGACAGGATGGGGTCCGCCCAGGATCGCTCAAGCCTGGCTGACCTTGATGAAGCGCCTCGGCTATGATCGCTTCCTCGCGCATGGCGGCGACTGGGGCGCGCTCATGACCGAAATCCTCGGCGTCATGGCTCCCCCGCAATTGCTCGCCATACACACCAATATGCCCTCCACGGTGCCGCCGGAAATCTACAAGGCGTTGCGGGACGGCAGCGGCCCACCTGCCGACCTGTCGGCCGAGGAACTGCGCGCCTATGAGCGGCTCGAGACCTTTTTCGTCCACGGCCTCGCATATGCCAACCAGATGGGCCACCGCCCGCAAACATTGTACGGAATCGCCGATTCCCCTGTAGGGCTCGCCGCCTGGTTCATGGACCATGACATCTTGAGTTACCGCATGATCGTGCGGGCCATCGACGGCGAGCCAGAGGGCATGTCGCGCGACGACCTGCTCGACAATATCACCATTGCCTGGCTTACCAATACGGCCATCTCTGGGGCCCGGCTCTACTGGGAGGCGATGCCGCGGGCCTCGTCCGGCTTCGGCATAGAACGCAATAACGTCCACTTCTTCGAGCCGTTCGGCGTCAATGTTCCAACCGCCGTCAGCCAGTTCCCCGATGAGCTTTACCCGGTGCCGCGCAGCTGGGCAGAACGAACCTATTCCAAGCTCATTCATTACGGCCAGAAGCCCGAAGGCGGGCACTTTGCCGCCTTCGAGCAGCCGCAATTGCTGGTCGACGAACTAAGGACCGCGTTCAAGTCGGTTCGCATCTGACTGCCTAGGGCGGAGCGGCGTGCAATTCGCCGCTCCGCCTTGTCGTTCATGTCCAAATGAGGAGGCTGTATGTCGTCCAACACCATCCTACGCGCGGCCGCAGTCGTGGGGCTCTTCGTCATCGTGGGCCCGGCACCCTCGCAGCCCCGTCCATCAGGCACAACCCGTAGCGACCTCCAGCGGCATGATCTCAGTGCCTCAGGCCGCGAGGTGCTGCAGGCGCGCGTCGACTTCGCACCCGGCTCATCGTTCCCGCGCCACAAACATCCCGGTGAAGAAATCATCTATGTCATCGAAGGAACGCTGGAATATGAGCTCCCGGGCAAGGGCTGGATCATGTTGAAGAAGGGTGATGTCCTTTTTGTGCCCGATGGCGGGGTGCATGCCGCCCGCAACCGTAGCAGCGTCCCGGCTGCCGAGCTTGCGACCTACGTGCTGGTCAAGGGAAAGCCGCTCACCCAGTTTGTCGAGTAAAGGGGAATGGCGTGCATGGATGACGAGCAGGAGAGCGCCTCCAACCGGCTGGCAGCGGAAACCTTCATGCCGATGATGGTCGAAGCGTTCCACGATGGTCTCCGGGAAGCAGGGAGCCTCTCCCGCTGGCTCCTGGCAACGCTCGTGGCAATCAATGGAGCGGCGGCGATTTCAATGCTTTCCCTCAAGTTCGCGCCGGCAGCAAAGCTGGGCAGCGCCTCAGCTTTTCTAATCGGCATCTTGGCGGCCATCGGAGCGGGATGCTGGTCGCTTTTCTCCTTCAAGCGCGTGACCGCCGGCGCTGGGACGATGCTGGCCTACTGGTTGTCTGTGGCTAATGATGGTCCCCGTATCGAAGTCCTCGAAGCGACCATGAAAAAGCATTTCGAGCAAGCCATAGGCTCTCGAGGAACACACGTATTTGTTCTTATCAGCATTTTGGCATTCTTGCTCGGGTGTGGGCTGGCTGGGTGGGGCCTGATCCGGGACCGCTAGCACCCCTTGTCCGCCCTTCCCCGCCAACCCGAGATCGGCCCCATTGCCAGAGAGGCTTGGATCGAGATCGAGCGCGCCATGCTCCGCCTTCGGGAGCGTTGTGCATCCGACGTGCTTCGGCGTAGACAATATGGTCATGGCCAATCGTTTAAAGAAATTCGACGAAATGCCCGCTGGGCGGACCTCTGCCACAACATGATTTTCAGCCACATTGAAGGACGTGCTCCAATGCATAGAGTGAAGCTGTTCATATTCACGATCGCCGCGCTGCTTTTTTCGCAGGCCGCACTGGCGCAGGCGCCAGGGAAACAGAAGGCAGTGCTGGTGACCGGCGCCAGCACGGGCATCGGCGCGACGCTCGCCGAATATCTCTCCCAGCGCGGCTTCTATGTCTATGCGGGCGCGCGCAAGGAAGAAGATCTGAAGCGCCTCGAAGCGATGGACAATGTCAGCGCGGTGCGGCTCGACATCACCAAGCAGGCGGAAATCGACGCGGCGGTGGCCTTCGTCAGGGCCCAGGGCCGCGGGCTCCATGGCGTCGTCAACAATGCCGGGGTCGCGGCCGTCGGCGAGCTGATGAAGATTTCGGAGGAAGATATCCTTTGGCAGCATGACATCAATATACTGGGCGCGATGCGCGTGGATCGCGCCTTCCTGCCGCTGCTGAAGGAGAGCAAGGGGCGAACCTTGGTGATCGGGTCGCTTTCAGGTTTCGTCACCGGCCCGGGGGGCGGTGCGTTCAGCATGACCAAATTCGCCACCGAGGCCTATGCGGAGACGCTGGCCATGGAGCTGGCGGGCGAAGGCGTGAAGGCCGGGATCGTCGACCCGGGCTCGTTTCGCGCGCGCGGCCGGGAGAGGGTCGCGATCAAGATGCTGACCGGAGAATGGGATCTCAACGCCAAGCTCACCCCCGAGCAGGAAAAGATCATCGCCGGGGTCCGGGCGACGGAAGACAAGAGAAAGGAACCGATCGAAGTCGCCGAGCAGGTCTATCATTTCCTCACCAGCGACACGCCGCGCGTCCGTTACATGGCGTCCCCCGACAAGAAGACGGTCGACATGGTCTATCGCGCGGCGCTGCGCCGGATCGCGCAGCTCAATGCCAGCCAGCCGGCTTATGCCCTGACGCGGGATGAACTCGTGACGATGCTCGACGAACTTCTGGTGGAGGAGGCTTCAGGCGGCAAATAACCGCGGATGAAAGCCGATCCCCGGGTGTCGAAGGAAGAAGCAGACATGACCAAGCCATGGCGTCTGCGCGCCTATGACGCCGCCGCCCAATCAGGCTCCATGCAAATGTCCAGGTTACGCCTTAACTAAAAAGTCGCCTTCTCATGCCACGGTGTGGATGGGGAGCGTGGATGAAGATCATCGATCGCCTGACGGCGTTCATCATCATTGGCGTGTGCTTGACCACCGCTTTGCCGATCCTGGCGGCGATCGCCCTCGTGCGCCAACAGGCCCTCGAGCGTGAGGACGCGCATGTCACCGGCCTTGCCCGCGCCGCCCTTTCAAGAGCAGAGATAACCGCCGACCAGCTGAGCGCAGGGGGACGGCTGGTGGGGGGACTGACACGTCAGCAGGCATGTTCGGACGAGGGAATCGATCTGCTGCGTCGAATCGACCTCAGCTCGACCCTGTTGCAGGCGGCCGGCTATATCGAGGGCGATGTCATGATCTGCTCGTCATTCGGCGGCAACAAGCCGCGGAATCTCGGCTTGCCCGATTTCCAGTCGCGCACCAATGCCGCGATCCGCACCGACGTGCGGCTGCTGGATCCCGATCTGCCCTATCTCGCGGTTTCCCGCGGCGCATTTGTCGGCATCGTCCACAAGGATCTGGCGCTCAGTTTCCTCGATGACACGCCCGGACTGGGCTTCAGCATCTTCTCATGGTCGCATCGACAGCCACTCATCAGCCGCGGGAATATAGATTCCCGCTGGTTCCGCGCCGAGGCTGATGGCGATATTGTCTTTCGCACCGGCAGCCATATCGTCGCGATCGTGCGATCCAGCCGCTACGACCAGGGCGCAATGGCTGCCCTTCCGCTCGCTTTCTCATCCGGTTTCATCCGTGAATCCGCAATCATCCTCATCCCGATCGGCATATTCGTCGGGCTGCTGCTTTCCGCCATCCTCATTTTCGTCGTCCGTACCCGAATGTCGATGCCGACGATGATCCGCAACGGGCTGAAAGGATCGGAATTCAATCTCCTCTATCAGCCTGTGGTCGATCTTTCGTCCGGAACGATGATGGGGGTCGAGGCCCTGATCCGCTGGCGCCGCAACGGAAAGGATTTCGTTCCTCCGGAGACCTTCATACCCGTAGCGGAACAGGCCGGGATCATATCGCTGATCACCGCGCGCGTGTTCAGATTGCTGGCCGAGGACGCCCCGCACATACTGAGCGAGAGGCCGTTCTTCCACTTCGCGGTCAATTTCTCCGCAGGCGACATGCATCGCCCTGGCGTCGTCGAGGAGGTGCGCCGCTTCGCCTCACAATCGGGCATCGCGCTCGACAATCTGGTGATCGAGGTCACCGAACGCAGCCTGGTCGACGTCAACCTGGCGGGCGAGACGATGCGGCAGATGCGCGCGGCCGGAATCAGGGTGGCGATAGACGATTTCGGCACCGGCTATTCCAGCCTGGGTTATCTGGCCCAGCTTCATGTCGATTATCTCAAGATCGACAAACTGTTCGTCCAGGCGCTCGGCACGGATTCCCCGACAAGCCAGGTTGCCGCTCGGATCATCGAGATCGCCAAGGACCTGAACCTGCAGGTGATAGCCGAAGGCATAGAGACGAAGCGGCAGGAGCGAATATTGAAGGGCCTGCACGTCGGCTGTGCACAAGGATATCTGTACGGGCGGCCGATGCCGCTGGACGAGCTGCTCCAGCTTCTGCGCCGGAAGGGTTCGGTGCGACGGTTAGAGGCGGCTTGAGCTTCGGCCTGGCAGCGGGCGGCGCTTATCGCGCCGCCAGCCAGGCGTCGCTGCATATCAGGATCAGCTCCCGTCGTGCCGACGGGCCATCCAGATAGGCTTCCACCGCCGGCCGATCCGCTTCGGGCAGCCGCCGGATAATCTCCGCGACGCTGCGGCACTGCCCCGATCGAGCAAGATTGAACGCACGTTCGACCGCTGCAGACGCCTTCATCCTTCGCTTCCTAGCGCAGGCAGCGGGCTTACGCCATCAGGCGGGAGAAGCTTCTTCGGCCGGGTCGGCACTTTTTGGCTCTAGGTAGCATCCTGGATGTCGAAACGAGCCACCTTGCCTTCTCGAAGACGGAAAACGTGTCCGACCGTCTTGTCTTCAAGCATGTGCGTCTGCCCCTGGATCGGTTTGCCTTCCAGGTCGCGGACGGTCTGCCTGACTTCTGCGATGATCGCGCCATCCGCAGTTGGATAAAAGCCCACAGGCTCGACGTGCGGACTGACCATGGCCCACTGGCGCGTCCAATAGTCGCGCACGGCCTCGCGCCCGTGAACGTAGCCGCCATCCATAGCATTGGCCCAAGCGACATCGTCGGTGAGCGCGGTCATCACGCCGTCTATGTCCCGCGCGTTAAAGCGATCATAGATGCGTTCGAGGACTTTGACGTCATCGTCCACTGGACCTCTCCTTGAACAATACGGATGTTGCGCTGAAGGCCGACGCATTTATATATGTGCGTATATATCAGGCAATGCTGGACGCAAGGGATGAAATACGATGGACCTGGATGTGCTCTCGACGCCTGGGCACCTGATCAGCCTCGCGGCGCGCGGCTTCGTCCAGCTCAGCGCAGCGCGGCTCAAGCCGCTTGGCTTCGGCGTTGGACAATTGCCTGTGCTGGTGGCGCTTCAGGATGGCCGGGCAAGCACGCAACGCGATCTCGCCCGTTTCGCCAAGATCGAGCAGCCGCCGATGGCGCAGATGCTCGCCCGCATGGAGCGAGACGGGCTGATTGAGCGCGTGCCTGACCCGGTGGATGGGCGTAGCAGCCGCATCACACTGACAAAGGTGGCAGAAGCGCGCCTGCCGGACGCGCTTGCTGTCTTACTCCGAGGCAATCATGAGGCACTGCGCGACTTCACGGACGAGGAAGCCGCGCAGCTCATTGCCCTACTCACGCGCCTGATCGCAAACCTCGATCGACTCGCGGGCGTCGAAGCGCCGCCCGGCACGCCAGTTTCTGACAAGGGAGACTGAACGGACCGCCGTTATCGCATCGTGAAAGGCTGAAAACCGGTACCCACTTTTCAGCACGATGCTTTTAGACCTTCGTTACCGCATCGTGAAAAGCTGAAAACCGGTGCCCACTTTTCAGCACGATGCTTTTAGAACCCGATCCGGAATCCGGCATTGACCAGGGTGCCGCCGCCACCGCCAAATTCGCCCTGATAGGCGGCGAACAAGCCGATACCGGGCGCAATCTCCGCGCTGAAGCCAGCCCCGGCCGTGATCATGGTTTCCTTGCGCGGCGCGCCCAGGACAGTGAAGCGCGTCCCCATGCCGACAAAGCTGCCGGTGGCATGAACAAGATCGCCTGCAAGCTGGTGCCGGACGCCCAGCTGCACGAAGGGACGGATCGTCGCGCCTTCGTTCTGCCCGCCGCGAAGGACGAACGAACCGTCCACGAAGGTTGCCTTCGTCCGGCGCCCTTCGACATCGAGCGCAAAGGCGGTGCTGCCCGTCTCCGAGGCAGAGCCGCGCCGGTTCGAGATATGGGTGAGGCCGACCCCGGGCTGGAGCGCCCAGGCTTCGGACAGCGCAAAGGCATAAGCGGCCGACACGTCGAGCGTCAGGCTGCGCAGATCATATTCCGACGACGTGACATTTGCGCCGGGAACGGCACGCATGGTCTTCGCATCGCTCCAGTCATAGGCGATCAGCGCGTTGAGATCGAAGCCGCCAGCGGCCACATGACCGGTGACGCCACCGACAAGGCCATCGGCATCGGTCCGCGCGTCGAGCGCCGCGATCCGCTGCCTGCCGTCGAGATGGCCGACAAAGGCCGCGATGGACGCGCTGTCGCTGCCATAACCCAGCCCGCCGAGGACGCCGAAGCTCCTGCTCTTGGCGCGAGAGGTGCCCGTGTCGCGATCCGATCCCAATGCGCGCCAGGTGCCGCTGGCGCTGCCGAACGCGAAGAGCGCGGGATCGCTGTGCGTTGGAACGGCAATACCGGACCGGATCGTCCTGGCGAGGCTGAGACCATTCTCCACGCCCAGCTGCGATGCGCCGGCATAGGGTTCGGGGAAGATACGGGCGAAGGCTGCGGAACTTGCATAGCCATTCGCATCCAGCAGGGTGGGGATCGACCCGAGCAATGCGTTGCTTGCCTCACCGGAGATCAGCAGGGCGTTGACATAGCCGATGCCCAGTGCCGTTTGCGGTGAAGCATCATCGGCGGCCAGGAAGGTGCCGAGGAGCTGAAGGCGGTCTTCGGTCGGCCCGTCCACATAACGCAGGAAGCCGGCCACCGCCGCATGGTCCCAGGTGCCGATCGTGAATTCGCCATCTATCTCGTCCGCCACGATCATGTCGTAGGCGACGCCCGGCGCCGGCGGCCGATTGCCTTCGATATTGAGGACAGCGCCCGGCGCGATCGCAAGATCGCCATCAATGAGCAGCTGGTCGCTCTGGCCCGGCGCGGGCACGAATTCGAAGGTGGTCGTGGAGCCGCCGGCCAGCGAGACATCGCCCACCACGCGCATCACGGCCGGCGATGCGCCGGGCGAAAGCCCGCCGCCCGAAGCAATCGCGATATCGCCGATCACGGTCCCCGCGCTGCCGAACGTGCCGCCATTGCCGACGTTCACATCCGCGGTGATGACGGAAGCCGCAGCCCCGATCAGGCGCCCGGACGTGATGGTGATTTCATCGAACGTCACTTCGCCACCGACCTTGCCGGTGCCGCCATCGACCTGGAACTGCTCGATGCCGGTGAAGCCGGACAGGTCGAGAACCGGAAGATTCGTCTCCGACGCGGCATCGGCAAAGGTGACCTGCACGGCATCGACGCCGTCGCCACCGCTCACCCCGCCGCCGATGGTCCAGTCGCCTTCGAGAATCAGCCGATCGTCGCCGTCGCCGAGATCCACATTTCCCCCGACGCTGCCGCTGTTGGTCAGCACGTCGTTGCCGCCGCCCGCGTAGATGCTGCCGATCACATTGCCATCATTGGCGAGCACATCATCCCCTCCGGTGGGAGCCGGGACGACAGCGGCTGCACTGGATGCGGCCTGCAGCGAGAAGGTCTGGACAGGAGGCGCGGCGCTCTCGCCATCGAGCACGATATCGCCTTCCACCATGCCCTGATTGTCGATCGCATCATTGCCGGCGCCGGTCTGGACGTCTCCCGCGATCGCGCCGCCTGAGGCATTGGCGAATTGATTGTCGCCGTCGCCCAGATCTACCGAACCATCGATCGTCCCCTGATTATCGACCGCGTCATTTCCGGTACCCGTCTCGACGTCTCCCGCGATGGTGCCGCCGGAGGCATTGGCGAATTCATTGTCGCCGTCGCCCAGATCTACCGAGCCGTCGATCGTCCCCTGATTGTCGACCGCGTCATTTCCGGTGCCCGTCGCGACGTCCCCCGCGATCGTGCCGCCGGAGGCGTTGGCGAACTGATTGTCGCCGTCGCCCAGATCCACCGAGCCGTTTATCGTGCCCTGGTTATCGACCGCATCGCTTCCGGTACCCGTCTGGACATTGCCGTTGATCGTGGCGCCTCCCGCATTGGCGAACTGGTTGTCGCCTTCGCCGAGATCGACCGCGCCATTGATGGTCCCCTGGTTCCCGACGGCATCATCGCCGGAACCGGCAGTCACATTATTGTTGATCGTGCCGCCGGATGCGTTGGTGAACTGATTGTCGCCTTCGCCAAGGTCGACCGGGCCGTTGAGCGTGCCGGTATTGTTGACATTGTCGTCGCCCGATCCGCCGGTGACGCCGCCACCGGTGCCCTGGGTCTGCAGAATCTCGAAGCTGACGAGCTGATCGTAGATCGCCAGATCCACCGTGTCATTGGCTGTGCTGCCATCGAGATCCAGCACGAAGGTATCGGTGCCGGACCCGCCATCGGCCGTGCCGGTGAAGGTCGCGTCCCAGGCCTGGACGAAAGTATCGTCGCCCTCGCCCAGATACAGATTGCCATCCATGGTGCCGTAATTCTCGAACCGGTCGTCGCCGGAGCGCAAGGCGACGCCCCCCTCGATCACGCCGGTCGAGGAGTTGGTGACATTGTCTGCGCCGGCGCCGAACGTATCGATCGCCCCACCCCAGACGCCTTCGAAATCGGCTTCGGCGTTGATGGGCACCAGCGTGTTGCCGTTGGGAAGGACAAGCGGACCGCCTGGCCCGCCGCGTATGGTTCCGTCGTTCACGATCGTCACGGCAGCGGCATCTGCCACCGCGATCGCAATGCCGCCGCTGTTCGGCTGCTGATCGGGCACCACCTGGACACTGCCGGTCCACATGTGCGCCGTACCGCGCGCGTCGATCAGACCGCCCTGCTGGTTGTTGATCGTGACGGTGGAAGTTCCTTCCGCTTCAGCCGCCACCACAAGAGCGGTGCTGAAGTCGATACCCACCTGTCCCTGCGTCAAGCCGACCGCCGGCGGGAACGTCAGATAATTCCCGCCCGAAGCCGTTATCGAGCCGCTATTGTTGACCGTGACGCTCGCATCCGCATCGGCCGCGCCGGGCAGGCCCGAGCTTATGTCGCCGGCTTCGAGTTCCAGATGTACAGCGCCGCCCGCATAATCCGCATTGTTGATCGTGCCCGTATTGCTGAAGACGAGATCTGCACCCAGCGCCGTCTCCTGCCGGACCGAAAGAGCCTCGGCAAGATTGCCCTCGGCATTTGCGCCGACCGTCACTCCGTGATCGGACCGGAGCGCCTGGGTGATCGATCCGTCGTTGGTGATCGAGACGAAGCTGGCCTTGGCTTCCAGCTCGACCGATCCGTCGATCGTGCCGCTGGCGCTGTTCAGGAAAGTGACGCTCTCCGCATCATTCACGTCCGCACCGCCCGGCGTGTCCGCCCAATCGTCGGTCGCCAGCTCGACGGCCGCCGCCTGCGCATCGGTCACATCCGCGTTGATATGACCGTTATTGGTGAAACTGAGCGTGCGGGTCGTGACTTCGGCCTCGATGCCGCCGTCGAGCGTGCCATTGTTGGTGATGGTCACGCTGTCGGCAACGGCGTCTTCGCGCAAGGCGGGGTTCTGCGCGACCTCGAAATTGCCGAGATCGATCGCGACCGCGCGGTCGATCTCGAATGGATTGTCGCCGATCTCGATTTCACCATCATTGGTGAAGGTGAAATCCGAGGCGACGCCGGCGAAGTGCAGACCGCCCGAGATCAGGCCATTTTCGCCATTCTCGATCACGACCCCGTTCAGTCCCGTGGCATCCACGGCCGTCGTCAGGCGGACGGCGCCAAATGTTCCACCTTCGAACTCGTCCTCGATAGCGGCTTGGGCAAGTCGCGCGCCGTTGTCGGTCATGACGATCGAGCCATTGTTGCGGAACAGGAAATCCTGGTCGGCCGCGCTGCGAATGACCGTGCCCGGCGCATGGCTGAGGAGATTCACCTCGCCATTATTGGTGAAGCTGGCGGTCGCCACCCGCACATCTCCGTTGATCACGCCATCATTCGTGAAGCTCGCAAGCTCATTGCCGACCGGAATGGCATATAAGCCCGGCTGGCCTTGTGGCGGGTTCTGCCGCTGATAGGTCGCAAACTGCATATTGTAGGTCGAAACCGCTGCCGGCACGACCTCGACGGGATAGACATTCGTCGTGTCGACAAGGTTGATCTCGGCCTCGTTCACGACATGGCCGTCGCCCATCAGGACGATCGTTTCGCCTGTCCCGGTGAGCGTCAGGGTGTTAGTCTCTCCGAGGATCTCATAGCCTTCGAGTTCGAAGGTCGCCGGAAGGGAATATTGCCCCAGTTCGACCGACTGGGTCGCGGCATAGCTCTTCGTATAGATGTCGAGACCGCTGCCGGCGGTAATGCTCCCCGACACGCCATCATCGACGCCGCGCTGTATGAAATTCGCCGTAGTATAGCCGGTCGTGCCAAGCTGGACCGCGCCGTCCACGGTCCCGCCATCGGCGATGTAGTAAATCGCCTTGCCCGTGAAGACGTTCGGAGAAGTATCGTTGACCACGACCGAGCCGTTGATTTCTCCGGCATTGCGGACACCGAAAAGGAACAGCGAATTGCCTTCGACAGCACCTTCGATCGTGCCATTTTCCTGGTTGTCGATGTAGAGCGCGACGGATTGACCCTGGCCGATCGCAGGCGATCCGGTGATCGAACCGCTATTGGTGATGATCGTCGCCGTCCCCGCCGTCCCGACGATCGGACCGCTCGCACCGGTGTTGGTGATCTGGCAGACCGGACCTGGACTGCCGTCGCCGCATGTCGACTGAGCCATTGCAGATTGGGCGACTGACAGCGCATAGATGCTAATTCCCGCCACGACCGCGCGACGCGACCTATTACGAAACCGATTCATGTCGTCCCCCACTGAAAGGCAAGCCTTGCGCGCCAACCCGCAAGCGCGATTTCCTTTGATTATGGGGCATTAGCGAAGGTAGATCGCGTGCGACAATCTATGGATATCCATAGGTGGAACGGGCCGCCCTGCCCCGGCATATCAACCGGCCGGGCTGGGGAACTTTTCCTGCCTTCCGGCCTACCTTCTGGAACTCGCGAAACTTCTATGCTTGATCAACCGATACTTTCTGCTCGAGAACGGGAATGTCTCGAAGGGATAGCGCGTGGAAAGCGCGTGCAAGCCATAGCCTCTGCCCTGCTGATCGCTCCCGTGACGGTGGAACTTCACCTCAAGAATGTGCGCGCCAAATTAGGCGCCTCCACTACCGCCGAAGCCGTCGCCATCGCCATACGAAAGGGGGCCATCAGCCCTTACGGCTAAAGCATCGTGCTGAAAAGCGGGTACCGGCTTTCAGCTTTTCACGATGCGATGACAAAGGTTTAGAGCGTGCGAATTGCGTCACGTCTAACGCAGCGCGCTCTGGAGGATGGTCACAAGCTGATATCGCCGAAGATCATGGCGCGGGCAACCGCCTGCGGGGTGGTCCTGGCGCGTAGTTTCTTCCGGACGTTCTGCAGGTGCATTTCGACGGTCACTTCGCTCACGCCCAGCCTCTCGGCAATCCGTGCCGTCCTCAACCCGGATGCGACATAGGCAATGCAATCCCGTTCGCGATCGGTCAGCGGCCTTGCGCCGACCTGCTGCCTGCCGATTTCGCCGATCGCATGATTGTGAAACAACATGGCGGCCGCGACGAGCATATCTTCCTTCCGGGTCACGGCACGGAAATATTCGCCGCCTTTCAACGACGAGCCGATCGTCATTCCTCCGATCGGGTCCGCCAATCCCAGTGGATCTGGTGCAACCATGCTGATCTGGGAACGCAAGCCGGCTTCCTTGGCGAGCAGGAGGACCTTTCGTTCGTCGTCGCTCGTCAGCGCGATGGTGCGCTGCTCGTTCCACCGATAGGGCGCCATGCCACCCCGGCGAACGTAACGCACATGGGGATCGGACAAGTCCATGCGTTGATCGAGATAATAGTCGATCCATTCGGAAGACATGTTCGAAAACTGGGTGACCGATGCTTCCTCTCGGGAAACCTCCAGCACATTCAATACCGCATAGTTGATCACATCGGCGCCATATCCGCCCATGAATTCCGTCAAACGCCCCCATTTCATGTCGAGGCCGTCAGCTGCCTGCAGCGCCTCGAGGAAGCCGTTCAGCGCATTGGTCATTGTCGGAGGGCCGGCCATCGACATTCACCTCAGAGTGCGATGTCGCCGAACATCATCGCACGGGCGATGGCCTGCGGCGTGGTCTTCGCACGAAGCTTCTTCCGGGCATTTCGCAGATGCATTTCCACGGTCACCGCGTTCAGCCCCATCTTGTCCGCGATCCCTGTTATTCTCAGCCCCAGGGCGATGTAGGACATGCAGTCCCGTTCGCGCGTCGAGAGCGGCCTCGCACCGACCTGCTGCCGCCGCATCTCACCGATGGAATGATGATGGAAGATCGATGCGGCTGTCACCAGCATCAGATCCCCACCGCCAACACATCCGAAAAACTCCCGGGATCGCAACGAGGAGCCGATCGTCATGCCTCCAATGGGGCTGGATATTCCCAACGGGTCGGGCGCAATCATGTTGATCTGCGACCGCAGGCCCGCATCGACCGTCTGCACGACGACATCTCGCGCGAGATCATCATCGATGCGCGGCAGAATTTCCTCGCTCCATCTATATGGCGCCAGCCGTCCCTGACGTACGAAATTGACATGCGGATCATGCAGGTCGAACCGGCTCTCGCCATAATATCCGATCCATTCCGGATCCATCGTCGAAATGAAGGTGACAGGCGCCTCGGCCATCTTGAAGCTTATGTTATCGAGGACACCGTAATTGATCTGGTCAGCGCCATAGGCACCAAGATGCTTCACCAGGCTGTCCCAGCGTTCCGAAAAGTCCTTCGACTGCTGCATCCCTTCGGAAAATTCGGCAATGCTGAAATTCGCTTCGAGCGCATTCATGAAGTCGCCCAGTTTCTCAGGTATCGGAGGTAGAACAAAATTGCCGATCATGGTCAAGCTGGCGGCAGGCTGAGGCCCTCCTTTCCGGGGCGCCGGAGCGCGCCCGGATGGGTGTTTTAGCAGCGTCGCGTTCGAAATCGCCGGTCGCGGAGACGCACGGCCATGTCCTGAGTTGCAGGCAAGCGCTGCGGACTTTTCACGGCCGACCCCGCCAAACCGCCGAAGGCCATGAAGACCTCGCTGGATTGCGGGATGTTTCAGCAGGCTGCCAGGGTCCGGATCCTAGATCAATGTTCTCGTGGAAGGATCTGGAAGTTCCGAATATTCGCACTCGCGAGTCATCTTGGCAGCGTCCACAAAGGTCAGCCTTCGATCCTGGAGGCGCGCCCATCCGCGTGATTTCATATCCCGCAAGCTGGCGCCGATCTGCGATCGCGACACGCCGATCGTGTCGGAAAGCTGTTCATAGGAAAGAGGAAGATCAAACCCTTCGTCCACCATCTCGCCACGTCGCTGGAGACGCTCACGAAGCTCCAGCAGGAACCAGCCCAAACGCTCCGTCGGCCGTTGCTGCCCCAGAAGAAGCAGGCGCGTATCCGCACGATGCTCTTCGACGAGCAGCGTCGCCACGAGCGCCTCGGACAAAGCCGGCTGGACCGTGAACATGTCGTGAAAGCGTGCGCTGTTCAGGCTGCAGACTCTAACCTCCGTCACGGCCCGTATCGAATGTCGCATCTTGCCCGTCATCTCCGACTGAAGGCCGATCAGGTCGCCGGGGAGCAGGATGTCGAGCACCTGACGCCGGCCATGGCCGATCGTCTTGTAGCGAATGGCCCAGCCCGAAAAGATGGTGGAAATCCCAGGATCGGGATCGTCTTCGGCCATGATATTGGCCCGAGCGGGTATGAGCCGCTCGCCCGTCTTGATGGCGCGCACGAACTGAAGCTCGTCGTGCGACATATCGCGAAAAGCGGCAGACAATCGCAAGGGGCAGTGCAAGCAATCTACGAACATTATTTGCTCGTTCCTCATCCCCGACGGTATGTCCTACCCTAGGCGGCGGTTGTGAATCGATGCCGGGGCGACACAATAAAGTTGAACGTGGTGAATGGTTTAGCTGTTCGGCACGTTCGCAGAAGGGTCCAATATTGGACTCTCCCATGGCCTGACCGATGTTAGGCCAATCTTGGACCCTTCGCAAAGCGAAGGCGGCTGATCTACAAAACCTTTTCAGTTCAGGAGGTTAACATAGGTTATGCCCCATTTCCTGTTTCATCTTCGAGGCCGGGAGGAGCTTCTGCTCGATGAGGAGGGAGCGGACCACGACACGTTGGACCAGGCTCTCGCGGAATGCAGGCGTATCGCGCGGCACCTGCTTGCGGCGGACGTGATCGAGGGTGCGATTGATCTTCGGCAGTCGATCATTCTGGCCGATGATGAAGGACGGCCGATCAGCGAAGTTCCTTTCGCGGCGGTGATGGCCTTCAAGCATGCGGAAGACGCCAGGGAGGCATGTATTTGCTCGATCCTGTCGTCGCAGATAATTTCAAGCACGGAGAGCGACGGCCCATCCGGCGTTCCGCGCTCTGCGATCAGCGTCGGTCACGAGACGAGTTCATGGGCAACCGACAACCGAATGGGCGCCTGACAGTCGGCGCAGGGTTTGTAAGCGGCCATCGCCATCATGTTGGCCGAGGACGATCTTCTCGTCACCATGCCTTTACAAGACGCGTTGCGAGCCGCCGGTTACGCCCCCCTGCACGCCCCAGATGCCATCCAGCCCCTTGCTGACCAGGATATTCACCGCGGCGCGGCGATTTTGCGATCTGCCTTCGAAGGCCAACGCAAGATTGGCAACTCTCGCCGTTCCGGCACGTTGCTTGGGACGGCGCATTGATTCACCGTGATCGGCAGGAGGCAAAGATCGACCCCACGCCAATACCCGCAGCACCCCGGGACGGATGGAGGATGCAGGTCAACCCGCCGGTCTTCTTCGTGTCGGCGGCTCTGATCCTCGGCTTCGTGCTGTTCGGCTCGCTTTTCGCAGAGCAAGCGGAGGGGCTGTTTGCCGCCACTCAGGCACTCATCATCGTCGATTTCGGGTGGTTCTACGTCGTGGCCGTCGCAGGTTTCCTGCTGTTCGTGCTTTTTCTGATGATGAGCCGCTACGGCGATGTGAAGCTGGGGCCGGACGATTGCGAGCCAGAATATGGCTACCTGTCCTGGTTCGCGATGCTGTTCAGCGCAGGCATGGGCATCGGCCTGCTATTCTTCGGTGTCGCCGAGCCCATTCAGCACTATGCCCAGCCGCCCGTCGGCGAGGGCCGCACGATCGAATCCGCACGTCAGGCCATGGTGCTGACCTTCTTCCACTGGGGACTGCACGCCTGGGCGATCTACATCGTGGTGGGGCTGGCGCTGGCCTATTTCGCTTTCCGCCGCGGCCTGCCGCTCACCATCCGCTCCTCGCTTTATCCGCTGATCGGCAAGCGCATCCACGGTCCGATCGGCCATGCGATCGACATCTTTGCAGTGATCGGCACGATGTTCGGCGTGGCGACCTCGCTCGGCTTCGGGGTCCTGCAGGTCAATGCCGGCTTCGCGCATTTGTTCGGAATGCCAACGAATGCAACGGTTCAGATCGTGCTGATCGCCGTCATCACCGGCATGGCTACGCTCTCGGCCGTCGCGGGGCTCGACAAGGGCATCAAGCGACTGTCGGAACTCAACATCATCCTGGCAGTGGGGTTGCTCCTCTTCGTACTGATCGCCGGCTCGACCGTGTTCCTGTTGCAGGCCTATGTGCAGAATGTCGGCGCCTATCTCGGCAGTCTCGTTCAGCGCACCTTTCGCATGTACGCCTATGAGCCGAACGCCTGGTTCGGCGACTGGACGCTGTTCTACTGGGGCTGGTGGATCTCATGGTCACCCTTCGTGGGCATGTTCATCGCCCGCATTTCGCGGGGTCGCACGATCCGTGAATTTGTCACGGGCGTGCTGCTGGTACCGTCGCTCTTCACTTTCCTCTGGATGACGGTCTTCGGGAACACCGCAATCCAGATGGACCTGAGCGGCGCCGCCGACATTGCCGCGGTGGCCGTGAACAACATGCCGGTGGCGCTGTTCGAGACGCTCGAGAATCTGCCGCTTTCGTTCATCGCATCGGGAATGGCGACACTGCTGGTCATCACCTTCTTCGTCACGTCGGCGGATTCAGGTGCGCTGGTAATCGATACGATCACGTCCGGGGATGCTCCGGATTCGCCGGTCTGGCAGCGTGTCTTCTGGGCCGTCACGGCTGGCGTCGTGGCGGCCGTGCTTTTGCTCGCCGGCGGGCTTCAAGCGCTGCAGACCGCGGCGATCGCCAGCGCCCTGCCATTCACGCTCGTCATGATCTTCGTCTGCTATGGCCTGCTTCGTGCGCTTCAAATGGAGAGCAAGGGTAGCCCGATCGATATTTCGGAAGCCGATATTGCGAGCGCCGACGACGAAGTGGGGTGGCAGCAGCGGCTCGGCAGCATTCTGCGCTATCATGAACGGGAAGAAGTCGCCGACTTCCTGGGCGGCACCGCCCGGAAGGCGCTCGACGCGGTCGCGGACCAGATGCGCGCGCGCGGCCTGACACCGGCTGTCGAGCAGGAAGAAGACCGGCTCGCCCTCATCGTTCCCCACGCCGCACGCGGGGCGTATCATTACACGATCCGCATGCGCAGCTTCCGGGCACCGAGCTTCGTCTGGGCAGAGACGCGCAGAGCGCAGGATTCGGAGCGCCTGCATTATCGCGCCGTGGCCTCCTCCTCGAACAGCGATCAATCTCACGACGTGACGGGCTATGACCTCGACCAGCTCATCAACGACCTCCTGAACCGCTACGCTCGATTTCGTCACGCGCGGCGGATAGAATGATGAGCAGATCCGCGTCATGACGCATATCTCCGAACTTCATCTGGAGCATGCCCGGAATCTCTTCCTCAGTGAACGGTCCCGGCGTGAAAGCATGCGCGCCAGCCTCAGCACGCCCGTGGCGGCCATCTCCTTCGCCGTGTTCGCGCTCAGCAGCCTCTCGGTCCAGATGGATGTCGAGCATTGGCGGCAATGGTCTGCCCTGACATTGATCTTGCTCGAGACGGCGGCCGTGCTTGCCCTGTTCACCTCGGCCTACCAGGTCGTGATGTCGGAATGGCTGTTCGTCTATCATGATCCCCCTCGCGTTCCGGACCTGCTCGACCATGCGGAAGAAGATGGGGAGGCCGACGCCGAGGCTCGCATCCGCGGACTGCTGGTCGCCAGCTACGCCGTTGCCTATGAACAGTATCTGAGAGGCAATACGGACAGCGCCCGACGGCGGACCTGGGCCTTGCGTCTCATCCTCTTGTCGCTCCTGATCCAGGCTGTGGCCTTCCTCATTCTTCCTTTCCATCGAGCCGGATGGTGAGGATGATGCACTGGATCGAGCGAATGCTGACGCGCCGGCACGATCAGCACCGGTTCACGGACCTGAAGCCCCTCGTCCGCCGGCGCCTGAAGCTGGCTGCGCGCGAGCTGCGCGATGCGGAAGACGCCATGGCGGCGGAGCTGCGCCTGCCGCAGCCACCACGTCTGCTGATGATCGACGAGGAGGAAGCTGTGATCGTGCTTCCGAATGACAGGGCGAATGATCTATAGGCCCGGAGGGCATTGTCCGGCAGCGATCAATCGGTTCGACCGGCCCTTCAATGCTCCGGAGCGGACGCCCCGCCGTCCCCAGCGTGACTGTGAGCGTCTTCGCCATGTTCGGCGCGGTAACCGGCATATTGGTCCCGGGTCATTTCCGGCATGGCTTTGACGAAGGCGGCGATGTGCCAGATCTTGCGGTCCTCGTGGGTCGGCCCGAAAGCCGGCATGCCGGTCATCTTCGCGCCATGCTTGACCAGCCAGAAGATCTCCGCGGCGCTCCACTCCCTGGCGGCGGCGGCGAGAGCAGGCGGCTTGGGGCGCATTCCTTCCGCCCATTCGGCGCGGCTCTCTCCGACCCCGCCATGACAATGGGCACACATCGCCTTATATTCCGGGGCCCCGGCCGAGACCATTGCCGGTGTCAGTTCGGGCGCGGTCACATCTTCCGCATGTCCCTGAATCGAATTCCTGAAGTTGGTGTCGAGCGCCCACGCCCCCAAGCTGGTGTGCCTCTCGGTCGCGGCAACATCATATCCGCCCGACAGTATGACAGCCAGACCGACGAGAAGCAGCAGCAGAAGCGCGCCGACTGCGCCGATCAGCACATGTTTGACGGTGGAGGTCATTTCGCGTCTCCCTCGCGGCAGTCGACGAACCCCGAATATCCGAGTTCGTCCTTCGCCCCCGGCAAGACGATGATCATGTCGATGCCCCGCAATCCCGCGTCTCCTCGCTCACCCTTGGGAGAAAGCGTGACGCTGAGGCCGTCCTCGGCGAAGCGATCGTCCCGCGTCGACGGAAGCATGATGAGCTTGCCGTTGAGCTTGATGGCGCCGCTTCGGCCCTCCTGGTAGATGAATGTCGGGTGGGCGACTTCGGTGAGCCGGAGAGCGCACTTTCCGGCCAGGCCACCCAAGGACGCGATGTCCGCCTGGGACATGGTTTCCGGCTTGATCGCTTCGGGGGCGACGTTCTGAAGCGCGGCGGCTGCTCCCATCCTGGGAGAAGCGGTGGGCACGGCGTCGAGCCGCGCTTCGCGGTCGTTGCCCGACGATGCGTTGCGGTTGCACCCGGAAAGCGCCACGAGGATGGACAGCAAGCAAAGGACCTGCAGCCTCCTCATCGCTGCGCCTCCTCCGGCACCCGCTCGGTCATGCGCACCCCGTTCTTGCGGATGTCGTCGATCAGGTAGCGCATCTGGGCGATCTCGCGCCGCTGGGCGAGGATGATATCGTGCGCCAGCTTGCGCACGCGAGGATCGCGGATGTGCGCGCGCTCGCTGGTCATGATGGCGATCGAATGATGGGGGATCATCGCAGCCATATATTCGGTGTCCGTGATCGTCGTCTGGCTGCGCACCAGCCATAGGCCGAGCGCGAAGACCATGGCGGCCGTGCCCAGGATGATGAAGTTCTTCGTGTTGCTCTTGTACATGCTCCACATGAAAAGGAGCATCACGACCATCATCGCCGCGCCCATGACAAAGGCCATCCAGAAGCGCGTCTCGCTCCAGAAAACATGATCTATGTTATAAGTATTCACATACATGAGCGCGAACATCACGATCGTGCTCGTGGCGATCATCGCCATGAAGCGCACGTACATGCTCATGCCGCCGCGGCTTCCATCATCCTTGTTCTGGTCGTCGGACATGGCAGTCCTTCCCTGCCTGCTCTCCGAACCAATGATCCTGTCGCGCAAATGTTTCAGCAGAAGCCTGTTTTCATGCTGAAGCGTGACCACGCCTTGCAAATGACGGCTTTGATTGAACTACAACCCCCACCCCAACCCCTCCCCTGAAGGCGGAGGGGCTAGGATCGATTCACCAGGACGTAACGGGGTGGGCAAAGCCCACCCCGCCCCGCACGCCTCAGATGCCGTCCAGGCCCTTGCTGACCAGGATATTCACCGCGACGCGGCGATTTTGCGATTTGCCTTCGAAGGTTTCATTGTCCGCCACCGGGTCCGCCTCGGCCATGCCGGTCGGGGTCAGCATGCGATAGGGTTTCCAGCCGCAGGCCTGCTGGAGATGGTTGACGACGCTGCCGGCGCGCCTTTCGCTCAGCACCTGGTTGAATTCCTGGGGTCCGGTGGCGTCGGTATAGCCGACGACGAGCAACAAAGCATTCTCCATCCCGTCGGCCGTGGCCGCCGTCGCGCAGAGCTCCTGCTTCGCCTCGGCGGACAGCACCGCCTTGCCGGTGTCGAAGTTCACGTTCGTCGTGGCTTTGACATTATATTGATCGAGATCGCCCACGCGGCCGCGCAGCGCTTCCGTTGCCGCCGTCTGTTGGGCGAAGCGCTGGTCGGTGCCGGTGCGGATCATGGACGCGGTCCTGAGATCCTTGTTCTTGAGATCGATCCGGCGCGCCACCAGGATATCGCCCGCCTGCAAGGTCTCGACCTTGACCGGGAGGCCGTTGAGCAGCTGATCCGGGGCGAGCCTGTCGCGGTCGAGGCCGAGGAAACCGCCGCTGGACTTGATGGTCGTGGCGTCCGTCAGGAACAGCATGGTTTCGGCGCCGTCGGCGGTGGTCACCTGCATCCGGCCGTCGTGGCGCGCGGAGATGATGCCTTCGATCTCGGGCCCTTCGGTCATGTCGGCCGGATCCGGGAGAGACGCGGCATAGACGGTCGCCGACACATCGGCCTGGGACATATCGGCCTGAGACATATCTGCTTGGGACTGGTCCTGCGGCTGCGCGGCGAGGGCGACCGAGGCCGTCCCGGCAAGCATGGCGAGGAATACGGAAATTGCTGGACTTTTGGCAATGATAGTCACTATATTAATCCTTCGAACTCGTCTGGTCGGGCCTGCGTGATTGCAGCTTTTCGTCCGACCGCCACCCTTGTGACCGGCTGCCGGAACCCCTCCAAGCGACGTCAACAGATGCGCGATATGTCGCTTCACCTGGCCGCCGTGGAACTGGCTGACGTGTTGAGCCAAAGCTTTCGCGCAGATGAACGACTTCGGCCATGCGGGGCGGGATATGGTTAATGGGAGTGCCTTCTGCGGCAGACCGATGCGGATATGGTCAATCGGACGCGCGTCGATGCGGCGGCGAAACGACCATGCCGAAATCCGGGCGCTTCCGGTCCGGAGCATGACCGCACCGAGTCCCTCCGGCAGAAGCCGATCGGCCGGCCCCCGCCGGAACTTCCGCCCGGTACAAGGTGCGAGTCACGATGCGGGGATCGACGCCCTCTCGCGGCCACTGCGGTTCGGGATCGAAGCGCCAGGTGGCATGCGCGCCAGGGCCTGTTCGCCCCTTCCCCGTAAGCGCGCGGCATGTTGGGCAAATCCATCGCAGGGAAGCAGGCCGCTCGAAGCTTTCGCCTTGAACGAGATGGGGTAGCAATCCGGACAATGGAGATCGATTTTTCCGCGCCGCCGCTGGTCCGCGACGCGCTGTCCCGGATCGGGCGCACCGAAGACATAGGCTTCTCGCCATCCGGCGACCGGATCGCGATCGCCGGCCTGTTGGAAAACAGGATCCTGCTTCTCGACCTCGACCGGCAGGCAGGAGAGTTTCCGGAAAAATTGCCAGAGCAGCTGGCTGTGAGCCATTGCGTCGAAGCCCATTCACACCATCTGGCGCATCCGCACGGCCTTTGCTGGATCGACGACCGCATGCTCGTCGTGGCGAACAGGGCGGGCGGGATCGTGCTGTTCGAAGTCCCGCCGCGCGGGCATCCGGTTTCCCCGGTTGGGCTCGAACCCACGGCCGTGCTGGCAAGCGCGGCGCATGCGCCGATCCACACGCCCGGATCGGTATCGGCCATCGGCCTGGGCGGTGGGCTGGTGGAGCTGCTGGTCTGCAACAATTATGCGAACACCCTGTCGCGCCACCTGCTCGACGGCCGGGCTGGTTATTCCGCTCTTTCGAGCGAGATCCTGCTGATGGAGGGATTGAGACTGCCCGACGGTGTCGCGCACAGCGCGTCCGGCCGCTGGATCGCCGTCAGCAATCATGAAGCGCAGGCCGTGCTCCTCTACCGCAACGACAGGCATCTGTGTCCGAGCCGCGCGCCCGACGCGACGCTCCACGGCATTCGCTATCCCCACGGCTTGAAGTTCACGCCCGACGAAGCTTCGCTGCTGGTCGCGGACGCGGGAGCGCCCTTGCTCCACGTCTTCGATAGCGGCGACGATGGCTGGTGCGATCGGCAGCGGCCCGCAAGGTCGATCCCGATCATGGACGACGCCACCTATGATCGCGGCAATTACAATCATGTCGAAGGCGGCCCCAAGGGGATCGACATTTCACCCGATGGCGGCCTGATCGTGCTGACCTGTACCGAACGGCCGCTGGCCTTCTTCCGCGCGGGCGCGATCGACGACCGGTTCGCCCCTGCCCCCGCGGCCTTGAAATGGCCCGCCGAGGAATTGCACCGGGACGCCCTGCTCCGCTTCGCCGTCGCGGCACAGGATAGGGCGCGCGCGCAGGAGGAACGGATCCGCCAGGAGGCAAGGAGGGATTTCGACGCGATCGTCCGGAGCAGATCATGGAGATTCACCGAACCGCTCCGGCGGATCGCCAGGTCGGCGCGGGGCCTGATCCCGTCGGGGGACAGGTGATGCGTGGAGGTCTTGTCGGGCGCTGTCGATCGGGTAGGCGGTGTTGGAAGCTGTGTTGCGGCGACCAGGATACTACTGTTTCGACCGTAGCATCCACCAAATCCAGATTGGTGGGGCGTCCGTGTCCTTCGACGGCAGGGAATAGTCTCCGCCTCCTGCCTTCAAATCTGCCAGAGCCTTAACCAGCGTGGTCGCGCTCGCATCCCCGACATGAAGCCAAAGGCGACCCTCGTCCTCATTCAGACGCAAATCACTAAAGTTCGGGTCGTATTCGAGTACCATCGTTTGATAGCTCTCTCGAAGTGGCGCGCCGAAGTTAGGGACCGCCCACACCTCGGGCGTTACGCGGGCTAGCGAAATGCTGCGCTTACTCGGCGCACCCTCGGTCCGCATGGCTTCCATGAGCATGGTGAGACTGTCGCAAGCGGCATCGTCACAGGTAAAGTGCCAACCTCGGTGCTTCTTCTTGTGCAGCGGGTATTGCCAAATGAAGGCCCGCCCAATCTGCTTCCAGGAGTGAACGGCGCTTGTCATCCCCACTATCCTACTGCCCGGCTAAGGTCTGCAATGGCTCGACTATGTTCTCTAACGGGCCAAGGTCTAGCTACTCAATTTTGAACGGATCGAGCCTTCGGGTGCCTGCCCCGACGAGGAGCGCCTTACCCCCGCGCGCCTCAATGGCCGCAGGCGGCTCGTGCTTCGGGGGTGTCGGGGCGGGTCGCCGTCAACAACCGGCAGATGCCCTTGCGCGAGTCCGTGTCGGCGGCGTCGAGGCTCAGGGNGGCAAGCCCGATGCCCTGTTGCATCACTCGGACCAGGGTAGCCAATATACGAGCGAGCAGTTCCAGCGGCTGATGGCCGATAACGGCGTCACCTGCTCGATGAGCCGCTCCGGCAACGTCTGGGACAATGCGGCGATGGAGAGCTTCTTCTCCTCGCTCAAGACCGAGCGCGTCGCCAGAAAGGTCTATCGCACACGCGACCAGGCCCAGGCCGATGTGTTCGACTATATCGAGCGCTTCTACAATCCGAGGCGCCGGCACTCGACCTTGGGGTACCTCAGCCCCATCGACTTCGAGAAACAGTCTGAGGTAGCGTAGCCTATCTCAGCGTCCATCAGACCGGCAGCAGCTCAAAGGTCCACGAACAGAGTTTGGCCAAGTGGGGAGCTGTGACGCCAGGGAATGTCTCGAACGAGTGAAACCGGACATTGCCATTGCCGCTGGGAACATTCTCCGTAAGCTTTACTTCATGGGACTAACGTATCTTCATTTGTCGCCGGACCAACATCCCCCCGAGCTACGGTGCGGTGCGTTTCGTGCGTTGATTATCTCGGAAGTTGAGGTCGCACAGGAGTGGCGTAATCGCATTGCTCACTGGCTGTTAAAGAGCGGATGCCTCTACTTGGTCGCTTGGGGTGTTGAATGTGAAAACTGGCACGACACCGTGGACTGGACCAACCTTGAAGAGTTCGACTTCGGTGATATTCCAGATGACAGGTTCGTCATGACGACTTGGCACGCTGGCGAACCGCTGTCAGAGGCAATGTGGTTTGCGGGTCAAAACGCGTTCCACCCGCACATCGAACTGGGCGACACTGTGATTGTGCACGTCGCGACGGAAGCGAAGGAAGTCGAGATAGTGGCGGCTTACGCCTCCAGCCAAACGCTCCCTCCCGAAGATGGCTAATGTCCACAAAGGGTGGAAAGCGGGCAACAGGAATGGCCTATCACATGACGTTCTTGCGACGCTGATACGGCAGACTGTTTATCACGACCGAGCTTATACACGTCGCGTCTCGCTGCTCGATCCCGAACGCCAATATGCCCCAGTCATGCTGAGCCTCCAAGTACCAGCACCCTCCATGAGCGCATGCCTGCACGACCTCGCCTGGACCGAATCGGCTCCTGGCCTTATCGAGACGAATGCACTCCCCCTGAGCCTTTTCTAGCACGAAAACTAATCCGTCTTGATCGGGGCGGAGATTCCCGGCCGGGGAACTGGGGCTACGAAACTCCGGATACCTAAAAAAGCATGTCAATTCTTTACATTTGGCTGGCAGCTCGAACGCACTCATGATGCGAGATGAAGACGGGGCGCTTTTTCCAATGACGCTCCCTAGCCGATCAAAAAGATCCCGTTCACTGTCATTCAACGAGCGCTCATCGGCCCACCATAGGCCTCCGATGATAGCAGCTACTGTCATGCAGATAACGACGACCAGTCCGCGCATCCGGCCAGAGTGCTCCAATCACCTAATGTCCGCAATGGGTCGATTGTGTTGAAAAACTC
>NZ_JAVUPU010000007.1:0-250216 GCF_032378825.1 Sphingosinicella rhizophila | reverse complement strand
ATGACAAAAGCAGACTTTTTCAACACAATCGGTCGAAGCCAGACCGTCGGATCAGGATGGAAAGCGGACGTCAACCAGAATAGATAGTGATGGTGGACCCTGATGATCCCTTGCATGAGTTCAAATCGCACCCGCCAGCGGATCCGGACGATATGAGCGCCGCGGAGATCGGCTTCCACAAACCACTGCCTGACGATTACAAGGCATTTCTGTCTGAACATGATGGTGGTGAGGGCTTCATAGGGGAGCACTACGTGGTGCTCTGGAGAGCGTCCGACCTTCTACGATTCAATTCGGAGTATCAGGTCGGCGAGTACGCTCCTGGCTTAATCGCATTTGGGTCGAACGGCGGCGGCGAAGGATTCGCTTTCGACACGAGATGTCATCCCTATGCTGTAGTAATAGTTCCCTTCATCGGCATGAGCCTTGCGGACAGTATTCCCGCAGCCACAAGCTTCACGAGCCTGATAGAGCGAATGAAGAAAGACCCAGAATCGCTGCTTGGCTAATGTCTGCAACGGGTCGCTTTCAGTCCGTCGGGAATGGGTGGAAAGCGACCTTTGGGTTAAGGAGGGCCATATGACGTCGCTGATCATTGAAGATGCCAAACAATATGGGTCCAGCGAGAAACTGGCAGCGAGAGCCCGCCTTGCCGCTAAATATACCATATCGGATCAGCCGTGGTTTGCCTGGGTGGCAAGCCGCCTCCCAATGAGGGATGGAGACCGAATTCTGGACGTGGGTTGTGGACCTGCCTGGTTTTGGGAAGGCGCAGTCGATGCCCTGCCGGAAGGAATCCGCCTTACCCTCACGGACCTGTCGACCGGAATGGTGGACGAAGCAATGGAGCGCTGCGCTTCCTTGCCGTTTGCAGCTTTGGCCGGTCAGGTAGCTGATGCGGCCTCTCTACCCTTCGAGGACGGGAGCTTCGATGGCGTGATCGCCATGCACATGCTCTATCATGTTCGCGATCCGGCTGCGGCGATCGCCGAAATGCATCGCGTTCTCAAACCGGGAGGATTTCTCGGGGTCACGACCAACGGAGCCGACAACATGCGCAGGCTCCACGAACTCACGGCGGCGTTCGGGGGGACGCCCTGCGACCCGGCGGCGGCTGCATTTGGTTTCGCTGAAGCTCGAACGGGACTGCAAGATCAGTTTGGCAATATCGAATCCCATGTTCATCCAGCCCGATTGAGGTTGACCAATCAGGACGACATATTCCTTGCCCTGACCTCCTACCCGCCGGGCAACCAAGCAGACGACCAGCAACTTCTGGCCTTCAAAGAAGCAATCCGATCCGCTTTTGCCGCAGAGGGTGGGGCCTTGGAAGTACAGAAGGAGTCCGGTCTGTTTCTCGCGAAAAAAGCCGTTTCATAATCGGACGGCGGCTATTGCGTGCGCTTGCTGTCCGCCTGGCCGTCCACAATCGGTGGGAAGCGGACATCATTGATTGCTGCTCGCGGCTAGGCCACCATCGGCCCATGAACGATCACGAACGCGGCTTTCTCGACTTCCTTGCCGAGCCAACCAAACGGCGATTTGAATCCCTGCTCGAACTGGGGGAGAAGCGCCGCGGCGACGTTCGGCAGTTGCTACACCATTCAGTGCGCCTTGACCCTCGCTTCGCTCAACACCTTATCGGCAGTAAGGCGTTCTCTGGGCCGGTAGAGGCCATGTTGCTTAAGCGCGGGGCGCCATCCACCAGTTACATTCTGGCTGCCAACAGCGACTTGGACGGACGCGAAATGGCGTTAGGTGAGGCTCTGGAAGCAATCATCGGCATGGGTAATGGCGCGTTCGTATCGTGCATANTGGCTGCCAACAGCGACTTGGACGGACGCGAAATGGCGTTAGGTGAGGCTCTGGAAGCAATCATCGGCATGGGTAATGGCGCGTTCGTATCGTGCATACCCGGTCGGCTGGGCTTCTACGAATACGAGGATATGAAGTCGTCCTACCTGCTTTCGCGATGACCCTTGATGGCAGCTTTGGGTGGAAAGCGGTCATCGCCTGGCTTAATCTACGGTCATGGAACTCGTCTTCATCCACGGTCCCGGCGCGGCGGGAAAGCTGACCATCGCGCGAGCGCTCGCGGCTCGAACCGGCTACTCGCTCTTTCATAACCACCTCATCGTAGACGCGGTTGCGGCGGTCTTTCCGTTCGGAACGCCAGAGTTCGCGCGACTGCGCGAGCAGTTCTGGCTGGATATGTTTCGGGCGGCCGCAAGCGCCAGCCAATCGTTGATCTTCACCTTCGCGCCGGAGCCCACGGTCGCCCTGAGCTTTCCTGAGCGCGTTGTCGAATTGATCGAGGCAGCGGGAGGACGTGTCGTCTTTGTCGCGCTGACGCTCGATGTGGGCGAACAGGAACGTCGGCTGGTTAATGTGGATCGGGCGGCGTTCGGGAAGCTCCGCTCGATCGAGATCCTTCGCCAGTTTCAGGACGAATTCAAACGGTGCGAAAAGGCAATGCCGGCGGCGGCACTAACGATCGATACGGGCCAAACTCAGCCTGAGGATGCAGCCGACAAGATAATGAAGCTCTTGTTCGCTTAGGGTCGAATGCGGACCGAAGGGAAAAGCGCTCAGGCGCGTACACGCCATGGGTGGCTCGGGTTCCGCCTGACGAATTCGTCGACGTCACTGAGCTTTTCCGGGAACTTCTCACCGTCATCGGCGTGGCCGAGACTGCTGAACCGAAAGCCGCTTTCCCAAAGTCGCCGCACCTTTTCCCATTGTTTCAGGTCGCTAATTTTCGGCGCTTTAAAGGAGCGTCCCATCTCGCTGAGGGATCGGCTGCACTGCGGACAACTCGCTGTTCTGCCCGGTTCGAGCTTCCACGACTTGCGACAGTGGAAGCAAGCGTGCGCGATCCTCTGTCCCAGCGGCGGCTTCCCATTGTTTCTGCAGTCGAACATGGTTCGAAGATGCCTTACCTTACCAGCGTCCGCAACGGGTCGCTTTCAGAGTGTCTGCATCGGGTGAAAATTGGGGATACCGTGCATCGAGCCCGAGAATGCAAACATCCCCCACCCCAACCCCTCCCCTAAAGGATAGGGGCTAGTTCAGCGGCAATATCGGCTCGATTGGTGCTCATTCCGGCTTGAGCCAGCTTTCGGCCAGCTCCACCCAATAGCCGGCGCCGATCGAGGCGACGTCGTCGTTGAAGTCGTAATGGGGGTTGTGGAGCATGCAGCCGCGTTCGGGGCCGGTGCCGTTGCCGATCCAGACATAGGAGCCCTTCTTCGCCTTCAGCATCCAGGCGAAATCCTCGGCGCCCATGGCGGGGGGTTCGTCATGGATCACATTGTCCTCGCCGACCACACGGGCGGCGGCGGCGGCGGCGAAGGCGCTTTCCTCGACATCGTTGACGACCGGCGGATAGCGGCGTTCATAGGTGAACTGGATTTCGGCGCCATGGGCGGCGGCAATGCCTTCCGCGATCCGCCGCATCCTTTCCTCCATATGATCCTGCACCTCCTCGCGGAAGGCGCGGGTCGAGCCGGCGATGGTGGCGGTTTCCGGCATGACGTTGGTGGCGAAACCGGCATTGAACTTGGTGACGCTGATCACGGCGGGCTCCATCGGATCGATCGTCCTGGCTTTCAGATGGTTGAAGGCGAGCACGATTTCCGAGGCCACGCCGATCACGTCGACGCCGCGATGCGGCCAGGCGCCATGCGAGCCCTTGCCCGTCACGACGATCTCGAAAAAGTCGGAGGAGGCCATCATCCGCCCCGGGGTGACGACGATCTTGCCGGCCTCGATCCCCGGCATATTGTGCATGCCGAACACCGCATCGACCGGGAACAGATCGAACAGCCCCTCCTCCACCATCCGCCGGGCGCCGGCGAGATTCTCCTCCGCCGGCTGGAAGATGAACTGGATCGTGCCGTCGAAATTGCGGGTGCGCGCCAGGTGCCGCGCCGCGCCCAGCAACATCGTCATATGGCCGTCATGACCGCAGGCATGCATCTTTCCCGGCACGGTCGACACATGGTCGAATCCGTTCATTTCCTGCAGCGGCAGCGCATCCATGTCGGCGCGAAGCCCGATCGCGCGGCGGCCATTGCCGGCCTTGAGCGTCCCCACCACGCCGGTCACGGCGAGGCCGCGATGCACGTCGATCCCCCAGGACGTCAGCAGCGATGCGACATAATCGGCCGTGTCCCTTTCCTCATAGGCGATTTCCGGATGGGCATGGAGATGGTGGCGCCACTGCCGCATATCCTCCGCCGCCTGCATGATTTCCGTTCGAAGTGACACGCCGTGGCTCCTGTTGCTGTCGCCGAAAGTCGTCCAATCTAACCCGATACGGTCTTGTTGAGTAGCCATTTGGCACGGCGCATGTGGGAGGAGTTCGATGCCTGGGACGATCAGGATCGCTTCGCGTCCCCGATCCTATCCGTTCGTGAATCCGGTAAGGACGCTATAATAAAGCGGCCGCAGCTCCTCGCGGCGGCGGTTCGATTCCTTTACGCCCATCGCGTAATAACCGACCTGGTGATAATAAGTGACGCGGGCGCGGATGAAGGCCTCGGCATCGTCATAGCCGCCATCGAGGAACAGGCGGTGCAGGGCGGCGATCCGGATATCGTCCACTTCGCGCACCAGCGCCGCGACCTTCGGCGATTTGAGCGCCCAGTTGCGGATGGCGGTGTCGTAATCGGGCCGGTAGCTTCGCTCTTCCAGCCACAGGCCCATCAGATTTTCGAAGCGCTTCTGCGGCGTTCCTGCGGCGTTCAGCGCGTCCAGCATCGGCGCCGTATTGGTGCGCCGCCAATCCTCCAGCAATTGATCGAGCAGATCCTCCCGGCTCTTGAAGCGCCAGTAGAAGCCGCCGCGGGTGACGCCGCAGGCCTTGGCCAGCCGATCGATCTTCACCGCCTCGACCCCTTCGCGGATCAAGGTTTCGCGGGCGACGTCCAGCCAATCCTCGGTGGACAGGCCGACATTGGCTTCCGCCGCTGCGCTGGTCGCCGTCGTCAAATCGCCAGGCCCTTCCCCATCGTCCCGTGCCGTCAATCGAAGACGATCGTGCGATCGCCGTTCAGCATCACCCGGCCTTCGACATGCCAGCGCACCGCCCGCGCCAGCACCGCACATTCCACTTCCTGGCCGATCGCCACCAGCTCGTCGGCGGAGCGGCTGTGGGTGACGCGCTTGGTATCCTGTTCGATGATCGGGCCTTCGTCCAAATCGGTGGTGACATAATGGGCGGTGGCGCCGATCACCTTCACGCCGCGGGCATGGGCCTGGTGATAGGGCTTGGCGCCCTTGAAGCTGGGCAGGAAGCTGTGGTGGATGTTGATGCAGCGTTTGTCGAGGAAGGCGCAAAGCTCCGGCGACAATATCTGCATGTAGCGGGCGAGCACCACCAGATCGACGTCCAGTTCGTCGACCAAGGCCATGATCCTGGCCTCCTGCGCCGCCTTCTCCCCCTTGGCGATCGGCAGGTGATGATAAGGCAAATTGTTCCATTCGGTGAAGCTGCGCATGTCGTCATGGTTGGAAACGACGCCGACAATCTCCACCGGCAGATGGCCGCTGCGCCAGCGGTGCAGCAGATCGTAGAGGCAATGGCCGAATCTGGAGACGGCGAGCAGCACGCGCGGCTTCACCGCCACGTCGCGGAACGCCCAATCCATGTCGAACCGCTCGGCGATCGGGCGGAACAGGTCGCGCAGCCGGTCCAGGTCGATCGGCGCGCAGCTTTCCGGCGCGAACAGGACGCGCATGAAGAACATGCCGCTATTATGATCCTCGAACTGGTGGGATTCGACGATCAGCAGGTCCTGGTCCGCGAGCAGGGTCGTCACCGTCGCGACGATGCCCTTGCGGTCGGGACAGCGCAGCGTCAGCAGATATTGCGGCGTCGTGGTCATGCGCGATTGCCTTCGAAGCGGAATTCCACGGCGGCATCGACCAGCCAGGCGGACAGATGCGCCTCGTGGCTGATATCGGCGTAGAGATGGAAAAGCGGCGCGTCGCTGATCTGGTCGATCAGCACCGGCACCTGCGCGAACAGGGTCTTGGCGCAGCGGCCGGCGCCGAACGCGCGCGGATGGAAATCGAGCGAACAGCCCTTGGCGAGCAGATCGCGGGCGCGCGGGCCGGAAATGGCGAAGCGGACGCGGCCGTGGCTGACATCGGCATCGTTGAAGCTGGGCGATTTGGCCAAAGCCTTCAGCCAGGCCGGCTTGGGCTCGGCGCCGGTCACGGTCCATTCGCCCGGCGCCATCCACGCCAGGCGCGGCGCATCGCCGCCGGACTGGTTCGGCCCGATCTTGCGGAAATCGGCCAATGTGCGCGCGGCCAGCACCGCCGCCTGATCGGCGACGCGGACACGCAGGACGTGGATCGGGGTCGGCGGCAATGTTTCGATGGCGAGGCCCGGCGCCTCGACCCGCCAGCCGGACTCAGTCATTCAGCCTCTCCCCTGCCAGATCGAACAGGCCGGGATCGGCGATCACCGCGTCCCTCAGACCCTGTTCGGTGCGGATCCGCACCTTTTCCCCTTTGCGCGCGCGGCCGCCTCGGACCATGCCGAGCGCCACCCCCTTGCCCAGGGTCGGGCTGTAGCCGGACGAGGTGACATAGCCTTCGCTGATCTCGCGCCCGTCCTTGTCGACGACCAGATGCGCGCCGATCGGCAGCGCGGGCTCGCCATCCGCAATGTTCAGGCCGACGAACTGGAGCCGATCCGGCCTTTGATCGGCCTCGCGCAGCAGGCTCCTCTTGCCGATGAAGTCGACCTTCTTCTTGAGGACATGGCCCCAGCCGAGATCGATGGCGTTGGTGGTGCCGTCGCTGTCCGCGCCGATGTGGAGATAGCCTTTTTCGGTGCGGAGCAGCATCCAGGCGTCGATGCCGATCGGCGTCATGCCCAGCCCAAGCCCCTTCCCCGCCTCGGTGAGCTTTTGCCACAGGGCGGCCGTCTCGCGCGTCGGCACGTTGATTTCATAGGAGGTGTCGCCGGTATAGCTGACCCGGAAGATGCGCGCGTCGATGCCGGCCACCCGGCCATTGACGAAGCTCATATGCGGGAAGACCGCGCCGTCGAGATCGACATCGGTGCCGGCCGCGCGCATCACGTCGCGCGCCCGCGGGCCGGACAAGGTCACGACCCCCCAGCTGGTCGAGACCGGCGACACCGTCACCTGCAGGTCCAGCCATTCGCATTGCAGCCATTCTTCCATCGCCGCGGCGATATTGTCGGCGCCGCCGCTGGTGGTGCCGACCAGAAAATGATCCTCGCCGAGCCGGGCCGCGACGCCGTCGTCGATGACGATGCCCATCTCGTTCAGCATCAGTCCGTAGCGGACCTTGCCGATCTTCAAGGTCGACATGGTGTTGGCGTAGAACAGATCGAGGAAGCGCGACGCATCCGGGCCCTTCACCTCGATCTTGCCGAGCGGCGAGCCTTCGAAGATGCCGACCGACTGGCGCACCGCCAGCGCTTCGCGCTGTTCGGCCTGATGCGGCGTCTCTCCGGCCCGGCCATAATAAGCGGGCCGCAGCCAGCCGCCATATTCCTCGAAGGTCGCGCCGAGCGCCTGATGGATGGCATGGCAGGGCATGCGCCGGAACGGCCGGTGGAGATCGCCGCGATTGCGCCCCGCCATCACCCCGAACGGCTGCGGCGTGTAGGGGAAGCGATAGCGGGTATGGCCGGTTTCCTCGATCGTCCGTCCGGTCAAGGCCGCCATGATCGCCAGCGCGCTGACATTGGAGGTCTTGCCCTGATCGGGCGCCATGCCGAGCGTGGTGTAGCGCTTCAGATGTTCGATCGAGACGAAATTCTCGCGCGCCGACAAGGCGATATCGTCGACGGTCACGTCGTTCTGGAAATCGACGAAGGCCTTGCCCTTCGCCCTGGTCTCCCGCCAGCCCGGGCCGATCGCGGCTTCGGCAGTCTCGACGCCGGCCTTCGGCGCCTTGACGGAAGCGGTGAAGCCCGCCTCCCTGGCGGCGGCGATGCCGGCCTCATGTCCCTGCGCGATCGCGCCGGCGGTCGCATAAGCGCCGTTGCAGGCGCCCGCGCTGCGTTCCGCCTGGACCGAGACGTCTGGAACGAAAGCCGCCAGCGCCTCGTCGAAGCGCAGCTTGCCGGCGGACTGGCTGAACAGATGCACGGTCGGATTATAGCCGCCCGACATGGCGACGAGATCGCAGTCGATCCAGCGGCCCTGGCCGTCGGCGCCGCGAACGAAGGCCGCCTTCACCGCCTTGGCGCCCCTGGTCTCCTCGATATGGCCGCCGGCGAAATGGGGTATGGAGCGGGCGGCGAGATCCGCCGCCAGGCTGCCGCCGGGCGCGCCGCGGCTGTCCACGACCGCCGCGACTTCGACGCCGGCGTCGTGAAGCGCGACGGCGGTGCGATAGGCATCGTCATTGTTGGTGGCGACGATCGCGCGCCGTCCGGCCATGACGCCGTAACGGGCGAGATAGTGGCGGACCGCGCCGGCCAGCATCACGCCCGGCCGGTCATTGCCGGCGAAGACGAGCGGGCGTTCGAGCGCGCCGGTGGCGAGCACCACCTGTTTGGCCCGGACGACCCAGCCGCGCGCCCGCGCCGCCGCCGGCTCCGCCGCGCAGACGGCTTCGTCGTTCAGCCGTTCGACCATCGTGATGCTGTTATGATCGTGATAGCCGGTGACAGTGGTGCGGAGCAGGATCCTCGCCTCCGGCGCGGCTTCGATCTCGGCCGCGGCCGCCTGCGCCCAGTCGGCGCCGGGCTTGCCGTCAATCTCCGCCTGGTTCCACAGCAAGGCGCCGCCGACGGCCTCGTCCTGCTCGGCCAGGATCACCCGCGCACCGGACGCCGCGGCGGCGCGCGCCGCGGCCAGGCCGGCCGGGCCGGCGCCGACGACCAGCAGGTCGCAATGCGCGAAGCGGCTTTCGTAGCGATCGGGATCGGCCTGTTCCGAAACCTTACCGAGACCGGCGGCGCGGCGGATGAAGCCTTCATAGAGGTGCCAGGTCGGCCACATGAAGGTCTTGTAGTAAAAGCCGGCCGAGAAGAAGCGCGACAGCAGATTGTTGACGCCGCCAATGTCGAAATTGCTGCTCGGCCAGCAATTGACCGGCTTTGCCACCAGGCCATCATAGAGCGGGATCTGGGTCGCCTGGACGTTGGGCGTCGAACGCGCGCCTTCGCCCAGCTGGACGAGGACGTTGGATTCCTCGACGCCGGCGCCGACCAGGCCGCGCGGCCGGTGATATTTGAACGAGCGGCCGGCGAGGCGGACGCCATTGGCGAGCAAGGCCGAGGCCAGGGTGTCGCCGGCGAAACCGGTGAGCGTCCTGCCTTCGAAGGTGAAGCGGATCGGCCGCGAGCGATCGATCGATCCGCCCGTGCCCAGGCGGAAGGGTTGCGTGCCGGACATGATCAATCCTTCCCGATCGCGGGCTTGGGCGCGTCCATAGGATAGACCGCATATATTCGATGGGTCACCGTGTCGCGGGCGACATTGAACCACAGGCCGCAACCGCCGAGATGGTGCCAGCGTTCGAAATGCACGCCTTTGGGATTGTCCCTGAAGAACAGATAATTACCCCAGGTCTCGTCGGAAATCTCCTCCGCGGGACCCGGCCGCTGGATGTGGCTTTCGCCGCCGCAGCGAAATTCCAGCTGCTCGCGCGGACCGCACCAGGGGCAGTCGATCAGCATCATGACTCAGTCTCCCCCGTTCAGTGCGCGATGCCGGCGCCGGCGGCTTCGTCGACCAGGGCGCCAGTGTTGAAGCGGTTCAGGCCGAACGGCTCGGCGATCCGATGCGGCCGGCCGGTGGCGATATGATGGGCCAGCATCGTGCCGCCGCCCGGGATCGCCTTGAACCCGCCAGTGCCCCAGCCGCAATTGATATAGAGTCCGGGGATCGGCGTTTCGCCGAGGATCGGGCTGGAATCCTGGACGACGTCGACGATGCCGGCCCATTGCCGGACGAAGCGGACGCGCCCGAGGGACGGAAACTGGTCCGCCATGCCGCCGAGCACGCCGCGGGTGATCTGGACATTGCCCCGCTGCGCATAAGAGGGAAACAGATCGAGCCCGCCGCCGAGCACCAGCCCGCCTTTGTCCGACTGGCTGACATAGAGGCCGCTCGATATCGACATCAGCACCGTGTCGAGCACCGGCTTCACCGGCTCGCTGACGAAGGCCTGCAAGGCATAGGAGGTGACCGGAAGCCGGAAGCCGGCCAGTTCGGCGATGACGCTGCTATGGCCCGCCACCGCCATGCCGACCTTGCCGGCGCCGATGAAGCCCTTGCTGGTTTCGACCCCGGTCACCCGGCCGCCGGCATCACGGCGGAAACCGGTGACTTCGCATTGCTGGATGATGTCGACGCCGAGCGCGTCGGCGGCGCGCGCATAGCCCCAGGCGATCGCATCGTGACGCGCCGTCCCGCCCCGTTCCTGCACATAGCCGCCCCAGACCGGGAAGCGGGCATACGGCGAGCAATCCAGGATCGGCGCCCGCTTCTGGATTTCGGCCGGCGTCAGCATCTTCGTCTCGATGCCGTTCAAGCGCATCGCCCCGACCGCGCGGGCCGCCACCTCCATGTCATGACGGCTGTGCGCGATATTGATCATGCCGCGCTGGCTGACCATCACATTATAGTTCAGATCCTTGCCCAGGCCTTCATACAGCCGCAACGACAGATCGTAGAGCTCGGCGCTCGCCGGATAATAATAATTGGAGCGGATGACCGTGGTGTTGCGGCCCGTATTGCCGCCGCCCAGCCAGCCGCGCTCGATCACCGCGACGTTGCGGATGCCATGGGTCTTGGCGAGATAATAAGCGGTGGCGAGGCCGTGGCCGCCGCCGCCGATGACGACCACGTCATAATGCGATTTCGGTTCCGGATTGCGCCAGGCCTGCGCCCAGCCCTTCTGCCCGCGCAGGCCCTCGCGGAACACCCGCCAACCGGAATAATTGAGCCGTCCCATATGCCTTCGCCCATGACAATACACTTATGTATCGCCTCCGTCTAACGGCTCCGTCCAGGACTGACAAGCGGGATTCAGATCGCTTTCTTCAACTTTTTTCGCCGCACCTTCCGCCGCAGCGCGCCGGGGCGCGGCCGCAGCGGTCCATTGACCCTGAACATACAATATTGTTCTGTATGTGCAGATGATCGCCGGGGCGAGCGCAATTGCCTCTTCGCCGACTTTCGCGCATCGACCGGCCGAATCCCGATGAACAAGGAGATGCCCGTGACCACAGTCGGCCTGACATTGGAGCAAGTGGAGGAACTGGCGACCCGGGCCTTCTCGCAAAATGGCTGCGACGCCGAAAATACGGCCGCTTTGGTCCGGACGGTCGTCGGCGCCGAGCGCGACGGATCCCATTCGCACGGCCTGTTTCGCGTTCCCGGCTATGTCGCGGCGCTTCGCAGCGGCAAGGTGAATGGATCGGCCAATCCACGCGTCAGCCTCAAGACCCCGGCGATCGTCAGCGTCCATGGCGACAATGGCTTCACGCCGCTCGCGATCGAGCGCGGCGTGCCGGCACTGGCGGAGGCGGCCAAGACCTTGGGCGTGGCGGTGATGGCGACGACCCACACCCACCACTTCGCCGCCTTGTGGCCGGAAACGGAGATGATCGCCGAACAGGGCCTGATCGGCATGGCCTGCGTCTGCTACATGCCCTACATGGCGCCGGCGGGGGGCAACAAGGCGCTGTTCGGCACCAACCCCCTCTCCTTCGCCTGGCCGCGGCCCGGCAAGCCGCCAATGGCCTTCGACATGGCGACCGCCGCCATGGCGATGGGGGAGGTGCAGATCGCGGCGCGCGACGGGCACAAGGTTCCGATCGGAACCGGCCTGGACGCCGAAGGCCGGTTGACCGACGATCCGGGCGCGATCGCATCCGGCATGCTGCTGCCCTTCGGCGGCCACAAGGGCTCGGCCATCGCGCTGATGGTGGAATTGCTCGCGGCCGGCGCGGTCGGGGAGCAGTTCAGCTTCGAAGCCGGCGAAACCGACAATAAGGATGGCGGGCCGCCGCGTGGCGGCGAGTTCATGCTGGCCATATCGCCGGAGTTGCTGGCCGGACCCGGCTGGGCCGAGCATTGCGAAGCCTTTTTCGAGCGGTTCGACGCGATCGAAGGCGCCCGCCTGCCGGGCGCGCGCCGGCACGAGAACCGCCTGTCCGACGCGCCGCGACAGATCAATGCCGACCTGGTGGAACGCATCCGCGCCCTGTGCGATTGAGGTGGCATGATGGAATATGTCAAACTCGGCAGCACCGGCCTCGACGTCTCGCGCCTGTGCCTCGGCTGCATGACCTATGGCGAACCGCAGCGCGGCAACCATAGCTGGACGCTGGACGAGCAAGCGAGCCGGCCGCTGCTGAAACAGGCCATCGAGGCCGGCATCAATTTCTTCGACACCGCCAATGTCTATTCCGACGGCAGTTCCGAAGAGATCATCGGACGCGCGCTGAAGGATTTCGCGCGGCGCGAGGAGGTGGTGATCGCCACCAAGGTGCATGGCCGCATGCGGCCCGGCCCCAATGGCGCCGGCCTCAGCCGCAAGGCGATCCTGCAGGAAATCGACGCGAGCCTGATGCGGCTCGGCACCGATCATGTCGATCTCTACCAGATCCATCGCTTCGATCCGGACACGCCGATCGAGGAAACATTGGAAGCGCTGCACGACGTGGTGAAGGCCGGCAAGGCCCGCTATATCGGCGCCTCTTCCATGTATGCATGGCAATTCGCGACCATGCTGCATGTCGCCGACATCAATGGCTGGACCCGTTTCGCGACCATGCAGAATTATCTGAACCTCCTCTATCGCGAGGAGGAACGGGAGATGCTGCCGCTGTGCGAAGCGGAAGGGATCGGGCTCATTCCCTGGAGCCCCCTCGCCCGCGGCCGCCTCACCCGCGACTGGGACGAGGCGACGGAGCGGTCACGGACCGACGTCTTTGGCAAGACTCTCTACGCGCAGACGGCCGACGCCGATCGCAAGGTGGTGGAAGCGGTCGCGGCCGTGGCCGCCGAACGCGGCGTTCCGCGCGCGCAGATCGCCTTGGCCTGGATACTCGCCAAGCCGGAAGTGACGGCGCCGATCATCGGCGCGTCCAAACCTGCTCACCTGGACGATGCCATCGTCGCGCTCGATCTGGAACTGAGCGAAGACGAGATGCAGCGCCTCCAAGCGCCTTACATCCCGCATGCCGTGATCGGGCATTGAGCCTCATCCTGCTTCAGGCAGACTGAAGCGACCGGATGCTGGTTCAGGCGGCAGGAATCGGCCTTTCCGGAAGGCGCCTTGCCGTCTCGCGGTCAATCGCCGCGCATCCGCCTTAGGCTGGCTTCCGCCTGCAATGTCAGCTTCCCGGCAATGTCGGCCATGTCCGCCGCCGTCGCTTCCGGGCTGATCGCGCAGACCCGGAGCACCGTCCGCCCGTCGATGCGGGTGGTGAGCGGCGCCGCCACATTTCTTGCGATCATCGCCCGGGCGATTTCGTCATTGAGCCGGTCGACCTGGTCATCGTCGAGCGCGGAAGGGCAATAGCGGAAGCAGGTAATGGCGAGACTCGCCGGCGACACGATCTGCCAATCGGGCCGGGCCCGCAGCGCGCCTTCCAGCGTCTCGGCCAGGCCGATGCCATGATCGATCATCGCGCCAATCGCATCAATGCCCAGCACCTGCAGGGTCAGCCACAATTTCATGGCGCGGGCCGGGCGCGTCAGCTCCGGGCCATAGTCCCAGAAATTCGGTGCTTCCTCGAGCGATACGGCGTCGCGCAGATATTCCGGCCTGGTCGAAAAGGATGTGACCAGATGATCGTTGTCGCGGACCAGGACCATGCCGCAGCCATAGGTCTGGAACAGCCATTTATGCGCATCCCAGGACAGGCTGTCGGCCCGCGCCAGCCCGCATACCAGGTCGCGATGCGATCCCGACAGGGACACCGACGCGCCATAAGCGCCATCGACATGCATCCATATCCCTTCGGCCCGGGCGAGATCGGCGATGGCATCGAGCGGGTCGATACTGCCGGTATTGGTGGTGCCGCAACTGGCAATGACGGCGAACGGGATCAGGCCATTGGCGCGATCTTCCCGGATCGCCGCCGCCAGCTTATCCATATCGATCCGGAACCCGCCATCGCTCCCGACCTTGCGAACCTGGTCGGGCAGGAAGCCGATGATGCCGAGCCCCTTCGCGACCGAGCTATGGGTCTGGTCCGACACATAAGCGATGCCGCGGCCACGCTCGTGGGGCTTCAGCTTCTGGTCGCGGGCGACGATGAGGCCGGTGAGATTGGCCATCGAACCGCCGGACACGAACAATCCGCCGGCGGACGACGGCATGCCGACCCGTTCGGCCAGCCAGTCGATCAGGCCCGCTTCGATCGCGCTGGGACCAGAACTCTGCATCCAGCTTCCCGCATGGGCATTGAAACCAGCGGTCAGCAGGTCGCCGAGCCACGACACAGAAGATGCCGGCGACGGGATGAAACCGAAGAAATGCGGATGATCCATCCGCACCCGGTAATTGTAGATCGTGTCGATCGCCTCGCGGACCACCTCCTCGACCGGACGCGCCGCGCCAGGCCGGGCAAGTGCCCGAAGCCGCGCATTGTCCTGCTCGGGCAGGATTTCCAGGATCTTCGCGGAGGCCATATGCCTCTTTTCCTCGAAGATGCGCGCCAGCGCCTCTGCCGCACAGGCTTCGATCGCCGATTCCGAATTCATTGCATTGCCCAATGATCGTCCCCGCTTGAAAGATGAAGGATCCCGTTTCCCGGCCCGGACCTGCTCGGCCGAACCTGCCCGATAGACAATCGGCGGGATCGGTATACAATACAGTCCTGTATCCGGGGGGTCAACGAAAAGGCCGGCACAAGCGAGCGTCGCCTGCTTTTCCCGATGCAGGGTGCCGGTCTATATCGGTGGATATCCGCCCGCGTTCCGGGCCATCGAGGGAGTGCCAAAATGGGGGTAAATGGTCGACGGTTGACGCGTGACGACTGGGTCACCGTCGCGCGCAAGGCCCTGGTCGCCTCCGGCATCGACGATGTGAAGGTCGATGTCCTTGCCCGCCGCCTCAAGGTCACGCGCGGAAGCTTCTACTGGCATTTCAAGAACCGCCAGGACCTGCTCGACGCCTTGCTCGAGGATTGGGAAGTCAATAACCGCCGCGAGATCGCCCAGATCGTCGCCCGCGTCGCCGACGAGGCAAGCGGCCTCTCCGAGGTCTTCCGCATCTGGTATAGCGAGGATCCCGGCTACCCTTCGTTCGACCTCGCGATCCGGGTGTGGGCCCGCAAATCCCGGAAGGTGGCGAAGATCGTCCACCAGATCGACAATCAGTGGATCGCCCTGTTCCAATCCTATTTCGAACGGAGCGGCATGAAGCCGCCGGAAAGTTTCGTCCGCGCCCGCATCATCCATTTCCACCAGGTCGGCTATTACGCACTCGGCATTGCCGAGAGCATCGGAGACCGCCTCAACCTCGCCCCTTATTATTACGAGGCCCTGCTGGGCACGCCGCCGCCCGAGGAAATGTTGAACATGCTGGCAGCGATGAGTCCGGCAAAGGCCAAGGCCAAGGCCAAGCCGAAGGCCGGGGCGGCAGCGAAGCCGAAGCCGGCCGGCCGTGCCGCAGCGGCCCGCAAGGTCGCGACACGAAAGGCGGCGAAATAGGAAGATCCGCCCCGTTGAAACGCGCTGCGTCAAACGTGACGCCGCCAGCCCCGTTCCGCCTGGACCAGGACACGCTCGCGCAAGGCCTCGACGGCGTCCGCATATTGCCAGGTCAGCTTCACGTGGCGATCGGCCTCCGCCCTCTTGGGGCAGGTCGATCGGACCGAACAGCATCCCCGGAAAGGTAGCGAGCGAGGCGGCATTATAGGGCGCGACGCCGAAACCGGTCCACCAGCGCTGCGGCTCGTTCGTCTCATCCTCGAACCAGTGGCGCAGATGCTCGGCAGGCAGCCGTTCGGTGCGGGTGAGTGCAGAAACGTCGATTCTCTCCAGCCGCTCCAGCCTGCCCCGGGTCGCGGCGGCCAGCCGATGCAATGAAGCGGCGCTTTCGGCGGAAATCTCCCAGCACTTTCATATGGAAATTACCGGACACTAGTGTATGGTCGTTCATCATCAATGTCCATGTCGAACGTATCTATCGGCGTGGATGCCGGACCCGGGCCCGCATCCCGAAAGAGTCCGCATCTCGAATATGAAGGAAGCAGAATGATCTCCCAGCAAGCGCTCCAGTCCCGCGTCGAAGCCCTGGCGGCGGAAGCGAATGTGACCGGCATCGCCGTCGGCATCAGCATCGGCGGCGAGAAGATCCTCGCGCATCACGGCATCGCCAATGCCGAAACCGGCGCCGCCGTCCGCGCCGACACATTGTTCGCCGCGGGTTCGGTCACCAAGGTGTTCAACGCCGCCTTGTTCATGACTCTGGTCGATGACGGGCTGATCGATCTCGACGCGCCGGTCACATCCTATCTGTCCGACTTCCGCATGGGTTCCGAGGCGGAGCGGAGCCAGGTCACCGCCCGCATGCTCCTCAATCACAGCGCGGGCCTCCCGGGCTACGGCATGTACGGCCTGAAGCCGGGACCGGACGTGCTCGCCCGCGCCATGCAGGTGCTCAACACCTATCCCTTCAACTCGCCGCCTGGCCGGCACTGGTCTTATTCCAACACCGGCATGCTGGTGCTCGGCCGTATGGTTGAAGTGCTGCTCGGCAAGACCTGGGACGATGCCCTCGACGAACGGATCCTCGCGCCGCTCGGCTGCCATGCCAGCTGCGATCCCGAACGATTGATCCTCGATCCTGTCGCTGTCGGCCATATCGGCGCGTCGCCCACGGACCCGCAGAAGCGCACCGACATTTTTCGCCTCGATTCCACCAACGGTCCGGCCGGCTTCACCATGTGGTGCGACATCGACGCGTTCATGCGCTTCGGCCGCATGCATCTCGACGGCGGCACATCGGCGGGCGGCAAGAAGGTGCTCAGCGCCGATGCGATCGCGGAGATGCTGAAGCCGCAATTCCCTGCCACCTGGGGCGCCAGCGACGAATGGGGGCTCGGCTGGCATTTGCGCGACGCCGGCGGCACGACGATCGTCACCCATAGCGGCGGCAATGCCGGCATGCATTCGGACCTCAGCGTCGTGCCCGCGCACGACGCGGTGATCGGCGTGCTCACCAACAGCATGACCGGGGTGATGCTCACCCAGCGGATCACCGACGAATTGCTGAATGCGGAATTCGGGATCACTGCCAATCCGCCGCCGGCGGCCCCGGCCCAGCCGATCGAGGTCGATCTTGCCCCCTATGTCGGCCGTTATGTCGCCGACGACAGCTTCGCGGAGGTGGTCGAAACGAACGGCAAGCTCGTCATCACGACCGATGGCGACAAGAGGCTGGAGATGCTGATGCGCAAGCTCTTCTTCACCTTCCCGATGCCGCCGCTCACGCTAACGCCGTTTGCCGACGACGGCCGCTTCCTCAGCGACCTCGGCATGCCGGTCACGTTCATCGTCGAGGATGGCCAGTCCAAGGCCTCCTACGCCAGGCTTGGAAAGATCTATCGGCGGGAGGGCTGATTCTTCACGCCTCGAAACGGGCAGCCGGAGCGGTGCGAGAGCACGACTTGGTCCGAACGAGACGGCAGGCTGTCACTACGGCGAGCGCGTTCGAAGAAATCATGGCATTTGTCGTAAAAATGCAAGTTTCGCTCGAAGGAGCGTGACACTTAGATCCGGTTTGGAATTCCGGCTGCTTCGTGATGGACGGCAGCTTCGGACCAGGCACCCGTTCGGTGTCCTTGGCCCGTTCGCAGGCGGAGAAGCGGGCAATATGATGGAGGCATGTGTGACCAATGACGAACGCCCGTCCGGGTTCGATTCCGTTTCCCGCCGACAATTCATCGCCGCCGCAGCAATCGGGGCTGCGGTGCCTGCTGTCGCCGCTTCAAAAGCGATCGAACAAGGCCCGGCCTCGGCGCCACGGCGCCTCGTGGTCAGCGCCCTGGATACAAGCGCCTTGAACGAGAACTACATCTCCCTTCTGAAAACGGGCGGTGTGGATTGCATGAATCTTTCTTTCGACGGGTTCGAGAACAGCTACCGGTTCGCTTACGAATTCCGCGATCAAATCGTCCTGGCAAAGAGCGTCTCCGAAATCCGGCAGGCGCAGGCAGCGGGGAAAATTGCCGCCTTCTTCAATTCCCAGGTGGCGGATGCATTCGAGACGGCATTGTTCGAGGGCAATTTCCCATTGGGCAGCTTCAAGCAGATGGCGGCCAAGGTGCGGGCCAGCAAGAGTCTTGGTCTCGGCGTTCAGGGCCTGTGCTACAACGTCTACAATGTTTTCGGCAGCGGCTGCCTGGATGACGAGGTTCCATTGTCGCGCGCCGGCAAGCGTCTCGTGGAAGAACTTCACAAGAATCAGATCGTTCTCGATGTGGGCGGTCATACCGGCGAACGGACGAGCCTCGACGCGATCGAAGCGTCCTCAGGCGTCCCCATCGTCTGTTCGCACACCAACTTCCGGGCGCTGAACGACAATGCCAGGGCGATATCCGACAGGTTGGCATCGGCGATCGCTTCGACCGGAGGCGTGATCGGGATCACTGCGGTGAGCGCCTTCCACACCCGCAACCGGGGCAATGTAGGCGAAGCCCCGCGGCAAGCGACACTCGACGAGCATCTGGATCAATATGATCATGCCAAACGGATTGTGGGTGTCGATCATGTCGGGCTCGGACCCGACTTCATCCTCGGCGCGGCCGACACTTTCGACATGGATCCCGACGACAGTGCCGCTTTCCCGACATGGTCGATGGGGCCCGGAATACAATCGACGGTCAAGGATTTCGAAGACATTTCAAAATTGCCGAATGTCATCAGCGGGCTCAAGCGCCGCGGCTGGACCGAGAGCGAACTCGACAAGCTTCTGGGAGCCAATTGGCTGCGCGTGTATCAGCAGGTCTGGGGCAGTTAGGCCGGCTTGTCCGACACGGCACCGGAATCGTCAGGCCCGCGGAGCCGCAACGATGACCGGCAGCGAGATGTGCGACGGATGAACATGGTCATGATAGACTCGCTGCCGCGCCACGACGGGCTTGCCCGTATCGGTGAAGAAATTGTCCGCGCCGGTTTGAAGGTTGCGGTCGAACCGGGGGAACCAGCTCGAGGCGATCTCGATCCGGATGCGATGCCCGGGCAGGAATCTTATGCCGGTCGCGGTCATATCGATCTCGAAGCGCGTGATCTCGTCCGGCCTCAGTAACGCCCCCCGCTCATAGCCATTGCGGAATCGCGCCCGCAAAACGCCGTGGCACATGAAACGGACCGAGCCGTCCGGATGCACGTCCGCCAGGCGCACATGCCAGTCGCAATCACGCGCCGAGGATGAGGCAAATAGCACGGCATTGATCGGGCCGACCACGTCGAGCGGCTGGGTGATCACATCCGACGTGTAGCACAGGACATCGGGCCGCGCCGCCACCGGCCGATCGTCGACCGGCCCGTCTTCGAGGCGCCACGGAAAACGCACCGGATCCAGCGGATCCGAAACATAGCTGTCCGGCGATTCATTGCGTGGCCTTGCAAAGGACAGCGCACCGTCGCCGCGATGGGAATTGGCGCGTCCCTGGCTGTGCAGATAGAGCGGAGTCTGCCGCGTGCCCGGCAAGGGCCAGGTATCGGCTTCCCACCATTGATTGGCCCCGACCACGAAGATGTGCACCCGCGGGTCCGCATCCAGTTCCTTGCCTCTACCGCGAAGCCAACGATCGAAGAATCGGATCGTGTAGCTGTTGAGGTCCACGATCCCGTTGAGGCCGAAGTCGATGCCGTTCAGTTCCCGCGTCTGGTTCACGTGATGCGGCCAGGGACCGATCACCAGCCGCTGCCCTTCCCGCGCTTCCTCGGTGCGGCCATGCACCCGCATCCCGGCGAAATTGCGCGGCGCGCCGAGGAAGTTCATGTCCCACCAGCCGGTAATGTTCAGCGCCGGCACCTTTATCCTGGGCCAATATTGCTCATAGCCACACGATTCCCAGAAAGCGTCGAATTTTGGGTGTTTCATCCACTCCTGCCACCAAGGCGTGGAGGTCCCGGAGATCCTCTCCAGCTTCGACAGCGGAAGCGCCTCGAAATAATCCTGATGTGCCTCGAGTATCTTGGAGAAGTCGGCCATCTGGAAGCTGCGCCGGCCCATGGCGACCATCCATTCCGGCATCGCCAATATCGCGCTGCCGCCATAAAGCGGCTCGTTCATGAACGGGTGCCCGGGCGGGGAAACCGTCGGCACGATCGCCTTCAATGCGGGCGGTGCATGCGACGCCGCGAACCATTGGGTCTGACCGACATAGGATCCGCCGATCATCCCGACATTGCCATCGCACCATGGCTGCCTCGCCAGCCATTCGACCGTGTCGTAACCGTCATCATGTTCCTGACGATATGGATCGAATTCGCCATCGGAATTGAAGCGGCCGCGGACATCCTGCGCGGCCACGAGATAGCCCCGGCGGACGAGATCGAGGACGAACGGATTGGTCCGGGAACTCGTCTTGTCATAGGGCGTGCGGGTCAGGATAACCGGAAACGGTCCCTCCGCATCGGGCGCGATGATATCCACGGCAAGCCTGGCACCGTCCCGCATAGGTGCGAGCAGATTATACTCTCTTCGCGGGCGGGAATGGATTGCGGGCGAGATCTCGCCGGCGGGGAGACCGTTGACCACGCGAATCGCGGAACTGCCGAACGGCTGATCTCCCGCCTCCCCTCCCAATCGAGCGAAGGACGATCCGCCGGTTCCGGCATTGGCCCATCCCGGGATGACGATAGTTGCAGCTGCAGCCTCCGCCAGAAAGGCTCTGCGCGATTTGTCGTTCGACCGGCCCATGCCTTTCTCCCATCCTAGCGTCCAGCGGCCCCATCTCGGTGGACGCACAAGAGCAGATGTGGATTGGCAACGCTGATCCTCGAACGATGCCAATCCAGATTCTTACCCGTTCTCCATCAGAAGGTCTTAGCGATGGAGAACCCGAAGTTGCGCGGCTGGATGAATCGGAAGGCGTAAGGCGGATAGGTTCCCAGGCCGCCGCCGATCGCCACGCGCTTGTCGGTCAGATTGTTGACGTAGATGTTGAACGCCCAAGAGCCGTGATTGATTCCGGCGTTCAGATCCAGCTTCACATAATCGTCGAACCGCGTCCTCCCGGGCGTCGGCAGGAAGATGCCATAAGAGTCGCCGACATAGCTAAGCGAACCGCCAACGAAACCGGTCGTACTTTCACTGAGGCTGAAATGATGCTCGATGGAAAGATTGGCGGAATATTTGCTGCTGTTGGGCAGCCGATCCCCCTTCAATCCGTAGGCCGTGCTGGTCGCCGGAAAGTCTTGCGTCAGCACCGCATTGTTATAGGCACCCCACGCCGAGACAGTCCAACCCCTGACCGGCCGGGCGACCAGCGAAAGCTCGACACCCTCGCTCTTCGCCTTGCCGCCATTGTCGATATAGGTGAAAAAATTGACCGGGTTGCTCTGCAGGAATTGGATACCCGTCCAGTCGATATGGTAAAGTGAAAGATCGAAGCTCAATCTGTTGTCGAGCACGCTTCCCTTCATTCCCACTTCATAATTCTTTGTCTTATCGGGACCGTAGGAACAAGGCACATCGGCTACGATACAGGTGTCCGCTGGCGTGGGATTGGAAACACCGCCGCCGGGCCGAAAGCCCGAGGCCAGTCTTGCGTAGACCATCAGATCCCTCGAAAACTTATACCTCGGTGCCAACAGGTAAGTGAAGGCCTTGGACTTGTTCTCGCTGCGGGGACTTGGCACCGGAGTAGGATAAAAAGCGCCGGAAAGCGTCGAAAAGTCGTTCACACCCCTGAGCCAGCTCTGTCGGGCGCCGAGTTCGACATCGAACCGATCCGTCAAATGAACAATCAGATCAGTGAATAACGCTTTTTCGTAAGAATGAGTCCGGCTAACAATTTTAAGAAGGTTGCCGGCGATTGCGCCGGTCGTTGCATTCACCGCCGCATAATCGATGTCAGTGTCGAGCTTATCGGCCCGATAAAAGCCTCCGACTTGCCAGGTCAACATGCTCCCGATCGGTGTGGAGGCCCGGACTTCTTGGGTGAAACCCTTGGCGTTGGAATGGGGGAAAACCTTGGAAGCGGTATAATCCGGACCGAAGAAGAGCGTCGCGAACGGGCCATAAGCGAAGGTCGCATCGAAGGAGTTCGTGAACTCCATCACATTATAGCCGGTGAGCGACGTGAGGTCGAAGCTGCCGATCTGGCCCTTCAGGGTAAGGCTATAGGCCTGGATCGTCTGGTCGAAGATACCGGTGCCGATAACGAAATTCTGCTCCCGGTTCCCGAAACCGGGAACAAGGGTGGATTGGCCCGACCCGTCGGTCTTGACCTTCTGGACAAGAGCGCTCGCCTTGGCGGAGAAGGAGCTGGACGGCTGCCACAGGATGGCGACGCGTCCGCCATATGAATCCTGCTCGTTGATCCCGTCGATCCCGACGACGGGATTGTCGATATAGCCGGGTTCGTTGCGGAAGAATCCGCTGGCGCGAACGGCGAGCGTTTCGCTGAGGGGAAGATTGACAGCGCCCCGCAGCGAATAGCCGATCGAGTTGCCATTATCGACGCCACTGATCCCGGCCTGGACCCGGCCCGACACCCGCTCAGTCGAAGGGTCCTTCGTGACGTACCGCACCAAACCGCCCATGGTGGCGCTGCCGAACAGCACGCCCTGCGGCCCCCGCAAGACTTCGATCTGCGCCAGATCGCTCGGGTCGAGATCCGGGATCGTGTTCCCGGTAATGCCGAGCGGCACGTCATCCAGCAAAATCCCGACTGTCGGGGTGCTGCCGAGGCCGGTGGTGATGCCGCGGATCTGGACGATCTGCGAATTGCCGATGTCCGGCGATGGCGAGACGCTGAAATTGGGAATCTTCGTATAATAATCCTCGATGCGCAGCTGATTGCTCTCGACCAGCGAATCCGCGCTGATCGCAGTCACCGAACCCGGCACGTCCTGAAGCCGCTCCGTTCCCTTCTTGAGGGCCGTAACGACGATCTCCTGCGCTCCTTCGCCAGCCGGCGCTCCCCCCTCGTTCGGGGCGGCGGTCTCGGCCGCCTGCTCCGATGATTGCGCCGCAGCCATCGCCGGAAACAGAAAGCTGCTCGCCAGGAGCGCCAACGTCATGTTCGATTTCATTTCTTTTCCCCTCTTCCCTGCACATGGCCGTCATCATGGTCAGGTTGCGGCGAAGGGGGCGATCGGGAATAGAAGTTATTCGACAATAGATTGAAGGTTTGAGCCGGCTTGAACTTGGTTGCAACGGAGCCGCGCCCGGGCGCGCTGTCGGAAAAACTATTGCGTTGAAATCATGTCGCCGCGCTGATGCGGAGCGGATGCCGGCGAGGATCGCTTTCGATCCTAATCCTGCCGTTGGCGGTCCGCCTTATTGGCTGAGCGGACGCCGTAGACAAGGTAGATGAGGATGCCCAGCACCATCCAGATCCCGAAGCGCAGCCAGGTCTCTCCCGGCAAGGCGAAGGCCATATAGCCGCAAACGATGATGGCCCCGATCGGCACGGCCGGGACCCAGGGCGCGCGAAACGGCCGCTGCGCGTCGGGATATTTGCGGCGCCACACCAGGACCGCGGCGGCGACCGCGACGAACGCCGACAGGACGCCGATGGAAACCATATGGCCCAAGGTCGCGATCGGCACCGACAGGCTTATTCCGCATGCCACGATTGCGGTCGCGATCGTTGCGGCGACCGGCGTCCGCTTTTCGCGGTGCAAGCGCGCCAGGCTGGCCGGCAGCAGGCCATCCTGGGCCATTGCGAACAATATTCGGGATTGCGCCATCAATATGACGATCAGAACCGATGCCATGCCGATGGTCGCGCCAATGCTGACGAGCGGTACCATCCAGCCGGCCTCCGGGCCCGCGGCCTCCACGGCAACGCCGATCGGATTGGCGACGTTCAATGCGCGATAATCGACCATCCCCGTGACCACCAGCATCATCGGAATGAACAGGAGAGTGCAGGTGGCCAGCGAACCGATCAGTGCGAACGGGACATCGCGCTGCGGCCGGCGCGCTTCCTGCGCGGCGACCGCGACCGTATCGAACCCCAGATAGACGTAGAACACGATACCGGCCGCGCGCAGAACGCCGCTCCAGCCATATTCGCCCCAGACCCCCGTATTGGCCGGCACGAATGGCTGCCAGTTCCGGGGATCGACATATTGCGCGCCCGCCACGATCACCAGGAGAATGACGCCGACCTTGATCGCGACAAGGATGCTCACCGCGGTCGCGGAGAAGTCGACCCCACGAACCGCGATGAAGGCCGCGACCGCCATGATCATCACCGGCAACAGCAGATTCACGATCAACGGCGACGACGCAACCGATGGCCCGAGCAGGACCGCGAAATAGCCTGAGAAAGCCTGGGCGACGATCGCGGCGGCGAACAGATATTCGAGGATCAGCAACCAGCCGACCAGCCATCCGACGAACCGCCCGAACACCCGCGAACTGAACGAATAGGCGCTGCCCGCGCTTGGAAACATGGCCGCAAGCTCGGCATAGCACAGGCCCGCCAGCACGCACCCGAACGCCGCGATGAGGAAGGAGAAAATGATTGCGGGCCCGGCGAACTGCGCCGCCGCGGGGCCGGGTATGACGAAAATTCCCGAACCAATGATCGCCCCGATGCCGATGGACAATAATTGCCAGCGGCCCAGCACCGGCCGCAGGGACACAGGGCCTGCGGTGCCCGCCGGATCAGTCACGACGATTGGACCGCTCGGCCTGTGTGGCGCAGCGATCGCCGGTCATTGACTGACGTTCGCGCGCTTTTGCTGCGCAATGAACCATGAAAGATGGCCTTGGAGCACATTGAGGGGCATCGCACCATTGCCGACGGCAGCCGCATGGAAGGCGCGAATGTCGAAGCGATTGCCCAATTCCGCCTCTGCGCGCTTCCGCAGTGTCCGGAACTGCTCGTAGCCCAACCGGTAACCAAGAGCCTGACCGTAAAGATCGGTCGAGTATCGCAGCGTTTCGGTGGCAGCCAAGGCGTCCGATTCCGCGCCGTGCGCGCGCATATATTGACGCGCCTTGTCCAACGACCAGCCGAGGGCGTTCAAGCCCGTATCGACAACTAATCGTGTGGCCATGAACGACTGCGTCAGCAGATGGCCATATTCTTCATACGGATCCGGATATCCGCCCATTTCCCCCGCCAGATGGGCGGAATATTCGGCCCATCCTTCATTGAACGCCGCATTGAACAAAAACTCGCGAACCGGATGAAGAGACTTGTCCTCCGCCGCCAGTGCGACCTGGAAATGGTGTCCCGGGATAAGCTCATGGTAGATCAGATGCGGCGCCATGATCAGTGAACGTTTATCAAGCTCCGATGCATTATATCGGTAGAAGCCGCGCGGTTCGGAGGGGTTCGGGTCCTGATAATAGCCGAAGGTCATCCCCGCCTCGCCAGCCGCGTCCAATCGTTTCACGCCATAACCGGCCTTCGGAAGAGTCGAGAAATATTGCGGCACTGTCGGCTCGATCCGGCCAATATAGGCCAGATACCGTCCTTCAAGATCCTCGGGCGTTTTTGCGAAGAAGCGTGGATCCTTGCGCAACTGCGCTTCGAATGCCTGGCGATCGCCTTTGAACCCGACCTTCGCGCGGATGGCCTCGAGCTTTGCGTCGATATCGGCGAGTGCCGCCAAGCCGCGGTCGTGCACCTGCTGAGGCGTCAGTTGGAGGCCGGTATTATAGGTAATTCGCCGCCGGTAGCTCTCCAGCCCTCCCTGATATTGGCCAAGGCCAACGTCCGTTGGCGCCTGTGAAACATAAAGATCGTCAAAAACACCAATCACATTGTCGAGTGCCGGAACGATCCGCTTCTCTATGCGGCCTGCAACGGCCGCCTCAAAATCGGCGCGTTGCTTTGCATCCACTTTATCGAGCCGACCCGGCGCCACGCGCAGCATCTGCGACGCCGCGTCCCTCAAGCCGATATAGCTCGCCTTGATGCCGTCGATCGCCGGGCGCGGCACCCGAATTCCGCGTGCCGCCTGTGCCCGGGTTTTCGACGTCATTTCCTCGATCATCCGGGCATATTCGTTCAACAGGTTCAGGTAATTTTCGCGCTGCGACGGGCTATCGAGCGGCTGTCCCTGGAGAATTTGTCGGGCCCCCGATAGCGCGAACCCGCCATTATAAGGGGTGACCGCGAAACTGAGCCAATAATCCTCCTGGGCATGAACACGGCTTTCGAAATGGTGACGGAGCGTCCCTGCCAGGATCCACTGATCGTGCGGCAAATCGGCCAGATCTATTTTCGACAACCTGGCAAGTTGCCGAGTGGCGAATTCGCTTTCCCGCTTGGCTGCCCCCGGCGACAGATCGTCCAGGCGGGTGACGGGAAGCCCTTGGCTCAGGCGCACATAAGGCTCGGTCGCGCGCAGATGGGCCAGCAAATCGTCGGCGATGGCCTTGACGCCGTCCTTTGCTTGAGATGCCTCTGCGCCGCTTGCACCTGCCCCAGCCGTTGCCGGACCTTCTGCCAGTCCCGCTCCCAAAGCGAACAAGGCAGCAATGGCTATCAGCCTGAAATGCGCGACGACCATCATTTCATCCTCTCGTTCTGAAGCATGCGTGCCGACCGGTCGTCGTCATTGCACCCTTACATAGTCCACGGCTTGGGAAGCAGGATTCAGCGGGGATATTCCATGCAAGCCCTCCGCGAACACGAAGCCGATGATCTTGTTGGCGGCATCGTAGGTGAACCTCACCGGGTAAGCAGCCGGCTGGTATCCGCGAAAACATGCCGTGAAGCTTCCGCGCCTGGCGGGAACCAGGTCGGCGACGGATGTCGGTTCGAAGACCAAGGCCGGCCGCCCATTCTCGACGACGATCTCGGCGTCGCCGAGCAGATCGCTATGATATTTCCCGGCGATGTCCGCTGCAGACGGCGTCTCGCCACTGCCCGTCGCGTCACATTCGGCGGGCCGCGCCGAAACCGGCTTCCAATCCTTCGGGCGCGCGATGATTTTCTGCTCAGTTTCGCGGGACACGGGAATGTTCAGGAAGTGATCGGCGACGCGCAAGGAGATCGTCGCGGCGGTGAAAGCGGATTGGTAATCGAGATTCTGGAGGACGACGATTCCCATATTGTCGTCCGGAAACATGACAACGTTGGCATTATATCCGACCCGGCCGCCGCCATGTGAGACGGTGCGGCGCCCTTTATAAGTCCCGGTCTGCCATCCCATGGCGTAACCGATCGTCGATCCGCCCTCGGGGTAGTGGCTGTAATAGTCGGCCGTCATGAGGACCTGCGCCGAATGGAGTTGGCGCATCTGCGCCTCGCTCACCAACCTCTTCCCCTGATAGAGGCCGTTTGCAAGGTGCAACCGCACATATTGCGCCATGTCACGCGCGGATGAATGGAGCATGCCTGCGGGGAAAACGCTGCGGTCTGATCTCCAGGGAAGAACTTGAAGCTTATATTCGGCTCCGGCCTCCGATGCGCCGGCCGGTACCAGTCCATGCGGAACCGACACGTTCGCACTCGGATCCTTCAGCGCGTCGATTCCAACCGGCCTTCCCGCCGGCAAAGCGCAGAGCCAACATGTTGCCAGATTGGCTTGATCGATGAAGCTATATTCGGTGCTGTAGGAATTCTTCATGCCAAGCGGCCTGATAATGCGGCTCGTGACGAAATCGTCCCAGCTCTGGCCGGACGCATTCTCGATCACCTTGCCGAGGATCGTCGTCCCCGTATTCGAGTAGGTGAAGGCACCAAAGGCGGCTTGCGGTACGATATAGCGCGCACCGCGGACCGTTGAATCAAGATCGCCGCCGCGGACGAAGTAGCTCAGAAATCCATCGATGCCGAGGCGATGGGCGGCCAGATCGCGTACCGTGGCATGCTGGGTGATCCAGGGATCGCTGAACTGCAATGAGGGAATATAGTCGATGACCGGCTTGTCCCAGCCGACCTTGCCGTCGTCGACGACCATCGCCGCCGCGGTCGCATTGAACGATTTCGTCACCGAGCCGATGCCGAAGCTGGTATTCTCGTCGACACGCTCCGGCCGGCCGGCCTGGCGCACGCCATAGCCCCGCGCGAAAATGATCTTGTCGTCCTTGACGACGGCCACCGACACGCCCGGAATGTCCCATTCCTTCATCAAGGCATCGATAAAGGTGTCGACATCCTTCGCCGGTGCGGCGCTGGCAGCAACGGAGCCAGCCGCCAAGAGTATCGCCCCCAGGAATTTAGCGGATCGGCTGAAGCCCGTTGAACCGCCCATGACCTTGTTCCGCATCACGCTCCCCTTTTTTTCATTTGAATATTCGGCCCGGGTAAGGTCATTCACCCAGGCCTTCTCGACGCCGAAGTTCCTTGATCCAGGCAATTGTCGGATAGCAAATATACGACAAAGGCTTGAACTTTTCGGGCATGCATGATGGCGAAGTTCCGAGACATACAGAAACTATGGCACATGCTGGATTGAAGGCTGCAACCGGCTGGGACTCAGACAGGCTTCCGACACGCCGAGATCCATCAGTTCCCGAGGAAAGCCGTCGCCCGCTATCATACTGGAGGCCAGCCGCGACACGGCAGGGCTTGTCATGATGCCGGCACCCCCTTGTCCGGCCAGCCAGAAGAAATTTGGCGCAACCGGATCCCAACCCACGACCGGATTACCGTCGGGCGCGAATGTTCGGAGGCCGGCCCATTTCCCGGCTATGGCCTTTGGACGTAGCAATGTCGCCTTCTCGATCCGGTCGATCGCCACAGCAATATCATATTCATCCGGCTGGGCGTCCGCGGCCGAGGTTTCGGACTCGTCGGCAGGAGAAACAAGCAGCGAGGAGCCGTCCGGCTTGAAGTAGAAATCCTCGTCCACGTCGACGACGCAAGGCCATGAAGAAGCATTCAGCTCACCGGCCTGAAGTACGACCATGGTCCGTTTCGTAACAGTGAAGTGGATGGTGGCGGCGCCGGCGAGAGCCGCCACATTTCCAGCCCAGCCTCCCCCGGCATTCACCACATGTTTCGCAGACAAAGTCTGATTGCCTGCCTCGACAAACCATTGCTCGCCATGTCTCTCGAGCCCGACGACTTCGGCATTGTTCATGAACGTGCCGGATCGGTTGCGAAACCCGCGCAGATAGGCCGAATGCAGTTCATGGACGTCAATGTCGAACACGTCCGGATCGAAGGCAGCGCCGCCTTCGGTCAGATAATCGGGATCGAGAACCGGACATCGTGCACACGCGCCCTCGATGGTCAGGGTTTCGAATCTTTTCCCGACATCGAATGATGTTCTTCGCAATTCCTCCAGGCGACCGAGCTGATCCGCCCGCGCCACCCATAAGATGCCGCGCGGCGTAAGGAGCGGCGTGTCCGTGAAACCCTCCGGCGCGTTCGTCAGGAAGGGGAGACTCGCATGGGCGAGGCGCGTGATTGTTGGCCCGCCATAAGGTGAAATGAACAAGGCGGCCGAACGTCCGGTCGAATGGGTACCGCCGATCGGCTCGCGCTCCAGCAGAACGACGCGATGCGTTGCGGAGAGCTCATACGCGAGCGAGGCACCGGCAATCCCTGCACCGACTACGGCAACGTCAAATTGTGGCATCAATATCCATCCCGGCGATCACCGCCGGCAGATGGACATAATGGCCGTCACGACACTAGAAGATATTCGACATTGTCTTGAACAAAGTTCATTCCAGGCGCGGTCGAGCGATCGAAAGGCCGGTGGGGTACAATAAGAGGACGGGATTCATGATCTCAGGTGAAGGCAAGTCCGATTCGCTCTCTCGATCCAAGATCGATGCCGACGGTCGTCCGCGGCTGGCAGGAGTCCAACTGCGCGTCGGCTTCCTGCTGATGCCGGACTTCACTTTGATGGCGCTGACAGGTTTCATCGAAGCATTGCGTCTTGCCGGCGACGAACTGGATCATAGCCGCAATCTCTATTGCAGCTGGGAAGTCATGGCCCCTCGCCCCAAGGCCATAAGATCGAGCAGCGGCCTTTCGGTCCTCCCCACTTCAGGTCTCAAGCCACCGGAGAGTTTCGACTATATCGTCGTCATCGGCGGCCGGCTTGAGAGCCACGACCGCACCGATCCGTCCATCATCGACTATCTCCGAGCCGCCGCGGACGCCGGAATACCATTAGTAGGCGCTTGCACGGGCAGCTTCCTGCTGGCGCGGGCAGGACTCATGGACAATCATCGTTGTTGCGTTCACCAATTCCATCTCAGCGACTTTCAGTCCGAGTTTCCCGACATAGAAACAGAGCCCGACCATCTGTTCCTGGTCGACCGGCGACGTATCACGTCCGCCGGCGGCGCGAGTTCCATCGACCTGGCCATGCATCTCATCCAACGTCATTGCGGAAGGGCGCGCGCGCTCAAGGTCGCCTGCCAGCTCGTGTTCGAGGAAGCGCGTGCCGGCAACCACCCGCAGGCGCGCACCGCGGTCGATTGGAGTGCCAATGTTCGAAACCCGATCATTCGCCGGGCACTGCTCGTCATGCAGCAGAATATCGGAACGACCATTCCGATTCCGACCATAGCGTCGACGGTGGGCGTGAATGCAAAACAGCTGGAGCGGCTCTTCCTCGCGCAACTCAATGCGTCGCCGATCAAGATCTATCGGCAGATCCGGCTCGAAAGGGCGCTCTGGCTAATCGAGCACAGCGTCAAGTCCATGTCTGAAATCGCCTATGAATGCGGCTTCTCGGACGCGTCGCATTTCTCCCGGACATGCCGCGAAGTGTTCGGCACATCGCCCAAGGAAATCAGGGAGACGCGGCTCAACCGCGCCGACAATCCGACATGTTCCATCACTGGCATGCTGCCCGATCTCCTGCCGGCTTGAGGGTAAGATACCCGGTCCACCAGTGGATCGACGCTTCGATCCGGAAGCGGCCTGTCAGAGAACCGGCAATTCCAGCCGCGATGGCGACCCCGCATCGTGGAAGATGCTGAGCATGGCCTTGCGCATCCCGACAGCCGTGGCGATCGGCTCGCCCGTATTCGGGTTGGGGTCGATGAGCGGGAACATGTCCGGCCGCAGCAGCAAGGCCAGCCTTTGGCCAGGCGCCAGTTCGTGGCAGACCAGGGTCAGCTTCAAGCGCGCTTCGACTTTCACGCCGGGGGTCAGCAGCACCTCCCGGTCGAATCCTTCGCGGTAGCGCAGCCGCAACGCATGCTGGGCCAATTGCGCGATCGTGCCGTCGGGACGGATCTCGGCGAGGTAGGCGGCAATGTCGGCATCCGGCGCATCGACCGCAACGTGCAGCACCAGCTCCGCTTCGCCGACGATCGTCAATTTCTCCTCGAAAGGCTCGGTCGCATAGACCAGAGTATCGATATGCCGCGCATGTTCGGTGAGGTCGAGGAATCGGCCCATCGCATCGGCGAGGGTCGGGATGAAGGGCGTGTCCGGATCGGCCTGCATCCTGTCCGCAGGCCCCTGCCCTTGGCTCGCGACGAGGCGGCCGTCGCCGCGCTCGCCATTGGCATTGCCGCCGCTGCTCAGGAACAGGTCTAGCCGGCGCGCCTCCCTGGGCGGGAAGGCGCTGAACGATCGATATTCATTGCGGCCGGTAATATAGACTTTCGCCTTGCCGCCGAGATCGGGCCCGTCTCCCTTGCCCTTCAGATGCCTGTCGAAGAAAGCAAGCCGGATCGGGAAGGGATCGGCACCGAGATCGGCATCGAGGTCGAACGGCCCGTAGCGGTCGCCGCCGCCCAGGAAGACCTGTCCATGGTCCCATGGGCCGATGAGCAGCTGGCGGTCGTCGCGATCCCCGGCATGGGCCATCAGGCCGTTCCAGGCCGTCATCGTGCCGATGCTCCAGTCGAAATTGCCGGTGACGATCAGGGTCGGCAGGTCCATGGCCGCATAGTCCGCGGCGCTCATCGTCTTCGCCTTCCACCAATGGTCGAACGTGGGATGATCGAGCGAATCGCGATAATGAGCGAGCTTGTCGCCTTCGAGCAGATCGTCCGCCGCATCCTTGACCGGCCGCATGGTCAGCCGCCGCAGCCAATCGGCCTGGCTCAATATCGGCATCGCCGAAATGAAGCCGCCGGTGAGATCCGCCGGCGATCGCGCCGAAATCAGGTTCAGCCAGTTGAGCGTGTGCAGCCGCGAGAAGCAGCCGCCATAATAAGGGATTTCCTGGAAATAATCGGCCGCGGTGACATGCGGGATCATGCATTTGAGGTGCGGCGGCCGCGCCGACGCCGCCAGATATTGCGTGAGACCGACATAGGACCCGCCGTCCATGCCGACCTTGGAATCGCACCAGGGCTGGGCGGCGATCCACTCGACCGCATCATAGCCGTCGCTCCGCTCATAAGGCGAGCTGAACTGGAACTCCCCTTCGGACTCGCCCGTGCCCCGGATCAACTGGCAGACGAACGCATAGCCCTCCTCGACATAACGCATCAGGCCGAGCCGTGCCCAGCCCAGCACCTCCTCGCGGTACGGCGTGCGCCACATGATCGCAGGCGCCGGAACACCGCCCGCCGGCAGCCAGACATAGGTGTCGAGCCGGACGCCATCGCGCATCGGCACCAGCATGCGGATGTCCGGCTGCGGCATCATCTCCACTGCCGGTGCGGCACCGCGGCCGGCATTGCGGAGCAAGCTCATCGAGTCGGTAGAAGGTTTGCGCCTTGCCCCCTCGCGCTTGTCACTCTTCTCGCCGCTCACAGACAATCTCCGGGCTTTCTCGACAATACATTTCTGTATGGTCCGGACGCATGCGGCAAGTCAAGCGCGCGGGGATCGGCCGAGCTTCGCTCCAACCAAGCTGATGATGCGCTCAGCCTTTGATCATGCGGTTCTGACGAACAATCTCGCCATCACGCCAATCGCCTGCATACGGCCCTGGTCATCCGGATTGGCGAATTTGACCTCCGCATCGCGGCCGCCCAGCATCGCGGCGATCTTGAAGGCATGTTCGCCGATCGGGGACATCGCGCATAGCTCACCTTCGCCGCTCGTGTCGTAGATTCTCGCCTTGGTCGAAAATCGCGCCACCGGATTCCCCGCCTCGGCAATGATATCCAGCTTGAACATGTTATTTTCGTAAGTGCCTGCATAAGCCTTGGCATCGAACGGCGTCACGGCGGTGGGAGAGACCAATGACTCGTTGGGCACCTGGCCGGTCCAGCTTTCGAGGATCGGATCGACGACGAACGGCTTGAGCGGGTCGGGCAGGTCGCAATTGGTCAGCAAGGCCAGAACGCGGCCCGATTCCGGATGCGCATAGAGGGACGAAACGACGCCCGGGCCGCCGCCGCCATGGGAAATCATGTTTCCCGGCAGGATCATCCAGCCGAGGCCGATCTGCCAGGGCGGCGAGAGAAGCCCCGCCGTGCCCGTCACCATGCGTCTGGCGGAGGCTTCGGACAGGATGCGCACGCCATTGGCGCCCACTCCGGTCGGAAAGGCGCGCGCGAAGGTGACGAGGTCCGCCGCCGACATCATCAAGGTCGCACCGGCCGGTGCGAAGCTCAATGGCAGGAAGGGCCGCGTCGTCTGCACCATTTCTCCGGTCGCCGGATTGCGCAGATCGCCGACGCTGCAGCGGAAGCGCGGCAGATCGGTAAGATCGGCAAGTGCATGCTCCATTCCGAGCGGCTCGAAAATCCTGGTCTTCACGAGCGTGTACCAGCTTTCGCCTGCAAGCTCCTGGCTCAGGTAGCCGGCGATGACCGTGGCAATGTTGCAATAGGATGCCGCTTCGCCCGGCGGATGCAGCTGGCCAAGACCGGCGCAGCGCGCGATCGCATCGGCGACGCGTTCCTGGTCCGGGCCATGATCGGGAAGCACGTCGCCATCGATGCCGCTGGTGTGATTGACGAGCATGCCGCAGGTGATCCGTCCCAGCGCGTCCATATCGCCCAGGCGCAGCTCGGGAAGATATTTGCCGACCGGATCTTCGAGGACGACCTTCCCCTCGTCTACGAGCTGCATCAGCAAGGTCGTATTGAATATCTTGGTGATCGAGCCGATGTGCATCAGGGTATCGGTCGTGACGGGGTCCTGCGTTCGGCTGTTGCGCAGGCCGGCAACCGCTTTGTGCAGCGTCTCGCCATCCCAATAGGCCCAGGACGCACCGGTGACTCCGGTCTGCCGCAACGCCGTTTCGAGCTGGTCCTGATAATCGTTCATCTCAAGTCTCCGGATTTCAAGATTTCGTGCCCAGCAGCGTCACGAGCCCGCGTGAAATGCTGGGGGCGGCGGTCTGCACGTGGGTGGCGCCGGGGATGAACCAGCTGTGCAGCCGCAAACCGGGGAAATGCCGCGCACCCAATTGCTCCGCCATCCGCGCCGTGGCGCTGTAGATCAGGAAGGGATCGGCGATCTCCGCGCCGCCGGCGGTGAGCAGGACACCGGCCCGCAGATCGTCATTCTGCCTAGCCCATGCCGATTCCAGGCGATTGATTTCGCCGCCCATCAGGCCCGGGCTGACGATGATGTAATCGGTGAAGCTGTCCGGCCTGGTGAACAAGGTGTAGCAGCAGAATGTGCCGCTCGCGGAGACGCCGGTCAGGATTCGCCGCTGTGTATCGACGCGATAATGCGCCTCCATCAGCGGGATGATCTCGGTGCGCAGAATCTCGAGAAAGTCGGGTGCGCCGCCCGTCTCCAATTCGACGCCGAGCATCCTGGTGACGTTCGCCAGATAATCCCTCGTCTCCGCGGACAATTCGGCCGGGTCCATTTTCGGCATATATTCGTGATTGCGGCGAAGCGGGTTCGTGGCCCTGTCCGGCAAGGAGATGCCGACGACGATCATTTCCGGAACCTGCACCTGATCGGGTTTCGGCGCCATCGACCACATCGCCTCGGCCATCGAGATTTCGTGGGACATGCCGAAAATCATGTCGGCATCGAGGACGACGAGCAAAGGGTAACTGCCCTCGCCTTTATGATAGCTCAAAGGCAGGCCGATCCGCACCTCGTAGGATCGGCCGTTAATCTCCGATCGAAGTTCGATCATCTCGACCAAAGGGTCGACATAGGGCTTGGGTGGTATCGAAATCATATTGCTTTTTCCTCATCCCGTTCGCGACTTCCGAATAAGATCAGCGATTGTAGATTTTCGGATCCGTGGGCAGCATCGCGCGGTCGACGATCTTCCCATCGTGGATCAGCACCGACAGCTTGCGGATGTTCGAAATATCCTGCAGCGGATCTGCATCGAGGATCAGCAGGTCGGCGATCTTGCCGGCTTCCAATGTGCCCAGGTCGTCGCCCAGGCCCGTCGCCAACGCGCCATTCTTCGTCGCCGCGACGATCGCTTCACGCGGCGACATACCCAGCTTGACCAGACCTTCAATCGCCAGGACCGTGCCATGGCCCATGTCCGCGAACATCGATCCGGCGGCGCCCGTTATGTCCTCGAAAGAGCCAGGCGTGCTGTCCGTTGCCACCGCGATCTTACAGCCGCCTTCGATCAGTCGCTTCTGGTTGCGGGTCCAGACGTCGACACTCATACCCCAACCCCATTTTTCGCGGAAATATTGCGCCCAGGGTTTGGGAAGGACGGTCCCTTGCTTGCGATCGGGCGACAGAGCGAGATAGGCGTCTTGAATGGGCTTCGCCGTTCCGACCGGCGTGCTTTCCGAATGAAACAGCACCTTGGCCGGTCCCGTCGTCATGTGGGCGAAGATGCCGTGGAATGTCTTGCTTCCGCAGAGGGTCTTGACTGCTTCGGGCCTGAATTCCTGGCGACCGACGATATCCGCATGGGTAATGATGTCGATCCCGACCTCGGCCGCCACCAGATTGCCCTCGACGCTTGAGGAGTGGGCCTGGACCTTCACACCACGCTGATGGGCGGTCTCGACGATCGTGCGCAGTACGCGCGGCGAAAAGGTCATCGTCACCGGATCATATTGGTGCGAGGTCACGCCGATCTTGATGAAGTCTGGCCCGAGATCGAGATATCTGTTCACCGCCGCGCGGACCTCGTCGGGATACATGGTGGTGAGCTCGGTGCCGACACCCTGTGTCATGAACGAATTGAATCGCTCCTCCAGCGGCGTCAGTTTCTTACTCGGCTCCCCGTCGCCATTCGGCCCGCCCCATCCCAAGATCATGCCGCCGACGAATAGTCTCGGGCCGATCGCCTCGCCGCGCCTGATCTTGTCGCGAACCTTCATCAGCGGCGGCAATGGCCCATAAGTGTCGAAGATGGTGGTGACGCCATATTTGAGCGCCATCTGCGCCGCTTCGAGCGCATAGCCATATTTTTCATACACATCCTTTTCGCCATAGACGAACAAGGGAAACAGTTCCTGCTGGAAGAAGCCGGTGATGTGGACATTGGTGTCGATCAGGCCGGGAATGATATATTTTCCAGACGCGTCGATATGTTTGGCATCCTTCGGAATGGCGATCGCGCCCTTGCCGACGCGAACGATGCGGTCGTCCTCGATCAGGATCGATGCGTCACGCAACGGCGTTCCGCCATTGCCGTCGATGATCGTCGCGCCAGTGATCGCGATCACCGATCGAGGCTGCGCCGACGCGGTCGACGACAACAGCGAAAGCAGGAGTGCCGCGGTGAGTTTCCTGATCATGGCTTATCCCTTTTCTATTTCCGACAAATGATCGGCCACGTTCACGACGATCGGCTTGGGATCGGCGGAGAGCGCATTGACGAGTTCGGCGAACGGCCTTTCGGCCATGCGGAAAGACAAAGCCGCGAAAATCCAGGCCGGGGCCGCGACCAGACAGATGGCGACAAGGAGCAGGCGGGGATCGGGGCCGAGCCAGCCGGACACCCATCCCACCAAGGTCGGCGAAAGGCCGGCGAGCGTGCCGTTGACGATGCCCCAGATCGCCGACATTCGTCCGCGCAGGTCGGGCGGCGCCATATCCTGCAGGATCGTCGGAATTGCGCAGCCGACGGCGGTAAAGATCAGCATCAGCAGGCCAAACAGCGCGAAGAGCTGCCAGTCCGCACCGACGAAAGGAAAGGTAATGAAGATCGGCAGGGCCGCCAGCAACGCGATCCAGTAAAAGCGGATCGACGCGACCGGCCCGAGCCGGACCACCAGCCGGCGAACGAAATAGGTGCCGATCGCGACGCCCGCAGTCAGGCCGACGGCGGTAGCGATGCCCATCAGCGATCCGTTCTGGCCCGGCGTCGTGCCGAACAGCCGGGTCGCCACGACTGGAAGCCAGGCGAGAAAGCCGCCGATGCCGAGCATGTAGCAGCCGATGCCGACAAACACGGATGCCACGGCCCGGCGATGCTGCCCCAGGAAGGGCCAGAAGTCGTGCTGCTGCGCCGCTTCACTCGCAGCCTCGGGCACTTCGCTACGATAAGCCAGCCGGGTAAAGGCCAGCAGCAGCAGAAAGATCGGTGTCGGCAGGGCGACCAGGAAGAAGGCGAGCCGCCAGGATTCGAACGCCTGCAGCGATGCCGGTAGATCGTTACGGAATTCGTCGAGCATCGCAATTGCGCCGCCGCCCAGCATCAGCCCGCCGGCAGCGCCCATCATGGCGAAGAAATAGACGAAACTGTTGGCCAGCAGTCTTTTGCGTCCCTTGAAAAGATCCGGCACGAACGCAACGCCGATCGGGATCAGCCCGGCCTCTCCGGCGGCGATCGCGACGGCGGCGAGGAAAAGCTGCTCGAAATTCTGTGCGAGGCCGCACGCCGCTGTGCCGAGCGACCAGGTAAGCACGCACAAACCGAAGACCAGCCGGCGGTCGAACCGATCGGCCGCCCAGGCGATCGGATAGACTGCGACGACCGCAAAAATAGCGAAGGCCAGTCCCTCGACCATGCCGAGCTCGCTGTCCGTCAGCCCCAGCGCGACCGCCAGCGGCGCGCCTGCCAGGACGAGAACCTGCCGGTCGACATTGGCCACCAGCATCAGCGCCATCATCACCCAGAGCGTGTACCAGCCGCCCTTCAGCACATAGTCGCCGGTTTTTTGCCGATCCGTCGATGCCGCTGGCTGTGATGGACTTATGCTTGCCGTCACCAATTCACCCATTGCCCCCTGCGTTCGCCGCGCGGAATTCGCCCAGCTTCACGTTCGGCATGCCGAGCTGGTCCATCACGAAGCACAGCCATTCTGCATAGTAACTGGCGGAGATTTCCGGATCGAGCGGCTGATGGCCGACACCCTTCCACAAGTGATAGAGGATCGGCCGGTCGGAAGTGTTCGCGTGCTGGAGCGCGGCGGTGAACTTGCGGCCGTGGAAGGGCAGGCAGCCTGCATCCGTTTCGCCGAATATCTGGAACACCGCCGGATAGGCCGTATCATCCTTCAGATTCTGATAAGGCGACCAGGCGAAGACCATCCGGGCTTCCTCGGGCTTCTCGGTATTGCCATAATCCTCGTAGGCGACCGCGCGGATCATCGCGTAATCGGGGGTAAGCGGCCAACCTTCCATCAGGTCGAACAAGGGCACTTGCGGGACGACGACGCGCCACAGGTCCGGCCGGTGGGCAATGGCGGCGCCGGCGAGCAGGCCGCCATTGCTCAGCCCGTTCATCGCCAGCGTCTCGGGCGTCGCCTCGCCACGCGCGATCAGATTCTCCGCGATCGCGAACAGATCCTCGAACACCTTATGCTTGTTCTCGAGTTTGCCAGCTTCATACCAGTCACGGCCATATTCACCGCCGCCGCGCAATGTGGCGCGGACATAGACGCCTCCCGCCTCGACGAACGGAACGACGTGGCCGAGAAAGCCCGGCACCACCGAGATATTGTAACCACCATAGCCGTAGACCAAGTCGGCTGCGGCCCCTGTCGCGGCCCGTCCCTCCGAACGATTGAATAGGGAATGCGCGTGCCGTCCTTGCTGGTTGCGAAGCGCTGCTCGACATGGATGCCGTTCAAACGGTGCTTGGGCGGGCTGAACTCGCTGAGCGCACCGCTGTCGAAATCATAGACATAGGTAGCGATCGATCGGAAGAATGTCTGATGCATGATCGCCAGCGCATCGGTCGACCGCAAAGTCCGCTGGAATTCCGATGCCGGCGAAGACCCCATGGCTTCGAGCGGCACTTCGCGCTCATTGCTTCCGTCGGCGTCGAAAGTACGGAAGCGCACCGAGGTATCGACGAGATCGGCGACGACCAGACGGCCCGCGCACAGGCCGGCAAAGCGCATCGCACCCTCGCCTTCGGCGACGAGCTCGCGCCAGCTGCCCGCATCCTGCGACGTCGCAACCGGGATGGCGACGACCCGGCCGCGCGGCGCATCGCCGGTGATGCGCGCAACATAGGTTTCAGGATCCAGCCACGCGCCATCGCACTCGTTCGGCCAGCCTGCGGGTAAGAAGGCCCGCGTCTCGCGTGAGACAAGGTCGACCAACACCATCGCTATCCGCTCATGCGGTTCGGAACTGAGGACGACGCGGCGTCCATCGGGTGAGACTTGCGGCGTGAAGGATGGAATATGCTCCGGGAGGAGATCATCCGAGATCGCAAGATCTTCGAAGGCCTCCGCCTCGTCCGTCACCGGCACGAAGCGGAGCAGGTTGCCACCCTCGGGCGTCCGCGCGGCCACGAAAAATCCGGACTCGTTCGGCAACCATCCGGGGCGGTTGCCGAGCGCGAACGCCGGCAGAGCCACCGGCAGCAGTCGACCGGTTGCCGTCTCCACGACTCGCCACTCACCGTTCGCCAGGGTGGCGTCGGCGAAGAACAAGGCGGCGAAACGTCCTTGGGGAGACGGATCCAGGTACATGAGACGGCTTTCCTCGCCGCCCGTCCGACCGGCAGCCAAGGAGATGGTGTCAGCGATAATTCTCGGCTCGCCCCCGTCCTTGTTCCGGACCAGAGCGATTGTTCGCTGCCGCTCATTGCCCTCGTCGGTCCAGAACCACCAGCCGCCTTTCAGTCGCGGCGCGTCGAGGAAGGATCCGTTCTCCTGCCAGTGCAATACCTCCGCCTTGACCGCCTCGTAGCGCGGCGAGTTTTTTGCAATCTGTTCCGCAATCGCATTCTGGGCCCAGCCATAAGCCAAGGCTTCCTCGCTATCCTCGTGCAGCCAGGCATAGGGATCGGGATAGCTGACGCCGCCGACAGTCTTGATCACGTCTTCGCGGCGGGCAGGCGGATAATCGGGCATCGATGGGTTTCCTCTCAACGTCGCGGGGCGCCTAGCCCTCGTCATCAAATCTGCAGCTGAACCTGCGCGGGCGCCTATTCCGCGCGATCGGCGAGCATCGCATCCAGCACGACCAGGCCAGTGCCGATCATGATCCGGGCGAGCGTGTCATGGTCGACCATTTCCAGTCGCTCGGCGTCCATTCCGCAGGCAATGTCGTCCAGCAATTCGTCGAAGACCGGCTCCAGCCGCGCGATGGCCTGCCGCACGCGCTCCGTCTGCTGCGACGCCTTGAGCAGCCGCACGAACTCGTAGACGTGGCTCATCATGTAGAGGCGCATGACGTGTTGCGTGAACCGCTCGCTCTCTGTCATCGTCCGGCCGTAGCTCGGATTATAGAGCAGGTCCCTTGTCTTCTCGGGCGAGGCCGACATGCCTTCATGCAAAAGATCGCGCGACGCAACCGTCCCCTGCTTCACCTTGCGGTATAGGGCGCTGTCGGCGTCGAGGTCGTCCTTGACCTTGTCCCATGCGGTCAGGATCTCAGTGACGATAAACTTGTTGTCCGCATCCTGGCGGATCTTGAGCTGGCGCAGACTCTCGCCGGTATCCTTTTGCGAACGCGTGATCGGGTGCTTGAGATAGGGCAGCTCGACTACGAGCGACTGCGCTTGTGGCTTGATCGACGCGAGATAGCCGGAACTGGTCTCGCCGAATTTGATGAATTCGGCGGGCGGAGCTCCCGACTTCGCATAAAATTCGTAGAAATTGGGAATGCCGGGCATCGACAGGACGCTCTCGCCATATTCGTCGCACATCACCTTGTGGAAGATGTTCTGCTCGAGCGGCAGCCCGCTCTCCTCGAGCAGGTCGTAAAAGGCCTGGTAGCGCTCGCGGCCGATATCGTGCTTCAGGACGTAGAACGCGCCGCCGGCCAAAGCATTGTGCAATGGGTAATAGAAATCCGGTCTGACCTCGTCGAGCAGCCGCATCAAAATGCGCGATTCCGGGACCGGCTGGTCGAAGCTGATATCCTTATACTGGACCGGGAAGGTCATATCGACCTGTTCGCCCAACTCCTGAACGTGGAAGCCCTTCATGTAAGCTCGGATGTCGAAGGGCTGCTGGGTCCAGCCTTCGTTGAGCTTTGCGCCATCGGGGTCGATGCAGGGAATGATGTGCCATTCGACATCCGCCTCCGCAACGGCGGGATGCCCTTGCCTCAGCAATGACATCAGGCCGTGGACGGTGATGCCGCCGATCGGCTCGTTGCAATGGATCGATCCGACCAGCATCGCCTTGAGCGAACCACGCCCGAAGCGGACATGATAAATGGGTGCGCCTTTTTCGCTGCTGCCCGCCACTTCGACGGTGAAGCGAGGATCGCCGCGCAACTCTTCGGCGAACGCGTCCAGCTCCGCAACGGAACAGAATTTGTCGTAGTGCGGCAGCGCGTGGAGCGCCTCATCGATGTTGATGGCAGAGCCGGTGGGCATGATATCCTCCCTCTGGTTTTAAGTTAGGTGTGGCTGATTCAGAGATAGCGTCCGAGCCAGTCCTTGATCGCGTCCATGCGGACGCGGCGGAGCGACGGATCCTCGATCATCTGCGTGCCATGCTTGCAATTATCGAGCCGCAGAAACTCGGTCTCGCAGCCATTGATCTTGAGGATGGCGTAGAGCTGTTCGGCCTGCTCCATCGGGCAGCGTATGTCGTTCTCGCCCTGGATCAGCAAAGTCGGCGTCTTGCAGCTATGGGCATGCGCGACGGGCGACAGCGCCCAATAGCGCTCCGGCTGCTCGTGCGGATGGCCGCCCATCTCGAGCGCGATCAGATCGGCGCCGGCGTCGGACACGCCGTACATGCTGATCATGGAATAGACGCCCTGTTCGGGGATCGCCGCCTTGAAACGGTCGGTGTGCGTCATCAGCCAGGCGGTCAGGTGGCCACCGCCCGACACACCGGTGACGCCTAGCCGATCGGGATCGATGATCTTGCGGGCGACAAGATCGTCGAGCATCGCCATGAAATCCTCATGTTCGGGATGGCCCCAGCGCTCGATGATCGCCGTCGAAAAGGCATCGCCATAATGGGTCGAGCCGCGCGGATTGGCGAAGAGCACGGCATAACCGGCACCGACCATCTCGTGAATGTCTTCGCAATAGCCATGGCCGAATGCGGCGTGCGGCCCGCCGTGAATGTAGAGCACGCCCGGGAAAGGCGCCTTGCCTCCGGCCGGCTTCATCACCCAGCCCTCGACCTTCATCCCCTCATTTTCGACCTCGACCCGTTCGAGCGCCGGCCAGGCAATCTCCGCCTGCCAGCCTTCATTGTGATCGGTGAGCGCGCGATCCTCATTGCCGTCCAGATCCATGATCCACAGCTCTGCGGGATGGAACAGGTCCTGCTTGCTGTAGAGCAATTTCCGGCCCGCCAGTGCGAGGGGCCGGGCGATGAAGTCGCCGCGCAGGATGGGCTCGACTGACTCTTCGCCGCTCAGCGCGATCCGGCAGATCGCGCCCTGGCCGCCAAAGGCAATTGTGGAAATCACCGACTGGTCGTTCTCGACCACGAACCGCATCGCGCCGCTGCCGCTCGGGCTGGTGACCTGGAAGGTCCCGGGCACCGACCGATCGAGCTGGGCGGTGCGGCAGGATTCTGCCCCCGTCGCGGCGTCGACCAGATAAAGCTGCCACTGTTTAGCGAAACTGTCCTCGGGCGCGCTGGCCACCATGATGCCGCGACCATCAGGAGTCCATTCCGGAGACATGGCCATCTGCGCTTCGCGGATCAATTTGCGCTCGCCCTTTACGTCGGTGACGTAGAGATCGCCGGCCATCGCGAACTTGGTCGCCCCACTGTGGCCGTTGACGACATAGGCGATGCGGCCTCCTTCGGGAGACCAACGGATCGCCGTGATCAGGCCGTCATAGGGGCTGATCGCCTTGGGCTCCTCGCCCCCTCCCGCGGGCATGACGTGCAGCGCCTGCGGCGCATCCTGCAGATAGCCGGGCAGTGAGTCGAAGCGATAGACGAGCGTCTTGATGCGCGTGTGCGCCTTCGGCTTGCGCTTCTTCGCCTCCGGGTCGACGGCGGCGAGCGCGATCCGGTCGTTGCCAGGCGACACTGCGAACATGGTCACGCCAGTTTCGAGGGAGGTGAGCGCGTTCAGCGCGCCGGACTTGATCACCAAGCGGTGGAGCTGAGGCGGCGCGGCTTTGTCGGTGGAGGCAAGGAAATAAAGGGTGGAGCCGTCGCCCGATATGGCGGGCGACATCGCGTTGGCGGCCCAGCCGGTGATCTCGGCTTTCTCGGCCGTCTCGGGATCCACCCGCCAGATCGTGCTGCGCTTCCGCTCGGTCTCGCTGGCCGCATCGCCGACCGTCTCGAACAACTGGTAGAAAACCGACCCGTCGGCGGCCACGACCGCGTCGCCGACATGCTTCGACTTGAAATTGTCGTCCTGCGCGAAGGCGCGCTTGGTCGTGGCGGCGGCGATGCTCGATTGGGCAGTGTCCGGCATGGGAACCTTTCTCCGAAAAAACGGGCGCCGCCCGGGGGAGGGGGCGGCGCCCCAGTCTAACCTTGGTCGGGCGATTTCAAATCGCGGCCCTTCACAGCAAAGTCTTCAACGCCCGCGCCAGGGTCGGGGCGACGGTGTCGACGTGATTGGCATCAGGGAACATCATGTGGTGCAGACGCAGGCTCTTGTAGCGCCGGGCGGAAAGCTGCTCGGCGAGGCGGATGGTGCTGCTCGGGATCATCAAAGCATCGCCGACCTCGTCCAGTCCCGCCGACAGATAGACGCCCGCGTCGAGATCATCATGGCTTTCCGCCCAAGCCGCTTCGAGATCGAAGATCGTGGTGCTGCCGATGCCCGGGCTGACGATCACATAATAAGCGAACAGCTCCGGGCGGCTGAACAAGGTGTAGCAGCAGAAGGACCCGCCTGCCGACGCGCCGAGCAGAATTCGGCCATCGGGCGAGACGCGATAGTGCTGCTCCACCGCCGGGATGATCTCTTCCGCCAACACCTTCTGGAAGATCGGCGCGCCGCCCAGCTTGATCTCTTGCCCGAGCCACTGGCTCACCCGCTCCATGTAACGGCGCGGCAGGTCGAAGGCGGCCGTTCCGTCTTCGCCCGGCATATATTCGAAATTGCGGCGAAACGGCTTCTCGGCGCGGTCCGGCAAGGAAATGCCGACGACGATATATTCGGGAACAGGCTGCCTTTCCCGTTCCAGCGGAGCCTGCGACCACATCGCGTTCAGCATCATCGTCTCATAGACCGTGCCGAAGGCGACATCGGCATCGAGCATCACCAGCAGCGGATAGGATCGATCACCGGTGGCATAGGTCGACGGCAGGCCGATCCGGACTTCATAACTTGCGCCATTGGCCTCGGCTGCAAGGTCGAAGATCTGGACGTTCGGTTCGATAAACTGTCGCGGCAAAATGGCAGTCATGTCCTGATCCTCTATGAGAGTTCAATGTCCTCAGTGCTGGCCGGCCGCGCACGAGGGACAGCCCGGCATGCGCGCGCCATGGTGGAGGAAGCGCTTGTAATTTCCTTCTTCGTCCAGCGGCGGGGGAAGGTCTGCGGTCAGCAGGGGGTGCTCTGGCAATCCGGCCAGGTCGACCAAGGCGCCATCCTTCATGACGGCGTGGATGCGCTCGTAATTGCGAGCGGCCTCCAGCGGATCGGCATCGAGGATGAGGAGGTCGGCGACCTTGCCCGCTTCGAGCGTCCCGAAATCATCGTCGACCTTATAGGCCCGGGCAATATTGCGCGTTGCCGCGCGCAACAGATCCATCGGCGCCATGCCCTTCTCCTCCATTGCGCGGAGCCAGACGAAATGGCCGGTGGCGAGACGGCCGAGGGCCTCGGCCTCGGGCAAGCCGTTCCAGGTGCCCTTGAGCCATGGCTCGCGCAGCATTTCCGGTGCGAAGACGCCGCCATCATTGGCGAGGAGGATGGGCGCACCGGAGCGGACGAGGTTGCGGGCATTGGTGTCGGCAGCCCCCCACATCGTCCATTCGAGGTCCGAGACGGTGCCCTTGACGTGCTCGAGCCCGGCATCGGTCAGCGGGAAGATCACCGCGCCGCATTGGCTGCGAGCGAAGAGCCCGAGCGTTTCTTCGGGGATCGCCACCGGTCCGGTCATGTTGCAATGGGTCACCAGATCGCATCCCGCCTCGATCGACATGCGCAGGCCTTCGACCGAAGTGCTGTGCGATTGCGCGGTGAGGCCGGCGCGATGGGCCTCATCGACGATGGCGCGCTGCGCCAGCTCGGAAAATTGCAGGAAGGCGCCGGCGGCCATGCCGCCATGTTCGGTCGCGCCATATTTCACGAAGTCGATGCCGCGCTCGATATAGGTTCGGACCTCTTCGCCGACCTGGGCCGGCGTCATCCACATCAGATGCCGCCCGCTATTCTCGACCCAGGTCGCATTGACCCGATCGACAAACCAGCTGCTCGCGACCTCGGCCGCCTTGGCAAAGAAATCGCCCGAAAATGGGCCATCGAAGCCGATGATGTTGCCCGCGCAGCGGATGCGACTGCCGATGGTTTCCCCGCGATCGATCCGGTCGCGGACCGTCATCAAGACCTTGCGCGGTCCCCATGTATCGAAGACGGTGGTCATGCCGGCCTTCAGGGCGACCTGCGCCGCCTCGGTGATCAACTCCTCGTAGCGGCCTTCGAAACGCAACAGCGTTTCGAGCGAGGCGTTGACCAACAGATGGACATTGGCATTGAGCAGTCCGGGAATGACGAACTTGCCGCTCATGTCTACGATCTCGGCATCCGCCGGAACCGCCAGCTGGTCGTGGCGGCCAATCGCGCTGATGCGGCCGTCCACGATCAGGATCGCGTCGCCTTCGCGCGACTTGTCTGAGACGCCATCGATGATGGTGGCGCCGATTACGAGCTTGTGCATTTGCGCACCCAAGTAAAAAGGGCGGCTGCGCCTCGATCGGCGCAGCCGCGGAACATATCAGAACTTCACTGCACCCGACACGCCGAACGTGCGCGGCTGAATGATCGACACGCTGGTTAAGCCGACGCCCAGATTGACGTCGGCGCTGCGGCCGCGGGCGTCGGTGAGGTTCTTGGCAAAGACCGTCAGCGACCAGCGATCGTCGGACACGCCCACACGGAGATCGACGATCTCATAGGAGGGCAATACGAAGCGAGGCTGGCCCGGATTCGGGAAGGCGCCGAGCCTGTCTCCGACATGACGAAAATCGCCGCCGAGAGTGGCATTCCATTCACCGGAAAGCGGCATCTGATAATTGAAGCCGGCCGCGGCGGTGAAGCGTGCGCTCAGTGGCAAGCGGTCGCCATCGAAGCCGATCGCCGATCCCACCGGCATGTCCTCGGTGAGATGGGCATCATTATAGGCCGCATTGGCATAGAGATCGAGGCCGCGCACCGGCCGCCACGAGACCGAAGCCTCGAGCCCTTTGCTGACCGCCGACGGCCCATTGTCGATGAACGAGCCCAGAGTATTGACCCGCTGGATCTGGATGTTCTTCCAATCGATCCAGTAAGCCGAAAGCTCAATGCTCATTTTCCGGTCGAGGACATCCGCCTTCAGGCCGATTTCATAATCAGTCACCTTGTCCGGCTCATAGGCTGAAAGCCCTGGAACATAGTTGGGACCGCCGGGCCGGAAGCCGCTCGCGATCCGGCCGTAGACCATCAAATTCTCGTTCAGCCGCAGCCTGGGATTGACCAGGAAAGTAAGGCTGTTGTCCGACGACCGCGCATCGTCGGTCTTGTTACCGAAAAGAAGGCCCGTATAGGCCGTGACATTATGTTGCTTGTTGCTGCTGTAGCGCAGGCCCGCAGTGACGTCGAACTGGTCGCTGAATCGGTAGGTGATGTTGCCGAAACCGGCAATCTCCTCGAACTTCGTGCTCCCATCGGCCGAACCGATATCGGGCAAACCGGTAATCGGCACGCCCGTGAATTTGTCGAACGTCTCGATCCGCGCGAGCGTCTCGAACTTTTCATGGGTGTAGAAGCCGCCGATCTGCCACGATAGCCGGTTGGTGGACGGCGAGGTGAGGCGAATTTCCTGGCTATATTTATCGAGCGAGGCCGGGTTGTGGACCTTCAGGCCCAGGTCTGGAATGGGAAAGAGCGGTCCCAATACCGTCGTATAATCGAGATTGAAGAGCATCTTCTGGTGATTGTAGGCGCTCGCCGACGTCAGGGTGGCGAAGCCGAGATCGCCTTCGATCTGCAGACTGTAGGCGCCCACATTCTGCGCGGTGTCGGCGGCGCCGAACGCGCGCTCCTGTTTCAGATCCCCGAAGGCCGGCACCATGGTGAAGCTGTTATAGTCGACGATCGCTGCCTGGCCGTCATAATGCTGGTAGAGCGCGGCAAGCCGCACCTTCCAATTCTCGCCCAGATCCCAGCCGAGCGCGGCGCGGAAACCGTAATTTTCGAGCTCGTTGACGTTCTTCTCGTCAAGCAGGACATTGTCGACATAGCCGGGATCGAGCCGGTAAAAACCGCTAACGCGCATCGCCGCATTTTCGGCGAGTGGGACATTGATGGCGCCGCGTATGCCATAGCCCTCGCCACCGCCATCGACGGTCGAAGCGTCGACCTGGAGGCGTCCGAAGAAGCGGCTCGGATCTGGGTCGGCGGTGACATATTTGAACAGGCCGCCGAGCGATCCGGCTCCGTAAAGCGTCCCTTGAGGTCCGCGCAGCACTTCGACCCGGGCAAGATCCTGCGGATCGATGTCGGGGATAGTATAGGCACCGGTGCCATTCGAAGCACCGAACGGCGATCCGTCGATATATATGCCGACGGTGGGATTGCCGCCGGGGCCGGTGGAGATGCCGCGGATGGTGAGCTGGGTGGCCGCCTGGGCGCCGCCGACTTGCGATACGGTCAGGCCGGGGATGCGCGCGACATAATCCTCGATCTTGGTCGCGTTGATTTCCTGGAACGTGTCCGCCGTCACAGCGGTCACTGCGGCGGGGACGTCCTTCAGCCGTTCCTCCCGCTTTTGCGCGGTGACGACGATATCACCACTGCTATCGTCCGCATTGATATCTGCGGCGCTATCGGCGGCAGCCTGGTCACCTGTCGGGCCGCCCTGGGCGACCGGTTCGGCTACGCTGGTCTGGCCGGTGACCATCAACACGCCGGACGCGCCGCGCGTGTAGGACAGGCCCGAGTCACCAAGCAGAGCGCGCAGCCCTTCATCGACGGTATAGTTGCCCTTGATCTGCGCCGATCTTTTGCCGCGCGTCAAAATGCTGTTGAACGACACCGGCTGACGTGAAACACGCCCGAAGGTGCGCAGCGCTTTTCCCAAATCCTGCGACGGAATATCGAAACTGTAAGTGGCGGCCTGCGCCTGCGCGGCCAGCGGCATCGCGAAAACAATCGCTGCTGCTGCGGCGCTCCCCGATAGCCGGGCAAATGACGAAAGATTCCGGTGCATCATATCCCCCTCTTCGCCCGACTTAATGTCGATGCTGAAGAGTAAGACGCGCCTGATCGGTGGAGCTAGCATTCAGTCGTGAATTTTTCCTGCCCGGCCGACGAGCGGGGCCGAATCTGCGTTGGAACGGCCGTGTCGACGCCTCGAAAAGGAAGTCGCGTCCCTTATTCGTAATCGGATCGGGAAATTCATTGCACGAAGGTGCGAACGCCCTCGCGCAATTCGGTTCGCACGGGAAGCACGCCGGTGACGCCTTCGACGAAGGCCCGGATATCTCCGGCCGGATAGACGCCGTTGACCGGCAATCGGGCGGTGCCGATGTCGGCAACCGCGAGCTTCACGTCGGAATAGCGATTGACCCGTTCTACCGCGATCTGGAGAGGTTCATCCTCAAAGGTGAGCAGGCCTGCCTCCCATGTCAAAGAACGGCTTGCATCCGTTTGCGACACAAGCTCCTTGCCCGCGGCAGTCGTCATAAGTTCCATGCCCGGCAACAATTGAACCTCGCGTCGCGGGTGTCCCGGCCCATCGCTTGTCGATGCGGGACCCGCGCGGTCGCTGTCCTCCAATACCGCTACTCTGCCTTCGTAGAGGATCACCTCTATCCTCCGGTTGATCAGTTCGACGCTGAAGGCTGTCCCGGTGGCAATCACGATCCGCTCAGAGGCAAGGACGGTGAAAGGCCGCAGGGAATCCTTCGCCACGTCGAACTTGGCCCGGCCACGCGCCAGTCTGAGCTCGCGGCGATCACCGGAATAGCGGACTTTGACCTCGCTATCGGCATCCAGCGAAATTCGCGACCCGTCGTCGAGCTGCACGATCCGTCGTTCGCCGGTGGTGGTCGCATATGTCTTGAAGGCATAATGGTCGTAGAGCCCATAGCCCAGGAACAGCAATGCAATCGATGCTGCCAGTGCGAACAGCCGCCGTGCCCGAAGCAGGGGCGCGCGCCACCTACGCGAATTGGCACGGCTGAAATCCTCCAGCGCCTGCGAACGATGCGCGATGACATCGGGCTGAAGACTGACCGCATCGATGCTGTGCCAGGTCCGCACGACATCGTCGAAGGCCCGGCCATGCGCATCGGACGCTGATATCCAAGCGTCGAATTCGCGCTGTTCGGTCAGGCTCAGATCGCCATGCGCCACGCGCACGCACCAGAACCCGGCCGTCTCCAGCAGGTCCCCGGGATTGCCTTGATCGCCCCGCTGCGTCATGGTGTCTGTTCCCCCAGGATCTTGCGGGTCAGGGCGGCGAGCGCCTTCGCCAAATCGCGATCGATCGTACTGATACTCACACCATAGGTTTCCGCCAATGTGCGGCGTTCGACATTTTCGAGGCGGGAAAGAAGGAACGTTGCGCGCACGCGTTCGGGAAGCGCCGCCAGCCCCTCGCGCAGCTTGGCTAGATCCTCGCGACCGCTGACGATCCTGAGCGGATCAATCGGATCGATCCCGCGCCCCTCTACGGCGTTCAGGCTGGCACTATAATCGGCCCTGACCCGATCGCGCCGGAACCGGTCTTTGAGCAGGTTGGCCGCGATTTGAAAGACATAGGCTTCAGGGGATTGGAGTTCCTTGGGTGGAAGCGCGGCGAGCCGGACGAACACCGCCTGGGTCAGATCCTCCGCATCGGCATGATTGTGCAGCCGGCGCAGGAAATAGGCCATCAATGCCGGCCGGAACCGCCGGTTGAGATTCTCGAAATCCCCGAAATCCTGCGCCTGTGGTGCCATTTGATACGATTAGTTCCATTTGCCTCGTCACGTAAGACGCATGACTCCGGCGGAACTAGCATCTTGCACGTGTCCGGTGAGCAGGACGCGGAGCGGAGGTTCGAAATCTGGCCACGGCGAAAATAGGAGCAGACGCTGCGCTTGCCGAACGCGAGCTTCTGGTGGAACAGGGACAGACGTAAGAAAAAAGGGGGACGAAAATGGCAGGGATCATCGTGAAACGAGCATTTGCCCTGGCGGCCCTGTCGTCGCTGGCTTTCGTGCCTCAGCTTCACGCTCAAACGTCGCAAGCAACGATGCAGGACACGGCCGGAAAGGCGGACAGATATTTCGACTTCATCGTCCATAGCGAGGTTGTGATCGCGGCAACGCCTGCGAAAATCTGGCCCTATATTCTCGACACCAATTCATGGCGGTCCAAGGCACGCACCCCCCTCGTCCATGACAGCGGGGAGCCGGGTGCCGTCGGCGAAAGGTTCAAGGCGATGGCGGACGGCGGCGACGACTTCCATTATTTCGTCGTGAATGCCGAGCTTGTCCCGGAACAGCGGCGGACGATCCGCCTCGACAAGAAGGAGGGGGGCCTGATCGGCTACGCAACCTGGACATTGACGCCGGACGGCGCCGGCACGCGCGTCGAATATCATGTCTATTGCCAACAGGAGACGATGATCGACGAAAATGGGAAGCCCATGGCGAAGGATGTGATCCTTGGCGGCGCGCATAAAACCATGACCGAAGGGCTGGTCCTCCTGAAGCAGCTCGTGGAACGCTGATCCGCGGCCGCAGTCGATCGGGCGATCCTATCTGGCCGCGCGAAAGTCGCTGAAGGTCGCCACCGTCTTCATCTGGCCGGATTTTCCGAGCATCGATCCGTCCAGCAGGCTGGAGGCCTCGGCCGGGACGGCGGCTCCGTTCGGCAGCAATGTATAGCGGCCGGTGATGGTCATGCTCCGAACGGATGCGACCAGCATCAACCTGAACTTCCTGGTCGATGTGAACTTTATCCGCTCGACGAACGGCGTCTTGCCCTTGACGTTCACCACTGCCTCGGCCTGCGTGTGCGCGGAGGCATCGTGCGATCCGATCCTGAGCGTGCCCGCCGGGAGGCGGGCAAAGCGATAGGTCACGATGCCGCCCGAAGCGTCTGCCCGGGTCGCGGGCGCGCCGATCCACTTCGCCAATTCGGCATAGGATGGAACCGGCCCTCTTTTGGCCTGCGTGCATCCGCCCTCTCCTTGGCGGTGGGAGCGCGACCATCGACACTGATCAGCGACCATTGCTGGGCGAGCGGACGGCGGGGATCATATTGCTCCACCAACACCTTGCGCGGATTGTCGCTGCTGTCGATCACGAGGGTGCGGCGAAAGCCGAATGAATCCGCTCGCGTCGCCCGCGCTCCGGCCAGCAGCTTGTCCTGAAGGTCATCGGCTTTCGCTTCGGCTGCGAGGCAGGTGCCGGCGATGATGATGCTCAGGATGCGGCCGAGGCGCGAGACAGGCAGATGCATTCGAATTCCTCCGCTGCCGGCGCTTAAGATCCGCGCAGGTCCCGGATCCGCGCGGCCTTGCCCATGGAGCGCGGCAAGCTGCCCGACGCAACGACCTCGACCGTGACGCTGATGCCGATATGAACCTTGATATATTGGGCGAGTTCGCGCCCATGGGCAGCCCCCTCCCCTTCGCCGCAATCCGTGCGCCGCTCGACCTGCACTGTCATCTCGTCCATCCGCCCGGGCCGGCTGATCTCGATCAGATAATGCGGAGCGAGGCCGGCGCATTTCAGCAATTGCTCCTCGATCTGGCTCGGAAAGACGTTGACGCCGCGGATGATCAGCATGTCGTCGGAGCGGCCGGTGATCTTCGCCATCCGGCGCATCGGCCCCTGCGATCCGGGCAATAGCCGGGTCAGGTCGCGGGTGCGGTAGCGGATGATCGGCATCGCCTGCTTGCTGAGCGACGTGAAGACCAGCTCGCCTTCCTCCCCGTCCGGCAACGGCTCGCCCGTTTCGGGATCGACGATTTCCGGATAGAAATGGTCTTCCCAGATGGTCGGACCGTCCTGGGTCGCGCCATATTCCTGGGCGACGCCCGGCCCGATCACTTCCGACAGGCCGTAAATGTCGACCGCGCGTATCGCCAGCCGCGCCTCGATCTCGGCCCGCATCGCTTCCGTCCAGGGCTCGGCGCCGAAGATGCCGATCCGCAGCGACGTCGATCGCGGATCGATGCCGCGCGCTTCCAGTTCGTCGAGCAGGCTCAGCATATAGCTGGGCGTCACCATGATGATCTCGGGCTTGAAATCCTGGATCAGCTGGATCTGCTTCTCGGTCTGGCCGCCCGACATCGGGATGACGGTGCAGCCCAGTTCCTCCGCGCCATAATGGGCGCCCAGCCCGCCGGTGAAGAGGCCGTAGCCATAAGCGACATGGACCTTCATTCCCGGGCGGCCGCCGGCGGCATGGATCGATCGCGCGACGAGGCCCGCCCAGGTGCGGATATCGTCCCTGGTATAGCCCACCACGGTCGGATTGCCGGTGGTGCCCGACGAAGCATGGATGCGGGCGATATCGCGCATCGGCACCGCGAAATAGCCGAACGGATAGGCAGCACGGAGATCCGCCTTGCCGGAAAAGGGGAATTTTCGAAGATCGGCGAGGTCGGCGAAATCGTCCGGAGCGACCCTTGCGTCGCGGCAGGTCTGCCGGAAATGCGGATTCCCGGCAAAGGCATGGGCCAGGCTCGCCTTCATCCGCCGGGTCTGCAGCACGCGCAATTGGTCCGGCGACAGCGTCTCGTTGGCGTCCAGCTGAAACGGTTCGGCGGCGATCGGGAAAGACAAGGTTCGCAATCCTTCGGCTATTGGCCTGGCCCCCATAGACGATCCCGGCCGCATCGGCACCGTCCTTCCGCGCACCCGCAATGGCAGTGGACATCGCCGCCGCACCGGCCCATCTTCGACCGGGGACGGGGAGAGAGCATCATGGCGACGGCACCAAACGGGTCATCGAAGCTGCTGCGCGCACTGAAGTGGATCGGCACCGCCATCCTGACCCTGCTGGCTGCCCTGATCGCCGCCGGGATCGTCTGGGAGCAGGTGGAACGTGCACGCGCGCGCAACGATTATCCGCCCCCTGGCCGGATGATCGACATTGGCGGCCGCAACATGCACCTGGATTGCCGCGGCACCGGATCCCCCACGATCATCCTGGAGGCCGGCCTCGATTCCAACGGCTCGCTCGCCTGGGACAAGGTCCATGACGCGATCGCACAAGACAGCCGCACATGCGCCTATGACCGTGCCGGAGTGATGTGGAGCGATCCCAAGCCGAAGCAGGATGCCGAAGCAATTGCCGACGATCTCCATGCGCTGCTCGCCGCCGCCCATATCGACGGCCCGATCGTGCTTGTCGGCCACTCGCTCGGCGGTCCTTACAGCATGACCTACGTCCGCAAATATGGCGACCAGGTGAAGGGCCTGGTTTTCGTGGATGCGTCCCATCCCGATCAGAAGCGGCGCCTCCCGCCCGCCGTCCTTGCCGCGGACAAGCGGGTCCAGGAGATGTACGGAACGCAGCGCTTGCTGGCCAGGTTCGGATGGTCCGGCCTGCCGCGCCTGCTGATGGCCGGCGAGGATCCCGGCACCCCGTCGGGCTTTTCCAGGCGGACGGCCGAGGTAGGCCGCGCTTATGCGGCGATGACGCTCGCCGGCACCCTCAAGGAAGCCGCGTCGCTGGACAGGAGCCTCGACCAGGCCGGCAAGCTCCGCGATCTCAGCGATCGTCCGCTGGTGGTGCTGACCGCGCAGAAATTGCCGATCGATCAGTTCGAGGCCTTCGGCATGACGGAGCAGGATGCCAGGGATTTCGTTGCGCAATGGCGGCTGCTGACGGCGGAGGAAGCGGGCTGGTCGACGCGCTCGCGCCATATCCTCGTCCCCGATGCGACCCATTATATCCAGAATGACCGGCCGGACCTGGTCGTCAAGGCGGTGGCGGAAGTGGTCGCCGCAGTGCGCAAAGACGAAGCGACCGCCTCACCCGCCGCGGAATATTAGCGCTTCTTTTCGATCCCCCGCGTTTGCCGAACCGCTGCGACGGTCGAGCGCCCTCAGCCGCCCCAGGTGGACGTCAGCAGGCGCTGGAAATTGCCGCCCAGGATCGCCTGGATATTGTCCTTGGAGTAATTGCGCCGCAACAGCTCCTCGGTCAGGTCGTAGACCCGGCGTGCATGATCGAAGCCGTCCGTGTCCCACTTCTCCCGGAACTTGTAGCTGGGGTTGAGGATGCTCAGCATCCATTTCTTATAATCCTCCGGCATGTCGTCATAGCCGTAGAGGTCGAGGTCGCTGCCCAGGCCGACATGATCGATGCCGACCAGCTTCACCGCATGATCGATATGGTCGACCATAGCGGCCAGCGTGGTCGGTTCGGCGGCGGTGACGAAATTGCGCACCCCGGCGATCCCCATCACCCCGCCCTTTGCGGCGCAGGCCCTGATCGCCTCGTCCGTCTTGAGCCGGGGATGGTCGTTGAGCGCCTTGCAATTGCTGTGAGTGATGGCGATCGGCCTGGGCGAGGCCGCGATCGCATCCAAGGTCGTGCGCGGGCCGCAATGCGACACGTCGACCAGCATGCCGACCTTGTTCATCTCCTCCACGATCGCAATGCCGAAATCGCTGAGGCCGCCATCGACCCGCTCGGTCGAGCCCGAGCCGATGCGCGTCTGCGTGTTGTAGGTCAGCTGCGACACGCGCTGGCCGAGATCGTAGAAGAATTTGACGTCCTCCTTCTTCAGGAAATGCTCGCTATTCTGGACGCCCATGATCACCGCAACCTTGCCGTCGCGTTTGGCGCGGAGGATGTCCGCCATCTTGCCGACGCCGGTGAAGACGTGGGAATTCACCTGCACATAATGTCCCCACAAAGCGAAGTAGGAGAGCACCTGGTCGCGTGCGTCGGGTCCGCCGATCCCGACTCCGTTGAGAATGGCGTCGATGCCGCTCGCCCGGTAATCGGCGGCAAGCTGATCCGTCATCGGCGCCGGCTCCTTGGCGATCTTGATCGGGTGGAGCATGTCCAGCACCAGCGATTCATTGACCAGATCGACCACCCGCTTGGGATATTCGCGCGGCGGATAGGCCCTGTTCTCCGCGCGCACCGACCTGCTGACGAACGGCGCCGTTGCCGTCGTCGCCAGCGCGCCGCCGATCATCTGCCTGCGTGAAATCGCCATCCTTGCCTCTCCCCCATGTCGATCGCTCGGCCTGCCCGGACCAATGTCCCCAGCCTCCCTTGCCCACGTCGGATGATCCAGGGCTTGCGTGCTGAAAGCAACGGCCAATCGCTAAGGCTGAGGAGGAGATTTCCTACCGGAGGTTCGCACGGATCCGGCGCGGCAGGATTCCGGGGGCTTAGCCTGGACATTTGCATGGCGCCTGATTCACGTCATTGGTGGAAGCGCGACGCGTTTCCACCTCAAACGACCAGGCTCTAAAACTCCGCCAGCAGCGACGCGACGATCCCGTCCCGCGCGGCGCGTCCTTCCTGGTGGGCGGCGCCGCGATTGGTGCCGACATAGGAAAGCGAGGCGGTGAAGATCGAGCGGCTGTAGCTGGCGCCGACTTCCCAATCCCATTTGCGATCGTAGAAGCCGTCCTCGTAACCGCCGCGCGCCTTGGCGACGATGCCTGTGCCTGGAATCTCGAAGGCCGCCGAAGCGCCAAGATAATGATTGGCCTCGTCGACATTGTCCTGGCGGGGCGTAAGTGCCGCCTCCAGCCCCAGGGTAAAGGGCCCTAACGTGCGCTCGGCAATGGCGCTGAGCTCCGCATAATTCACGCCGTTTGCGCCCGGATAGAGATAGGTATTGGCGGTGAACGTCAGATCGAAACCGGCAACCTCCGCCGCATAGCCGGCATAGAGATAGAGTTCGACTTCGGCGCCTTCATTATCGGCGATGGTCGAGGCCCAGGTGCCGGCGAAGAACCCGGCTTTGGTCGTGAGGTCCACGCCGCCCTGCACGGCCGGGCCGCGGTCGGACAGGCTGATGCCGCGGAACCTGTAGTCGGAGACGATGCCGGTATTGGCGGAAATGTCGACGGGCGCCTCGGCGGCCGCAGCGGTGCCGATCAGCGCCATGGCGCCTGGGAGAAGATACTTGAGATGTCTCATGATGTGTCGTGGCCAGCGCCGATCAGCCCACGGCCGTGCGCTTCGGACTCTCCGCCGCGTCGTCGCGCCCGGGGCTGGACTTGCCCTCCAGGAGCTTGCCGATTTCGGACGCCGGCATCGGATAGGCCATGAAGAAACCCTGCAGCTCGTTGCAGCCGATATCCTGCAGGAAGCTCTTCTGCTCGTCGGTTTCCACGCCTTCCGCGGTGGTCTGAAGGCCCGTGGATCGGGCGAGGTCGATGATCGCCCGGATGAGCGCGCTGCCGCCGGCATCGACGCTGATCTTGTCGACGAAGGTGCGGTCGATCTTGACCCGATCGACTTCGAACTCCCGCAAATGGCTGAAGGAGGAATAACCGGTCCCGAAATCGTCGAGCGCGATGCGGATGCCGAAGGCGCGCAGCAGGCGCAGATTGACCGCGAACTGGGTGGCGCTGTCGATCAGCGCGGTTTCGGTGATCTCCAGTTCGACCCGCGCCGGATCGATGCCGGCATCGCTGATGATACCGATCGCCCGATAGCCGAAATGCGGGTTGCGCAGCTGGACGGGCGAGACGTTGATCGAGATGGTCTGGATCGGCCAGTCCTTCGCCGCCTTGCACGCTTCGGCCATCACCCATTCGCCCAGAGGCTCGATCAGGCCCGTTTCCTCCGCGATCGGAATGAAGGCCGCCGGCGGCATCTGTCCCCTTTCCGGATGCTGCCAGCGGACCAAAGCTTCGGCGCCGACGATCTCGCCGGTGATGGCGGAATATTGCGGCTGATAGGCGACCGACAATTGATCGCCGGCTTCGATCGCGGCGCGCAGATCGCGCTCGGCGGCCTCGCGGGCGCGGATCGGCTCGTCCATGCTCGGCGCGAAGAATTTGTGCCGGCCGCGGCCATGGGCCTTGGATTCGTACAGGGCGATGTCCGCCTTGCGGGTGAGCTCCGCGGCATCGAGCCCGTCCTTGCCGGCCAAGGCGACGCCGATGCTGACGCCGACAAAGACCTGGGTTCCTGCGAGCATGAAGGGCTGGGACGCCGCTTCGACGATGCGCCGGCACAGCAATTCGGTTTCCTCGAAGGATGACACCTCGGTCTGGATGATCGCGAACTCGTCGCCGCCGAGCCGGGCAGCGGTATCGGTCACGCGGATGATCGCACCGAGCCGGCGCGAGAATTCCCGGATCAGTTCGTCGCCGGCCGGATGTCCCAGCGTGTCGTTGACCCTCTTGAACCGATCGAGATCCAGGCAGAGCAAGGCGACCCGATGCTCGGCGGTCTCGCGATAGATGGCGAGCGCATGGTCCAGCCTGTCGTCGAACAGCGACCGGTTAGGAAGTCCGGTCAACGGATCGTGGAAGGCCAGATGCTGGGCGGCCGCCCTGCTTTCGTACAGCTTGCGCGTGCCTGCCGTCACCCGGAAGAGCAGGACGATGACCAACAAGGCGATGACGAGAAAGGCGGCGAGCAGGACCGGCGCCAGCCGGGCGAACACGGCCGATCCCGGCGCGAATGGTTTCCAGATGAAATAACCGATCAGCTTTCCATCGCGCGAACGCAAAGCGTGGGACCGCTCGCCGGCGCCGGTATCGTCGCCCCATGAAAAGCGCGCTCCGTCGATCGAATAGGTATTGCGCACGGCAGCGAGATAGGAGCCGTCGAGCCGCCGCACGCCGATATGGAAGAATTCGGCACCGGGTTCCTGGACGATCCTGCCGGTGTCGGAAACGTGGGGCTTGACGCTGACGATGGCGGGATGCCCGTCCGCGACGATGATGTCCGCAGCCCCGGGGGTCAGGATGTTCGGCGGCAGGTCGTCGGCTGCCCCGCTGCGCAATCTGGTGCGAAGCTCCGCAACCAGCGGCATCGCGCTTGCCCGGATCCGCATGAAATCCGTGGGCTTCCCGCGCTTGCCGTCGCTCATCGCATAAAGCGGCCTGTCCTTCGGATCGAGGACATAGGCGGCGTCATGCCCGTAATAAGTGTGGAGCCAGATGCCGAGATTGGCGTCCAGCCAATCCAGATCGAGCGGGCTTTTCCGCAGCTGGATCAGGGAATCGTCCCAGACGGTGACGCTTTCCTGATCGTGCGGGACTCGTTCGACGCTCTGCGCGAGGATGGCGGAAACCAGCCTTTCCTGCCGCGCCAGCGACAGGCTGTCCGCCGTATTGGTCGACCAATAGAGCAGGCCGGCAATCGCGAACGCCAACCCGACCAGCCCGGCCATTGCCGTGGTCCAGATGCCGCCGGGAAGTATCGCCCGCCTGCCCGTCCGGCGGTCCTGCTTTCGTCTCTCGCTCACGCCTGCCCTGGTAAGGCGCAGAGGTTAATTTCATATTTGCGCGTCGCCCGGAGGACGGGGATGGGGCGGCCCGGGGACCGCCCCGCCCGTCGGATCTACCAGCGCAGGCCGAGCCTCAGGCCATAGTCTTCCACGTCGCCCAGCTCGCCCCAGGCCGAGAGCGAGATGCCGGCGCCGCCCAGCGGTCCGGCCAGCGCTAACCGCCGGTCAGGCCAGATGCGAGATTGGGGCCTGACCTGAAATCGATTCCGGCTCGGATACCCCACCTGTCCCTATCGCGGCGCAAATCGGTCCGCGCGCGTTCCCACGCCGAAAACAAAGGCGCGGAATGATCGCCAGCCTTCAAATCGTTCTGGGCGCACAGGTTTCGCCCAGCTTCTTGCGCAACCAGCGATGTGCCGGGTCTCCATCGAGCCGGGGATGCCAGAGGAGCGAGATCGTAAATGCGCGGAGGGGTAGCGGAAGCGTGAAGCTGTACATGCCCTCGCGAAGTTCGGCGGTATGCCTTTCGGGCACGGTCGCGACCAAGTCCGTTCCCTGGGCGATGGCCAGCGCCGCGGAGAAGCCGTCCACTGTCGTCATGATGTTGCGCGACAGCCCGAGATCGGCGAGCAGCTCATCCACTCGGCCGAGATCCAGCCCCTGCCGCCAGGCGATCACATGGCTGCAGGCCGCATAAGCGGCCGGTGTGATTGGGGTTCGCACGATCGGGTGATGGGCGTGGGCTACGCCTATGTAGCGGTCGGCAAAGAGTGCGTGACTGCGAATTTCGGGGCTGATCGCGTCATCCACGACGCCCGTCTCGAGATCGACGCTACCATCGCGCAACCCATCGCTGCGCTTGTCGAGCTTGCGCACGAAGCGGAGTTGAACGCCGGGCGCTTCCTCATGCACGCGGCGAATGAGCGCCGGGCCGAAGGTCTCCACGAAGCCGTCGCTCGTGCGCAATGTGAAGGTGCGTTTCAGCGTCGTGAGATCGAGCCGGTCGACAGGTCGGAGCAAGGCGCTCGCATCCTCGACAAGGAGCCGGGCCTTCTCGCGCATCGCGATCGCGCGGGGCGTAGGGACCAGGCCCCGGCCCGCGCGGACCAGAAGCTGATCACCGGTCACCAAGCGAAGCCGCGCCAGCGCCCGGCTCATCGCCGATGGGCTCAACCGCAGCCTTCGTGCCGCGTGCGTGACATTGCCTTCGTCGAGCAGCACGTCGAGCACATGCAAGAGATTGAAGTCCAACCGAGCCATAGTCGCTCCATAGGGCATGCCGTCCCACATATATAGCGCCAAACGCAATGATTGAATGCAAACCGTGCGTCTTCCGCCATATATGCGCGCCCGATATCTCCCGCTCCGAAATATGAAACGGAGAATGTCGATGCCCAGCGCCCTCGACCAGTTCATTGCGAATGTCCGATCGGATTGGGGTCCGATCAGCACCACGCTCGTGCAACGATGCCGCGCCCATCTCGCCGGATTGACGCTGACGGACCCGCGCCAGGAATGGCTGGCGGCGCTGCATTCGGAACGCCCGGCCGCGCGCGAACTGCACCGCGATCCGGCGCACGGATTCATGCTGTTGGCGCATACCGAAACGCGGGGCCTCTACCGGCCGCCGCACGATCATGGTCGGTCATGGGTAGTCTATGCCGTACAATCCGGAGAGCTCGAGGTCAGTACCTATGCGAAGCTGCTCGACGCCAACGGCCAGGTGCAGCTGGTGCGGCGCGAGACGAATGTGCTGCGGCCGGGCGCAGCAAGCGCCTATCTTCCCGGCGACATACACGACACACGTTGCTCGAGCGAGACGGCCTTGCTGTTCCGCTTCACCGAGCGCGACCTTCGCCATGAGGATCAAGTCGAGCACAAGCTGACGCGCTTCGTGGAGCGCGATGGCAATTGGACGACGGGGGGCGCATGAGCCCCTCGCCGGCCCGCCTTCGCTGGAGCATCGTCGCCGTGCTGGCGGCGATGGCCCTTGCGGTCCTCGATGCGGGGATGGTCAATGTGGCGTTGCCGACGCTCGGCCGCGCATTCGGAATTCCCCCGGGCGAGGCTCTACTGGCAGTGAGCGCCTATCAGCTCGCCCTGCTGATTGGCCTGCTTCCGTGCGCACACCTTGCCGAGCGCCTCGGCTTTCGCAGATTCTTCATCGGCGGTGTCGGACTCTTCGGTTTCGCGTCCCTTCTCTGTGCGGTGGCGCCGTCGCTGCCGCTCCTTGTCGCGATACGTAGCGCGCAGGGATTGGGGGCAGCCGCCATCATGGCCTTGGGGGTCGCGCTGTTACGGGCCGCGCTGGGAACGGACCGCCTTGCCGATGCCATAGGCTGGAACGCGCTGACCATCGCGATCTGCTCCGCGGCGGGCCCGACGCTGGGCGCCCTGGTCCTCTCGCTCGGTTCGTGGCGCTGGCTGTTCCTCGCCGGCCTTCCCTTCAGCATAGTGGCGCTGATTGCGGCGCGGCGGCTGCCCGAGGTCGGGGCCACCGGGGACCCCGTCGACATATTCGCAATCGTGCTGCACGCTGCGACGGCGGCATCCTTGTTCGGCGCGATGCGGAAGTTTGCGGATCACCCGCTCGTCGCGACCTTATGGCTTGCCGCCGCATTGCTCAGTTTCACGCTCCTGCTGCGCCGAGAACGGGGGCGCGAACGGCCTGTCCTGCCGTTTGATCTGCTGACGAGGCCCCGGTTTCGCGCTTCGGTGCTGGCTTCGGTCTGTTGCTTTACCGCGCAATCGGCGGGGCTCGTGGGGCTGACTTTCTATCTCCAAAATGGGCTGGGGCACGGGCCGATGGTGACCGGGCTTTTGCTCACCTGTTGGCCAATCGCCGTGGGAATGACGAGCATCGCTGCGCGCAGGCTCGGCGAGAGGATCGATGCGGGAGGGCAATGCGCGCTGGGCGCTACGTTGCTGGCCATCGGTCTGGCGCTGAGCGCGAGCCTTCCGCCGGAAGGCGGCGTTGCGCCCCTGGCCGTCGCCGCACTGGCCTGCGGCGGGGGATTCGGGATGTTCCAGCTTGCCAACAACCGAAACCTGTTCCTGATCGCGCCGGAGGAGCGTAGCGCTGCGGCGGGCGGGATGCAGGGCACCGCCAGGCTGATGGGGCAGACCGCCGGAACGCTGCTCGCCGCGCTCCTTTTTGCGTCGATCGCATCAAATGTGGTCGCGCCGCGGGCCGGGCTTGCTGCTGCGGCGATATTCGCGTTCGCCGCGGCGCTGATCAGCTGGCGGCAATCGAGCGTCTCGACATCTCATGGAAAGGCAGACTGATGACGGTTCTGTTCGACGATTGGCGCTCTCGGCTGAAGCATATCGGATGGGCGGGCGCGTTCCTGGCGATCCTTGCTGCGATGCTGTTTCCCGCGATCCTGCTCTCGGCCCAAGCCGGCCGTGCAATTTCCATTTTCGAGCAAGCGGGGCTGATCGCCGCCGCCACCGCCGCTACCCAGCTGCTGCGACGTAAGGCGATATGGGAAGTAACCGGGCGACCGGACAGCCAATGGTTGCGTCAGCTGGGGCTTGGCGGATGCCTGGGGGCGCTTTTGATGCTCGCTCCCGCGCTCATACTCTGGATGGGTGGATCGGTAGGATTTCGTGGCACCGGCACGGAAACTGACGCGCTGCTTGGCGCGGTGCTGCTCATGGCAGGTGTCGCGATCGCCGAGGAAACATTGTTTCGCGGAATCCTGTTCCAGCGGCTGATCGACGCGCTTGGTCCTTGGCCGGCGCAGTTGATCATTGCCGCATTGTTCGTGCTCACCCATCTTGGAAATCCAGGGATGACGGGTGTCACCAGATTGTGGGCGGCCACGAACATATTCCTCGCATCGATCATGTTCGGACTCGCCTATCTTCGGACCCGCAGCCTCGCCCTACCCATCGGCCTCCATTTCATGGCGAACACGACCCACGGCATTCTGCTTGGTTTTGGAGTCAGCGGCGAGGGCGAACCCAGCCTCCTCCGGCCCAGTTACTCATCTTCCCCCGACTGGTGGACCGGCGGGCAGTTTGGGCTGGAGGCGAGCTTGCCCGGATTGGCGACAGTCGCGATCACCACGATCCTGCTCGCATTGATCCGGCCAGGCAATCGATGACCGGGTCACCTTACCGGCCACCAAGCGCCACTTCCTTCCGTTCGGCCTGCCCGCGACCGCGCCTGCACGTCGGACAGGCGGCCCGGGCTCACCGCTTCGCGCTGCGGGCGAGTTGAAGCTCGATCCGCTTCAGCTCGCGCATGATCTGGCTGGTGTGGATCGGCGGCGCGACAGCGAGTTTGACCGCGAGCGACGCGAGCAGCAGCACGGCCGCCGGCAGCCCCCAGCGGAGCTGGGTGACCGGATCGGCGGCTTCGAAGAAGCCCCACGCCGCCCAGACGCCGGCGACGAAGAGCAATATCTGGCTCACCATCATGAACGTGACCATCCAGCGGACGCCCGCGCCGAACATACCCAAAGCGCGTTCCACAAACCCTGGTTCCTCGCCGATCGCGCGCAGCAATTCGCGCTCCTCGAGGTCGATCGCTTCATCGATGAGATCGTCCACATCAGGCATCATGATTCTCCTTCCAGTGCAGCGCGCAACTTGCGCCGCGCATGCATAAGGCGGGTCTTGACCGTGCCCGCCGGCACGTTGAGGGCGACTGCAACTTCTGCGACGCCCATGTCCTCGAAATAGAATAAGGCGACAGCCGCTCTCTGTTCTGGCGGAAGCGCGCGGATCGCGGCACGAAGCCGGGCGGCATCGAGTTCGCCGCCGATTTCCGCCGGTCCGACCTCGGGCTGCGCCGCAACCGCCTCGGCCAGCCTGCGTCGGCCGATCGCGTCACCGACTTGCCTGGCGCAGATCCGTGAAACGATCCGGTACGCCCAAGCGGGAAAGGCCCGACCGTCCTGGAGCCTCCCGAGACCGCGCCCGATCTCGATCCAGCCCAGTTGCGCGGCCTCATGCGCGCCGTCGAAATCGCCGGTCAGCCGCCAGGCATGCGCGACGAGCCTGGCTTGCCAGCGCTGCACGAGCTGTTCCATCGATCGCCGATCCCCCGCACGCGCGGAGGCCACCAGATATTCGTCCAGAATCCGGGCGGTCGTACGGACCATAGCCTCATCCCACTCGCGTCGTGAATAGGTGGGCCCAAGCAGCCAAGCGGTTCAATTATAATCGCCCAGGCTTCAGACGCGCTGCCGCGGTTCAGCGTCTTGAGGTTGGGTGATGGAGCGCCAACGGTCGCGGCTCCCTCGCCCGTTCCGCCTGATCGCCACGCCAAGCCTGCGGAATTCGGAGATGGCGCGGCATCCTCGCCTGCACGGGGCGGTGGTCATGGCAATTCGCAAGACCCATCGGCGACAATCTGATCCAGCAGGCCGTTACATATTACACATAGCCTTGCTTGGCTCACCGGAAGCCATGCGCCATTTGTGGCCGCTCAAGCCTGTCTGGTCGAGGGTTAGCTGGGGATCACGCCCTGCATCCGGACGCTCGCGGAAATGAGACCTCACCTCTGCATCTCTGTGCCGGATCGTCGCAGGAGCAACTCGGATTCGGGCCGGCCTTAGGAGCAAGGATTGCGGCCGCTCGATCATTTACGCGAAGCTTTCCATCCGTACGTGTCCCCCAACCAGTGAACATACGGAGCAACCGAGACGATGATGGACACCATAGCGGGCAATTATGCCTGGCACGGCGATGTGCGGATCGCCTTTGAGGTTGAAGGCACGGGCGACCCCCTCGTTCTTCTATGCGGCTTCAGCCAGTCGCGGGACGTCTGGCGCGAAGCGGGCTTTGTGGATGCATTCATCCGCAACGGCAGGAAGCTGGTTCTTGTCGACCCACGTGGTCACGGCCAGAGCGACAAGCCGCATGAACCTGCAGCTTACGAGCCGGAGCTCGAGGCCGGAGACGTTCTCGCAATATTGGACGATCTCGCCATAACCAAAGCGGACATCCTGGGCTATTCGCGCGGCGGCGTGACGGCGATGGAGCTGGCGTCCCGCCATCCCGAACGATGCGGCCTGCTCGTGGTTGGGGGAGCTCATCCCTATGATCAGGATTTGAGCCTGTACCGACAGGCGATCGCAGAGGGCCTGGAAGCCTGGGTGTCGATCATCGAGGAACATGTCGGCACGCTGCCGGAATCCGCACGGGCCATGTTCATGGCCAATGATGTTGAGGCATTGCGGGCTGCCGTCGCTCTGGATCGTCCCGATCGATCGGAGGCGCTTTCGAGATCCGGTGTACCTATGCTGTTATATTCGGGGACCAAGGATCCCGTTTGTGCCGCAGCTCGATCATATGCCGCAGCCGAAGGAGTGCCGTTTCTGGACCTCCCCGGCATGAACCACATGCAGGCGTTTTTTGCTGTCGAGCAAGTCGTGTCTGCCATTGCCGCCGCGAAGAAGGCGCAAGGCTTCGAGCCGGAGCCCGGAGACGAGCTCTCTCCGATTCCAGATCTGGTCGGAGAACCGCACCCACGCTCGTTCATGTGAGGTGCGGTCGCGTTGAGAGGGCCCCGGCCTGTGCAGACCACGACTTCAGTGTGGACAGACTGCTTCCCAGGCCGGGTCTGGATGCTCTGCCCGCAGACTGGCCAGCGTCGGCAGCTTCTCCGTGAGGTTCGCAGACGCGGAGATCCAGGATTCCTGCCCTCCCATCGCCGCAGCACGAATATAAGTCTCCAGCGCAAAAGATGCGCGCCCTGGAGCACTCACGATATGGGTTCGGCTGACCTCACTGGGTCCGAAGTGGAAGCAGCCGAGTGCCGTCACCTTCGCTCCTTTGGCCGCAAGAGCAGCGGGAATGTCATATGGCGGTTCAGCTTCGAGCTTCCTCCATCCGAAAGCGATACTCTCCACTGCCGGCGCACCGGATACACTTACCGACAGGCCGTTCATCATGCCCTCCGCAGTCGGTCGATTCTCCCGGATGTTCGCCGCCGGCCGCCACCGAACCTGGGGAAGCCGGGAACGCAAATCCGAGACGAAAATCCGTTCGCCGGTCCGGGCGGGAACAACGGCGAGCAAGGCGTCAGCGATCGGCCCGGCGGCGACGACCTTGTTCCAGGAATCGTCACAACTCGAAGCGATGCTCGCCGACGTCATGGTAGGATAGCGCGACCGCGTTTCCTGCCGACACTGGCTCTTGAAAGTGACTTCAGCGCCGGAGCGCCACGGCAGGTCCGGTCCGCTAATCTTCGCGTTCGCACCTGGAATTGGCACAGTAGCGGTGGTCGAAGCCGTCGATGTGCCGACAATCGTGGCGGGACGTATCAACGGCTTCCCTGCAGCGGATCTTCCATCCGTCGCATGTTCCTCGAAGCGTCGCGCAGCAGCGTTCCACCTCAGTTCGTCCCCGCAACGCGCGCTGACCTGCCCCTCGGCTCCACAGGCGGAGCCACGCCGCGCAATCTGCATCCGCGCCGGACGCCCGGCCAGAATGCGATATGCGACGAGGCGATCCTGAAAGACGAGCTTCGCTCCCTCCGGTTCGCCCAGATAAAGCTGCACGAGAGCGAGGCCATTCGTCCGGAACAGGTCGGGTCTGCCTGTGCAAGGAACATTGCCCTCGGAGACGACGAAATCCACCCGGCCATCACCGTTGAAGTCGGCGGGAATGACAAATCTGCCTTGGCCGCTCATGCTTCCAATGGCGCCGCCAGCCTCCACGCACCGCGCCACCAGCTCATTCACTCTATTCCTTATCGGCTCAGGCACTCCTGCCTGGGGCAGCGCCGGAGCCGCCCACGCCAAGGCAAGTACCACGATGATGCGCCGCATGGCTCCCTCCATTGCCTTTCAGTTCAGCTTGCACTTTTCCCGGCGCCATGCCGCGGGCGGCATTCCGAATTCCCTCTTGAAGGCTCTGTTGAAAGCCGCCTCGGAGTTGAAACCGACCGCATAGGCCACATTGCAGGCATTTTGCTGATCTTCGCGAAGGAGGTTCGCAGCCTGGTTCATGCGCCACTTGGCCAGGTAGCGCATTGGAGGCTCACCCAGATAGTGTGAAAAGCGCTCGTTGAGCACGGTGCGTGACAGACCCACCTCGCGCGCCAAGGCTCCGGCTGTCCATGAATCGGCGCAGCGCGTGTGAAGCAGGGTCATGGCGCGACTGACGTGAGGATCCCGAAGGCCACCGAACCAGCCCTTCTGGTCCTCGGGAAGGTCCGCGACAAATTGCCGCACGGCCTCCATGAAGAGCAGCTCGGCGAGCTTGCCGACGACTTCGGGTGATCCCGCCAGCGTCTCCCGGGTTGCATAGCGTATGGAACTCACCAGCCACTCACCGGCGGCACCAGCCGACGCGTCGATCGCCAGAATGGGGGGGAGGCTCAATATGAACGAATTAACGGGCGTCGCGGTGCCCAAGAAGCCGCAGAGGAGCGCAGCCACATCTCCCCCGCCACCCCAGGAGATCTTTGCAAGGCCACCAGCCTCGGCGGGCACGATGAGTTCGTGAGCGTTGATCGGATCGGCTGAAAGGCAGCTCCCGATATGATGTTCTTCATTGCGCGGGAGCAGCAGGATCTCCCCCGAACGGACCTCAATGGGAGCATCGTCGCCGACGCGGCACAGGAAATTTCCTTCGAGTACATAATGATAGGCGATCACATGTTCCGGTGTCGGGAAATATGCGGCGCAGTCTTCAGGGGTGATCCGCGAGGAGACACACCAGGGCGCCGTGAATTCGGCCTCGAGGAAGACGCTCCCCGTGAGCTTCATAGCCGACAGCATATTCGTCAACACGTCCATTGGTCTTGCTCCTCCCAATGACGGCGCTTCGATCAAGAAATCCGGCCGCTCGGCCATATTGCTGGGCGTCGGCTCGGCGTAATGAGGCTCCACCGAACGTCAGCGGGGCGAACGTTGCTCGGGGCTATCCTGAACTAATCCGCTACCCGGTGCAACTTTCACCGCGCCTCAGGGCAATGCCCCGAATCCCGAGGGTCGGCGAAGCCCGTGTCGCGCTTGCAGGGAGAAGATCATGAACCACGACCTGATCAGGAAGAAACCCAGTCACTGAGGCTATTGTTGAACGACGGCCCGGCCGCGGCTTTGCAAGAGGAGTAATAGATATGTCAGACACGATTCTCATCCATCATCAGGAAGCCGCTCCGACGTCGATCGACGAACGAGCGCTGGAGCAGTTTTCAGGAAAGGTCATGGCTGACGTGGGTTCTGCCCTGGCCGTGCTTCTCTCCTTCATCGGAGACCAGACGGGCGTCTACCGCGCCATGCGCGACCTGGGACCCAGCGGCTTCGAAGAGATCGCCGAAGCCGCCGGAGTCGATGCGCGCTATCTCCTGGAATGGCTGAGCGCGAATGCGGCGGCCGGCTATGTCGATTATGATCCGGAACAGGAGACTTTCCGGCTTTCTCCGGAGCAGGCGATTGTCCTTGCCCAGGAAGGGCATCCGGCCTGCTTCCAGGGCTTCATGCAGCAGGTTACCGCCCAGTTCACGACGCACGAAAAGGCGATCGACACCTTCCGTTCCGGCAAAGGGCGTGGCTGGGAAGATCACCATGCATGCTGCTTCTGTGGTACCGACCGGTTCTTCCGACCCGGTTACGCGGCCAACCTGATCGGCGCCTGGTTGCCGGCGCTGGAAGGCGTGGTCGAGAAGCTCCAATCGGGGGCGACGGTCGCCGACGTCGGCTGCGGCCACGGATCTTCAACGATACTCATGGCCGAGGCCTTCCCGAAGTCGACCTTCCACGGCTTCGATTTTCATCGTCCGTCGGTTCAGGAGGCGCGGAACGGAGCCGCCTCAGTCGGTCTGGCGAACGTTTCGTTCGAGACGGCGGCAGCAAAGAGCTATCCCGGCAACAGCTACGATCTGGTCTGCATGTTCGATGCGCTTCATGACATGGGCGACCCCGTCGGCGCCGCCCGGCACATCCGCGAGACTTTGGCGCCCGACGGCACTCTGATGCTGGTGGAGCCGCTTGCAGGGGATAGCCTTGCGGACAATCTCAACCTCGTCTCGCAGCTCTTCTATGCGGCCTCGACACTCATCTGCACGCCGGCGTCGCGGGCGCAGGAAGTGGGACTGGCTCTGGGCGCCCAGGCCGGCGAGAAGAGGATCGTCGAAGTGCTGCGGGAAGCGGGCTTCACCCGCATCCGGCGCGCGGCGGAGACGCCCGTGAACATGATCATCGAAGCGCGTCCCTAGACGTGTGAACGTTTGAGGTGGAAGCGTCTCGCGCTTCCACCGAGAACCTGAAGCCTCAATGTACCGCCAATCCGGATATTCGGAGAGCAGAATGACTTTCGAGACACTTCCTCAACTGAGCCGGCCGCATCTTGCCGATGGCGGACTGGAGACCGACTTCATCTTCAATCGGGGCGTCGACCTGCCCTGCTTCTCCTCTATCGTCCTGCTGCGCGACCAGGCCGGCCGTGACATGCTCGACGACTATTTCAACGCCTATATCGGAATCGCCCGTCGCGCCGGTGCGGGACTCGTGCTTGAATCTCCGACCTGGCGCGCGAGTTCGGATTGGGCCGAACGGATCGGCCTATCGCAGGCAGAACTCGAACAGCTGAATGCCGAGGCAATCTCCCACCTTAGGGACCTGAGAGCTCGCAACGATATGCCGATCGTCGTCAGCGGCTGCATCGGTCCGCGAGGCGACGGCTATGATCCAGGCGAAGTCATGACCGTGGACGAGGCGCATCGCTACCACGCGCGGCAGGCGCAGATTCTGGCGGCAGCCGGCGCGGACCTGATTTCGGGATTGACCATAACCAATGTTCCGGAAGCGATCGGAATAGCTCGCGCCGCGGAGGATGCCGGAGCGGCAGCCGTCATCTCGTTCACCGTCGAAACCGATGGCCGGCTGCCAACGGGCGAACAGCTTGGTTCGGCAATAGCAGCCGTGGATGAGGCTACGGACGGGAGTGTCGCCTACTTCATGGTCAACTGTGCCCACCCGTCCCATTTCGCCGACACCCTCCGTACCGGTGAGAGCTGGACGCAAAGGCTAGGCGGGGTGCGTGCGAATGCCTCGCGTTGCAGCCATGCGGAGCTCGAGGCGATGACCGATCTGGACGAGGGCGACCCGGAAGAACTGGGGCGCGAATATCGCATGCTCCGCGAGCAGCACCCGCAACTGATGGTGCTCGGCGGCTGTTGCGGCACCGATCACAGGCACATAACGGCCATCGCGGAAGCCTGTCTCGCCGCGCCGCTGGCGGACGGCGAAAATGGTTCGGACGGTCCGCCATCCCGGCGCACCGCTCCTGGCACCCTCAGTCTCGCCTGAGCCACCAGGGCGGCTCCTTATCCGGGGAATCGATGTCGTAATCCTTCCCACGTTCATCCTGGCCGCCGACGGCAAACAACCCGTAATGCTTGCGCCATGCATTCACTTCATCTTGCAGGTGTTGCGGTGCGGGTAGTCCCGAAATCACCAAGTCGGCCACGTCCCGATCGGGATGCATCAGCATTTTCCGCTTCCCGTCGCTGAACCAGACGGGGACCAATTGATCGCACAGGACATCGAGGATCGTTGCTGCCATGCCGCTGCTGATGGCGTCGCTCCCGGGGAGCGCCCGGACGTTGATCGAAACGCCTTCGAAGCAATTTCGAGCCTCTTTCACGAAGCTGAGCGATACCAGAAGGCCGGATCGGTCGGGCCGGGCCTCGTCCGGCATGTCCTTCATTCTTCGCCAGGCGCAGAACCATGTCCGGCAGATATGCGGACGCACGGCATGAATGCTGCATCCACCCGACCCGAGATGCGTGCAGGGTATCCCCGCCGGCTTCTTGAAATCAGGCGTGTCGACGGTCAGGGTGGTGCAACAGGCCGTGCATTCGCCGCATGACCGATCGGGAACAACCGGCCCCAACAAGATGGTCTCCAGGTCCGCCTCAGACTCCATCCCTTATCGGTGCCCGGACACCAGCGGGAAAACAAGGGCGAGGCTCGGGCGCCTCCGCGCCGCGCATCAAGAACGTCATGGTTGAGGACGTCGCAAGGCCGGAGCCGGTAAAGGCGGCATGGATCTCCCGTCCGACCGCCGGCGTATCGCCGCCATGTGCAGGCCAATGTCGATGATCGGGATGAAAGCGTCCGCCGGCATGGCCAATAAGCACTTTGGCTATGATACAGTCGGCGGACGACTCCAGTTCGACACTCCTCGTTGGGCAGCTCCCAAACCACTCTTCCCCTCACTGCTTCGAGGGGCGCGCGCGGCTTCCGCCATTATCAGAGGCGTCCGGACGACAGAGTGCGAAGGCTACCTACCGGACGATGCCCTGCGGCTCTGGTGCGGCGGCCCGTATTTCAGAATCATCCGCTCGGTGGCGCGCCCAAGCAGCCAATAATCGAACCACTCCAGGTTACGCCGTGCCGATTCCTTGCGGAGACGTGGTTCGTAAATGCCATGTCCGGTTCGAGGATAGAGGATGAATTCCGACGGGATTTCGAACCGGCGAAGCCCCTGGAAGAGCTTTCCGCCCATCATTTCGCCCACCCCACCGAAATCATGACGGCCATATTCGAGGAGGCTGGGCGTCCGGACGTTGGCGACATGACAGATTGGCGACTGCGCCTTCATCCGCGACAGATCCTCAATGTCATAAGGATCGCTGAAGCCTGTCTGGTGCTGCCAATGCTGTTGCAACGCCAGGTTCGCCGCCCCCAGTGCCATCGTCTCCGGGAAATCCACGGGTCCATCGTTGATCGAAGCCGCGCCGAACCGTTTCGTCTGGCTTATGCTATAGGCCGTCAGCACGGCGCCATAGCTGAAGCCGGCTATGCCCAGCCTTTCGGGATCCGCGACGCCGTCGCGCACGAGCTTGTCGACCCCGCTCATCATGTCGCCGAAGGCGCCTTTCACGAAGTCCTTATTGTCGGGAATCGCCTGCCGGAAGGCTTTGGAATAGCCGCCGCGCCCCCGCGTGTTCGGCGCGAAGACGGCATAGCCGCCGGCAACGAGAGCGTGCACGGGATATTGCTGCACGAGCCCGAAATGTGTCCGGACCATCGATGGCCCGCCCTCGATAAGGGTGACGAGCGGCAACCGGGACGCGGCTCCTGCCGGACGTATCAGCACGCCCTCCAGGTCCCAGCGTCCATCCTCGCTTTTCCAGGAGATGGTTTCCAACTTGTGGGGCGGCAGCTTCAACTTGGGGTTGAGATCGGTCACGAGCTGAGGTTTGAAATCCGCCATTGGCGACTGGCAAAGCTCGCGCGGCCTGGCGAAGGATTCGCAGCCGAACAGGATGGCACGCGTGGCGGGAGAAACACTCACTCCCGACAGAATCTGATGGTCGAGCGGGCTGAATCGGCGAAGCCGCGCGGAGGTCAGGTCGAGCTCGAAGATCGGCGTGTGCAGCCGATGGTCGCCGACAAAATATAGAAGCGCGTCGGAGCCCCAGCTGAAATCACGCGGCGTGCCCATGCCGGCTGCGAGCTCGGCGCGCGCAGGATTTTCGATCGCGCCCGTCTCCACATTGTAGAGGCCAAGGAATTGGAGCCAATTCTTGTCGCCTCTGCCTCCCTGAGTGGCAAAAGCGATCCATTTGCCGCCCGGGGACCATTTCGGCTGGTTGTCGACGCCTTCAAGCTTCACAATCGGTGTGACGGTCCGGCTACGCCGATCGAGGATATAGAGATCGAGCTCATAGAAGCGGTCTGCGCTAGCTGACGGAGTGGCGGCAAGCGCCAATCGCCGGCCATCGGGAGACCAGCTCATCTCCGCAACGTCCAGATCCGGTCCGGTGAGGAATTCCACCCCTCCCGAGGCGACATCCACCAGAAGGATGCGGCGGCCGGGTCCCGCATCGCCTCCCCAATAGGGCCAGGACACGTCCATCTCCTTGCCCCCTATTGCCTCTTCCTGCGGCTGTGGCGATGCGACGATCAGCGCGACATCCTCGCCGTTGGGAGACCAGGCGGCATCCGTGACGACGGCGCCTTCAGGAATCCTTCCCTCGGCGATTAGCCGGTCCCTGCCGGTTGCGACGTCAAGCAGATGCGCCTGGCCAGCACTAAGATAGGCAAGGCGGTTGCCATCCGGAGAAAATGTCAGCGCGGGTCGGACGTAAGTCGAAGGGCTGTCCGCCAGGTCGGCTAGCTTGCGGCCCTTGCTCCCCTTCCTGGCCTCGCTCGCCCAGACAGAAAGAGCATAAGCATCGCCATTGGATGTTGGCGCCGCGGTCACATAAGCAACTGTACGGCCGTCCGGCGCCACGGCAAATTCCACGAGTTCGGTGACGCGGATGGACGCTTCGGCGATGGCGTGGGGCAACCGAGCCTCCGCCTGTTGCCGTGCCAAGCCCACATCTGGCGATGCGATGGCGAGAAAGACAGCGAACAGACCCTTATGATGCGCCATTAAAATGAACTCCTCGCATAGGTCGGAGGGCAGCAATCGGGATATGCGCGGGGGCGAGACGTTGCGCCCATCGGCATCGGCGTCGATCAGAACGCCTTGGTGAGCTTCAGATAGAGGAAGCGGCCCCGTATTTCGGACTGGGAAGCGTCGTGGCCATATGCATCCCGAACCTCGCTGAAGGGCGGATCCGCGTCGAACAGGTTGATCGCTCCCGCCCGAACCAGAAAGCCCTCGAGCAAGCCTCCGTCCGCTTTGGCAATTTCTCCCAGGTTGAAGGACAATTGGAAGTCTATCACGATCGGCGGCTCAATCTTCCGGCCGGTCCGTTCTCCGGAGAAATCGATATCGTCATAAGGGGAAACGTAGCGAGCGCTCGCGGTCGCGCCGAAGCCGCGACGCGACCAGGTCAAAGTGCCGACGGCCCTCCAATCGGGAATGGTACCGTCGGGTTGGGCGAGGCCGACGCGCTCCGTGCTCGGGAAGAAAGGAAAGTCGGCGGCCTTGTAGCTGTGAACCCAGGTTGCCGTCAGGCTCGGCGCAAATCGGCCTATCGACGTGTCGATGCCAAAGGAAACGTCGAAATCCATGCCGCTGGTCTCGACCTTGCCCGAATTGATGTTCTGGACATTGAGCGCTTGCAGCCTTCCCGGCCGGCCGGCAGCGACATCCGCCGGCGTCGGCGCCGCTCGGACGACAAGGTTCGGAAAAGCCTCCTCATTCTGCAGGATGAGGAAAAGATCGGTGAGCACGACCCGCTGATCCTGCTCCACGGACCAATAAGTGGCGCCAAGACTCAGCCCCGCCGCCGAGGCGGGCGTGAACACGAAGCCCGCATTGAACGATCTCGCCTTTTCCGGGTCCAGGTTCGGATTGCCGGACAGGGTTATGTCCACCAGGGATATTTCGCCGCCACGCCTGGCGTCCGGCAACGGAATACCTGGAATGAATGTCGGCGGCAGGAACAACTCGAAAAGCGACGGGGCCCGAAAGCTCGTTCCATAAGAGCCGCGAACAAGAAATGATTTCGTCGGCGCCCACAAAGCGCCAATGCGCGGATTAAGGGTTCCTCCGAAATCGCTATAGTGATCGAAGCGGCCGGAAGCAGTGATCGTAAGCCTCTCGCCAAGCGGACTGTCCTGGTCCGGTCCGATCAGAGGAGCACGAAGTTCGAAGAAGGCGGATGCGGTGTCACGGTCGGCTGCCAGATCGATGCCGAATATTTGTGAATGAACGCCGACCGACTCATTGCGCAATTCGCCACCGACTACCGCTTCGGCAGCTCCCCCGGGCAGTGCGAACAGCTCGCGGCGCACGAATGCGCTGCCCTGGACAGCCTCGGAGACGAGGCTGTCTACGATCGGAGTGGCTCTGCGAAGCGACGCCAGCAACGCAGGACTTCCGCCGGGTCCATCTTGAAACGGGTTGAACGCCTTTGTCGGATCGCTTTCGGCCAAAGCTGTATCAAGTGCGGCCAGATCGAGACCGCCTTCCGCGATATTGCGGCCCTTATCATGGGTATAAAGGAAGGCCGTCTCCCACCCGCCTTTGTCGAAATTGCCTTCCAGACCGCCGACTATGCGCCAGGCCTTGGACGTGTAGCGATCAAATCGGGGGCCGTAGGCTTCGGTATCAAACCTATAATTCACCAGAACCGGCACGCTGAACGGATTGAACGCATTGGTTTCGGGAACGTAAGTGAAGTCGAGCGACGGCGCGGGCTGGATATGATGATCCTCGCGATCGACATACATCAATTCGCCAAAGGCGGTGATGGCCGAGCTCAGATCAAATTCGGCGCGCGCGAATGCACTGTATCGACGCCCGGCGGGGATGATCGAGAGGTCGGCATAGCTGCTGGCGAGATTCGTCTGGCCGACCGTCTGGGCGAAGTCTTCCGGCGTTAACCCAACGCCGGTGCTTCCGACCGGCACTGCTGCGCAGGGCCCAGGAAGTCCCGGCAGATTGGAGAAATCGGCGGCGCATATATTGCCAGGATTTGCGTTTTCGACGCGTTGATCGGTACCGCCGAAGCGTCGAAAATCGGCATCTCGCGTATAATCGCGGTCGCGTCCGAAAAGGGGCTCACGCTTGAAATATTCTAACACGAAGACGTTGCGCAGGCGCCCTGCCGGCACGCTGAAGGCAAGTGACCCCTGATATTCCGCGCCGCCTCCTTTGGCCGTGCCGTAGGAGAAGTCGGCGGTCGGGCGATCGACTTCGTCCTTCAGGATGAGGTTGAGCACGCCTCCGATCGCGTCCGCGCCGTAGACGGAAGAGGCGGACTCGGTCAGCACCTCGATCCGTTCCACCGCAGCGAGCGGAAGCATGTTCAGATCGAAGACGTTCCGCGTACCCTGAAGAGCCGACGTGACCGTCCGGCGTCCATTGACCAGGACGAGCGTCGTGCCAAGTCCGAGACCTCTCAGCTGCACCGATCGCGCTGCGCCGAACGAGGTGGCTTCCGAAGTCTGGAACGATTGCTGCGGCAAATAGCGCAGCACATCGGCGACCTGGTTGACGCCGAGCTCATCTATCCTCTTTTCGTTGAAGACGGTGACCGGCTGCTCCCCTTGGGAGCGAAGACGCGATCCGGTCACGACGATGTCCTGACCCTCATCCCGCTCAACGTCCGCCGACACGATATCTTGGGCTTGTGCGGAAACGGTGCCGGCATCCGTCGCGCTCGCACCGGCGGCGCGGAGGATCGTATAAGTCTGCGGTCCGGTCTTCATAGCCCGAAGGCCGGTACCGGCGAGCATCGCGTCCAGGGCCTGTTCGACCGACAGATTGCCGCGGACGGCTTGGGTGCGGACATTGCCGCCGGTGCGGCCCGGCAGCAGGATCTGGACCCCGGCCTGTCTGGCGAGGGCGGAGACGGCGGTGGCGGCGCGCTGGGCGGGGACATCGAACATCCGCGTCTGCGCGGCTGCCGGTGCGGCCGCGCACATGATCGCCATCGCTCCCGTTGCCGCCAGTGCCGCGTGCCTGAAACGTCCAACCCGATTTGCCATTTCGCTTCCCCCTCGATGCCGGCGCTTCTTCACACCCTTCGGAGGTCTAGACACGCAATCTCAGCTTTTCCGCGAACTTTCTTGCGGCCGGCGCGGCCCGCCGATGACGATGCGGCGCGGATCGGCGGTCTGGACGGGAAGATCGAGCCCGTGCCGGATCGCGTTGGCAAAGCCTTCCGGATCGTCGATCCTGAAGATGCCGTATAAAGGCTCGCCGGCCGCCGAGGGATCGGCGAGGACGAGCTTGCGCTGATTGTAGCGGTTGAACTCCTCGATCGCCTCGCCGAGCGGATCGCCGTCCAGGTCGATCTGTCCGGCGCGCCAGGCCAAGGCGCGGTCGACGCTTGCCGGGGCGCTGGCGGCGACCGCGATCGCCGCATCGTCGGCCACGAAGGCGCGGTTGCCGGCGGCCAGCTTGACGACATTGCCTTCGGCGCCGTCGGCCCAGGCCTCCACGACGCCCTCCGTCACCAGCACGTCGGCACCGCCTTCGCGCCGCCGCACCGAAAAAGCGGTGCCGATCGCCCGCACCCGCACGCGTCCGGTTTCGACGAGGAAGGGCCGGGATGGATTGGGCGCGACCTGGAACCAGGCTTCGCCGCTCTTGACCTCGACCCTGCGAAGATCGGGCGCCATCGCGACCTGGACCACGCTTTCGGTGTTGATCGCCGCAACCGATCCATCGGCCAGGGGAATCCGGCGCACCTCGCCGAGACCGGTGCGATAGGTTTCGCCGTTGCGCCACAGGAACAGGCCGCCGGCGAAGGATGCCGCCAGCGCCGCCGCGCCGCCGGCAAGCAGCCGGCGGCGGCCGATCGTGCCTGCGCGGACCGGCGCATCGATCGCCTCCTCCTCATTCGGGTCGACGCCCGAGAAATGATCGTTCAGCAGCGCGAAGGCCGCCCGCGCCTGGACGAGCGCCCCTTCCCTGCGCGTATCGCCCTGCAGCCATTGCCCGAGCGCCTGCATCAGCTCGGGCGTTTCGCCATCCCGGTCGATCCGCGCCAGCCATTCGGCGGCTTCCTCCTCGATCGCTTCCGCGCTCTGCCTGCTCATCCTGTCAAATCCTCAACGCAGCCTGGTGCGCAAATAGGGTTCGGCCGCCGCCACATCGCTGGACCGCCTGAGCGCCTTCAGGACCAGCTTGATCGCCTTGGCCGTATCATGTTCGACGATATTCTCGCTGACTCCCATCCGCGCCGCGATCTCGCGCTGCGAAAGGCCTTCGATCCGCCGCATCTCGAAAATCCGCCGGCACCGTTCCGGCAGCGCGTCGATGCGCTCCCGCACGCGGGCCAGGTCGCGCCGCGCACCGACAATCCGCTCCGGCGAAGGCGCTTCGTCGGCCAGGCCGAGATCGTCCAGCTCCGCCGCCGTCTCGATGCGGATGATGCGGGCGTGGCGGATCTGGTTCAGCAGCAAGTTGCGCACGGTTTGAAAGAAGAAGGCATCGGGCCGCTCGATGCTTTCGAAATCGTCGATCTTGGCCAGCCGGCAATAGGCTTCCTGGATCAGATCGTCGCTGTCCGCGTGACTGACGAGCGAGCGCGCGAGCCAGGCGCGCACCAGATGCTCGCAAGGCAGCACCTCGCGCTTCACCCAGTCCGCGACCCTCGTCTGCCGGTCCTCGCCCATCGTTCCTCGACTTCGCACACTGAAACCGTGCCGATTCAGTCTAGACACGCCAGTGACAAATTTCCGCGAGGAAATTCCTCAACCGCCGCGCATGGCGGCGGACGCGGTCGTGAAGATATTGGACAGGTTCAGTCCCAGGCTGAGGAAGGCCATGATGCAGGCCAGCGAGATGAGGGCCGCGATCAAAGCATATTCGATCGCCGTAGCGGCCCTTTCGTTGGTCAGGATCTTCGCGGCGAAGGTGAGGAATGCGTCCATGATCCGGATGCTGGCGGAACCATGCTTGCCCAACCCTTAAGCGGGTACGAAGAGAAAGGTCCGATTCCGATCCACTTCTATGTGGTGGAAACCGTCACGCATCGCGTCTAACGCATGCGCCGGCACTTCCGCCGCTTTGCGAATTCGAAGGTTTCCCATGGCCAGATCCGCCACCGACGTGATGCAGGACATCCTCTATGCCGCCGTCGTCGATGCGCTCGACGCGCTCAAGGGCGCGTCGAAGGGCGTTCCCAACACCCTGCTCAGGGACATAGGCGCCATCCACGCCAATTCGACCTTCGGCGATCTTCCCAAGGAGTTGCAGGCGGCGATCACGGCCAATGTCCGCTCCGCCTTCAACCGGTTGCTCAAGGAAGGCTATTCGGTTTCCCATGCGGACGCGCCGCCGCAGCGGCACGCGCCGCCACGCCACGATGTCCCGCGCTCCGGGCGCCCGGGCGGCGGGCCGGGAAAGCCCGGCCAGCGGCGCCCATCCGGCCCAGACCGGCCATCGGGACCCGGCAAGCCTTCCGGGCCGCGCCCTCCCGGCGGAGGCGGCAGGCCGGGCGCTAGCAGGCCGGGTGGGGGCAGGCCGAGTGGGGGCAAGCCGCGCGGCCCCGGCGGCGGCGGACGCTAAAGCATCGTGCTGAAAAGTGGGTACCGGTTTTCAGCTTTTCACGATGCGATGACAAAGGTTTAGAGCGTGCGAATTGCGTCACGTTTAACGCAGCGCGCGCCAGACTTTTGAATGGAGCCTGATTTGCCGAGCCCCGCCCTATAGGGCCGAGGCCGGACTGCTCGCGCGGCGGATCGCCTCGTCCAGCGCCTTGTCGGCAGGCACTTCGACATCGGGCTTTACGCCGACCCCTTCCCAGCCTTCGCCCGTATCGGGATCGAAGGTACGTCCGAAGGGGATGAAGGCGCCATAGCCGCCGCCAAGATCGACCGTGTGGCCATAATTACCGGCGCCCCGCGTCGTTTCGCCGATCAGCAGCGCCCGGTGCGTGCGCTTCAGCGAAAGGGCGAGATGCTCGGCAGCGGAGGCCGTGCGGCCCGACGTCAGCAGGAAGACGCGCGCCTTGGCGAGGGTGCTGCCATGCGGATCGGGCAGCGCGACATGGGCACGCCGGACGACCGTCGGCGGACCTTGGAGGCGCTTCAGCGTCGGGCCGTCGCCGAAAGCCTCTTCGCCCCTCTGCTCGATCGCCAGCCTGGTATCCATGCGGACCAGTTCGGTCTCCTGGGCGAAGAGCTGCGCAAACAGAAGGTCGATTTCCGCGAGCCCGCCGCCGCGATGCTCACGCGCGTCGATGATGAGGCTGGAGGCAGCGGCATGGTCGGCGAGAAATTTCCGCAGATCCGTCAAGGTCTTTTCATCGCCGAAGAAGGCGCGAAAGCTTATATAGGCGATGCCGTCGCCCACCCAGCCGCTCTTGACGATCGAGGATCCCGGCGGAGGCCCGCCGCCGGCGCCGCCAAGGTTGAGCGCATGGGGCGGAAACAGCCGCAAATGGCGATCGGGAGCGACCGCCTGCAGATCGGCGGTGACCGCCTCCGCGAAGCTTTTGGCGGAGGGGAAATGGGCATAAGCGCCGCTCGCCGCCTTCGCACGCACAGCTGCCGCATAAGCGCTTCCGGTTTCGGGCCGGACGAAATTCTCCTCCAGCGCGGTCGCGAGCTTTTCCACGATTTGCTTTGCGAGGACGGGGTCGAAGGCTTCTTCGCCGGAAGGCGCGGCATCGGCGGCGGGAGCAGGCGGTGCCGGCTGGGCATGAAGCATCGCGCCGCCGCATGCCAGTGCAGCCAGGCCCGATCCGATCGCTGCAACTCTTCCCGTGATGCCCATGGGTCTTGCTCCTTCATCCCGTGCCGCGGCGCGCCGACATTCCTGCAGGAATGCTTGCGCCAGGATGAACCGGCGCGGGCAAGCGCCGCGGCGCGATCGCGACCGCTCGGCGCAACCGCACTGGCGCCGCTGCGTTGGAATGGCATAGTTGTTCAAGTCGGCTGGAATCCTCCGATGACCCGAAAATAGCGAAAGCAAAGAAGGCCAGGTGCAACCTGCCGGACGAAGTGAAGGGGAAGATAATGAAATTGCCGACTTATTCGATGGCCCTCGGCGCCCTGCTGCTTGTGTCCTGCGCGCCCGAACGAAGCGCCAACCAGGCCGAATCGTCGACCGATGCGGCCGATCCTGCCGCGCCCGCAACGCCGGTTCCGCCGCAAGCGGACCTGCAGCCGGAGCCGATGGCAAATGCGTCGGCGCCCCTCACCGCCCAAGGCTGGGGTCCGCTGCGGATCGGCATGACGTTGGCGGAGGTCACCCGGGTGCTCGGCCCGGACGCGAATCCCGATGCGGTCGGCGGGCCGGACCCCGAAAGCTGCGACCAGTTCCGGCCGGAACGCGCGCCGAAGGGCATGCTGGTGATGATCGAGGATGGCCGCCTGACGAGCGTTTCGCTGATCGACGATTCTCCTATCGCGACGGACCGCGGCCTGCGCGTCGGCGACGATGCGGCGGCGGTGACCAAGGCCTATGGCGCGGAGCTCGTCACCTCCCCCCACAAATATCAGGATCCGCCGGCCGCCTATCTGACCTGGTGGACGACGGGCCCGAAAGACGATTGGGTGCAGGACGTGGCCGCGCGCGGCATACGCTACGTGCTCGGCGGAGAAGGCACGGTCGAGACCATCCAGGCCGGCGGGCCGAGCATCCAATATGTGGAGGGCTGCGCCTGAGCCGGCACCGGCATGCCGCTCCTCAGCTTTCCTCGCGGACCTTGGCGCCCAGTTTGGTCAGTCGGGCGCCGCAATTGCGGATCTGGTCGATCATGCCGAGCAGGTCGGCGCGCGCGAAGTCGCGGCCGGAGCCCGCGGCATGAGGCATGCCGCAGGTGATGAAGGGCTGGCGCGTGTCCGCCGCCTCGGCCGCACCCTCGAAATGGTGGGCGATGAGATTGCGGTCGCGGCGCAGCCGTTCGAACGAGGAAGAAAGATCGGCCACTTCATCGGCCAGTTGCTGATCCCGCCGCGCCGGCCGGCTCAACAGCGCCCGCCATTCCGCGAGGCGTTCGGTGGCGGAGCTCCGGATGCGCAGCGACGTTCCGGTGTCGCCGCCCTTGGTACGGAACCGGCGTATCTCGTCCACCAGCGCCTTTTCGAGCATGCTCCATTCGTAGAGCAGATGCCCCACGCAGCACATCAAGGCATCGAAGCGGTCGGCCTTGTTGTCGACTTGCTCGACAGTCTTGATTTCCTGGACATTCATCAGAACCTGGTTGCTCCTTCAAGAAATGGCGTATTGGCGATGGGCGTGGGCGGCGGGCTCATGCCGCTTCGGGCTGGCGGAGACGGCGGACCGCGTCGACCAGTTCGAAAGGGAGGAACGGCTTTTCCAGGAAGACGGCGCCGGCCGGCGCCCGGTCCCGATGCTGCCGCGGCGGATCGCCGGTCATGAAGATGGTCCCGATCGCGCTATCCCGCCGATGGAGCGCGGCGGCGACCTCCAGTCCATCGACGCCTTCGCCAAGATTGACGTCGGTCACCAGCAGGCCGATCCGGTGATCGTTCGATGCCAGCCGCGCGATCGCATCCGCGCCCGAGACGGCGCTGGTCACCCGATAGCCTTCGCCTGCCAAGACCCCGGTCAACATGGACAGGATCATCGGCTCATCGTCGACGACGAGTATCTCCATATCGGTAACCATTGCCCACTCCCCATCCCACTGCAGGCTAACAGCTTTTTCCGCGGCGCGTGAATCGGCTCGGCGCGCGCCCGGACCATTTGCCCGCACGCGGAAAGACGAACCGAGCGGTGCCGGCGACGAACCGTCGAAGCCAGTTTCACCGAGCCCGCGCCCGACTGGAAGCGCCGACCGCCCACAGGGCCTGAAGGAACGGATTCCTTTTCGCCGATCGGTCACCAATCCGCTTCCGGCAAGTGGCTTGATCTGGGTTAATGCATTCTATTTGAACATGTTGCACAAGCCCGGCTCCACCAGCCGCCGGCTTCCGCCCGGCTCGCATCAACCCGTCAAAACAGCAAAAGCGACATGTCGGACTCCGCCCAATCCCCGTTGGAACCCATGCTTCGCAAGCTCGGCAAATGGGCCTCGTTCAACCACGAGGATCGCGCCGCCTTGCTGGCCCTGCCCCACAGCCTCGCGACCATGGCGCCGAACCAGATTATCGTCCGCGAGGGCGCCCAGCCGTCCAGCACCTGCCTGCTCCGTTCCGGCTTCGCCTACCGGCACAAGATCGTGAGCGGCGGCATGCGGCAGATCTTCTCGATCCACATGTCGGGCGACATCATCGACCTGCAAAATTCGCTGCTCGGCACGGCCGATCATAATGTGCAGGCGCTGACCCATTGCGACCTCGCCTTCATCCCGTCCGACGCCGTCAGGCGGATCGCGTTCGACCGGCCCACGATCGGCAGGGCTATGTGGTACGACACGCTGGTCGACGCGGCGATCTTCCGGGAATGGATCGCCAATGTCGGCCGGCGGGATGCCAAGACGCGGATGGCGCATCTGCTGTGCGAATTCGCGCTGCGGCTGGAGGCGGCGGGCCTGGGCCGGCACAATGCCTATGAATTGCCGATGACACAGGAACAACTTGCCGATTGTACGGGTTTAACCTCCGTACATGTGAACAGGATGTTGCGCGCGCTGGATCGGGAAGGGTTGATTTCCCGCACCAAGCGTTCGGTGATCATCGACGATTGGAAGAAGCTGGCCCGGGCGGGCGATTTCGAAAGCAATTATCTGCGCATCCCTCTCGCCAGTCCGCCTGCCACGAACGAGGCCGAATATGATTGAAACCGACAAGATCGAAGCGTTCATCCTGTCCGGAACGGCGTCGCCCGGGCGAATACTCGACATGGGGCGTGGCAGCCGCGAGCAGCAATTCAAATGCCAGGCCGCGCCACGGCTGCGGGTCGTCGAGCCGGTGACCGGGTCCAACACCCGCAGTTGAAGGCTGTGACCGACCCATGTCGGGCGCGTCCCGATAAAGGACGGCGCCGGGCGCGGCGAAAACAGGGCTTGCTGCTAGCGTATTAGCACACTAGCACACTTCCATGACCCTTTTGCAGCTCGATTTGGTTCGAAAATCCTATGGCCGCAAGCGCGTGCTCGACGACGTCACGGCCGGTTTCCCGATAGGGCTCACCTTGCTGATCGGGCCGAGCGGCGCCGGCAAGTCGACTTTGCTCCGGTTGCTCGCCAGTGCGGAGCGGCCGAGCCGGGGAACGATAATATGGGACGGCACGCCCCTCCCCGCCGCCCGCACCGCCCTGCGCCGTTCGCTCGGCTACGCGCCCCAGGCGGTCGAGCTGCCGGACGATCTCTCCGCCCGCGCCTTCGCCATGCACATGGCGGCGCTCAAGGGCCTGGATCTCGTCGCCGCCGATCGCCAGTTGGGCGCGATCACCGACGCGATCGGCCTGCATTCCGACATCGACAACCGCATCATCACCTATTCCGGCGGCATGCGCCGCCGGCTGATCTTCGCCCAGGCCCTGCTGGGAGCACCCAAGCTGCTGGCGCTCGACGAGCCGACGGCAGAGCTGGACGGCGAGACGGCCCGGCGGGTCGGCGCCCAGGTGATCGAGCAGGCCAAGAGCGCGGCCGTGATCGTGACCACCCATCTGGCCGACGAACTCGCCCAATATGCGACGCAGGTGCTGAGGGTCGATGAAGGGCGCGTGATCCCGGCATGAGCGCCGTCGCCGTCGCCCGATCGTCGCTCGTCACCAGCCTCAGCCGCTATTCCTACAGCTGGGGCCTGTGGCTGCTGCTGCTGCTCGCCCCGGTCGGCGCCCGCTTCATGATCGCGCCCGACGACGGCGCCGGAATCCAGGTCGCGATCGGCGGCCACCTTCCCTTCATGACCTCGCCGACGCTGGGCGTCACATTGGGCATCGTCGTGTCGACCCTGCTGCTGCCGATCGGCTTTCTCTACCTTCGGTCCAACGTCACCCGCGTTCAGCCCTGGCAGATCGAGGAAGTGACCGCGGCTTCGCGGGTCGCGATCATGCTCGGCCGCTTCGCCGCCGACGTCGCGATCCTGTTCGCCATGCTCGCCGCGCTGACCCTTGCCGGCTGGTTCCTCGGCTGGCTGATCGGTTCAGGACCGCTCAACGTCTGGCACATCACGATGGCGCTGTGGCTGGTCGCGGCGCCGCCGCTGATGCTGCTGGCGGGGATCCGCATCTTCTTCGATTCCCTGCGGATCACGCGCCGCGGTTTCGGCGAATTCCTCTATTTCTGCTTCTGGCTGGCCTCCATCGCGGTGCCCGCCGCGATGAGCGATACGGATCCGGCCTATCTGAAATCGACCTACGCCACCAACATGATCGATTCCGCCGGCTTCATTCGACCGCTGGCCGGGCCGGACCCGAAGGAAATGGGCCAATTCAGCATCGGCTCCACCGACATCGAACCGGGCCGCGTGCCGCTCGATGCCATGGCCGGGCTTCACGCCCCCGGCTATATGGCGTCCCGCCTCAGCTGGGCGGCGATCGCCGTGGCGCTCGCCGCCTTCGCGGGTCTGGTCTACCAGCCGCACATCGCCCGCAACCGCATCCGCAAGCGGGACCGTATCGCCCGTTGGTTCGCACGCACCCGCCCGCCGGCGCCGGCCGATCCTGCAGCCCCGCCCGCACTCCCGGCAGCCGTCCCCTTCATCGGCCTCGTAAAGGCCGAATTCCGGCTGATCGGCGGCGGCCGGCTTTTCATGCTGCTGGCGGCGATCGTCGCGCTGCTCGGACTCGGCGGAGACTATCGCGGCGCCGGAAGCCCGGCGGCCTTGCTGCTGCTGATCTTCGCGCTCACGGCCCAGGCCGGCCGCACCGAAGCACGCGGCCTGCGCCCACTGGCCGGCACCACTTTGCTAACGCCCTGGCACCGCCGTGCCGCCTTCGTGCTTGCCGGCATCCTCTGGGCCCTGCTTATGGCGTTTCCCGCCTGCTTCCCGGCTATGTCGGCCGAGCCTTTGCTGCTGGCTCTCGCCACCGGCGGCGCGGCTTCGCTGATCACCATCGCCCTGGCCGCGTTCAGCGGCAGCGCCTTCGCGCCCCGGATGGTGCTGCTGGTGCTCTGGTACGGCTATTTCTCGGCGTCCTGATACAGTGACCTGAGGCCGCGTCTCAGGCGTCGCCGAGAGCCTGGTCGTGTGCTTCTACCGGTGACGTGAATCAGGCCCTGTTCGAATGTTTGGACTATGGGTCCAGCGGCGCGCCCACGCCGACGCGCTGGGTCGCCTGCGGCCCGACATGATGACGCCACACCTTCTCGACCTCTCGGATCTGGGATCGGACCAACATTGTGTCGCCGATCGCCGGAACGTCCGCATTCACATAGCCGAGCAGAATGGACGCGCCTTTGTCGTCCGGTCCCCAAACCTCGTATTTCTTCACGTCACGCCTCTTCCTTGTCGCGTTCGGGCCCGCTCCTAATCGGGCGCTGGTAAAGGAAAGGTGGAAGCGTCGCTCATTCGGTCGCGACGGATCCCGCGACCGATCCGGCGGCCGGATGCATGATCGTTTTCAGGTTCATGAATTCGTGCATGCCATAGGGTCCGAGCTCACGGCCATGTCCCGACCTCTTGATGCCGCCGAACGGCGCCTCGGGCGACGATGCGAGCATCTGGTTGACCGCCGTCATCCCCGCCTCGATGCGCCGGATGAATTGCTCCTGTTCGGCTTCGTCCCTGGTCCAGACCGACGAGCCGAGGCCGAACGGAATGTCATTGGCGATCCGGATCGCATCGTCGAGATCCGCCGCCTTGAAGACCATCGCGATCGGTCCGAAAATCTCCTCGGCCATCAGCGGGCTGTCCAGCGGCACATCGGTCAGGACGCCCGCCGACAGGAAGGCGCCCGGACCCTCCGGGGCCTCGCCGCCGAACAGCAAGGTGGCGCCCAGCGCCTTCGCCTCCTCAACTTGCTTCAACACCGTGTCGCGCTGCTCGAGGCTGGACAGCGGCCCCATGTCGCTCGCCTCGTCGAACGGATCGCCCGCCTTCACCCGCCGCATCCCGTCGGCGAACCGTTCCAGGAAGGCATCGTAAATATCGGCATGGACGATCATCCGCTTGGCGCAGATGCAGGATTGACCGCTATTCTGGATGCGCGCCGTCACCGCCTGCTTCACCGCCGCGTCGAGATCGGCGGACGGCATGACGATGAAGGGATCGGAGCCGCCCAGCTCCAGCACCACCTTCTTGAGGTTGCGGCCCGCCGCCTCCGCCACAGACTTGCCGGCGCCCTCGCTGCCCGTCAGCGTGACGGCGGCGACCCGATCGTCCGCGATGATGGCCGCCACTGCGGAAGACCTGATCGCCAAATTCTGGAACAGGCCCTCCGGAGCGCCGGCCGCGAGCACCATTTCCTCCAGCAGTCCCGCCACGCCCTGGACGATACTGGCATGTTTGAGCAGGCCGACATTGCCGGCCATGATCGCCGGCGCCAGGAAGCGCACCACCTGCCAATAGGGAAAATTCCACGGCATGACCGCCAGCACCGGCCCCAGGGGAAGCCATCGCGTTTCGGCCGTGCCGCCGCCCGTCAAAGGCTGCATTCGCGGCGCCAGCATGTCCGGCCCGCGCTCGGCATAGACGCGGAACCCCGCCGCCGACTTTTCGACCTCGGCGTTGGCCGACCTGTAGGTCTTGCCCATCTCCAGCGACGCCATCCGCGCCAGCGCGTCCTTATTCTCCTCGAAGCAATAAGCGATATTGCCGAGCAAATCGGCACGGTCCTGGAGGCTGGTCTCGCGCCAGCGCCGGAAGGCCGAGGCGGCAAGGTCGAGCTTCCGCTCCAGCGCAGTGGGACTCAGTTCCTCATGGACCGCAATCTGCTCGCCGGTGGCCGGATTGACGCTTCTCAACATGAGCCCTTTCTCCTCTGCGAACGGCAACGCACGACAGCTCAGTGAGACGCATCTTGCGCCCATATTCACGATCAGCGGCAGCTCGACTCCGGTCCCTCGTCCAGGTCCAGGCAGCGGCCGTCGATCGTGCCCGGCGGGATGGGGAGCTTCAGCAGGACGGCCAGCGTCGGCATGATATCGACCGTTTCGACCGCGAGCATCTGGTCGAACGGCGCCATGCCCTTGCGCCAGAACAGGATGGGGACGCGCCGGTCGTAATCCCAGGGACTGCCATGGCTCGCGAGATAGTTTTTCGTGTCGAGATAGGCGACGATCCTGGGCCTCAGCATCACCAGAAAATCCCCGCTTCGTTCCCGATCGAAGGAGGCCTTGGCGCGGTCCATCAAGGTCCAGCGGTCGGGCGGGCCGACCGGCTGCGGCGCCGCGGCGATCTCGTCGGCCGTAAGAACGGCGGCGACATCGCGATGGGCGCGGTAGATCCGCACCGCTTCCGCAATCACCTTCCGGCGCAGACGGGGCTTCAGCGTCGGGTCGACATACATGTCGCCCGATGCGAGCTCGCCATGGAGCGGAGACGATTTCAGCCGAAACTTCTCCTTCAGCCTTTTGCCGACCGTTTCGAATGAAAGCGATGGATCGACGCGGGCCGCCTCCGTGATGCCATGCTCGCGGTTTCGTTCGGGAATGTCCTGGCCGCCATGATCGGCTGTCAGCATGACCAGATAGTCGAGGCCGGTCCTATCCAGCTCCTGGAAGAATTCTCCAAGCGCCTGGTCCAGCGCCAGCAGGTGCAGGCACATCTCGCTGCCCTGATTGCCGAATGTGTGGCCGACATAATCAGTGGCGGCGAGGCCGACGATCAAGAGGTCGCTCGCTTCGCCCTCCCCAAGACGCATCTCCCGACGGAGTCCGGAGGCGAGATCGAGCGTCGCCTGGTCCAGTTCCGGCGAGGCGCGAAAGACCTTGACGTTGCCGGCCGCGCGACCGAACTGCCCGGCCCCGACCTGGCGGTCGCCGCCATCGATCGCCACCGCGCGACGGCGCGCAACACAGGGCGCCGGCAGCGGCAGCGGATCCTGCGCCCGGGCGAGCGCTTCGGCGACGCGGTGGTTGGCACGGGCGGCGGCCGGCGAGGTGCCCGGTCCGGTAAAGGCCGAACCGCTCCACCACCAGCGCTGGTCCACGTCATGGCCGCCCATCATGACCGCCGTCCGATCCTTGCCGGCGACGGCCGCCACCCGGCTACGCGGGTCGGCGCGCTTCATATGGTCGCCCAGCGTCGGCACCTTCAGATGAACGGTGGAGACCTCATATTTCTCCGAACTGGTGCCGGGGACGCGCTCGTCCTCGGCGCAATAGATATTCTTGTCGGCGCGTGCCGCGCGCAGATCGAACCAATTGTTGGCGATGATCCCCGATCGCGCCGGCCGCACGCCGGTGAGGATGGTGGCATGGCCGGGACAGGTTTCGGTGGCGGCATGGGATTGATAGCCGGACGAATAGACGACGCCGTTCGCCAGCCGCGCCAGGCCGCCGGTGAAATGCCGGCGATATTGACCGAACAGATCGGCCGAAAACTGGTCGACCGAGACGGCGACCACCAATTTGGGTTTCGGGGCATCGCCCGCTGCAGCGGGCGCGGCCCAAATGCCGGCGGCGACCGAGAGGGCCGCGAACAGAAATGAACGCATCGGTCTGGACAATCCTTCTTCGCGCCTATGGAACCCGGCGTTCCGCGCGAAGCGAAGTGCCGCCAGTGGCAAGAGCTGCCTGCATCCTCCCGTACCCCTGCATAGCCGGAGACATGAACCACTTTATGACAGTGAAGCGGGAATTTTGCCCATGCGAAAATGAGGTCCGGAGCCGCCGGCGAGACCTGGATGGTCGGCCACTCTGCCTATCGTGGCGCACGCGCCTTCGGAGATGGTTCCTGCCGGCTGGACCGCCACGATTGGAACTCGGAGCGGTTCGCTTCCACGCAGTCCATGAGCAGGACCCGAACCGGCCAGCCGAAATGGCGGCGACGTTCGATCGGGACTATGGTAGGCTGATGACATGAACGTGGCGACCAACGCCTGATGATCGAGCCGCCCGCGGCCGAGGTCATGATCCTGCCGGAGGCGCCGCCCGGCCCGGAAGCGACGCGAAACCTGTTGCTCACGCTGCCGCCGCTCGGGCCGAGCTGCCAACGATCCGCCGCAGACGAAATCGTGGTCTGCGGTCGGCGCGACGACAATCGCCATGATTTCGGGCCACCCCTGCCGGAGGCACCGGTGCTGATGGACGATCTCAAAGGCCTGGTGAACGTCAGTATCGGATCGGTGCAGATCAAACCGGAAGCCGTTCACAGTCTTGTCAGCAACGGCAACGGGATTGCAGTGAAGATCCCGTTTTAGAAGTCTACTGCCAGACATGCGACGCCTTCCCGCGTTCCGAATATCTGCCGGGCGCAGCCGGGCAAGAGCTCCGGAACAGCCCGATCAGGCGGCGTTCGCCTTTGCCCGCAGCCACAGACCATAGCCGATCGTCACCGCTATGCCGGCAATGACCGCGCCGCTTCCGCCCACGACGGCGACCGGGATCGGGGCGAAGGCCCACAGGCCCGTATAGACGAGTCCGCTCAGCACGAACGACCATCCCGCCACCCGCGTGATCTGTCGGGCGCAGGCGCTCGGCGTTATGGTCTTGGGCATGCGATTGCCGAGCCAGGCGACCAGGAGTCCATTGGCGCCTACCACCAATCGTTTGACGGTGTCGTCGTCGACGAGGCCCTGCTGGCGCGCCAGGCTGGCGCCGAGCGCCAGGGTGAGGAGTCCACCGGCCCATAAGAGGGCGGGAATCGGCTCTTTCATGATCGTGCAGTCTCCTTCCTTGGCTCCGGCGTTTCCGCGCCGAGGCCGAACGAATGGACGAAGCCCAGCAGCGCCTCTTCGAGCACCGACAGCTTCAGGTGATAAATGACGGACTTGCCGGCCTTTTCGGCATGTACCAGATCGGCCTCCTTCAGCACCGCGAAGTGCGCCGACATGGTCGGCTTGGAGACGTCGAACCGGTCGCTCAGATCGCCCGCGCTCATCGGACCCTTGCGCAAAAGCTGCAGCACGCGCCGGCGGGTAGGATCGGAAAGGGCTCTGAAGACCTGGCTCATGATTCGACAATTAGCTAATTGTCTAAATGTGTCAAGAGGCCGGCTTTCAGCGCCGACGAAATATCACGGTGCCGGCGCTATCCGGCGCGATGCTCGTCCGGATTGGCCGACACCATCTCCACTTCCTGCCAGAGCACGTCCAGCAGGCCGGAAATCTCCTGAATATGCGGCACGTCGTGGCGGCGGACGTTGCGATATTTTACCGCGAGGAGAGATACTTCGGCCAGAATCAGCCGGGTGAGTTCGCCATGCGCGTCCAGCGAGGGAATGGCCTCATAGGCCTCGACCGCCTCAGCGCGGAGCAACCGATCGGTGGCGTCGATCATCGTCATGCTCCTTGAAGTGATTCGAGCCCGGCAACGCCGCCGACCGATCGAATCACGGCCAACAAAAAACCTAACCGACCAGACGGACGATCCCCATGCCGGCGGGAATCTGCGACACGGCCGCCGCGATCAGCGCCATGGCGAGCAGCAGCAGGGCCACCAGCCGGTAGACGCGGCCGCCGCTTGTGGGCTCCGATTCCTGCCGGACATCCTCCGGCGCGCCGAGCCAGGAGGGCGCGATCTTGCGGACGGCGCCCTCGCCCGTTTCGTCCGTCGCCGGCTCCGGCAGAATCTGGGTGGCACCGGCAGGTCTTATCGGCCTCGGTGGCTCGATCCAGGGCCGCTCCCCCACGGCACGGCCGCTCATGCCGGCCGCCAGCGTCAGTTTCTCCCGCGCCAGCGCGCCCAGTTGCGCTTCGAGCTCGCGCTGCATGACGCCCGGCTTTCCCTCGGCCGGCATGGCTTCGAGAAAGTCGCGTATCTGCCCGTCCAGCATGACGAGATCGTCGACCGTGGCCAAGGCTGTACGGCGGTCCCGGCGCTCCATCGCAAGTTGCAGCCGCACGACCTTGAGCGTGCTTGCCCGGACCAGCATCAGCCCTTCGGCCAGTTCGTTCCGGCCCACTGGTCGGCCCATGTCGCCGTCCGGTCGCACGGAAGCCATTGCCCCATCGCTCATCGTCTCACTCCCGCCGAAACAGCCGGCATGGCCAGACTATCGCTCTGCGTTCGGCGAGAAAAAAACCCGCCGGAGCCGCCGACGCGCCTGAACGTGCCGGGTGCGGGACGAAGATGCGAATCGGCGGCGTTTGCCTGTCGGGGGGCGGCGAACAGCGAGGCCCTGTCTGGCGCGACTCGGCGCACACCGTACTTCCACACCGGCGATCACGGGGCGATCGTCCGGAACGGCGGCGCGGCTTGTTGACACGCGCTCGCTCGAGCTTAGGCTGGACCCATGTGGGATGCACCATCCTTTGTTCGATTTTGCCTTCATGCGGGGCAAATGCTCGCCACTTCCTAGCCCCAGGCCGGCGCCGCCGAAGCGCGGCCGGTCTGGGGAGAGACTTGAAATCGACGAACCCGCGCCGGCCTGAGCGCATCGTCGCCATGAATTTCCTTCAGATAAGGACAAAATGATGCAGAAAGCTGCCACCCGGCCGGCCGACCCGCGGCCGCCGCTTCAGATCAGCGACACCGATCATGATATCATCGCCCGCCTGGCGCTCGGCATCGAAGGCCGGTCGCCGGACCTGTCCGGCCTGCTGCTGGACGAGATCGAGCGCGCCAGCATCTTGCCCGCCAGGGACCTGCCTGCCGATGTCGTGGCCCTGGGATCCGAGGTCGAATATCTGGATGATGCCAGCGGCACGGTCCGCCGTGTCCGGCTGGTCATGCCGGCGGAGGCCGATATCGAAGAGGGCCGCATCTCGATCCTGACGCCGGTCGGTGCCGGCCTGATCGGCATGCGCGCCGGCCACGAGATAGACTGGCCCTGCCCGGACGGCCGCCCGCGCACCCTGCGGATCCTGAAGGTAGACCAGCGGTCTTGATCCGCATCGGCTGCGAGCGGCTCCCCCTTCCCTACAGGGTCAGGTGGAGGAACTGGTTGAAGTCCGACCGGACATAATGTGCGAAGGGATCGCCGTCGGCAAAGCCCCGCGCCCGGTAGAGCCCGAGGGCCGGCTCGAAGGCTGGGCCGCTGCCTGTCTCCAGGCTCAACCTGGCAAGGCCGCGCCCCCGCGCCTCGGCAATGATATGGTCGAGCAGGGCAGCGGCGACGCCTTTACGCAAATGGCCGGGATCGGTCCGCATCGACTTGATCTCGCCGGCGTCGCCGCCCAGCAGTTTCAGCGCCCCGATGCCGGCAAGATCATCTCCGAACCAGGCCGTCCAGACCATTACCTCCGGCGCGCGCAAGCCCGAAAGATCGAGCGCGAATATATGTCCCGGCGGCGAATTGGCGTGCATGGCGGCAAGGTGAAGCGCCAGCAGCGCGCGCACCGCCTCGCCCGAAAGGTCGTCCCGCCTGATGGCCGGCACAGATGGCGCCTGGCGCATCATCTCCCCCGTCCCGGCTTTCCAAGTGCTTTCGGCATCGGCTCATTCCGCGATCGGCGCATGGCAACGAAGTCTTTCCATTTTGCCTGCCATGGATAGGCTGATACCGGACCCTACCGCGCCCGCGGTAGGGCATGAAGTGCATTTTGTGGAGAAAAGCGGAATGGAAATCGACAGCGAAGATCAGACATCGGAGCGGCTCGAGCTGGATTTCCTGGCCGCCCTCGTCGACGAACTGATGCGCGCCCTGCTGGCGAGCGGCACGATGACGCGCGCGCAGCTCCAGGAGATCGAGAATGCCGCCAGCCGCCGGACGGGCGCGCAACCCCGATCCTGGTAGCTGTGATCGGGGCGGAAATCATCGCTTCGCCCTGCACATGATCCGTCGGACGCCCTCCAGTTGCGAGCCCCCCGTGCGTTTCAGGACCGACGCACAGATCAGAAGTTGAAGTTCAGTCCCGCCGCGGCGACACGCTCGTGACGGCCGGCGAGGTCGCGCATCGGATGGCTGCGCGACAAAGCCGGCTCGCGGGATTTTCCCCGCAGCACCTTGAGCAGCCCGATGCGCAGATCGATATTGCGCGCGACCGGCAGGCTGCCGACGATCCCGTCACGCAACAAGGATCCGGACGGCGTCTCGGCGAGGGGTCTTTCGATCGGAACCCGGCGCGTCTCGCGCTTCAGAAAGGCCAGTGTATCGGGAAAAGGTATCGCGACGCTGCGGACGGCTGACCGGTTCTGGGCAATGGACTGAGGAGCGGCCAAGAGCGACGCCATGATCGTCAGGAACGCCCAGCATATCTTCATGCGATCGCCATCTCCTTGTCCCCATGGAAGAAAGCATGAGACCATGTTCAGGTTCCGCGAGGATCGGGGCCGGGCGACGTGAGAGCCCGCCCCCATCATGATGCCGGCCACTCCAGCGAATGGATCAGCCGGCGGTCCGTGCGCAACCGGCCATCGACAACAGGCAACCGGCACAGCCTTCATCCGTTTTGTTGAGTTTTAACCGGGAGTCGTTGAATGGCGTTGCAACAAACAACCCGTGAGGGAGCTCGCAGGCGCCGCGCGAAGTTCTGGATCGGCGTGGCAGCAGCCACTCTGCTATTCGCTATCGCCGCGATAGTCTACGTGGCCAATAATGAAGTTGATGAGGTCATTCCAGACCGGTCGGATCGGCTGCGCCAGGCGGAACGTGTATAACGCGCAGAGCCGCCGCGTGGGCATAGACCCGGCAGCGCCCTCCCCTACGCCAGCTCATGAGCATTTCTTGGCCAGGCGGCGCTTCCGGCCAACTCATGGAACATGATTTCTGAAGCGGGCAATCATTACATCAAATTAATCTCCGCCTCATTCTTGGGTAAAGGAGGCGGGCTATAAGTCTTGCCAGTTGAAGGCTCTTTTCTGGACAGGATATCAAATGAACAAGCGAGAATTCTCCATTCGACCCGCCGTCGCGGCTATTCTCCTCAGCACCTCCGCCGTTGCCGGTGTTGCCGGCGGCGCGGCACTGGCGAACAACGCAGCTTCTGGCACTGCCGAACTCGCCGCTCCCGGTGGGGCACAAATAGTGCGCGGCGGGGTCCACGCATCCTTGGCCGACATGGTCGAATCCGTCGGCCCAAGCGTGGTGCAGATTCAGGTCAAGCCCGCAGAGAAGATCACGCCGGCCAGCAGCCCCGGCATGACTGATCGCGAAGAAATGCTGCGTCGCTTCTTCGGCCAGACCCCGGAACGGGCGCAACCTCGCGGCGCACTGGGATCGGGCTTCATTGTCGACGCGTCGGGAATCGTGGTGACCAACAACCATGTCGTCGCCGATGCAGAAACCGTCACCGTGCAGCTCAGCGACGGGCGCGAGCTTTCGGGCCGCGTCCTCGGCCGTGACGACAAGACCGACCTTGCCGTAGTCAAGATAGACGGCGAGAACTTCCACACCGTCGCCTGGGGCGACAGCGATGCGACCCGCGTTGGGGACAGTGTGTTCGCGGTTGGAAGTCCCTTCGGCCTCGGCAACAGCGTCACTTCGGGTATCGTCTCGGCGCGCGGGCGCGAGATCGGTGCCGGGCCTTATGACGACTTCCTTCAGGTCGACGCAGCGATCAACTCGGGCAATTCGGGCGGGCCGCTGTTCGATGCCTATGGGCGGGTGGTCGGCGTCAATACAGCCATCGTCTCACCATCTGGCGGCAATGTCGGCATCGGCTTCGCCATCCCGGCGCAGCTTGCGCGGGAAGTGGTGACGCAGATAGTGGAACATGGCGGTGTTTCGCGCGGCCGGATCGGTGTGGCGCTGCAGACCTTCACGGGGCAGACGGCTGAGGCACCGGGTCTCGCGGAAGAAAAAGGGGCGCTGATTTCAGGTGTCGAGCCGGACGGTCCGGCGGCACTCTCCGGCATTCAGCCTGGCGACATCGTCCGGCGCTTCGGCAACAAGGCAATCGAGGATGCCGGCGACTTTGCCCGCGCAGTGGCCGACTCCAAGGGCGGAGCGATAGTCCCAGTGGAAATCCTGCGCGACGGGCGTCGGCTGAATTTGCGTCTGCGAATTGGCGGAAATGGCCAAGCACAGCACTCCTGACAACGCGGGAACCTCGACAGCATAAGGGCGCACCCCCTATTCAACGCCCTTTCGGAGCCGGTTCGCCGTGAAACTCCTGCTGATCGAAGACGACGAGAAGACCGCCGACTACGTCTCGCGCGGCCTTCGGGAGCTTGGCCACGCCTGCGACCGGATCGGTAACGGCGTGGACGGATTGGCGGCAGCTCTCGGTGATGTGCACGACGCTATCATCCTCGACCGCAACCTGCCCCAACTCGACGGTTTAGCCGTTCTTCGGGCGCTACGGGCGCAGGGCGACCGCACGCCCGTGCTGTTGCTCTCGGCGATGGGACAGGTTGACGATCGCGTCGCCGGCCTCAGGGCTGGTGGCGACGATTACCTCGCCAAACCCTTCTCGTTCCAGGAGCTAATCGCCAGGCTGGAGGCGATCACGCGGCGTCGGGCTGACGACAGGACGGGCAATGCGCAGATCAGGGTGGGCGGACTCACCCTCGACCTGCTGTCGCGTATTGCCAGCCGGGGCGGACGCCGGATCGAACTCAGCAATAAGGAATTCCAGCTACTCGAGTATCTCATGCGTCACGAAGGGCAGGTGGTTACGCGAACCATGCTGACTGAAGCAATTTGGGACTATGATTTCAGCCCAGGAACCAACGTGATCGACGTGCATGTCAGCCGCCTGCGAAGCAAGATCGATGGTGAAAACGAACCGGGAATGATCAGCACTATCCGTGGCGCGGGCTACCGCCTCGATGCGGTTTAGCCCGCCAGCCCTGTTTCGCAGCGCAGCGTTGAGCGGCGCGTTGTGGATCACGCTCATCGCGCTCGTCACGACCAGCCTCGCGCTGACCGTGCAATATGTGCAGACCGCGCGACTGCTGGAAGCGCGCACTCGTGCACTCGTCAACGACGAGGCGGCCAGTCTCGTCTCGCGCTATCGAGCCGCGGGGCTCAGTGGAATTGCCCAGGCAATTCGCCGGGAAGTGGAGGTGCCGCGGATCAACGAATTCCTTTACCTGCTGGCCACGCCAGGCGGCAGGCCGTTGGTGGGCAATCTCGCTGAATGGCCGAGCGCGGTGGATCATCCCGGCTATCATCGCTTCGAGACGGAAGTGTTCAGCGCCAGCGCCCCGGTACGCGAGAGCGCGATCGAGGCGCGGGCGGTCCTTCTGCCAGATGGCTTCCGGCTTCTGGTAGGCAATCTGTCGGACGAAAGCATAGTCCTGCAGGATCGCTATTTCTCGGCGCTGATCTGGTCGCTGCTCGCCACTGGTCTCCTCGGCCTGGCGCTCGGCTTCTGGTACAGCCGGCGCGGACTCGCGTTCCTGCGGGCCGCCTCGGACGCGGGTGAGCGCTTCCTGCGCGGCAAGCTGGATGAGCGCCTCCCCGCCCCCGACCGAGGAGACGAATATGACCGATTGGCGGCAACGATCAATCGCACGTTCGAAGAGATTGAGCGGCTGATCGGATCCCTGCGCGCCGCGACCGACGGTCTCGCGCACGATCTCAAGACGCCGATTACCCGCATCCGCGCGCGGCTCGAACTGGCGGAGATGCAACAGGCTGATGCTGAGGAATTGCATGCGGTCATAGCGGAGTGCCGTGACGACCTCGACGCCATTCTGCGCCTCATCCTGGATGTCCTGGAACTCGCCCACGCAGAAGCTATCGCAGATATCCCCCGCGAGCTGGTTCAGCTCGATCATCTCCTTCAAGAGGCGGTGGAACTCTACCAACCCCTGGCCGAGGATCGCGGCGTCGGGATCGAAGTCACCCTCGTCCCGGTGGCCCTGGCTGGCTCGCGCTCGCTTTTGGCACGCATGGCGGCCAACCTTCTCGACAACGCGATCAAGCACTCTCCCAAGGGGGAAACCGTGCGGGTTGATCTGACCGTGCAGGACGGTGCCGCCACCTTGACGATCGCCGATCGCGGACCCGGGATAGCTGAGACGCAGAGAGAGAGGGCCCTGCAGCGTTTCACGCAACTCGATGCCAGCCGTTCGCAGCCCGGCTCGGGGCTCGGTCTCAGCATCGTGGCGGCCGCGGCGCGTGTGCACAATGCGCAGGTGGTCCTGACCGATAACGAGCCTGGATTGAATGTGCGTGTACTTTTTCCGGAAACCGAGACGGCATAAGACGTCCGCGGCAGCGGGAGCCAAGGGGCTGATCGCCTGGGAAGGATCATGCCCGATCGCGCTTCGGCGCCCCTGACGGGGCTGCCAAAGCAGGTATGGCAGGCGGGAGATCAGAGGCTGCGCGCGAGGATCTGGAACGTGTGCTGCGGCTAACAGCTAGCATCCGGTGCCGCCGCCCCGCGATAGGCAGCCGAGAGGCTCCATGCCTGTAATTGACAAAGGTCAATTCGGATCGACGTCCGGCTGCGGTGTGCGTTCTTCCTTCATATTCATGGCAGGCTCTCCGTCGTGAGCATCGGTGCCGCCGCCGCGTATCGGCCGCAATGCCAGGTTCGCCCATGAGCAAGAGAGGAGATTATGATGAAACTGAAGTCGCGATTATCCCATCCGATTATTCCTAAACTTCGCCCTAAACCCAATGCGCTGATCACTTCGGGTATCCTGGCGCTGCTGACGTCCACACCTTATGCTCAGGCAGCCTCCCAGGAGCAGGCAGCCCTCGCGGGTCACAGAGTCGTGATGAGTACCGACAATTTCGACAGGTGGGACGGACCGGCACGGATAACGTCTGAACTGACGCCGATAGAGGTCGTGGTCGAAAACCACGGAGACGAGCCAGTGCTGTTCTCGTACGAGCGTCTGCGCCTGGTGGGACGGGATGGGCAATCCTTCCGCGCGCTGCCCCTCTTTCATGTAAAACCGTCAACGGAGGGCGAACCCCAGCTTAGCGCGCCCTTCGAGGTACGCCGGCTCAAATTCAAGACGTCAGGGTTCAGACTCGCCGGAACCTATCGGGAAGCCTATCGCGGAATCACTGTGGCCAAGGGCGAGGTCGGCCTCAATCCGGCTTATTATACGCTCTACGAGACGAGTTATGGCGGAAAGCCGCTTCCCACGACCGGGATGCGCCGCCGTGGTCTCCCGGAAGGCATCATCGATTCAGGCGGTCGTGTCGAAGGCGCGTTGTTCTTCGAAGAAGTGCCCCGCTCCGCCCGGCCATTGGTGCTGCGATATGAACTGATCAACCCGAGCACGGGGAGAGCCCTCGGAATCGCGGAAACCTCCGTCGACTGAACATGTTGAACGAGCGTTTCGCTGGCCGTACGTCCAAAGCTGCGGCGGAGGACGGCAATGAATGAGCTAGACCACCGGCAGGGCGAAAGCAGCAATCGGTCAGATCAGCCCGCTTCAGGCAGATCACCAGTTATCTCGAGAATTGCCGCCGGATCCGTAGGCGTCGACTGCCTGACCCTTGAGATCGGCGTCGAACACGGACGGGGTCGATCCCCCATTCTTCCTTGTCTTCCGCCGTCGGTTTCTCGACCTTGCCCGAGAACATTGATCAGGATTGCATGATCGAACCTGAGCATCGATGGGCTGCCCGATTCATGGCTATCACGCAACTCCACTTGCCGTTGCTCCTGGCAGGTACGATGCAGACGAATGCGCTCGAGCGCCGCCTGTGCTGCCATTGTTCCGCGCGTTTACCGGTCGATAGAAGAGGATTACCCGCTGCCGATATTCCGGGCTGAATTCGGGCTGGTCGTCGGATTCAAACCGCGGGGCTTCCTCAAGATCCTCCTTGGTGATGTCAAGCATGTACCCGCCCTTCGCTTCGTCATAGTCGAGAAGCAGCCAAGGCAGCGGAAAAAGGCTTGTGCCGAAACCGAATGAGCCGCCGAAGCGCATCACCGCATAGGCGACCCGGCCCGAATATTTGTCGACCATGAAGGAATCGATGCTCCCGATCTTCGTGCCATTGCGGTTGACTACGCGAGTCCCTTCGACTTTCCGTGATGAGATCAGCCGGACGTTTTCATCAGTTTCGAGTCGATATTGAAAATCCGAGTCATCGCCGTCGTGCCGGGTCACCTTGCGGCCGGCCAAGGCCACTCCCGCGATCGCCGCCGCAGCACCCACGCCCAGACCAATACGGCTCCAGTTCCAGGTCATCTGCTGTTTTTGCGCGTCCAAGCTTTTGGCACTTGAATTTGCGGCTCCAGGGTCTTCACGCGCGTCTGTCTTTGTCATTTCCATGACGGTTGTCCTTGCTTTCAGTAATTATTTCGGGCCACCGCGAGAGATCATCACAACCTCCGAAGATACGGCGACTGCTATTGCTCTATTTCTGTAGCGCCCGTTCTGTCTCCACCTTACCGGTCAACACGACGTTTCTCGGAAGATCGGTGGCCGGTCGCACCGTAACTTGCCGCGCATCGAAGAAAAGGCAATTGCCTGGGTACAAGGTCAGAGTGTTTATCTGGTCCCAGGTAACACGAAGCGGGTATCCGCGATCGGGCGCGTCCACGCCCTGGGGAGGGGGTAGACATAGGCTTACGTCGCGTGGTGTCGTATAGCGGATGATCTCTCTATCATCCCGTGAATCGAGCCAGAATGTGCCGGGTTCTGCCAAGCTGCGCGACCACCGCATTGTGGGGCTGCGCGTATCGCCTTCGAGATGTTGGGCCAAGGCTGGGGGTGCGACAAGGCAGATCGCAGCGACAGCCACATAGAAATGTCTTTTCTTGATCATAAAGAATCTCCTTATAAGAAGGGACAATGCCGACATTGGGGCGTTGGCCGGACAACCGTGCGTCGTAGGCGGGACCACGCAATGTCTCACACATTCATAACTCGCACATCGACATGCCGTTTCGAGAATTGAGGAAGGTCAAGGGTGCCTGGAAGCACCTTTCAGAACATGACCATTTCAGACTCAAGCTAAAGCATGTTTCATGGTCTCGACATTCGAATGAGCCTGATCAGAGTCATCGAACAGGAAAATATATGACTGTACATGCCGAAGGAAATAACTTGTCCGGACGACAACGCCTTTCAGCGACTTTAGGGTTAGTAGCCAGCGCCCCCGCGTTATAGCCGGGTAGAGGTACTATTCGTCCGCTCTTGATCCTGATCCCCGTCTGCACCGGCGGTTATGTTTTCGCTTTCACTCGCGCCGTCACTGATCTTCGTCTTGTCCTTGGCTAGGATCACGATCCCCTCCGCCATTATCTCCGATTTCTCCCGTGGGTCTAGATCGAGGTTGCCCCAGACATAAACTCGGTCGCCAACCTTCACCGCAGGCCTCTTGCTTGCCGTGATCTTCGAGGTGTCCACTCGGGTTGCCGTCATACCCGATCCAATAGTAAATTCTTGTCCTTCCACTGCGGTCACGTAGCCAGTTGTGTCGCTGGAGGATGGGCTGGGTGGTACGTAGACGGTGCTGGGGAGAAGATCTTCTTCGTCGGCCCCGCTCGCATAGAAATAGGTATTCAGGTTCTTCGCGTACACGCTGCTGGCTTCGATCCGCTTTGCCCGCCAAAGATCGCTGTCCACCTTGCCGGTGACTACTACGGGATCTCCTGGCGCAAGGGCCTGGCCCTCACGGTACCAATCCCAATCGTCCATCTCGACGGTGACAGTGTCGCTTCCATAATCGAGAACGAATGAATCTGTCGTGGTGCTGACGACAGTGCCGTTGAGATTTATCCAACTCTGGTCGGTAGCAGCAGCCAGCCTGGTTTCCGGATCAAGGGTTCCGACGGCAAGCTCGTCGCCAGTCACGGCCTCTCCATTTCGATCATTGTCGTCGCAGGCTGCGACCAGCATCAAGGGCGCGGCCACCAATGCTAGGCTGGTTGAAGGAATCCGGACCATCATTGTCTCCTGGTGAATATCTCAAACTTCGAGTGCGGACGCAGGCCGGCGGGGCAGTTGCCGACGGTGCCGAGGCACCGGAAAATAGCTTTTCTTCTCTCGCGCCCTTTCCGATTTCGTAGGGAGCGGCGCTACGTCGTTGCCAAACGAACAACAAATATCGGTGGCCACCGTTGCAAGACTTGACGCCGGTCAAGTCTCGGGGCGGATCAAGCCGCATCGTTCGTTGCGATCGCACCGGGCATCTGCCGCAAATCATCGTGGAACAAGCGGAGCCGAATGCAATTATAATATCTGTATCGGGGCCCACACGCATTGCTCATGAGCAGGTGTGGCGGTCTCAATCTCGAAAATCCGCCTGCAAGGAATCCTGAACGATCGCTACGAGGACAATGCAAAGGGTGAATTTGGAGACGGCCATGGCACAGCCGCTCTTCCTGGACATGAATGAGAAGCAAGTGGCCCGTGTCCTGCAGTTCGGCACGATACAGAGCTACCCGCGGGAAACGATATTGTTCAAAGAGGGCGATCGCCCCGACTTCCTCCACCTTCTGATCGGGGGGATCGCCGAACTGTACAAGGGCGAAAGCCCGCATGAGTGCGGGCTCGTCCTGCTCACGCAGGGCGACGTCTTCATGCCGGCGGCATCTCTTTTCGACGAACCCTATCTGAACTCGGCAAGGACCCTGACCAGCGCGACGGTGCTGTTGCTTCGAGCCGATGTTGCACGCCAGGAACTCACCCGTTGCCACCAATTCGCGATCAACGTCAGCCGGGTCCTTGCCGGCCAATTTCGTATGGCCACGCGCCAGATCATAGACCTGAAATGCCGAAGCGCTCCTCAGCGTCTGGCTGCTTTTCTTCTTCGGCTCATAGAAGAAAGCGATATACCGGAAGCTGCAGTACTTCCTGTATCGAAGCGCCACCTCGCTTCGCGGGTCGGCATCGCTCCAGAGACCTTGTCCCGAACCTTTCAGATACTCGCCGATAACGGCCTATTTGTACGAGGTACGAAGGTGCTAGTTCGCGATCGCGAGAAAATCGACGAGTTTTGCGGCCCCGAGCCTTACCCGGACCCCGCTGAGACCAAGTTGCAGGTCTACGCCTTATAGATGTGAGCTTTCAGGAGGTTGTTCATCCGGCCTGACCGGACCAGATTGATGTTGCAATACGTCAGCGCTGGAGGAACGACCGGATGAACATCCACGCTGCCCAGTCGAGCCGAGATCGTCCGGCGCGTGATGGTGCGCACGATTGTCGGGCCGGGGTCGAGTGACGAGCCAGCACCCTCAAGCGCCCGCGGTCGCACCAGTTATGCACTTTCGCACCAACTCCGGAATGAGCGGATCAGCGGGAAGCACAAGCGGCTGAGAGCGCCCGACTGTGATCGAGATGGCACCCTCGAAGTCGCGAAGGCGCGTGAACAGTTCGGAGTTGAAGGGCAGCTGTGCACGAAGCACAGGCCCGTTGTTCGACACTTCATTCGTCGCCAGTGATTCCCGGGCGTCTCCGAACGCAATTTCCATCATGCGATGTGGTCCGCTCGGGAGCAGGCGGCGGCGCTCCAAAACAAGTCCGTCCCGAGTGTCGCAGAACATTGCAAAGACCGGCCCGCCTGCAACAGGGTCGAAGACGATCGCTTTCCTCCCGGCGACATCGCCCTCCACCCATTCTCCAGCTTCCGGTCGCGAGGGATCTGCCGCCACAGGGTCTACGACCGGATCGATCATATTATAGACCCCATCTGTTTCGGCAGGGGTAGGGTCCGGATCTTGTGTATCTGCACAGGCAGTCAGCAGAAATAGAGTTAGAAAGGCGCTTCTGACACTCATTTGATATCTCCGAATGCTCGATGGCTGAGAAGATGGGAGCGGACCATGCCGTGACGGCAGTTGTTCTGCTATTTCTCGGGGCTCGCCGTTCCAGGTAGATGTGCTTGCTCGGGAGATGCACCGAAGCCACCTGACCGATGTTTTCGATCAGCCGGTGGCAATGCCCTCGGCTTTCGACTCACAGGTTCCGTACCATTCGACAAATTTCTGGGGCCGCGATGGAAGGGTCGAATCAGTGACCGGCTCGAACTTCACCCATCGTCCTGGATCGGTTGCAGCGATGAAGCGACGCGGAACGATGACTGTGCCATCCGCGCGGCGGCCGCCTACCCTGCCGCACACAATGGTATCTCCATCGAGCGGCTTGCCCACGAACATCTCCGTGAACAGCGCGGCTTCCTCGGTAAGCCCCAGTTGCTCGCGCACCCGCTCTTTCGCCTCCTCCTGGATTTCGGCTGTGCTCAAGCCATTCTCCTTGCACGAGCCCATCAGTATCAACGTGCTCAGCGCAAGACCCACCAGCCAGTTCCTCATCATCTAATGTGATCCTTTCCGCGGCAAATTGAGCGCATCCAAGAGCCTCCACCACACGTATGGAGAGCAGGGGCGCCCTCCGTGCACAGACCACACGTTCCGCGCGGGTGCGGGTGTCTAATGCTGCCGATACAACTTGCCTGCCCATCGGTTTTCTCCAGATGTTGCCGGTCAAGGCTCAAGGCCTGCTAGAAAGCCAACCAGTATCCTGCTTTGTTGTTCCGTTCATGATTTCCGTCGAATTATGCTCGGAATGTTGGGGAGTTCGGGGCTCAGGAGCAGCCCCGTTCAGTCCTAGCCTACCTGGAACGGTACTGTTTGATAGGGGTCGCTGCGCGGTCGCTCCTGCCTGCAGCGACGCCCTTCCTGACATTGGACGAGCCGTCTTCAAGGTGCGAGGCTGCATTGCTCCAAGCGCAGCTTTCAGGCCATAATCACGGCGGAGAGACATATGGGGCAGTATCAACGAGCGGCAGTCAGGACGGCATGACGCGTATTTCGGTCGCACTGGCGACATATAATGGCCAGCGCTTCCTGAAGGCCCAGCTCGACAGCCTCGCCGCCCAGCGTCACCTGCCACTGGAGCTCCACGTCGGTGATGATGGTTCGAGCGATGACAGCCTGGCCATATTGGAGGAATTCGCACGCCACGCGCCCTTCCCCGTCTTCGTCCGGCGCAATCCCGAACGGCTGAACGTCACCGCCAATTTCATGATGACGGCCTCGAGATGCAGCGGCGACTGGATCGCCTTTTGCGACCAGGACGATGTCTGGCTGCCGGACAAATTGGCCGCCGTCGCCGCCGGCATCGCCGCGTCGGGACCGGACCTGCGGCTTGTCGCGCATAATGCCGTCATCACCGACGAGGATCTGGGCGCGAGGCATTTGAAGGCGCATTGGTGGGGAACCAAGCTGATGCCCAGGCTGACCCTGCCGCCGCATTGGGCATCGGCGGGCTTTTGCCAGATCTTTCACCGGCGGCTGATCGACGATGTGCCCTGGGTCGGCGATGCCGGCAACGGCCGCGACGGGATATTGAACACGCACGACCGCTGGATTCCGGCGCTGGCGCTGGCGACGGGATCGGTCCTGTTGCTGGGTGAGGCGCTTGCACTCTATCGGCGTCACGACGCCAATGTCTCCCCCGACACGACCCTCGAGGCGGTGAGCAGGACCGGTTGGCTGATGCGGGCACTGGGCAATAACGGCTCGCTCTATGCGAAGCAGATCCGCGAAACGGGATGGACGGCGGATTTGCTGGAGGAAGCGGCCGGTCGTACCCACGATGCGGAGACGAAGTTCCTGCTCGGCGACGCCGCCGCGAAGATCAGGATCTTTTGCGGCCACCTCGCCGAGCGCGCCGGAATCTACCGAAAGCCGCGCCTGGCGGATCGGCTTGGCCACATGGGGAGGCTGATCGCCGGGGGCGGCTATGCCCGCTCCCGGGTGTGTAGCTTCGGCCCGCGCGCCATGATCAAGGATCTCGCTTACGCCGCTCTTCCCTTCCGGAGGGACTGAAGCCGCCGGCACCGCAAGCACACAAAGGCTTGTGGCGCGATCCCACGGCTCTAGAATGGCTGCGATGTTTCTCGAGAAGATCGACCATTGGATCGGCAAGACATTGTTCGTGCCGCCGATCATCCGCCTCTGCCAGGCGACGCGCCAGAGCCAATATGCCGTGTCGCGCCTGTTCTGGTTCGTCGCCGCGCTCGACGGTTTCTATCGGGCCGACACCTGGCTTGCCTCGATCATTTTCGGCGGCCTTTCCATCATCATGATGGTGACGGCCTCGCTCCGCGCCGACATGCCCACGACCAGCATGTTCTGGTTCCGCATCCTGGCCATCATCTTCCTGCTGCTCGACATCCTCCAGGCGGCAGCGACCGGCGCCTGGGCCGGAATCGAATTCTGGCTGATCGTCCTGGCCGCGGAATATGCCTCGACCATCCGAACCATCCCCCCGCGCGAGGCCGAAAAGGCGAGGAAGACCGTGACGCGCCCGTCCTGATTCCGTTTTCCGTGGCTTCCGGATCGTCAGATCGTTTCCGTCCGGCTTGAAATCGATCCGGCTTTTCCAGGAAGGAATTCGGGCTCCCGATTGCGCGGCCTTCGGCGTCGTGCAAAGTCGTCGGCGCAGGAAAACGAGCGAGGGGGAAGATCGGCATGTGGCAGCAAGCGAACGGACGACGGCGGGGGCAATGCCAATCGAGAACAATGTCCCGCCTTCATCGCCTGCTGGGTTTGTGCTTGCTGGCCCTGTTCGCCGTCGCAGCCCCGGCGCAGGCGCGGGACCGGTTCGATCCCGTCCGATCCTATATCAGCGACCAGTTGAAGGACGGATCGATTCCGTCGGTCGCCGTCGCGGTGGTCGAAAATGGCCGTGTCGTGTGGGAAGAAGGTTTCGGCTGGGCCAATCGCGAAAAGCGGATCAAGGCCGATCCGGACACCTTATATTCCCTCGCCTCCATTTCGAAGCCCATCACGGCAACGGCGATCATGACGCTGGTCGAAGCCGGCAAGATCGACCTCGATGCCCCGGCCAATGACTATCTCGGCTTCGCCAAGCTCACTGCCCGTGTCGGCGATGCCCGCGCGGCGACGGTCCGCAATGTGCTCAGTCATTCTGCCGGCCTGCCGCTCCACTATCAATTCTATTATGTCGACGAAGACCATGTCGTGCCGAGCCGCGACGACACCATCCTGCGCTATGCGCACCTTATGACCCCGCCGGGCGAGCAGTTCGAATATTCCAACCTCGGCTATGGCATACTCGACTATATCATCGCCCGCGCCTCCGGCCGTGCCTATGCCGATTATATGCGTACCGAGGTCTTCCTGCCGCTCGGCATGACCCACAGTTCGATCGACATCGGCCCCGGTCTCGAAGCCTATGCGGCCGAACGCTACGACCAGGACGGCAAGCCGATTCCCTTCTACGATTTCGACCATGCCGGCGGTTCGGCCGTCTATTCGAGCGCCCGGGACATGGCGCGCTTCGCCTTGTTCCACATGAAGGCCGGGCCGGCCGACCAGAAGGCGATCCTCTCCGCCGCAGCGATCGATGCGATGCACCGGCCGGCGATCCGGTCCAATCCCAAGGAGCCGGAAGCCTTTTACGGGCTCGGCTTTTCCGGCAATCGCCGGAACGGCTATCGGATGATCAGCCATGGCGGCGGCATGGGCGGCGTTTCCACCACCATGACCATGTTCCCGGATCAGAAGAGCGCGATCATCGTCCTTACCAACAGCCGCAACACATTGCCCGGCCACCTCGTCGACAGGATCGCGGCGACCCTGTTCAAGGGGTGGAAGGCCGTCGATCCGCCCACCGAGACGAAGCCGGCGCCGCTCGTCCCCCCCGCCGAACTGACCGGTCCATGGCAAGGGAAACTATCGACCTATGCCGGAGAAGTCCCCGTCCGGCTCGACGTCGCGCAGGATGGCGAGGTGCGCGGCACGTTCGGCGACCAGGCGACGGCATTGGTCGAAAATCCGCGCTTCGCCGACGGCGTCTTCACCGGCACGATCGGCTCCAGGATCGCAACATCCGACACCGATCTTTACGACCACAAGATCCAGCTCAAGCTGCGCCTGCGGGGCAGCCGGCTGGAAGGGGCGGCGACCGCGGTTGGAACGCCCGGACCGCGCGTCCGCAACGCGCTCAGTCACTGGCTGTCGCTTGGGAAATCGACTTCTCCCTGAGCGGCAAAACTTGATTTGCATGACAGATTGGCTTATTTGTCATGCAAGGTCGACAGGAGCGAGCCATGCCGCCAGAGATGAAAAAGCGCAGCCGTGAGGACATAAGGGACGAGCGCGCGCGATCGTCATTCATGGCCGCCCGTGTCGCGGCAACGCTTGGGACCGCGCAAGCGGCTGGACTGACGGCCGGAAAGAAAGCCAAGCGCCTTTCGGGCCGTGCGCATGAACGCCTGTTCGCGGCGGCTGCCGAGCGATCGGGTCTCGATGGCGGCGAGCTGCTTGAATATGCGTTGGCCAAGGTTGCGCTGGAGGATGACTTCGCGGTGAAATTGATGGCAATCGAAGGTTCGGTCAGCCGAGACCTCGATCTTGAGTTTTGACCTTGCCGCGACGCTCCGGAGACTGAAGCCGCAAAAGCGGGAGGAAAAGCTGATACGGCGTCCCGACGCCGAGCTGGACTTTGCCCGGGACGCGCCTCTCGCAGGTCCGCCCCTTCTCCTCGACACCTGCGTTTACATCGATACGCTGCAGGGAAGAGCACCTCGCGAAGTAAAGCAATTGATCGTCGCTCGCGTGGTGAATCATTCCTCGGTCGCCCTTGCCGAACTCGTCCATCTGTTCGGACGTCTCGATCCTTCGGATCATAGGACCCGGACAAGCTTGGCCAAGGTGGCATCCGTCGTCGAAGCGATGCCGCCCCACAGGCTGTTGGCGCCGAGCATTCAGGCCATGGCCGAGGCCGGAATGGTGAGCGGCACGATCGCCCGCCTCCGAGGATTGGCGAAAAGTGACCGCCAGCCGCTGCTGAACGATGCCATATTGTTCCTGCAGGCGCTGGAGGCGGGCTATAATGTGCTGACGCGAAATATCGGCGACTTCGATCTCATCCAACAGCTGGTCCCTGGCGGGAGCCTGCTACTGTACCGACCGGCGGAATGAACCCGCCTATCGAATCCGCTTGAGGCCCGGGCTGTTCCGCAGCATCCTCCCCTTTTCCCGCCAAGGGGCGGCAACAAGGAATATCGCATGTTGAAGACTCTGGCCGGTTTCGTCTCGCTCGTCGCGCTCGCCGTCCCTGCCGCCGCGCAGGATGCGCCCTATCAGCGCCAGGCGCGCGACGTTTACGAAAGGCTCATTTCCTTCCGCACTGCCGAAGGCCATGGCCAGGTTCCGGCCATGACCGCCTATATCGCCGAGACGCTGAAGGCCGGCGGCGTGCCGGCCGAGGATATCGTCATCATTCCGCACAAGGAAACGGCGGCGATGCTGGTCCGTATTCCCGGCCGCGACCGATCGATGCGCAAGATCCTCTTTTCCGCCCATATGGACGTGGTCGACGCCAGGCCCGAGGATTGGGAGCGCAGCCCCTTCAAGCTTGTCGAGGAGAATGGCTATTTCTTCGGCCGCGGCACCGGCGACAACAAGCAGGGCGTCGCCGCTTTGGTCTCGACCATTCTTCGCCTGAAGGCGGACAAGGCGATGCCGGCCCGCGCGCTGACATTCGCCTTCGTCGGGGATGAAGAGACCGGCATGGAGACGACCCGGCTGATCGCCGACCATGAATGGGTGAAGGGCGCCGAATATGCGATCAACACCGATGCCGGCGGCGGCACCCTGGACGAACAGGGCAAGCCCACCGTCTATGGCGTCCAGGGCGCCGAAAAGACCTATGCGACCTATTTCCTGACCCTCCGCAACCCGGGCGGGCACAGCAGCCGGCCGCGCAACGACAATGCGATCTACGATCTCGCCAAGGTCCTGAACGGCATCCAGGCTCTGCAATTCCCGGCGCAGGCCAATGCGCTGACCCGCGCCTCGCTCCGCCTCGCGGCCAAGACCACCCCCGGCGAGAAGGGCAAGATGCTCGCCCGCTTCGCCGACAATCCCGACGATGCCGAGGCCGCCGCCTATCTGCTGGCCGATCCCACCGTCGCTTATGAGATCAGCACGACCTGCGTGGCCACCATGCTGGACGCCGGCCACGCCGAAAATGCGCTGCCGCAGCGCGCCAAGGCAACCGTCAATTGCCGCATCTATCCGGGCGACACGGTCGAGGGTGTGAAAGGCCGCCTGGCAGAGGCGGCCGGCAACAAGAATGTCGTGGTGGAGGTGGACGGCGCGCCCGTCGTCAGCCCGGTGTCGGAGCCTCGGTCGGACGTGATGGCCGCCATCGCTAAGTCCGTCCATGCCCGATATCCCGGCATCCCGATCTCGCCCTATCTGGAAGCCGGCGGCACCGACGGGATGATCTACCGCACCAAGGGGATCCCGACCTTCGCCAGCTCGGGCGTGTTCATGAAGGACAGCGACGTCTTCTTCCACGGCCTCAACGAACGGCTCCCGGTCAAGGCCTTCTACGAGGCGATCGACCACGTCCACGATCTGGCCGTGGACCTCGGCGGGGCGCGGCCCGCGGGCAAATAGACGGCCGATATACGCTCAAGGGGGACATGGTTACCGATCGTTAACCAAGCCCCCCTATCGGTCCCTTGAACCAGGGAGCGAAGCAGAGTGTCGGAACATTCGAAAATCTATGGCGAAGTCGTCGACGCGTTCGAAACCTCGGCCGCTGCATCCTTCGGCTGCCTCGCCGGCGCCTGGCCGAAAACGCCCGCGGATCCGACGGGCGACGAACGGCTTGCCCTCATCGGCTTCCTCGAAGAGCTCCGCGCCGCCTGGGACCTGGAACAATCCAGCCTCTACGCCGCCAATCGTTCGGAGCTGCAGACGATAGCCAGCCCCTGGAGAGTGGCAGATCCGGGCCGCTGAAGCCCACCTAAAGCATCGTGCTGAAAAGTGGGTACCGGTCTTCAGCTTTTCACGATGCGACAACAAAGGTTTAGAGCGTGCGAATTGCGTCACGTTTAACGCAGCGCGCTCTAATATCCGGCCAGCAGCAAAAGGCGCGTGCGCTGCTCTCTTATTTCCTCCTCAAGCCCCCGTTCGCAGGCCTGCGAAGACGCGCTGGAATGATCTTGGAATGTGCGACCGGGGGACATCCCCCACCCCTTGCCCCTCTCCGTCAGGGGAGGGGTTCGGGGGGGGACGTTGCGCTCAGGCGCCCCAGATATCGGCCAGATAATTCACGAAATTCAGCCCCAATATCTTCTCGATCCGCCGGGTGGGATGGCCGCGCGCCGCCAGGCGATCGGCCAGCACCTGGAATTGCCGGGGCCCGGTCAGGTCGCTCGCATAAGGCGGGATGGCGGGATCCTCCCCGGGAGCGGCGATGCCGGCCTTGATCCGTTCCGCCACCATCTTCGCCCAGGGCGCATTCTGGATACGGGGATCGGGGTGGAGCGGCGCGACGCCATAATCGGTGCCGATGCCGACATGGTCCTCCCCGCAGACCTTGAGCGCATGTTCGATATGGGCGACGAGATCGTGGGAATCCGCCGGCCTTCCCTTCTGCCGCGCCAGGAACATGACCCAATAGATGCCGACATAGCCGCCGCGTTCCGCCACCGCGCGCAGCTCCTCGTCGGTCTTGCTTCTCGGATTCGGCGCAACGGCCGCGCAACCCGTATGGGTGATGCAGATCGGCTGCTTCGAAAAGCGCACCGCGTCCATGCAGATGCGCTGGCCGCTATGCGACAGGTCGACGGGGATCCGGCGATTGTTCAATCGTTCCACCACCTCCCGGCCGAAATCCGTGAGCCCCGGATTGCCCGGTGCCAGCGATCCCCCGCCCACCCGGTTGCGGCTATTATAGGTCAGCTGGATGATGCGCAGGCCGAGATCGGCGAATATGTCGACCCGATCCGCCTTGTCGCCGAGCATGGTCGTGTTCTGGACGCCCTCGATGACGCCGATCTTATTCTGTGCCTTGGCCTGGCGAATGTCCCGCGTCGTCCAGATCTTCATCAAAGTGTCGGGATTGTTGCGGATGGCATTGTCGCAGCGCCCGATCGATTCCACGCAGCTTTCGAAATTTTCGGTATCGAGCGAGATGTTGAAGGCGGTGAGGCCGGAGGCCAGCCCCGCTTTGATCGCCCCCGGGCTGAACGTGAGCCGCGGATCCCGCTCCAGCTCGGGCGGGCGCGGACCGTAGGAATCGTCGAGATCGCCGAGACTGTTGACGATCATCATCCGTCTTATGTCGACACGGCCCTGGCCGCGCCTGCGCGCCGGTTGGGCAAGAGCGGCGCCGCTGCCGGCGATGCCGCTGCCCGCCAATGCGGAAACCATGGTCCCGGCCGCTGCGCCCATGAACGCCCGCCGCCCCAATCCCGCCTGTTCTTCAGATGTCCGATCCGAATCCATTCTGCCTCTCCCTATATGCCGGCGGCGCCCGCCACGGGCGCGCCTTTATGAACGCGAACATAGACGCGAATTCGCGCCGGCCGGAAGCGAAGATTTTCCCGTGAGAGAATTTTTTGCATTTCCATGCCGGCTTGGCCGGCGAAAGCCCAAGCCCAAGCCCAAGCCCCGATCGCCCGGGCCGCGACGTCAGCCCCGGTCCGAAAGCCATTGCCGAAGCAATTGGCTGGTCTCCTCCGGCCGCTCCATCGTGGGCAGATGCCCGCATTCGGGAAAGACGTGCAGCCTCGATCCCGATATGCCGCGATGGATCGCCTCGGCTTCGGCCGGCGGGATCAGCGCGTCGCTGTCGCCGACCGCCACCACGGTCGGGACGTGGATCGCGGCAAGCGTCGGACGGCTGTCGGGGCGGGTCAGGATCGCTTGCTGCTGACGAAGGAAGGCGGCGCCGCCGACGCGGCCGGCCATGGCCTGCACCGCTTCCGCCACCGGCCCGTCGAGGCGGGAAGTGTGGACCAGCTGCGGCAGCAGCCGGGTGGTGACGCCAAGGAAACGGCCATGCTTCACGGACGCGATGCCGCGCCGCCGCTGCGTGGCCCGGGCCGCGCTGTCGGGACTTGCGCTGGTCGAAAGGAGGGCAAGGCGCGTCACCCGCTGCGGCGCCTGGCGCATGATTTCGAAGGCGACGTAACCGCCCATCGACAGGCCGGCGAGCGCGAAACTGGGCGGCGCCGCCGCGAGCACCCGCCCGGCCATCACCTCCACGCTTTCGTCCAGCGTCATATCCGGGACGATCGCCGCGGCGACATCGGCCAGGCCTTCCACCTGAGCCTGCCACAGGATGGCGTCGCAGAGCAGGCCCGGGATCAGGATGAGCGGGGTCAAGGTCACGATTACCGCGTCAGCATTCCTAGGCCCCGGCCGCAAGAGGAATTGCTGGGTCGCGGGTCCAATCTACAGCCGCTCCATGCGCAGCCAGTTTCGATTGCCCACCCAGTCGCGCCGGAACGCCTGGCGCGCGGCAGCCGCCTCCAGCCTGTTTCCCAGGGCTTCTTCGGTCCGGGCGAGACCGTAGAGCACCCAGCCGTTCCGCGGCGTCTGCAGCAGCGCCGTGCGGAAAGCCTGGCGCGCCTCTTCATAGCGCCCGGCCTGATACAAAGCGGCACCCAGCGACTGGTTGACCGGATAATACCAATAAGGCGGCTCCTGATAAGGGATCTTGCCCTCGAGTGCGATCGCCTGGCGATAACGGCGGGCCGCCTCGTCGAAACGCCCCTCCGCCTGCGCAAGCCGACCGCGCGCGACCGCCTCGGCGATGGACAGCAGCTCGGTCGCCGGCACGCCCTGTTCGATCATGGCCGCGAACGCACCGGACGTGCGGAGCGCCGCGAGTGCCGCAATCTCGCGCTCGAACTCGGCGCGGTCGCGTCGCTGGGCCTGGGCTACCGCGCGCGCGTAAAGACGCATCCCGACCGCATAAGGCAGGCGCGGATCGGCCGGCGGCATGGCCAGGATCGCCTTTGGCTTCGCGACCTGCGCCATCGCCAGATAGGGAGCCGCATCGATCGCCTGGATCCAGGCGATGCGCGCCGATATATCCGGATCGAGCAAGGTCCGCAGCCGGCGGGCTTCCCGGACCGCAGTGGCCATGTCGCCCGCCATTTGCGCCGATGAGACGATGAAATGGACGTTGTGCGGATAATAGCCGTAGCGGACGAGGCCGCGATCGCCCGTGGCGCGGATGAAGGCTTCGTCGGCGCGCGCGGCCGCGACGTTGACATGGATCGCATCGCGATAGCGGCCGATCCGGCCGTAAATATGGGCGGGCATGTGGACGAGATGCCCCGCGCTTGGAGCAAGCGGCCGCGCCAGTCTATCGGCCGCGGCCTCGGCACGGCCCGGATCGGCGCTGTTTTCCATCAGGTGGATATAGAGGTGCGCCGCCTGCGCATGGTCGGGGCTGCGGGCGATCACGGTTTCGATGAGCCGGACCGCCTCGCCGCTGCGGCCCACGGGCGTCACCTTGTCCGCCTGCCAATAATTCCACGGACTCGTGTCCATCACCGCTTCCGCGGCAAGCACCGCGACATCGTCGTCGTTCGGGAAATTGCGGGCGACATCGAGCATGCGATCGGCATAAGCCGCATCGAGCGCCGCGCGATCCGCCTTCGGGTCGCGTGAATAACGGTGCGACAGCGCGTCGATCAGGGCGCGTTCGACCGGCGAGGCCCTCGCGCGCAGCTTCAGCGCCCGGTCCAAAGCCGCAAGAGCCGCGCCCGTGTCGCGATCGTCCATCGGCGCGTTGATGTTCGGACCCAGAGCGAGCGCTTCGCCCCACCAGCAGGACGCGCAGTTCGGATCGAGACTTTGCGCCTCGCGAAACGATCGGACGGCGCCCGCATGACTGAACCCGTAAGTGAGGAGCAGACCCTGGGCGAAATAGCGCCGCGCCTGAATATTCGCCGTCGTGACCGGCCGTCGGGTCGCGGCAAGATCGGAATAAAGGGGCATCGGCCTGGCCGCGGCCCCGGCGGATGCCGCGACGGCCGCCGCCGCCGCCAGCCCCTGCATCGACCCGGATGCGCCTGCCCGCCCGCCGCAAAGCGCCGAAGCGAGACGCGTCGGGTCCATCATGGCCAAAGCCGCCGACGAGAAGGAAGGCACAGGCGCGAAGCTGCCGAGCACGACACCCGCCCCGGCAAGGGCGCTGGCTTTTAAGAATCCGGATCCCAATAGCTTACGCATTTTGACCGTCCTCTGATCGATACGGACACGGATGCGGCTGTCTATTCCAGACTCGGAACAATAGCATTTTGAGTCCAGCCACTCAACTTTTTGCGGGCGAACAATATGGTTGGCTCTAGGGCCATATCCGGCGCGTCGGGAACGCGCCGAAACGCCCACGCTTTCAGCGAGAGCCCGGCGTTTACGATTTGTTAACTATATGGAGACAAGCATCGCTGCGGTCGCCGGGGGACTCGCTGATGGAATCAGATTCGCTTTATTATGCGCGCCGCGCCTTGCAGGAAGAAACGCGCGCCGCCCGCGCCCTCAGCGAGCATGCCAGGGAATGGCACGCCCAGCTCGCCCGCCAGTTCAAGGCGCGCCTGACGGAGCAGCCGCTCGACGCCTGAGGCGGCCCGACAAGACGTCGCCACACCGCCAGACACCCGGCAGCCTTTCGCGACGGCAAGCGCCTTGCGCAGATCCGACATCGGTCGGAGGGCCGCCTTGAAGGCCCAGGCGCCGCCCGCTACGCAGCCCCCGAACCACAAGGGAGCAGCAATGACCATCGAGCGACTTCATACCGGCCCGCGCATGAGCCAGGCGGTGATCCACAACGGCCTCGTCTATCTCGCGGGCCAGGTCGGCGAAGCCGGCGCCGACGTCCCCACCCAGACGCGGCAGATCCTGGAGGGAATCGATAGCCTGCTCGCCGAGGCCGGCAGCGACAAATCGCGCATCCTGCAGGCAACGATCTGGCTCGCCGACATGGCCGATTTCGGCGCCATGAACGCCGTCTGGGACGAATGGGTCGACAGCGCAAACGCCCCCGCCCGCGCCACTGGCGAAGCCAAGTTAGCGACGCCCGATTACAAGGTAGAGATCATCATCGTCGCGGCTCAGAAATAAGCCGAAGGCAGGCACGGAAACGGAGGCGGCGGACATGGACGAGATCATGGACGCCGTCGCCATCCTCCAGTCGGGCGACAAGGCGCGCGCACGTGAATTGATGCATATCCTCTGGGAGCGGCTTGAAACGGGCGGGACCCCTATCGAACGGGCGACCCTCGCCCACTTCCTTGCCGACACGGAAGAAGACGTCGCCGAGGAGCTGCATTGGGACCTGGCGGCGCTGAAGGCCGCGACTGGCGCGGATGCGGGCGAAAACGAACATCCAGTCTCCGCCGAGCTCGCGACCTTCCTCCCTTCACTCCATCTCAATGTCGGCGACGCCTTCCGTCGCTCCGGCGACCCGCATCAGGCGCTCCTCCATGCCGAATTGGGATTGAAGCGATCCCATGTCCTGGCGGATGATGGCTATGGGACCACAATCCGGCAGGCCCTGCTTAGGCTTCGCGAACGTGCCCTTGCCGGTAAGCGCTAACCCAGCAGCGAGCGAGCCGGCGTCGGGCTAAGGCCCCGAACGCCGAAAGCTACGCCTTCGATCTTCAGTACGAAATGTCGCCGTGCACACGGTTGTGACATTCCTGATAGAGGATTCGAGTAAGCTGGGGCGCAATTTAGCTACTTGGCGCTGGTAAAAGGCGCCTTTTCCTCGATGCGCGGCGGCAGGATCGCGCGGCCGTCGCGGACGATGATGCGGCCGCCGACGATGACCAGGTCGACCTTCTTCAGGTCCTCGATATCCTGGTCTGGCTTGCCGTCGACGATGATCAGGTCGGCCAGCTTACCCGGCTGCAGCGTGCCCAGGCGATCGTCCATTCCCAATATTTCGGCATTGGTCAGGGTCGCGGCGACCAGCGCCTGGGACGCGGAATAGCCGAGCCGCCGGAAGTTGCGCAATTCCTGCACATAGACCTCGGGCAGATAATGATGGCCGTCCAGCGTCACGTCGGTGCCCACGCCGAGCTTTACGCCAGCGGCCTTCATTTCGGCGCCCAATGCGAACATGCGCTCGTCTGAAATGGTGAAACGCCGCGACGTTGAGCCGTTATAGCCGCCGCCCGAATTGATATATTGATAGGGAACGAAGGTCGGTACGGACGCAATCCCTTTCTTCGCCATCAAAGTCACGGTTTCGGCGCTACGCGGCAGCGGATGTTCGATGCTGTCGACACCGGCATCAACCGCCATTCGCGTGTAAATCGTCTCCGAATCCACTGTGACGCGCAGGCCCAATCGATGCGCTTCATCGACGGCGGCGTCGACCTCTTCCTGGTTGAAATGGCTGGCAAGCTTGATCAGGTCGGCGCCACTTTTGAAATTGGCACGAACAGCCGCCCGCCATTCGTCGGGTCCAGAGGCCTCGCGAACCGCAGCCTCGGCATATCCGGGCGCGGTGCTCAAGGCATAATATTCTGTGCCATGTCCCCCCTCTCCGACGATCAGTTGGCCGGCGGCAAAGATGCGCGGGCCGGGGATGGCGCCGGATGCGACTTCTTCCTTGAGCAGGAACGGCGCCATGCCATGGGAGGCGACGTCGCGGACGCTGGTGATGCCGCTTTCGGCATAATAACGCAGCCGCTCCGCGCCGCGGATTGCGGCACCGGCTTGGCTTTCCTCCGACAATGGCGCCGGCAGACCGAAGGCGTGGACATAAGTGAGATGGGTGTGGAGATCGATCAGGCCGGGCATCACTGTCCGACCCCGCGCATCGATCACTTCGGCCCCCTCGGGAGGCTCTCCCCCGGGTTCTCCTACCCGCACCAACTTATCCCCCTGGATCAACAAATCGACCGCGCGGACCGGCACGCCGGTTCCATCGAACAAGCGCGCATTGGTGATGAAGATGTTGGTCTTGGGAACGTTGGTGCCCGGTGCCACCGGCAGCCGGCGCAGATCGTTGGTCGTCTGCGTCTTGGCATCATAGAGGCCGGAGCGATCATTGGGCTTGGCCAACGGCGGGTCTGCCGCGGCTCCGGACGCGATGGCGGCCGCGAGCATCGACGCTGTCCACATCATAAACTTCATCACGGCGTCGGCTCCTCTTCAGATGGCATGCGATATTCGCGCGGATGGGTGACGCCCATTAGATGTTCGACCAGATAATCCCAGGCGATCCGGATCGTATAATCGTCCCAGCTGTGACCGAGATTGGGGACGAGCAGCATCTGGAAATCCTTGTTCGCCTTGATGAGCGCGTCGACGACCTGGCCGGTCAAAGCCGGCGAGACATTGGGGTCCATTTCGCCATGGATCAGCAGCAGCTTGCCTTTGAGATTGCCGGCCAGCGCCGCGTTTGATGTGGCCGTATAATTCTTGCCGTCGTCGGGACCGTTATAGGCCTCCCCCCACCAGTGGATATTGCCGCGCTGGTCGTGACTGCCGGCATGGGCGATGGCGACCTTGAAGACGTCGGGATAGAGGAAGATCGCACGCGCGGCGGCATCGCCGCCGGCCGACATTCCGTAGATGCCGACCCGGTCGAGATCCATCCATGGCCGCGTCGCACCCAATTGCCGGATCGCCGCGACATGATCCTCGATAAAGCCGCCCTTGGCGAGCTTGCCGTATGACAGATCGAGAAACGCCTTGTCGCGGCCCGGCGTGCCGCGGCCGTCGACCAGCATGACTATGAAGCCGAGCTCGGCAACGGCCTGGGCAAAGCTGTGGTCGAACAAAGCGTCCATGAAGCCGTTGGGGGTCCGCCGCGTCTGCGGACCCGGATAGATCTGGTCGACGACCGGATAACGTCTGGCAGGATCGAAATTGCTCGGCCGAAGCAGCACGCCATATAGTCTCGTCTTGCCATCCGCCGCCGTCGCGGTGAAGCGCTCCGGAGGTACGAACCCACCCGCTCTCAGCCGCGACCAATCCGCCTGCTCCAGCAACGTAACCAGCTTCCCGTTCGCATCGCGTAGCACGGTGACCGGCGCCGTCGCCACCGTCGAATGGGTGTCGACGAAATAGCGCCCGCTCGGCGAGAAACTCGTAGTTGTCTCGGGCGGCGCCATCGGATCCCAGATCGGTGGGAATGTGTTGGTGTCGGACAGGCCGACCATATGATCGCCACCCTCGGGCGTCAGGCGGAGCATCTTTCCGGTCCTGAGGTCCAGCCGATAGAGGTTCGACAGATAAGGGTCGGCGCCCGGCTCCCGGCCGTTCACGCGAACCCAGGCAAGGCCGGCGGCTTCGTCCAGCCGCAAGATGCTGCTGATCTGCCCGGGACCGGAGCCGATCACGCGCTTCATCCGGCCATCGGCACCATAAAGATAGAGACGCCCATGGCCGTCGCGCTCGGAAAACCAGAGCGTGTCCCCGTTAGCCAGCATCGCGACCATCGGCCGCTGCGCGATCGCCGCCGCTTCGATGAAGGTTTTCGCGTCCTCGCTGACCAATATTTGCGCGCGGCCGGTGGCGGGGTCGACGCGGTAGAGCGTCATGTTCTTGTAATAGCGCGAGCGGGTGAGCAGCCCGATCGTCCGGCCGTCCTTCGCCCACCAGGCTTCCTTGGCCTCGACCGGTGTCACCAGACCGAAAGGAATCGGGGCGACGTCGATCCGGGTGCCCTTGCGCGTCGCCACATCGAACACCCATGGCTCGGAGGTCGGAATGCCCTCTTCGCCAGGAAAGGCCAGGCGCCATGTGTGAAGCTTCGGCCTGACCGAGCCATCGGTCGGGACCGACTGGATCCGTCCGACCGGACCCGTGCGGCGGTCGTCGACGCGCTGGGTGAGGATGCGGGTGGAATCCGGAGACCAGGAGAGCGCCGGCGGATAGCGCAGCCCGGACAGCCGAAAGCCCGTCGCGATGACGTTGGACCCGGGCTGGATTCCCCAACCAAAATCGGAGACGCCGTCGGTCGTCAGAGCAAAGGCCTGCCCGCCGGCGCTCGGCCTGATCCAGATATCATCGTCCTGGATGTAAGCCTGCCAACGCCCATCGGGAGACGCGGCCGCGTCCAGCGTCGGTGCCGGTTCCTGGGCTATGGCGCACGCAATCATAGTCCCGCCGCACGCCCAGAGTTTCCCGTCGACCATCGCCTCGATCGTTCCGGCAGCGCCGTAGCGAAATATGGCGAAGGGCAGCTTGTCCGGTTCGATCGGACGCCCGAGCGCCTTGGCCAATGCCGAAGCCAGTTCGGCATGATCGAATGCAGGCCGTCGCGATCCTCCGGCCGCGGCATCCACGATCAAGAATTCCGCACGGCCTGGCGCCGTGTCGCGCCGGTACCAGAAACGATCCCCGTCCAGCCAATGCGGCGTCACCGCGGCGTTGAGGACCCAGCGCTCCTTCGTTCGGTCGAGAAAGCGGGCGGCGCGATCATAATCGGCCTTGCCCAAGCCGGGCGGCGACGATTGAACAGCCGGCGCGGCCATGACGACTGGGGCCGCAAGCAAGGCCGCAAGGATCAGGCCCAGACGCGTCACCTTCTTCCTGGCGGCGCCTTCGACCGAAGCGATGCGACCCTCATCCGCGGCTGCGACGGAAGGGCAGACTATAACGGCCGCTTCCTGACTCCGCACGGCCATTTCCCTCCGAATGAGTGACCGCCGGAGCGGCGCATCGCGCTCTAGAATTTCGCTTCCAGCGCCAGGCCGATTGTTCGCGGCTGAAGCACTGCGGCTTCGATCTGGCCAGGAAAGGTTGCCGGCGTCAGATAGACGCGATTGTCTGTGGCATTGCGCACGAAGAGACGCACGCCCCATATGTCGTTCGAGACGCCGGCATAAAGATCGAGCGCCGCATAAGCGTCCAGCTCGACCAGACTCCCGCCTCCCGGAAAGCCAACCCGCCGCTTGCCGACATATCGCAACCCGCCTCCGGCCTGGCCGGTCCATTCGCCGCTGATCGGGAAATCGGTGTCAGCCGTCACGGCACCGCTCCAGCGCGGCGTGTAGGAAAGCTGGTCCCCGGCCGCAGCCCCGATCGATGGTATCGGATCGATCAGCTTGGCGTCGGTATAAGCGGTGTTCATGCCGAGACGGACGTTCCTGGACGGTGCGAACGAAGCATTGAACTCCACGCCCTGACTGCGCGCCCTGCCACCGTTGGTCTGATAGTTGATCACGCCCAGCACGGCGTCGGTCTGGATGTCCTTCCAGTCGATCCTGAACAAGGCCAGGTCGACCATCGCACGGCGATCGAGGAACTGGGACTTGAGGCCGATCTCGTAATTGACGATCCGGTCCGAATCCACCTGCGGCGGAATGCCGAGGATCGGCGTGTTGGGGCCGCCGGGCCGATAGCCGCTCGCAACCCGCGCATAGACCATCGTATCTTCGCTGATATGCCATCTCGGCGCGACGGAGTAAGTGAAAACATCCTCCTTCGAATTCGCGATGGTGGTGCCGTCCACGCCGGAGAAGACGAACAGCGGCCCCGAGGAAATCAGCGTGAAATCCTGTTTGTTCTTCGCGAAGCGACCGCCGAAGCTGATGTCGAACGCCTCGCTGAAATTATAGGTGAGATTGCCGAACACGGCCATCTCGCGATATTTGGTGGGAACGCGGGCGAGACCGAACGGATTGAACGGAGCGGCGACCGGCACGCCGAGAGTGTCCATCGCGGTAATGTTCTGAAACATGATCGCATCTTCGTCGGTATAGAAGGCACCGATCAGCCATTCGAGCCGCTTGCCGCCAGGGGAAGCCAAGCGGAATTCCTGGGTGAATTTCTTCACCTCGGTGTTCACCTCATACAGGCCCATGCCGGCGGGAATGATGACGCCGTTCGAAAATTCGGGCAGGATCTCGCTGATGATCGGGTAATAGGCACCCAACAAAAGCGTGTAGTCGATCTCCTTGTGCACTTTGGTGTTGGAATAGCTGGTGGCCGATGTGAAATCGGCGAAACCCAGATCCCAATCGATGGTTGCCGCATAATGACGAAGCTTCGAACGGAACGGCTGGTCGAGCGCATGCGCGCCGGTCAAGTCGCCGAAGAGTGGTTCGCCTGTGACCGGGTCCAGCGAAACCACCGCATTGCCGTCGGCGTCGATATTCTGGCCCATCGCCGACAATCTTATCTTCAGCGCATCGGTGACCTGCCAAAGCAGGGCGAGCCGCGCACCGGTCTGCTCAACCTCGTTCTCGTCCTTTTCGCCGGTGATGCCATTGTCGATATAGCCAGGCGTGTATTGATTGAAGACGCTGATGCTGACGGCGAGCTTGCCGGGAATGATCGGTACATTGGCGCCGTCCCTCACCCCCCAGCCAATCTCGTCGGTGCCGCCGATTGTGGAAACCTCCGCCCCGGCCCGTCCCGAAAATCGGTTGAGATCAGGACTCTTCGTCACATATTTCAGCAGGCCGCCCATCGTGTTGGCGCCATAAAGCGTGCCCTGCGGCCCGCGCAGCACCTCCACCCGTTCGATGTCGTAGGGCATCAGATCGAGCGAGAATAAGGGCGCCTGCACCCAGCCCGCGCTGGAGCCCAATGGGGTGTCGTCGATATAGGTGCCGATCATGCTGGTATAAGTGATCGGCGAAAGGCCCCGCAACGTGATGCGGGTCTGGCCCGGCGTGCCGCCACCGTCGACGACGAGGCCAGGGACATAAGCGGCATAATCGGAGAGCTGGGTCGCGCCGATCCGTTCCAGTCGCCGCCCGCCGATCACGCTGATCGACGCCGGCACGTCCTGGATATTCTCGACCTTCTTCTGCGCGGTGACGACGATCTCCTCGTCCGCCACCTCATCCTCGACGACCGCAACTCCGCCTCTGCCCTGGAAGCTTTCGGAGATTGAAGAAGCAGCTCGAACGATCGCAACCGCGCCCGACGCATCGGTCTTGGCAACGAAGCCGGAGCCAGCGAGGACGGCGCTGAGCGCGGCCTCAGCCGACATCGCCCCGTGCGCGCCGTTAGAACGGACGCCGCCCATCTCTCCGCCCTTAAAGATCAACTGCCGTCCGGATTGGCGGACATAGGCGCCGAGCGCATTTTTCAGGCTTCCGGCCGGAATATCGAACGTACGGCTCTGGGCGACCGCCGGTGTCGCCGTCGCGACAACACAGGTCCCCGTCAACAAAGCGGCTGCCAATGTTCTGATCATGATCCGCGTCCCCCGAAAAGCCTGAACATCTGTTCTGTGGATCAAGAGAATCGAAGCCGCCAAACCCGTATGCGTCATGCCGAAATTCTTACATGCTTCGCATCCTGCTCGACGCGGAGACCATAAGCATCGGACAGGAGCCGCAGGAAAGCGTCGACATTGTCCGCCTCGAAGGCGCCGTCGATCCGGATCGCGGCGACCGCGGCGTCGGGGATAAGGATCGGCCGGGAAGAATAGCGGCTGAATTCCGCCACGGCGTCCCCCAAAGTCGTGCTCGTAAAGGTGAGCATGCCTTCGCGCCAAGCGAGCGCATCTTCGACCTTTTCCTTCGCACCGAGGGCGACGAGCGTCGATCCGCCGCGCGCGATCGCCAGATCGCCCGCAGTGATGACGGCCGCCCGCGACGCCTTGGCAGGACTCAAATCCTCGACACGTACGCGGCCTTCGGTAACCGCGACCGACACCTTGTCACCTTCGCGTCGCACCGAGAATTTCGTGCCGAGAACTGTAATCTTGCGCACGCCGGCATGAACGACGAACGGCACCCCATTCCGATGGGCGACCTCGAAATAGGCCTCGCCGCGGTCGAGCCAGACCGTGCGCATGTCGCCGTCGATGGCCGCGCGAACGGCTGTTGCCGTGTTCAACTCCACTCTGCTTCCATCGGCCAATCCGATGGTCTGATGACCGCCGATCGGTGTTGCAAAATTGACAGGAGCCACCGGCGCAGGAGCGCGCCACCAAGTCGTGCCACTAATGCCGAATATAAGGGCGATGGATGCGGCCATAGCCCATGGCTGCCATCGCCGTGGCGCAGCCTGCTGGATTTCGTCCGGCGTTTCTGGCGCCTCGTCGCGGGCGACCGCATCGGCCCGCCGCCAGCCTTCGCGCAGCCGAAGATAGGCCGCGCGATGAAGCAGGGATTCGTCCAGCCAGGCATCCAGCTCGGCCTGCTGCTCGGCCGTCCAGTCCGGCTCCTCCTGGCGAAGGATCCACAGCGCAGCCAAATCGGTCGCCCGATGGGCAGGTCCGCTCATTTCGATCTCTCCTGCCTCTCCCGGCGCGACGGCCGCGCGATGTGCCCGGGGCCGCCCAGCATGAAATCGGCAAGCGCGCGCATGCCCTTGGTCAATTGCTGCTCGACCGCATCGATGCCGACGCCCAGCCGATCCGCCGCTTCGCGGGTGGTGAGCCCCTCCACCTTGCGCAGCCGCACCACTTCACGGCAGCGCGGCGGCAGATTGTCTATGCCCGCCCCGGCGCGGCGGAGATCGTCGCGGGCCACCATGTTGCGGTCGGCCGAGAAGATGTCGACGTCGGGCTCCAGGCTTTCCAGGTCGGTGATCAACTCGAACGAGACGATCCGTGCTCGCCGTGACCGCTGCGTCAGGAGGTTGCGGGCGATCGTGAAGACATAGCCTTGTGTATAATCCGGAAGCCCGCTCCGCGCGCCTCCGAGCGCCAGCGCATAGACGTCATGGAGCAGATCGAACACATCCTCCGACTGCCGCCAGTTGCGACGGATGTAGCGCGTCAGAGCGGGCTCGAGCGGAAGCACCTCCCGGCAGAACCAGTCATCGATGGCCTCGGCGTCGATCATCTTCGCGGCCGCAGCCCTCCTCGTCCGTCACTCGGTCTAGGAGGGTAAGATAAAGGAAAAGCCATTTCCCGTATGCGGCCGCGAGATTAATTTTGCATGGGGCCTATTTTCTATCCACGAGCACGGAATGCGGCTTGCGCCACGCTCACTCTTTCGAGCTCGAAAAAGGCGCCTTCTCCTCGATGCGCGGCGGCAGGGTCGCGCGGCCGTCGCGGACGATGACGCGGCCGCCGACGATGACCAGGTCGACCTTCTTCAGGTCCTCGATATCCCGGTCTGGCTTGCCGTCGACGATGATCAGGTCGGCCAGCTTGCCCGGTTGTAGCGTGCCCAGGCGATCGTCCATGCCGAGGATTTCCGCACCGGTCCGGGTTGCGGCAACCAGTGCTTCAGGAGCGGAATAGCCCAGGCGGCGGAAGTTGCGCAACTCCTGGATATAGGCGTCGGGTAGATGATGGTGCCAATCGACGATCAGGTCGGTGCCGATCCCCATCTTGACGCCGGCCGCCTTCAGCTTCGCGCCCATCGCGAAGATCGACTCGTCGGACAAGGTGAAACGGCGCGAGGTCGATCCGTTATAGCCCCCGCCGGCCAGGATGTATTGATAGGGGACGAAGGTGGGCACGGACGCGATGCCCTTCTTCGCCATCAATTTCACCGTCTCGTCGCTGCGCGGCAGCGGATGCTCGACGCTGTCGACGCCTGCGTCGATGGCCATTTTCGTGTAGATGGATTCCGAATCCACCGTGACGCGCAGACCCAGTTTGTGGGCTTCATCGACGGCGGCATTCACTTCCTCCTGGCTGAAATGGCTGGCAAGCTTGATCAGGTCGGCGCCGCGCTTGAAATTGGTGCGCACAGCCTTGCGCCAATCGTCCGGCCCGATGGCCTCGCGCACCGCCGCATCCGGATAAGCGGGCGCGGTCGCCATCGCATAGCCTTCGGTACCATGGCCGCCTTCGCCGACGATCAGCTGCCCCGCGGCGAAGATGCGGGGGCCGGCAATCGCGCCGGATGCGACCTCGTTCTTCAGGAGGAATGGCGCCATGCCGTGCGATGCGACGTCACGAACGCTCGTGATCCCGCTTTCGGCGAAATAGCGCAGCCGCTCGGCGCCACGGATCGCCGCCCCGGCCTGGCTCTCGTCGGACACCGGCCCGGGCAGGCCGAAGGCGTGGACATAGGTCAGATGGGTATGAAGGTCGATCAGCCCCGGCATGACGGTGCGGCCGCCCGCATCGATCATTTCGGCGCCGGCAGGCGCCTCCCCGCCGCTGGCGATGCGCGTGATCCTGTCCCCTTCGATGACGAGATCGGCGGTCCTGGCGGCGGCACCGGTACCGTCGAACAGGCGCGCATTACGGATGACGATGGCGCCCTGGGGAACATTGGTGCCAGGCACGACCGGCACCCGCCGCAAATCGTTGCTGGTCACCGTCTTGCCGTCGAACAGGCCGGAACGGTCATTGGGCTTGGCGAGCGGACTTTGCGCGAGTGCCGAGGTTGCGCATAGGGCAGCGGCCATCAGCGCTGGTAGAAACTTCATCATGGTGGACATCACTTCTCTTCAGCAGGGAAAGCATATTCCTTGGGCGGTTCGGCGCCCATCAGGTTGCGGACCATATAATCCCAGGTCATGCGGGTGGCGTAATTGCCCCAGGCATGGCCGAGATTGGGGATGATCATCAGGTCGAAATCCTTGTTCGCCTTGATCAGGGCGTCCGCCACCTGCAGCGTCAAGGCGGGCGAGACGTTCGAATCCATGTCGCCATGCATCAGCAACAATTTGCCCGTCAGATTCTTGGCGATCGCGGCGTTCGAGGTGGCGGCATAATTGTCGCCAACGATCGGTCCATTATAGGATTCGCCCCACATGTAGGTGTAGCCGCGCTGGTCGTGATTGCCGGCATGGGCGACGCCGACCTTGAAGAAATCCGGAAAAGCGAACATCGCCCGGGCAGCGGCGTTTCCGCCGCCGGAAATGCCGTAAATGCCGACCCGGTCGACATCCATCCAGGGGCGGCTGCGTGCCAATTCCTTGATCGCCGCGACATGATCTTCGAGGAAGCCGCCATTGGCAAGTTTGCCATAGGATGCGTCGAGGAAAGCCTTGGTCCGCCCCGGCGTGCCGCGACCGTCGACCAGCACGACGATGAATCCCAGTTCGGCCATCGCCTGCGCGAAGCTGTGATCGAATATCGCACCCATGAAGTCGTTCGGCGTCCGCCGCGCCTGCGGCCCCGGATAGATCTGGTCGATGATCGGATAGCGATTGGCCGGGTCGAAATTGCTCGGCTTCAACATCACGCCGTAGAGCCTGGTCGTTCCATCCGCAGCGGTCGCGGTGAAGGCTTCCGGCGCGGTGAACCCGCCCGCCTTCAAAGGCCGGATGTCCGCTTTTTCGAGCAAGGTGACCAACTTGCCGTCGGCGCGGCGGAGATATGTCACCGGCGGCGTATCGACGGTCGAAACGCTGTCGACGAAATAGCGGCCGCTCGGCGAGACGCTATCGGTCGTCCCGGGCGGCGCAAAGGGATCGCCGGCACCCAATGCCAACCCGTCCATCCTGCCGGCGAGATGCTCCCCATCCTCCGGCGTCAACCGCGTCATTGCACCGGTACGAAGATCGATCCGGTATAGATTGGAAACATAGGGATCGTCGCCCTTGTCGCGACCATTGGCGCGGACGATCGCCTGACCCTTGGCCTCATCGAGATGGATCAGGCGGGTGATCTGCCCCGGCCCCGTGCCGAGCACCTTTTTCACCTTGCCATTGGCGCCGTAGAGATAGAGCCGGCCCTGCCCGTCGCGTTCGGAAAACCAGAGCACCTCGCCATTGCCGAGCATCCGCGCCATCGGCTTGAAGCCCAGCCCGCCAGCCTCGACGAAGGTCTTTCCTTCTTCGGACACCAGCAATTTCGCGCCGCCGCTGGCCGGATCGACCCTGTAGAGATCCATCTTCTTGAGGTAGCGATTGCGGGTCAGCATCCCGATCGCCTTGCCGTCGCTTGTCCACCAGATCTCGCCCCCCTCGATGGGCGAGGAAATCCCGAATGGCGCGGGCGCGACATCGACCTTGACCGCCTTGCGGCTGGCGACGTCGAATATCCAGGTCTCGGTCATTGGCAGATTGGCATCGCCGGGCATGGGCATCCGCCAGCGATGGACGCGCGGCCGCACCGATCCGTCCGGCGGCACCGCCTGCACCAGGCCCATCTCTCCCGTCTTGCGGTCGTCGACCCGATGGATGAGGAGGCGCGAGGAATCCGGCGACCAGAGCAGAGCCGGCGGATAGCCGGCGCCGGCCTGCTTCATCGCGGTCGCTATATAATTGACGCCGGGCGGCGTGCCCCAGCCATAATCCTCGATGCCGTCGCTGGTCAGCGCGAAGCCTTCGCCTCCCGCGACCGGCTTGACCCACAGATTATTGTCCTTGACGAAGGCAAGCCACTTGCCGTCGGGCGACGCGATTTCCGTCTGCATCGGCGGCGGCGCTGCGCTGCTGGTGCAGGCGACGGGCACGCCTGCGCAGGACCAGAGCTTGCCGTCGACAACCGCCTCGATCGCGCCGCCATCGCCATAGCGAAAGACCTTGAACGGCAATTGATCCGCCGCCACCGGCTTGGCCAGCCCCTTGGCGAGCCCGGCCGCGATCGCCTCATGATCGAAGGCCGGGGTCCGCGATCCGCCGGCGGCCGGATCGACGATGACGAACTCGGCGCGATCCGGCGCGGTCTGCCGACGATACCAGAAAAGATCGCCGCCCGGCAGCCAATGCGGTGTTACCGTGCCATTCAGAACCTGCTTTTCCGCATTTTGCGGCAGGAAACGCACGGCGCGATCATAATCCGCCTTGCTTAGGGCCGTCTGCGCAATCACGGGCGGCGCCGCGAGTATCATCGCCGATAAGCCCATCAGGCCAATTTTGAATTTCATCCTGCCCCCCCTTCGAGACTTGTTGATAGGTTTGCCTTCACAGTCCAGCGTCGGGATTCTCCCGTCAATGCCGGTAGGTCAGGCGGATGCCGAAGGTGCGCGGCCTCAGCGTATTGTATGGATTTGGGCTGCTCAACGTCTTCAGGATGATCGCATCATTGTCGGTCAGATTCTCGCCGTAGAGGGCGACATTGCCCCAAGCCGTGTCGAGACCGATCGACGCATCGATCGATGTGAAATCATCGTTGATCGCATAGAAAGGATTGAGGCCGCTATTGGCGAAATCATTGGGCGTCTTGCCGGTATATTGGCCATCCACGCGCACATAAGCCTCGTAGTTGCGACTAAGATCCCACCGATATTCCGCGCCACCCGACAATTTCAGCTTGGCGAGACCTGGCAGACGATCGCCTTCCGCCGCCGGCACGATGATGTCGGCCGGCACGCTGTCGATCTTTCCGCCCTGCACCGTCGCCGTGGCATAGAGGTTCAGGCCGCGCACCGGCTTCGCATTGATTTCGGCCTCGACGCCGGTGATATGCGCCTTGCCGGCATTGGCGATGAAGGTCCGAAAATCGGAGATGCGGGTGCCGTCGATCTGAATATTCGACCAAGCGATATGATAGGCGGCGATATTGACCGTCAGTCTATTGTCCAGGAAGCTGGTCTTGGCGCCGAGTTCGTAATTGATCGTAGAATCCGGATCATAGCCTTCTGGGATGACATAGTCTGTCGGATCAACCGGGCTGGGCCCGAAATTGGCATTGACCTGGCCGACCCGGAAGCCCTTGCTGACATTGCCGTAGAACAGCAGATCGTTGTCCGGCTGGTAGGAAAGACCCGCTCGCCAGGTGAGATTGGTGCCCTTGCTGTTGTTCGCGAAGAAGAGCGGCGGATCATAAGCGAGCGTTCCGAAGTTCAACGCCACCCGGCCATCTTCGATATAGTCCGCCGTGGTCCGGAAAACGCGCGCGCCGGCATGGATCTTCAGCCCATCGAAGATTTCGTAGCTGCCATCGGCATAGGCCGCCAATTCGCTCGACTTGGTGGTGATCGGCGACGCGAAATATAGATCGCTGCCGATGATTCCCCCGAAGAAATCGTCCAGCCCTGGCGCGGTGATCAGGTAATCGACGTCGGTCCTGCGATTGATGTAGAAGGCACCGAGCACCCACTCCAGACGCGATCGGGTGTTTGAGACGAGGCGCAGTTCCTGGACATAATAACGCGACGCCCACGGATCGGAGTCGCTGATGAAGTTGGGCGTTCCTGCCCCAAGCAGCGGGCCTAAATCGCCCCGTACCGCCGTCTTGCTGCTCTGATAGGTCGATGACGAGGTGAGCGTAGCAAAGCCATCGATGTCATAGTCGATGGTAAGATTGAGATTGTCGAGATTGAGCGGCCGTCCTTCGGAAATCGCCGATGAACGCCGGAATTTGCCAAGCGCGGGGTTCCAGGAATCGCCATCTTCCGGATCGCTTTCCTGGTGGATCCCCGTGGCGGTGACGGTCAGGTTGCTGGTCGGTGTCCAGCGCAGTGCAACGCGAGCGCCCCAATCGACCGTATCGTTGCGCGTGCCGAGCGTGACGTTGCGAACCCAGCCTTCCTCGTCGCGATAATAGCCGACCGCCCGGATGGCCAATGTGTCATCGACGAGGGGAATGTTGACCATGGCGTCATAGCGCTGGCGCATGCCACCATGTTCGGTCGTGCCGAGATCGACCCGGCCAGCCGCTTCGAACCTGCTTGTGTCGGGCTTGTTGGTGATGATCCGGATGGTGCCGCCCAGGGAACCGGAGCCGAACAACGTGCCCTGCGGACCGCGCAGGACTTCGATCCGCTCGACATCGAACAGGCGCAGGTCCGGCTGGACACTGGCGCCAAAAGTGTCAGAGACCGGCGTTTCGTTGATATAGACCGAGACCGGGTCCTGTGTGTTGCTGCCCGTGAGATTGGTCGAGACGCCGCGAATGTTGAAGGCGGCGCGATTCCTGACACTTTGGTTCATCGTCAGCCCGGGCACGGAGCGGGCGAAGCTTTCGAAACTGTCCATGCCGCGCTTTTCGATTTCCGCCTGACCGATCGCGGTTACGGCGCTGGCGACATCCTGCACCGATTCCTCGCGCCGGTTGGCGGTCACGACGATATCCTCCTGACCCGCATCGGCCACGGCTTCGGCCGGGCCTCCCGCCGTCGACCGCACGTCGTCCTGCGCGATCAGGGCCTGTTCGGTCGCAAGGGCGAGCTTGACCGGCGCGGCACTCGCCACGCGGTCGAGCGGGACGACCGCATAGGTCTGGGATCCGGTGGCCCGTGCGGTAAGTCCGGTGCCTTGCAGCAGCAGGTCGAGCGCACGATCGACGCTCATCTCGCCACGCACCGCCCGCGTCCGCTTGCCCGCCGTCTGACGCCCTGAGGCCACGATCTTCACGCCGGCTTGCGCGGCAAAGGCCGGTATGCCCTGGGCGGCCGGCTGGGCCGGCAGGTTGAACGCCTTGGTCTGAGCCAAAGCCGGCTGCGCTGCGGCGACCGTGCAGACGATCGCCGCGCTCGACATCAAACCTGTCGCCAGAAAATTGGTTCGCATAATTCCCCCTGTCAGTCGCGGCTTCGTGCCGCTTCTGACTCTGGGACGCTCGGCTTCCGGCGTTCCGAGACCTGTCGCAGAAATTATTTCACATTCTTTTCGATTCTGATCGTGTCGCCTGCGACCTTCACCTCGGCACCGACCAGAGGGCTGAAGGCGCGCGCGAAGGCGATCGGATCCGTGGCGCTGAAATAGCCAACCACCGGTTCACGCCCGAGCTTCGGATCGGAGACCAGCAATTTGGTTTGGTTGTAACGGTTGAACTGCGCCACTGCCTCGCCAAGCGTTTGGCCGTCGAATGCGATCTCTCCCTGTCGCCAGGCCAATGCCCGTTCGATCCGCGGTGCCGCCGCCTCCGTCTCGATCTCCGCTGAAGCGAGGCTGACCCGCGCCGCCGTCCCGGCGTCGATACGCCGTGATTCCGCTTCGCGGCCGACCAGCCAGGTTTCGACGATTCCTTCGGTGACCAGCACGTCGGCGCCTTCGCCGTCACGGAGAACCGAGAATGCGGTGCCGACCGCACGCACCCGCACCTCGCCCGCCTCGACCAGAAAGGGACGCGCCGGATCATGGGCGACCTTGAACCAGGCCTCGCCCTCGTCGAGGCGGATCTTGCGACTTTCCTTGCCCATGTCGACGACCAGACGGCTCGCCGTATTGACGGTCGCCACCGATCCGTCGGCGAGCGCCACGCGCCGCACCTCGCCGACTGCGGTTTCGATCCGCGGCCGGCGCTCGCTCAGCCACAGGCCGGTGCCGCCCGCCATCGTCAGGCCGCCGACCAGCGACGCGGCGAGCAATTGTCGGCGCGAGAGACGACCGTCCTTGGCCGTCTCCTGGCCCACGACCGCGACCGGCGCCGGCGCGTCGGCGGCCGGCCGCCCGCCCGCAAGCGCGCGGCCGCGCTCGAAATAAGACAGGATCGCCTGCGCGCGCAGCAATGCGCCCTGCCGCCGATCGTCGCCGGCCAGCCATTGATCCAGGGCCGCCTCGTCATCGCCGCTCATGCCGCCGGCTTCGAGGCGTACGGCCCACAGCCGGGCTTCGTCGTCAGTCGTGCCGGACATCTTGATCTGCCTCTTTCTTGCCCGCGGGCCGGCGCTCCGCCGTCCCGTCGCCTTCGGTGAGCGCCGCCGCGAGGAGCTTCAGCCCCCGCACCGCCTGCTGTTCCACCACATGTTCGGAAATCCCCAGCCGCGCCGCAATCTCGCGCTGCGGCACGCCCTCAATCCTGCGCAACCGGAAAATTTCCCGGCAGCGTTCCGGCAACGCCTCGATCATCCGGCCGACCCGCTCCAGTTCCTGCCGGCCGGAAAGCTGGCGCTCCGGTCCCGGTGCCATATCCTCTACCGCAAGCGCCTCGATATCGTTCATGCTGTCGATCCGAACGATCCGCTCGCGCCGGATGCGGGAGACCATCGCCGATCGGGCAGTGATGAAGAAATAGGAACGCGGGTTGCGGATATGCTCCACGCCCGCCAGCTGCGCGATCCGCACATAGGCGTCCTGCACGACATCGTCGACTTCGTGCACCGGCATACCGGTCCGCCGAAGCCAGACGCGCAGATCGGCCTCGTGGGGAACGATATGGCTCCCCACCCAGGCGACCCGCTCAGGCGAATTGCGCGCGACCGTAGACCGACCCTCCTGCCCTCTTTGCAACAGCTCAACATAAGAGGGACGCGGGACAAAGCGATTTCCGAGGGCCGGGGACGAAAAAAACTTGTCCCGGGACAGCGTGTCGTCAGCGGACCTGCGATTCAGCGCATGCCGCTATCCCTGTGCGGCATCCTTCGTGTCGCTTCCGCCCCGCGAATTCGCGTGGCCACGGGCGGCGCCAGCCATGAAACGACGATTATAGCTGGTTCTTGTGGAACGCACCCGCCTTCATGATGATCGGGAAGTTGCGGCCGTCCTGACCCAGCACCGTGATATCCTCCATCGGGTTGCCGTCGACCAGCAGCATGTCGGCATGGGCCCCGGGAGCGATGACGCCCAGCCGGCCTTCCTCCATCAGGATCTCCGCGGCGACCGAGGTCGCGGAGATCAGGATGTCGAACGGGTCCAATACTTCTGCACGCAGCGCGAACTCGATGCCCTGCCGGTCATGATGTTCGGCCAGCAGATCGGTGCCGAAACCGATCTTCACCCCCGCCTTCTTCATATGGACGAGACCATCGGTCATCGCCTCCAGCAGATTCTGCATCTTGTCCACCGCCGTCTGCGGCAGTCCGAATTTGGGGCCATCGTCGTAAAAGGCTCGGACGACAGCCAAGGTCGGCACGCCATATGTCCCGTTCTTCGCCATGATCGCCGCGGTTTCGGGCGTGACCAGAGTGACATGCTCGATGCAGCGCACGCCAAGCTCGGAGCAGCGGCGGATGGCGGCATCGGGATGGCAATGGGCGAAGATGTAGGAACCGCGCATCTCCGCTTCCTCCACCGCGGCGAGGATCTCGGCATCGGTGAACTGAAGCTTGTCGAGCGGATCGGTCGGGCTGGCGACGCCGCCCGACGCCATGATCTTGATCGCCTTGGCGCCGCGCCGGAATTCCTCGCGCACCGCCTTGCGCACCGCATCGGCGCCGTCGGCAATGGCCGTGAACCGTTCGTGCCGCGGCGGACAGCACATGCAATCCGAAAAATGCTGTTCGTGGCCGGCGCGGAAATCGCCATGCCCCCCGGTCTGCGAAATGTAGCGGCCGCTATGGTAGAAACGCGGGCTCTTGATGAAGCCCTTTTCGATCGCCATCGCGAAGCCGGCATCGGTGCCGCCCGCATCGCGCAGCGTGGTGAAGCCGCGGTCGAGCGCCGATTGCAGGAAATTGGCGGCGAACATCGCATAATATTCGGTGGGCATCTGGGCGAGCTTCACGACATTCATGTCCGCGCACCAGATGTGGACGTGGAGGTCGATCAGGCCGGGCATGAGCGTGCGCCCCCGCGCATCGATCTCGACATCGGCCGAAGCCGTGATCGGCGCGTCGCTCACCTCGCGGATCGTGCCGCCTTCGACCAGGACATGGCCCTCGCGCAGATCGCGCGAAACGCCGTCGAAGATCAGCGCGTTGCTGAAAAGCGTGCGGGTCATGACAATACTCCCTTGTGCGGACGGGCCGGTACGTCCGGCTAATATAGCTTTGCCCTGCAGATTCCGGGCATGGCCCATGCCACCCGCGCCGGCAATCGGCGATCGATGCGGACCTGGGCCGGGCAATCCGGCGGAAACCATCCGTCGGATTGCCCGATTTCAACGAACGTCGCGCCCGCTTCAGAAGCTGTAGGCGGCGCTCAGCCCGAACTGGCGCGGCGGCAGGACCACGACATAGCGGGCAGGGTTCGATTGCTGATCATATTGGCCGCGCGAGATGTTGGTATAATCGAACGAGTCGAAGATATTGTTCACGAAGGCCGAAAGCCTGAAGCCTGAATCGAGCGCCAGGGTCACCCTCGCGTCGAGGCGATCGTAGCCGGGAACCCGCAATTGCGCGCCCAAAGGTGCGGTCAGGTTGACGTCCGACACCCGATAGCCGCTGATGTAGCGATAATTGACCAGGAATTCGAGGCCGGCGCTGGGCGAGAGATTGGCGGTGTAGGTCGCGGAGGCCGAGGCATTGTGCCGGGGTGTGAACTCGAAAGGCTCGCCCGAGCGATCCTTGGTCACGCCGGTGCCGACTTGGATGAACTCGCGGAACTTGGCGTCCACATAGCCATAGCTGCCCCGGATCCGGAGATTGTCGAGCAGCCGCGCCTCGATATCGGCCTCGAATCCGCGGCTGCGGCTCTTGGCGGCATTGGCGATGGTCGTGACCGGCGTCGATCCGTTCGGATCGGGCACGACATTGAGCAATTGCTGGTCCTCGATATCGATGTTGAAGACCGCGAAATTGGCGCGCACGCGATTATCGAACAATTTGGTCTTCAGGCCGAGTTCGTAATTTTGCGACGTTTCCGCATCATAAGGGAGGATGGCGTTGGGGCGGCTCGGGAAGCGGTTGATGCCGCCCGCCTTCCAGCCGGCCGAATAGGTCGCATAGACGAGGATGTCGTCATTGATGTCGTAGGAGATCGACGCCATTGGCGAGAAGTTGCTGAAATCCGCCTCGCCATCCTTCTGGAAGGCGTTGATCGACGCATCCGCCACGTTGAGCACGCGGTCGCCGCCGGTGCGGACATTTTCCTTAGAATAACGGCCGCCGACCGTCAGTTCGAGCGGCGGAAGCGGGCGATAGCTGACCTGGCCGAAAGCGGCATAGCCGTCGCGCTTCTCGAAGAAGGATTCGCGGATGTAGAGCGGCACGAACGGCACGCCCGGCCCGACGTCGCGGGAGCGGAACTGATCGATCTTCTGTTCGAAATAATAGCCGCCGGCGAGCCAGTCGAAATTGCTGCTCGAACCGGTCAGCCGCACTTCCTGGCTCCAGAAATCCTGGGTGAGGTCCACGCGCTGGGCCGTTCCGGCCACCGTGATCGGCAGCAGCGCGACGAAAAGCGGGACCGGCGGCAGCGTGGTCGAAAACGGCACGGCGCTCAAAGTGAGCGGCGTCTGATCGGTGATGTTCGCATCGTCATCGATCAGGATGTCGGACGTGACGGAGCGAAGGCCGGTCTGGGAGGTAAGCTTGATATCGTCGGTCAGATCGACGTTGAGCGTGACCTGCCCGCCGTAGCCGCTCTTGGAATCGTCCTCGTCCTGATCGACCTGCGCCACGTAGCGGCGCGGAGCCAGCGGCACGCCGAACGCCTGGTCGTTGAAATCGTCATGATTATAATCGACCGAGGCGAGCAGCTCGACCGTATCGGTAGGCTGCCAACGAACATTCGCCCGCCCGACGATCCGCGTCGCGAAATTATAGTCCGAGCCATCCCGATTGTTGATATAGCCGCCGGTGTGCGCGGCCTGGAACGCAAAGCCGGCGGAGAGCGTGTCCGTGACCGGCCCGGATGCCGAAGCGCGTAACCGCGCCGATCCGAATTCGGCCAGTTCCAGTTCGAACCGTCCCTGCATGTCGCGTCCGGGCTGGCGCGTGATGATGCTGACCGCGCCGGCCTGGGTGTTCCGCCCGAACAAGGTCCCCTGCGGCCCGCGCAGCACCTCGACGCGCTCCAGATCGAGGAAGGCGATGTCGAAGCCGAGCTGCGGCTGGTACATGCCGTCGATGAAGACGCCGGTCGCCGGCTCCAGACCGCCATTATAGCCGACGCCGCGGATGACGAGATAGTTGAAGTCCGCCGACGGCGAGGCGCCGCCCGCGGTGGTGAAATAGAGGTTCGGCACGCGCGCGAACAGGGCCGGGGTCTCGGTGATATTCTCACGCTCCAGCTGGTCGCCGGCAATACCGGTGACCGCCATCGGCACGTCCTGCAGGGTCTCGGCCCGGCGCCGGGCGGTGACGATGATCTCTCCGCTCATATCGTCGGCCGTGGCTTCGGCCCCGGGCGCGACCTCCGACTGGTCGCTTACGTCGTTCGGCGAGGAAGCATCGGCCGATTCAGGCTGGGCGGAAGCTGCCGTCGCGAAGGCCAGGGAGGACATGCCTGCGAGAGCGAGACGAAGCGTTTTTGAACCACTGATCCTGAACATTCTTTCCTCCAAGCCATTACAAGAGAAACGCAAAACGGCACCCACTCTTTAAATACACTAGTGTAGGATGTTCAGGCGCCCCCAACCTGTCAAGGCGCCCGAGGCCAATCCGGCGCGGAACCAGAAGCCTTGGGCGATTAAATTAGCGAGTGTAGCTTATGGGTTACACCATGAACTGGCACCGGCCCCGGGTCGACCGAAGCGCGTCATGGGCCACCGGCTGTCGGCCAGCGTTCAGGCTCGGAGATGATCATGCACGAGTGCCTTTAGGAGCGGGAAATCCGCCCACCCTGCGCCTCGCGCGCATAGGCCTTGACCAAATCATACAATCCTGTTCAAATCGATGATCGGCCTCCTGTGAGGACGCGAGGCAGGGAGGGAAGTCGATGAGCGACGCAAGACCGGAAATGCGTGCCGCACCCTCCCCCGCAACCCCTCAAAAGCCGTGGGATCTCTATACCGGCCGGCAACGCGGGACCTTCCTGTTCGTCCTGTTCCTGGTCGGCACCTCGAATTATGTCGACCGCAACATCATCGGCGTATTGCTCGAGCCGATCAAGAATGAATTCCAGGTTTCCGACACGATGCTCGGACTCCTGTCCGGCATTTCCTTCGCCTTATTCTATGCGACGCTCGGCATCCCGGTGGCCCGCTGGGCGGATCGCGGCGACCGGCGATTCATCATCACCCTGGCGCTGACGATCTGGAGCGTGATGACCGCCTTGTGCGGGATGGCCCAGAATTTCTGGCAGCTCGCTTTGGCGCGCGTCGGGGTGGGCGCCGGCGAGGCCGGGGCGATCCCGCCGGCGCAGAGCCTGATCGCCGATTATTTCCCGCCGGACGGGCGCTCCAAGGCGATCGGCATCTACATGATGTGCTCGATGGCCGGCTATGTGCTCGGTCTGGTGGCGGGCGGCTGGATCGCGCAGAATTACGGCTGGCGCGCCGCCTTCCTGATCGTCGGATTGCCGGGCCTGCTCCTGGCCATACTGACCCGCTTCCTGATCAAGGAACCGCGCCATTTGCCGCAATTCGCCATCCGGGCCGACAGCCAGGAATCCGTCATGGCGACCTTTCGCGCCCTGTTCGAGAAGCCCTCCTACCGCAACATCATCTACGCGATGGTCCTCTATTTCCTGATGGCCTATGGCGCGCTCGTCTTCACGTCATCGTTCATGATCCGCGTGCACGGCCTCACCATCGCCGAAGCCGGCGGCCTGTTCGGAACGATGTCCGCGATCGGCGCCGTGATCGGAAATCTCGCCGGCGGCATCTGGACCGATCGCCTCGCCAAACGGGACATCGCCTGGACCGCGCGCCTTCCCGGATGGGGCCTGATGATCGCCTTGCCGCTTTATTGGGGCGCGTTCCTCGCGCCCAGCGTTCCGTTGATGGCGGGGATCTTGCTGATCGCCAGCATCGTCCTGACCGGGGTCATCCCGCCGATGTTCTCGGCGCTGCATCTGGTCTGCGGTACGAGCCGCCGGGCGATGGCGGTGGCGATCGCATTCTTCTTCGCGAATCTCATCGGCCTCGGCCTCGGACCGATCATCGCCGGATCCCTGAGCGACTGGTTCGCGCAGAGCCATGGGCCCGGCGACGGGCTTCGCTATGCGCTGATGATCGTGATGGTGGTGTTCGTGCCCAGCGGCTTCTTCATGCTTCGCGCCGCCCGAACCTTGCGCGCCGACATGGAGGATTGATGGATCGAGTCAGCTCAGGCGAATTGCAGCGCGAGCTTCGACCATGATCTTTCCCTTTTTGCCGCCATCGGCTTGGGACAAGCCAGCCTGGCAAGGATAGTTCCCGGCCTGACCGTACAGTCAGCAAATGCGGCGGGATTTGCGGATCATGACCGGCTGGTTCAGGATCTGGCCCTTCACATAATCGGTCCCGCCGAGCTGCGCGGCCGGCACCGAATGGATCTTGCGCACCACGTCCATGCCGCGAACCACCCGGCCGAAGACGGCAAAGCCTTGCTGGTCGGGATTGCGCGTGGCGCCATGATCGAGCCCGGGCTGATCGCCGATCGAGATGAAGAAGGCGGCTGCGCTGCCCGTGCCCGGCGCCGACCGCGCGAGCGAGAGCGCACCGTCGACATGGCGAAGACCCGTCATTTTCGTGCTTTCATGGGCGACGCCAGGCGCCCCCGACGGATCGAGCAGCCCGCCCTGCACCGCCTCGATCACAGGCGCGCCATTGTCATTGTCGCTACGAACGACGCGATAGAAACCGGCGCCTGCATAACGGCCCTCGTCCACATATTTCAGGAAATCCCCGGCGCTTGCCGGCGCCTTGTCCGGATAGACCTCGACGATGATCGTCCCGGCTTCGGTCTCGAGGGCGACCTGGTTGGACTGACATGCCGCCCTGGCGTCGCTGTCGCAGGACGCCTGCGTGAGGGCAAGGAGCGCAAGGGCGGAAGCGAGTGGCAGGCGCATATGGATTCCCCTTGCGGCACGATCGACGGATGGCGGATGCCGAGGGATTTCCGTAGATCTGTCCAATCCGAATGAGATCAGGATCGGACAATGTCAATTGTCCGAGCTTAGCCAATAGCGGCACCCGAAGAGTGAATGACGGACCGAAGGTTCAGAAAGTTCGGCTTCCCAAGGAGCAGAAAAAAACGACCTTGTGGCGAGCTGTGGCAGGCGGCGCCGCATGTCTGCTCGTGCCGCCTGCCATCCAGCAGGACCTCATTAGGTCGAACAATAAGAAAGAGCCTGAAGAGAGGCACAAATGTGCGCTTCGATCGACTCGCCCTAGCACAAAATGTAGAACATTTCAAGAACGATATTAGAAGGCGGCGGCGCTTGCGCCGCACTGACGAATGATTGCTTGGTTAAAATCGAAGATATTCATCATGATGGCAGGGCTGTCAGGCGCCAAGGCGACCTGATGGGGACCGGCATGCAGTCTTGGCGTGGCCGTGCGGGGATGCGGGAATGAGTGCAGGTTCGTCTATTTCGACTGTTTCACATGTTCGTCGAGGAATTTCACCGCCCGCTCCGCAAGGTCGGCCGCGTTAGGAACCGACCACTCCGAAGGCACATGTCCCTCGCCTTCATATTCCAGAAGGACGGCCGGCTTGCCGAGCAGGCGGAGCGCGTTGAAGAATTTGGCGGCGTCCTCGCCCCTTTGCGAGAACTCACACAAAAGGGAGTGGGCCAAAGGAAACTTCCGATGGCCGGCGCGTAGAGAATTTCGGATCGTCGCCAGCAGCGAGAGCCGCCGGCTCATTCGATGCGGGACTCGATCCAGTCCAGGATGCGCGTCATCATGTCCCGCTGGTTTTCCGGCTGCTGAATGACATGGCCTTCGCCACGGTAGATGAGCAGCTGCGTGTCGACATTCTGCTGTCTCCACGCGCTGTACATGAATTCGTGGTGATAGAGATTTTCGACGCCGCTGCCGCCGCCATAATCCCCGGCGATGAACATGGTCGGCGTCGTCACGCCCTTGACGAATCCGGAGGCCGAATTTTTCCGGTAATTCTCCGGCACCTCCCACGGCTTGCCCTTGTACATCCATTCTGCGATCGAATTGCCGCCGACCCTCAGGCCCGATCCATAGCCGTGATACATGTCCACCCACCCTTCGTAGGAGACCGCGACCTTGAAGCGGCCGCTATGGGTGACGATCCAATTGGTCAGGATCGATCCGGCGCTGTGGCCGATCACGGCGAGTTTGTCCGGATCGGCGATCCCCAGCGCGATCACATGATCGACGCCGGACATGACATCGTCCATGTCGCGCGCATTATAATCCTGGTTTTCCCGCGCCTTGAGCACCGGCCCCCAGCCGGGAACCGTGCTTCCCCGATAGTCCGGCACAAGCACCGCGTAGCCCTTCGCCGCCCACATCTGCCATTCCAGCGGCGTGGATTTCAATATGTTGCCGCGCAACGCCACACCCCCGACAGGGCCCCCGTGAATGTCGACCAGCAACTTGTATTTCTTGCCGGATTGATAGCCGAGCGGCTTGATCAGAAGCCCGGGTATGCGCAAGCCGTCGCGGCTCTTCCAGCTGATCTCTTCGACATCGCCCAAGGCGAGATTGGCGAGTTCGGGATTGAAATCGGCCAGCACTTTTTCGCCAGTGCCATCGGTGCGCGCCGCCCTGATCTCCACCCGTCCTTCCGCATCCTGGGTCGTCCAGGCCAACCGGTCGCCGCGCGGCGAAACCGCGATCGACGACGCATTGCGCGGGGCCGAGGTCAGCTCCCTCACCTTCCCGGCCAGGTCTACGGCGCAAATCTGCGAGAAGACCGCGCGTTTGCAGGTGAAGTAGATGTTGCGGTTGTCGGGTGACCAGACCGGTCCCGAGGCCACGAACAGCTCGCGGGTCAGCTGGCGCACCGGTCCGCCCGTCGGAGCGATCGTCGCGATGTTCCAGAAATAAGGGTAGATGAGATTGTTCGGATCATAGGTGAAGGCGACCTGGCGGCCATCCGGCGACACGACCGGCCGAAGCGCCTGAACGCCGCCATTCGTGACCAGGTCGGTCTTTTCGCCGGAAGCAACGGAGATCGCGAAAATCTTTCCGGTCACATTGTCGTTTCGATATTCGAAGCCTCCCATCGAGGTGAAGATCAACGATTTGCCGTCGGCCGACCAGCCCGCATCGTTCAGCATGGAAGCGTCGGTCGCCAGTCTGCGAGGGGAGCCGCCTGCGACGTCGAGGATCCATATCTCGGAATCCAGTGGAACGTCCCCTGCCGACCCTACGACTAGAACAGAGCTCCCGTTGGCATCTTTCGAAATGTCCTTCGCCGGCGCAGCTGGCCGGTAGCCATAAGCGACCCGGCGTGAATCCGGCGACCAGGCGAAGCTCTGGTCGACGCCGATCATGCCTTCCGGAAAGGGAACGAGTTTCCTGATCCCGCCGCCGGCAATATCATATAAAGCCAGCTGCCGCTCTTTCCCTTCGCCGGAAATGAAGAGTAATGCCGATCCGTCGGGTGAAACCTTGGGATGCAACCCGCGGACCAACCGCACCCGCTTGCCGGTCGCGATCTCCATCTTCTCAATCCATGGTATCCCGCCCGCGGCGGATGACCCGAGACTTGCCGTCGTGAAGATCAAATGACGCGCATCTGGGAGCCATTGCGCGGAGGGCAAGTTTCCCGAAACCGTCGAATAATCAGCAAGCAGACGTTCGGGAGTGATGACGATCTTCCCACTCGCAGCCCGAGACGCGGCCTGCACTGCGCAGTCACCCGCAATGGCGCCCCCGCACGCAAGCAGGAAGGAGGCAATGCCGCAAAGCAGCAGGGCGCGGCGGTCGAAATATTTGATCATGCCGGGTTCCTCATCTGGTTCGTATTTGCAGGTCGGCTCGCTTCTTTCATCGACCGTCGCATCAGCGCGGCGCGCGGCGGAAATCTGTCCTGGCAGCATCGCGCAACCGGCGTCCGACTTTCCCGCCGCCATTCCGACAGTTCGAGGCTTCAGGGACTCATGCTGACGGCATTTCTGCCGACGGGACTAAGAAATGTCCGCCAATCGGTCCGCGCGAACGCGTGATGATAGATCATGGGACGTTCGACGCACCGTCTTCCGCGGCCGTGCACCGCGGCTTCGCCTTCATTCTGTCCCATCGGCGATATTGATCGGCCTTGGCGGGATCGGGATCTTCATGGCCGTTGAGCCAATAATCATACCAATCGACGTTCATGCCCTGCTCGGCGAGCCGCTGCAGCGGCTTGACCAGCACATGGTCGCCACCTCTGAGATAAAGCATCTCTACCGGCTTGTTCTGCGCGCGCAGCGCCGCATACATGTCCCAGCCATAGACTAGGGCAACAGGGCTGTTGAACTGGAACAGCACCGGCGCGCAGACATGCTCGGTATGGAAGCCCGGCGACCGCTCCAGCCAGAGCTTCAGCCCTTCTCCGAACGGCTTCGCCCCCATTTGTTCGCTGAACATCTTCTCACGCTCGACGCCCATATAGTCGATGTTCATCAGATATTCGCCGAAGCTCATATAAGTGGATTCAGCGAGTGTCGCGGCAGCGTATCCGTTTGGCTCATCAATGAGGCCCTGCAGCGCGTAGGAGCCCATGTGGCTCCAGGCGATGATCCCTACTTTAGCTGGATCCACGACGCCGTCCCGAGCAAGTTGATCGATCGCGGCACGATAGCCGGCGGCACCGGTCGACGATTCCTCGTGCGTACCCCAATCTTTCCTGATTTCATCGACCTGAAGGACGACGATGCCACGTCCGGCGAGTGCGCGCGCAGCGAATCCAGTGGCCGACGGCCCGTCGACCAGAAATTTGGCTCGATCCAAATTGTGAGTCTGGATTACGAGCGGATACCGGGTGCCTGGATCGAAACCCGGCGGCGTTACCAATGCACCGGACCAGGCGTCGCCATCGCGATCGCGCCAATGATAGAGTTCGGCCTTCCCAAGCGCGATATTCCGCAGCTGTGGATTGGGATCCAACAGCAACTTCGCGGATCCACCAATGCGCCCGATGAGCACCGGGGGCTCATCAAGAGCCTCCTCCACGGCGATAGCCATATCTTGCGCCTCCATCTCGGAGGGGCCTGAACCCCATCCCGCACCTCTCTTGGAGAGAATCACTGCCCGATTTGAATTCGGATCGTTCGGGGCTGAATAATAAGCGAAGAATTCACCCCTATCCGTCCGCCATTCCAGCGAGATCAGCTGCTCGCGGTCGCCATAGCTTCGGCTCATCCGGGATAGTTCTGGAGCCTTCGCGCAGAAAAAATCCTTCTGCCGAACCTCCATCACCATAATCTCGCAGGGAAGGATCGACGCCCGCGCGGCCGCAGCGTTCCGCTCGATTGGCGGGTAGGCGCCAGGCAGCGCGAGCCATGTGCCGTCCGCGCTCCATCGCGGCGATATCGCCGAAAGAGACACGCCGATTTCGATTGGCGCGTCCAGCAACACGCGCTGACTACCGCTTTGAAGATCGATCAGGACGTAACGTTTAGGACGGAACCGACCTGTCCCACCCTTCGTCTCCTCTGTATCAGCCACGAAACGGGAGGCAGGACCTTCGATCAGCGGTCGGTAACTCTCCCAGCTACCAGGAATGAGCGGAACGAATTTTGTCACGATCAACCGCTTGCCGTCGGGGGACAAAGCGAGTTTGGAGTCCTTGAGCTGCACGGCAGCCCGCGTATCGACATCCAGTACCGGCAACGCTTCGCCTTCGTCGACCCTCCACAGCGCTCCAGAGCTCGTATCGAAGGCCACTTCCAGCCAATTTGGGAACAATAAAGGCAAGATGCTCTTGCCCGTACCGATCTCGATATCAGGCAGAGATGTTCCGCCCGCCTGATAGAGAGTCTCCTCGCTGATCGAGGGGTGAGCCAGATACACGATGGATCCCTTTGCTTCGTCATACCGGCTCACGTCCTGGTTCGGCTTGCTCAGCGGCACAGGTTCGCCTGCAGACGTGTCGACACGGTAGAGCCGCCTTGCTCCATCATCCGCAGCGCCCAGGAACAAGAGAGCCCGGGAATCACTGGTCCAGCGCCAGTCACTGATCGGCTCACGATTGGCGCCGCTCGCAAATCGAATCAGTGGGCGCCCGCCATTGAACCGATCCCGGCTCGGTCCCTTCAGAAACTCGCGGGCGCTCGCGGTCTCGAACAGCCACAGGGTCGTTTCACGCTTTCCGCTGTTGAGATCTCCGCGCATCGTCGCAGCGATGAAATGAAGGCCGTCAGGCGAGAAGACAATTCGTGAAGCTCCCGGTCCATAGCCGGGCGTTGAATTGACGAACGTGGAAAATTCCACTGAATCACGGACTGTGAAGCGGCGGAGCGGCCGCGTCTCTGCGCTCGACGGTGATTTCGAGTTGATGACAGCATGTGCAGGCTTCGCGAGTTGAAAGCCGGTTGTAAGTAGAACGGAGAAGACAAGCAGGATTCGTAGGACCCAAAAGCGCCAGGAGTAGAAGCTCATAGTCTGCTCCGAAAAGGTACGCCCGCAATTCTCGCCGTGACGGCCGCGGTCAGAAAGGTTTGGAAAGCTTTAAATAAACGAAGCGCTGGCGGAGATCGGCCTGGGTATAGTCATAACCCTCCGTCGTAACTTCAGAGAAGGGCGGAGCCTTGTTGAACAGATTGAAGACACCGACGCGAAGGTCCACATCGTCGAGCCAAGGATTGGAGGGGCCGATCCCCTTACCGAAGGTGAATCCGACTTGCGCGTCCACGATGAACTGGGACGCGACCCTTCGACCGGTTTCGACGTCGAACGTGTTCACGTCCTTGTAGCTGTGGATATAGCGGCCAGTCGTCGACAATTGCAGACCCCGCCAGCTCCAAGCAAGGCTGCCTGTCGCCTTCCACCGCGGGATCGATCCACCCAGGGAGATTGAGCCGGCGCGGCCAGCCCGCTCTATTGCCGGCTGTCCTGGAAGAGTGGCGGCATCGAAATTGTTGACATAGGTGGCGGAAAGCCCTGCATTGAACACTCCCGCTCCAGTCTCGAAGCGATAATCGGCCTTCGCATCGAAGCCATCCGTCTTGACGCCGCCGAAATTTGCGCTGGTCGAATTGACTTCTAGAATGCGTCCTGGAAACCCTGCAGCAATATCTGCAGCTGTCGGCGTCCCTCGAATGACCCTGTCCGGAAAAGTGCTTTCATTCGCGACGACGATGTTGGGGGTGAAGCGCTGAACCCGAAGGTTCTGCTTGATGCGCCAATAGTCGAAGGACAGCCGGAGTCCCCGCATCGTTTGCGGGCTGAACACCGCGCCTGCAGAAAAGGACTTGGCATCTTCCGGACCTAGATCTGCGTTCCCGCCGGAACGAAGGTCGACGACATATTGCTCGTTATTCCGTCTGGGATCGACGACAGTCTGAGATCCGGGCAGGAATGTTGCGGGCTGATAGAGTTCGAACAAGGTTGGCGGCCGAAAACTCGTACCATAAGAAGCCCGCAGCCTGAAATCGCCATTGACGTCCCACTCGATGCCGTATTGCGGATTGAAGGTGCTGCCGAAGTCGTCATAATGATCATATCGTGCGGCGATCGTGGCCGTGAGCGCTCGGACGAGCGGAACCTCCATTTCCGAAGACACAAGGGGCACGCGAATTTCACCGGACACGGCCACAGTATTGCGATCGGAGTCCAGGACGATTCCGTAAGCGTCGAATGCAATACTTTCCTTGCGAGCTTCGCCGCCCACAACGACCTCGACGTCGCCTGCCGGTAGAGCGAATACTGGGCCTGCGACGAACGCGCTGATCTGCTTTGCGGAGGAAGCAAACACATATCGTTCAGGTGCCGCAATCAAAGATTCAAGGAGAGCAGCACTCCCTCCAGGGCCGTCCTGAAACGGGTTGAGGGCGGTCGAGGAATCCGACGAGGCGAGCGCAGCCGTGCGCCGCGCGATATCGATCTGGTTGGTAATCTGGCTCCAGCCGTCGTCATGGGTAAGAAGTCCCGCCACCTCCCAGTTCCACTTGCCGATGTCCCCCTTGAATCCTGCGACTGCACGATAGGATTCGCTGCCCGATTGATCTTCTCTCGGGTCCATGCCCGTCAGAAAATTCACTCGAACCGGAACCCCGAATGGATTGAATGCATTGCTGGCCGGCACGACAAGATTGGATAAGGACACCGGCGTCAGCAGGCGATTATCCTTGCGATCGCTGTACATGAATTCGCCGAACATGGTCACGCTATCGGCGACATCGAACTCGGCGAAGGCGACGGCGCTGAGACGCCGCGCCACGGGAATAATCGAAGAAAGGCCTGTCGGAGTTCCCAGGTTGAGCATTCCCGCCGTTGCCTGAAAGTCGGCAGGGGTCAGGCCGATGCCCGTGCTTCCCACCGGCACCGCGGCAAAGCTTGACGTCAATCCTGGCAACGGAGCGCCATCGACTGACATGACGTTACCGGGGCTGACATTGAGCGACCTGCGGTCAACGCCGCCAAAACGCCGGAAATCCAGATCGGCGGTCAGGCCCCGCTCGCTGCCGAACAAGGGCGTGCGCTTGAAATAATCGAAAGTGAACCCGCTGCGAAAGCGATCGGAGGAAATGCCGAAGCTCAACGACGCGCGCTTCTCGTCGCTTCCTCCATCGGGAGTGAAGCCATAATGGAGATCGAGGACCGGGCGCTCGATTTCCTTCTTCAGGATGATGTTGACGACGCCTGCAACCGCATCCGCGCCATAGACTGCGGAGGCCGAATTGGCGAGGATCTCGATCCGTTCCACTGCCGGCAAGGGGATATTGTTGACGTCAAAGAAGGCGCGGGCACCCTGCAACGAAGAAGTAACCGTGCGGCGGCCGTTAATCAGCACCAATGTCGTCCCCAGGCCAAGGCCACGCAATTGGATCGATTGAGCACCGGCGAAATTGGTGTTGTCGCTGAGCGAATAGGAACGTTGCGGCAGATAATTAAGCACTTCGCCAACGCTTGCGGCGCCGAGCCTGTCAATATCCTCCCTGGCGAAAGTCGTCACAGGCGCGGCGCCCTCGGGGCTGGCCTTCAACCGCGATCCGGTCACTACAATGTCATCGGCAGGTACGGGCTCCACGGCACCATCGGTCGCTCCGCCCTCGCCGACAAGTGCCGGATCGTCGGTGGACGCCGCATCATGGCCGTTTCCCAAGGGAAGCACGGTGTAGGTCTGCGGGCCTGTCGCCCGCGCCTTCAGGCCCGTTCCCTTGAGCAGACGCTCCAGGGCCTGTTCGACGTCCATCTGGCCCTTGACGGCGTTGGTGCGCTTGCCGCTAGTGTCCTTGCGGGCGACGCCGATCTGGACGTCGGCTTGGCGGCCCAATTGCGAGATGCCCGAATGGGCAGCCTGCGCCGGGATGTCGAAGCTCTTCACCTGCGCCGCCGCCGGCATGGCCGCTGCCATGCAGACTAGAGCCGAAGTCGCGAACAATGCGTGCCTGCCATATGTCATATTCAAATCCCCCCAGATCCTGCGCGAGCTTCTTCTCCCGCTTCATCCTCCAAGAGCCGGGGGTGCTTCACTTCCTAGGCGGTCCTTCAGAAAAATCCTGTCACCCGCGCGGAACGCCGGTGCGGCCAGACGGCTTGCCAATCCGGATCGCGTCCGGGTTCGATAGGTCGACCGGCACCTGCAGGCTGGTCTCGATCATCCTGGCGAAGCCGGCCGGATCGTCGGTGCGGAAGACGCCGTCGAACTGTTCGCCGGCGAGTGCCGGATCGGCGAGCTGCAATTTGCGGCGATTGTAGCGGTTGAACTCGGCGACCGCTTCGCTGAGCGGCTGGCCGACCAGGTCGATCTTGCCGCTGCGCCAGGCGAGCGCGCGGTCGACCGAAGAGGCTTCGGCCGGCGCCCGTTGCACGGCGGCATTGTCCGCGATGAAGGCGCGCGCGCCGGCCTCGATCCGGATCGCCTGGCCGTCGGCGCCGTCCGTCCAGGCTTCGACCACGCCCTCCGTCACCAGCACGTCGGCGCCACCTTCGCGGCGGCGGACCGAGAAGGCGGTGCCGACCGCGCGCACGCGTATGCGCCCCGCCTCGACCAGGAAGGGCCGGGCCGGTTCCTTGGCGACCTGGAACCAGGCTTCGCCCTCTTCGATGCTGACCCGGCGCGACGTTGCGTCGAACGCGATCTCGACCTCGCTCGCGGTATTGATCGCCGCCGTCGATCCGTCGGCGAGCGGCACCCGCCTGATCTCGCCGACGTCGGTGCGGTAGGTTGTGCCGGGCAGCCACAAGGCGAGCCCGCCGGCCAGCGAAGCGGCGATCGCCGCGCCCGCGCCGCCGACGAACCAGCGGCGGCTGATGCGCGGTGCATCGCCCGGATCCGCTTCGGCCGTCGCCTCTATCGGGCGCAGCATCGCCCAGGCGGCCTGCGCCTGGAGCAAGGCACCGTCATGGCGCGGATCGGCGACCAGCCACGCGTCCAGTTCGGCCGCCAGCCCCTCGTCCCAATGATCGCCGTCCATCCGGGCCACCCACAAGGCGGCCTGGTCCTCGATCCGGGCTGCGCTCTGCCGGGTCATGCGCGCCTTCCCTTTCCGGCGGTCGCGGCATCCGCACCCGACGCTGCTTCGTTCCGCATCATCTTCATCACCGTCTTCACGCCATTATGGACGTGCCATTCCACCATGCCTTCGCTGATCCCCAGCGCCTGCGCGATCTCCCGCTGCGGCCGTCCCTCCAGCCTGCGCATCTCCACCACCTTGCGGCACGGATCGGGCAGGCGATCGATCAGGGCGCGCACCCGATCGAAATCGCGCCGTCCGGCCACCTCGCGTTCCGGCGAGGGACGATCGTCGTCGAAGGATTCGATTTCCGCGATGGTCGCGATCGGCACGACCGCCGCGCGGCGCAGCTTGCGGGCAAGCAGGTTGCGCGCGGTCGAGAAGAAATAGGCGTCCGGCCGGTCGATATGGTCGACGCTGTCGAGCGCGGCCAGGCTGCAATAGGATTCCTGGATCAGATCGTCGACGTCCTCGCCGGCCACGCGCGCCCGCACCAGCCAGGCACGCACGCCGGCTTCGTGCGGCATGACCTTGTCCGCCACCCACGCCGCGATCCGCAACCGCCGCTCGCTGTTCGCCCTGCCGCCGATCCGCCTTGCCTTTCCCGTCAAATGTCCAGCGCACCGATCCTAGACCGGCTTACCCTTGCTCCCAAGAGACCCATTCCTCCCAAGAGACATGGCCGCTGACGATCCTAGGCGGGCGGCCAAAAAAAGAATCTGCAGACCGCGGGCCGAACGTTGGGCGGTTCCGCCGCCATTGGTCATGACCCAAGTCCCCGGATTCGCTAGACTTCCAAAAATAGAAAAACCGCGTCCCGACGGGATATGTGTCCGAAGTCGACACAGGTGCCGCATCGAACTCGATCCGATGCGAAAGGATCCGAAATGGACCGGCTCCGAATTTTTACTTGTTTCCCAAATAAAAGACGGCAAAGTCTCCGTGAATTTCGGGCGGGGCAATAGACGTGGCTAAAAATCCAAGACCTCCAAAACCTCCCAGGGGCGGGAATCCTCCGCCTCCGCCTCCGCCGCCTCCGCCTCCGCCGCCACCTCCGCCGCCGGGGCCACCACCGCCTCCGCCGCCTCCACCGCCGCCGGCTCCTCCCCCGCCTCCGCCACCGCCGAGCGCCGACGACAATCTGGTCGGGACGAGGAGGAACGAGACCTTTTCACCAGGGCTGGGCCACGACAGCGTCAATGGCGGCGGCGGCACCGATACGCTGATCGTCGATTATCGTTCGGTTGGTCCTGGAGGATCCCAGACATTCTCCCCGATCGTTTCCAGCGGCGGGACCTTCTACGGCGGCATCGCCAGCGGCAGTCATTCCGTCTCATTCTCCAACATCGAGAGACTCAACATCATGTTGGGCGGAGGCAGCGATTATGTTCCCTTCGACGGCGCTGCACTTGCCACCAGGGGCAACAGCGTCAGTCTGGACGGTGGCGGCGGCGTGGACACGCTGGACGCGGATTTCAGCGCGCTGTCGGGTACGACGACGTTCAAGGTGGATTCCAGGGGCATCGTCACCAGCAATCGCGGCACGTTCGCCAATTTCGAAAATCTGTACATCCATGGTGGCGCGGCCGCCGACGATTTCGTTACCGGCGCCGGAAGCGATGTGCTTGACGGCGGTGGCGGCAACGACACGTTGAGCAGCGGCGCCGGCAACGATCGCATCCATGGCGGTGCCGGTACGAACGTCGTCAGTGGCGGCGAGGGTGACGACCAGATCATCACCGAAGGCATTGACAAGGTCGATGGCGGTTCAGGGTTCGACTGGTGGACAGGCGAATTCGGAACGTCCACGGCCGCGCTCAGCTTGACGTTCAATGGCGCCACGAAATCCGGCTCGTTGAGCAATGGCACGACGCTTGTGGATATCGAGCGCGTCGACCTGACGAGCGGATCCGGAAACGACCAGGTCGTTCTCACGGGCGACGTCAACGGCATCATCAGGCTTGGAGCGGGCCTCGACACGCTGAGCTTCACGGCACCGACCGCCGGCAATCCTTATCCCTACACCCAGATTCTTGCCGACGGCTCGGGCGCGTTCAAGGGCAGCCTGGGTGGCAATTCCTCGGTCGTCAAATTCGAGGGCGTGGAGAAGCTGAGCTATACTGGTGCCGGCAACAATGACGAGATCTCCGTCGATGCGGCTCCGCTCGGCTCCGGCGCGACCCTGATGATCGATGCCGCCGGCGGCACGGACAAGCTGATCATAGATCTGGCGAGCCTCGCCAACACCACGTTCGCAGTCTCCGGCAACACGGCCACTACCACCGGCGCCACCTTCAAGAATTTCGAGACGTTCGAGATCAAGCTGGGCAGCGGCACCAATGATGTCACGACCGGAAATGGCGACGACAAGATAATCGGTGGAACCGGCAACGACACGCTGTCGAGCGGGGGAGGCAATGACTGGATCGAGACATCGTCGGGAACGGACAATATCAATGGCGGCAGCGGGACCGACAGCCTCACCGTCGATTATTCCAACCGGATACTTCCGCCCAATGCCGGCGCCTACAACGCCAACATTTCCAGCGTCGACGGGTCGTTCCAAGGCAGCTTCAGCAGTGTCGGGGCCTCGACCTTCTTTTCGAATGTCGAGAATCTGACCTTTCGTGCCACGCAGAGCAACGACTTCGTCCTTGTCGATCCCAGGGCGATCGCGCTCGGCGCGACCCTATCGGTCGACGGCGGAGCGGGCAGCGACCATCTTGCGCTGAACCTGGAATCCTTTTCCGACCTCACCCTCAACGTCGCCGACGGCACACTGACCGGCGCCCCCGGGACTTATACGAGTTTCGAAATCTTCGAACTCTATCTTGGCGCGGGGCACAATCAGGTCACGCTCGCATCCGGCAATGATTTCGTAGGCGGCGGCCTCGGCAGCAATATCATCAATACCGCTGACGGCGACGACAGGATCCACTCTTGGGGTGCGGACACGGTCGATGGCGGAGCGGGAATGGACAGCTGGACCGGACATTATATCAGTTCCGACGAAGATCTCGTCTTCACCTATAATGGCAGTTCCGGCAGCATCTCGAACGGCGTCACCCTGACGAGCATCGAAACCGTGACATTCGAAGGTGGCACCGGTGACGATATTGTCAATCTCTCCGGCTATTCGAGCGATTTGTGGGGCGGCGCCGGCTTTGACACGCTGAATGCCGATTTCTCTCAATATATCCCTCCGCCGAGGGAAGGCCCCGATACCAGCGTCCGATCCGGCCGCGAAGGTTTGTACGGCAACATCTATCCATCTACCAAATTCTCCGCCTTCGAGCATATCGACCTCAAACTCTCTTCACATGACAATGAAGTCTATATCGGCATCGAGACATTGACCGGCGGCACAGCCATCGTGGATGCCGCGCTCGGCAACGACGTGGCCAGGATCATCGTCAGTGCGCCGGACATCGTGATGACGGTCAACGGCAATGGTTCGGTCACGGACCTTTACGGTTTCGACCTGCTCAACTTCGAAACCTTCGATGTCATGGTCATGTACGGTCAAAACGTCGTCACCACCGGCGGCGGAAACGACACGATCACGGGCCGCTGGAGCCAGGACATATTCGACGGCGGCGCTGGTAACGATCATTTGATCGACAGAGGTGAAAACAGCGAAGAGATCGACAACGACATATTGAAGGGCGGCTCCGGAAACGACCTTCTCGAAGCAGCTCATGGCGACGATGATCTGATCGGCGGCACTGGGACGGACACCATGAAAGGTGGAACCGGCGCGGACGATTTCATCTTCGAGACCTTCGGCGATTTCGGCCCGTCCGACGCAATGGACAAGATCCTCGATTTCTCGTCGCTGCAGGGTGACAGGATCGATCTTGGTGCGCTCGATCCGAGTTTGGCGATGGGCGATCAAGCATTCGACTTTATCGGAACGGCGGCATTCAGTGGTGGCGGCGCGGCGCCGCAGCTTCGCTACCAATCCACTGCGGACGGGCTGCTCGTACAAGGCGACAATGACGGCAACGGCACCGCCGATTTCTCCTTCCTGGTGATCGGACAATCGTCGCTGTCGTCTGATGACTTCCTGCTTTGATCCCGTCCGGTATGAAGCGGAAACTCGCGCATGCCGCGTGGACGGCCGTCGCAACGGCGTCGCTCGGGGCGGCCGTGCCCGCGCAGGCCAAATCGGACATGGTCCGCATCGCCGAGGCGGCGGACCGATTGAGGGAAATGGCGGCCGCGCTGGAGCGGCTGGATTGCAAGTCCGCCCGCAAGCTCGCCCGGCCGTTGCTCGATTTCCAGGCCGACACCCCGGTGGACGCGGATATACGCCAGGCCGCGCAAGCGGCCGAACTGTCCTGCAAGGCCCTCGATGATCCAAATGGCGCACTCGCCGACCTCCACCGCCTGACCCGGCTCGACGACAGCCCCGACATGATGTGGCACCTTCGCTTTGCGATCGAAACCGAGCTGGGGATGAAGGATGCCGCGGTCACGACCATCGAGGAGATGACCCAAGGGCGTGGCGCTGCGCTCAATGCGCTTTCCTTTCCCGACCTTTTCCAATTCGTCCTGAGACTCGACGACGCGAAGGACAAGCCACTTCGCAAGAGAATGCTGATCGTGATGTCGAGCAGCGGCTACCAGCCTGACACGTCGATACCGATGGACTTGGTCCGTTATCGGCTTGCCGAAATGCTGGTCGAGGAGGGAAAGATCGAGGAGGCGCGCGCGATCGTAACCGGGCTCGAAAATAGCCGGGAGGTGATCGACGCCAGTCTTCATCCGAAATTGCGGGGCCTGCTGCCGAACGATGTCGATTTTCGCGCCATCGCGGAAAAGTCCTATCGCAGGCAATTGGACAATATGGTCCGCAATCCGGACCGGCTCGAGCCAATCATCTATGCCGCGTCGGAACTTCACAGGCTCGGCCGCCCGCAAGAGGCGCTCGATCTGCTGATGGCCCCCGCTCCGCGAACCGAAGGGGAAAATCCCTTCACCGACCTGGACGAGCAATTGAACTGGTGGTGGGATGCAATCGCCAGCAGTCATTTCATGCTCGGCAAGGCCGACGCTGGCTTCGAGGCGCTGAAAAAGGGCGGCGCGACAGCGGAGAATGAAGGCCTCAACGTCAGCCAGATCCTCAACCTGGCGATGATCCAGGTCCGGTACGGCAGGCCGGCCGACGCGCTGGAAACGCTCAAGGCCATGGAAGGGCGCAGTCGCAGCCCCTATGGCGAAATGGTATTGCGAGGCGCCAGAAGCTGCGCGCTCGCGCGGCTCGAACGGCCAGGCGAGGCCGTGGCGGATCTCGATCATCTGGCAAAGCACGAGAAAGACGGTTTCATGCTGCACCTCGACGGACTGCTTTGCCACGATCGGATTGACGACGCCGCTGCGTTGCTCGTCCGCAAGCTCGAGGAGCCGGACCATGCGGTGGGAGTCCTGCTGGCCTTGAGCAGCTATGAAGATCCGCCCGTCAAGGTGCCCCAAAGTATCAACGAGGCTGGTTGGGACATGCTCAAGGCCCGGCCCGAGGTTCGCGCGGCGGCCGAACGTGCCGGCGGAACGAGGCGATTTCCGATCCAACCCGGCCTGTTCTGATCCCTGACATGCGCACCGCCCTTTGCCGCGAGAGCAAGGTTGCGGCGCTGCGGCCGATGGCTGGTCGAACCCGGACCGGCATGACATCGCTGGCCGGAGATTGATCGATCGCCCTGAAAATCTTCTTCGACGGCGGCTGCCGGCCCAATCCGGGAATGATGGAGACGGCGGTGGTTGCACGCGGGCGTGTCTTTCACAGGCCCGCGCAAGGCCAGGGCTCCAGCCATCTCGCCGAGTTCCTCGCTTTGCTTCATGCCTTGGACGTCGCCGCCGAGCTGGGGGCGCAGGACATCGTTCTTCTGGGCGACAGCCTGACGGTAGTCGAGCAGGCCAACAAGCGCCTTCCCTGCCGAAGCGCTCGGATCCGCGAGTGCCTCGCCGCCTTCGAGGAGAAAGCGCGCGCCTTCGCCTCAGTTCGGGTCCGGCATATCAAGCGCACCCAGAACCTGGCGGGGATCGCATTGGGAAAGCTCCGCGAAGCCACTACATCGGCATCGATGTACGGCATCAGACAGGAAACCAGATCATGAGCGTCGCCTTTCGCCGCGAGAGCGATGAAGAGCATCTCGAGCCCAAGTTCGAGATCCCGATCCCGCCCGGCCCGAACCTGGTGACGGCCAAAGGCCTGGCCCAGATCGCCGCGCGGGTCGCGGCGCTGGAGGCTGCGGTGGCCACCGAGACGGAGGAGACGCGCCTGGCCGAGGCGAAGCGCGACCTGCGTTATTGGCGCACCCGCCATGCGACGGCGGAGCTGGCGCCGCCGCCGCCGGCAGACGAAGTGGCCTTCGGATCGCGGGTGCGCTTCCGGCTCAAGGGCGACGAGCGCATGATCCATATCGTCGGCGACGACGAGGCCGATCCGGCGGAAGGGCGCATCGCCTTCTCGGCGCCGCTGGCCCGCGCGATGATGGGCGCGGGCCCTGGCGATTTCGCCGACTTTGCCGGCACCGAGGATGCGATCGAGATCCTCGCCATCGGCGACGACGCCTGATGCCGACCAGCCCAGAAACATTCCAGGGCCGATGGAATCAGATGGCGACTCGGAAATAACGGAAACGAAGAAAAACCAGGCGGATTCAGAGGCCCCTGGACCTGGTCTCGGCAATCCAGCGTTCGATCTGGGTGCGCAATTCGCCGAGCGGGACGATGCCCGCGCCGAGCACCGCCTGGTGGAAATCGCGAAGGTCGAACTTGTCGCCGAGCGCTTTCTTCGCTTCCTCGCGCAGCGCCATGATCTCCAGGCCGCCGCTGTCATAAGCGGTAAGCTGGCCGGGAAGGCTGGCCATGCGGTCGACCATATCCTCCGCCTCGACCGGGCCGAACCGGCCGGTCTCCGCCAGATAGGCGATCGTCTTTTCGCGGCTCCAGCCGAGCACATGCAGTCCGGGATCGGCGACCATGCCGCGCGCCGGCCACACGCGCCGGCTGATCGGCGTGTAGCGGCTTTCATACATGCCCGCTTCCTCGGCGAGCATCTCCGAATAACGGGCCCAGCCTTCGATATAGGCGCTGTTGAAGGAGATTTTGGACAGCGGCGTCTGCGGTAGCGTCTGCGCGAAGGCGAGCTGCATATGATGGCCCGGATAGGCCTCGTGAACGGCCGTCAGCTCGGCACCGCCGCGCGTCTCGGTTTTCCAATTCTCGCTGCCTATGCGGTAATAAGCGGGCTTGGCCGGATCGGTCTGGATCTCGTAATGCGAGGACGCGCCGGAGCCGCGCATGAATTCGCGGAAGGGTTCGACCAGCACTTCTTGCTGCGGCATCGATCGGAACAGCGGCGGCGTCTTCGCCAGGGCGCGCGCGACCGCGACGCGAGAATAAGCGACCAGTTCCTCCTCGCTGCCGAAAATATTGTCGGGCGCACTGTTCACGCGCTTGACGATCTCGCCAAGGTCGCGCGTGCCGAACATCTTCTCGCCCAGATCGGTGGCGACGGCGGCGTTGCGCGCGACCGCCGCCGCGCCGATATCATGGACCTGCTGCGCGGTGCGGTTGAGGGTCGTGTTGAGACGAAGGCTCGCCTGATAGCATGAGGCGCCGTTCGGGTTGGCGGCGACGCCCAGCGCGGTTCGCGCGCGCGGCAGATATTCGGTCTTCAGATAGTCGCGATAGCGTGCGAGCGCCGGCACGACCTTGTCGGCGATCACCGCGCGATAGGCCGCCTTGAAGGCCGCATCCTCGCTTCGCTGCGCGGGGGACATGAAGGGCGACTTGTCGATCGGCGCAGTGGCCAGTCCGTCCACCTGCTTGACGACGCGCGCGACGACCGACCGCGCCGCCGAATAATCCTGGGCGAGGCCGATGCGGAGATTGGCGATCTCCCGATCGATCGCGGCCGGCAGCGCCGCCCAGCGCTCCAGCGCCTGCGCGCGCTCCGCGGCCGTCGCGACCGGCTGCGCCTGCGCGATCCGGACCGCGGCCAATTGCCAGCCGTCCATATGGCTGACCGTCCACAGCTCCGACTTGCAGACCCGCGCCTGGTTTTCGGATTCGAGCTGTTCCTTCAGCAGCGCGTAGCTGCGCCGGTCCGTCGCCGAGAGAGTATTGGCGTCGATCGCGTTCAGCCGCTGCAGCATGGCATCCTGCTCGCGCCGGAAGGCAAGGATCGCGGCCGGGCTGCGATCCGCCCAGCGGCGGTGATCGGGCGCCGGCAGTCCGGATATGTAGGAGAGGGTCGGATCGTAACCGAGTTGCGACGCGACGAACGCGTCGGACAGCCGGGCGAGTTCCGCATTGCCGCCATCCTCGGCGGCGAAAGCGGGCGCCGCCGTGGCGGCAAGGCCGGTGACGGGAAGAAGGGCGGAAGCACAGATCATCAGCTTGCGGATCACTTAATCTCTCCAGTTCCTGGCCGAACCCTTCGGGGCCGCCATTTCAAAATCATCGCGACACGGACTCAATTCGCGGCGCCGCCTTTCATGGCCGGCACGATCTGGTTGGCCGCGGCGGTCATCGCATTCTGGGCCGCCGGCGGATCGAGGTTGGACAAGGCGACGATGACCGTTCCGGTTTCCGGATAGATGCGAAGATCGCCGTTCATGCCGGGCGCGCCACCGCCATGGCCGGTCCAATGGCCTGTCGCATCCTCGAAATCGAAGAAACCATAGCCGTAAAAGCCCTCGCCCATCCGCACCTTGCCGCCGGTCAGATATCTGAAGGCCAGCGGCGACAGCAATTCGTTCGAGAGCAAGGCCTGGCCGAACCGGATCATGTCGCCGGCGGTCGAATAGCCGCCGCCGGCGGAGGTGCCGCGATAGGGCAGGCTGTCCGCGGCCGAGGCCAAAGCGCCGGTGATGCGGCTATAGGCGACCGCCCTGCCCGCCACCGCCTGATCCTCGGGCACCGAGCCGGACCAGGTCATCCCGGCAGGCTTGAAGATGTGGCGGTCGACATAGTCATAATAAGACAGGCCGGACACGCGCTCGATGATCCGGCCGAGCAGGATGAAGCCGTAATTGCTGTACGACATGGCGGCGCCCGGCTGGCCGTCGGCGGCGCGCGTGCCGTACAGGTCGACATAATCCTGATGGGTGCGGAGCGTCAGCCGCCTGGCTTCGAATTGCGGCCCGAAAATATCGCCGGTGCCGCCGGTGTGGGTCAACAGATGATGGACGGTAACGCTGCGCGCGAGATCCTGGTTCGGATAGTCGGCGAGATAGCGGCCGAAGGGCGCGTCGAGATCGACCTTGCCGGCTTCCACCAGCTGCATGATCGCCACGGCCGTGAACATCTTGTTCATCGATCCAAGCCGGAACCTGGTGTCGGCCGCGACCGGGATCCTCTTCTCGCGATCGGCGATCCCGCCGGCGAAGGCGAATATTTCCCGTCCGTTGCGCGAGACGATCAGCGCCCCGGAAAACTGGTCGGCGGCGACCTGCTTCTCCAGCGTCGCGCGAACCGACGCGATGGCCGCATCGAGCGGCAGCGGCGCGGCCGGCGGCACCTCCATCGCACGGGCCAGGATGAATTCGATCCTGCCGTCCGGCGCCAGCGCCACGTACCACGCGCTGGTGCCGCCGCTGCCGGTGACGTGATAGACGTCGGCCGCGCTGACCGGCTTAGGATCGGGGCAGCCCTGCGGACAGGCCTGACGCAGATAATTCTCGCCGAGAGCGGCCGGTGCCACGGCGCGGAAACTTATCGACTGGATGGTGCCGACCGCCTTGGCCCGCTCGACCACCGGCGCATCGGCGCGGATCCAGGCCGCGTAACGCGGTGCCATCCGGTCGTAATCGGGCGTGCCTGCCTGGATCTGCCGGATGAAATCGCGCAGCACCGCCTCGCTCTCCGGCGCCCGCCGCTGCAGCTCGAACCGCCTCTGCTCCTCGATCGGGAAGCGGGCCGCCAGTGGCGACGGCGCCTGCCCGGCGGCGAGGTGCGAACCCGACGCAAGCAGCATGAGCAGCGCGCATCGCGCCAGCATGATCCCGACCTTGTTCGCCATGGCTCTCCCCTCCCCTTTGCCCGGACCCGATCATGACCGTTCCGGAGGCGCTCGACAATCTGCTTCTGATCCGCCCTCGGCCGAGACGGCAGCCAGAAGAGTGTGGCGCGGGTGGGCGGCGCAAGGCGCGGCAAGATTCACGGCACCGGAAGGCCGCACCTGGGAAAGCGATCGGCAGTCGGCTTCCGGTTCAGGCGCAAGGCGGCGCCGTGGGTCCAGCCGCCCCCGGTTCAGCCGATATTGAAACTGTAGGTGAGGCCCAGCCCGACCTCATATTGGCTGCGCGAGCCGAATGCGCTGCGCACCAGCGGCGAATCCGCGACATCGCCGACCAGGCGGTCGTAGCGGGCATATCCCTGGATGCCCAGGCGCGGGCTGAGCTGGAAATTGGCGAAGCTCAAGGCGCCGACGCTGTGCAGGCCGCTGTCGACGTCGTGCGGGCCGAGGCCGGTGGCAAGCGCCTGTTCGGCGTCGACACCATAGAAAGCGCGTCCATATTTGCCGTCCGCGAGCCGAAGACGCGGGCCGACCGACAGATGGAAACGGTCCACCGGCCTCCCCAGGATCAGATCGCCGCCGACATCCGCGACCCAGCCCTTGTGGCCGCCAAAGCCCTTGCGCACCTCGCCGCGCAGGCGGAAATGATCGGCCAGGAACGCTTCGACGAAAGCGCCGCCTTCGATGCTGGTGCCGACGTCGCCAATGCCGAGGATCGCATCCTCCTCGTCGCGGCCGCGCTGGATGTTCAGCGCGGGGCCGAAACGAAAGGTGCGGCTGCGGACCAGGCTGATCCCGAAACTGTCGTCGGGCGTTTCGAAGCGCGGCTCGCTGCCGGCGCGGCGGACGTCGACGATCGGCCAGAAGCGGATCTCGTCCTTCTTCGCGCCCGGATATTTCGGCACCAGGGCGGCGCCGGGGCCCAATGTCACGATCCAGCCCTTGGCCTCCTGCGCCGACGCGGGCGCAGGCAGTGCAAGCAGGCCGAGAAGGCTTCCGGAGAGCGCTGCCAGAATCCGATTTTTCTTGTGTGTTGAAGGATTTGTCATGAGCCGACCCTAATCGTACGGGAGCGTGATGCCAACTGGTCGAAAGACGGTAAGGATAGATAGGCTTCAGAGGCGTGCGTGCGGCGGCGCCGCCTCGCTTTCATCGACGATCCAATGGTGGTCCGCAATGATTTTCGACCGTATCGGGCGCCCGCGATCGTCCAGCGACGGGCGGTAGCGGAACCGCTCCACGATCAGCCTGCAGGTCGTCGCGTCGAGATCGGCATGGCCGCTGGACCGCTGGATCTGGCAATCCACCACCCGCCCGTTCGTCGCCACGGTGTAGAGAACGGTGACCGTCCCGCCGGCCAGCACGCGCTTCGCCGATTCCGGATAATCGGCATTGCGGATCCGCCCTTTCATCAGCCGCGGCGGAATGCCGCGCCCGCCGCCGCCATCGCCATCGCCGAGGCCGCCGCCGCCCCGGCCATCGCCCTCCCCGCCGGCGCCGGTGCCGGGGCCGCGCACGTCGGCGGCGCCCTGGGTCGGCTCATATCCGGGTCCGGCGACCGGCGCGGCGACCAATGGCGGCGGTAGGGGAAGCGTGACGACGGGCGGGGGCGCGACGATCTGGGTGGCGCGGGACCGGATGTTGGGCGGCGACGCTTCGCCTTCCGGCCTGCGGTTCCGAACCGGCGGCGGAACGATCGGCTCGGACGGCGGCGCGAGCAGGATCGAAATCAGCGAAAGCGGCTCCGAAACCCTCTCGGGCACCGGCACTTTCATGCCGGACAGCAGAAAGTAAGCGAGCAGCCCCTGCAACAGCACCGCGCCGGCCGCCGCCTTGATCCTGTCATCCGCCCTGGTCCGAAGGATCGTCATGCTCCCACACAAGGTTCCAATAGAAACAGCATCTTACAATAGCCCGCTTGGATGAACACGCGCTTTAATCCACCCGCCTTAATTCGGGGACACTATACTATTTTTTTCCTCCTGTCCGGGGCGCCAGTCCAACCTCGCATCGTCCGTGAAAAATAGTATAGCGTCCCCGAATTAAAAAAGTCGGACATGGCGTCGGGGGTCGTGTTAGGCTCGGTCTCGGGGAGGAAATGACGACATGCTGATCGCCTTGCTGGTTCCGATCGTGCTCGCCGGCTTCGTCCAGTCGTGGCTGCTGATCCGCACGGCGATCGCCCGCAAGGCGCTGCGGCCGCGCGGCGAGGCGGTGGCGGTGGGGGCGGCGACCAATTTCTTCGACACGCTCGGCATCGGCTCCTTCGCGCCGACCCTGGCCTGGCTCAAGTTCCGCGGGCGGGTGCCGGACCGGTTCATCCCCGGCACGATGCTCGTCTCCCACGCACTGCCGACCATCGTCCAGGCGGTGATCTTCCTCATCCTGCTGGGCGTCCATGTCGATCCGGCGCTGATTGCCGGAAGCGCCATCGCCCTGCTGATCGGCGGCCTGGCCGGCGCGCCCCTGGCCTTGCGGATGCGGGTCTGGGTCGTCCAGATCGTGGTCGCGACGGCCCTGCTGATCGCGGCCCTGCTCTACGCCCTGTCCAACCTGGATCTGATGCCGGTCGGCGGGACGGCGGCGTCCCTGCCGATACCGCTGATGGTCGTCGCGATCATCGGCAATTTCCTGATGGGCGTTCTGCTCAATTTCGGCGTCGGCCATTATGCGCCGTCGCTGATCATGCTGAGCCTGATGGGCCTGGATCCCCGGCTCGCCTTCCCGATCATGGCGACGGCCGGCGCGCTCACCGTCGCCGGGGTCAGCACCCGCCACATCCCGGCCGGCAATGTCGATCTTCGCACGGCGATCAGCTTCGCCATCGGCGGCATTCCGGCGGTGCTGATCGCGGCCTTCGTCGTCAAGAGCATGTCGGTGGAAATGCTGCGCTGGCTCGTCATCGTCGTGGTGGTCTATGCGGCCGCGGTGATGCTGCGCGAGGCAGCCAAGGGCCGGGCCGCGGAGCGGGCCCCGGAGGCCGACAAGCAGACAGCGACCTCCCTCTGAATCCCCCCAACATCCCGAGGATCGGGTCGCTTCGCCCGATCCCGCTCTGCCGCGCCGGGAGGATCATGCCGGTGAAGCGCGTTCAGGACACAAGAGTCACGATTGGGCTTTCGTCTGGCGGGGAACCGGTGTTATCCATCCCCAACACACCTCATTCTCTTTCTCCCTGGGAAATCGCACATGAACACCCCCTTCCTCGCCAAGCTGTTGCTGAGCGCCTCCCTTCTAACGCAAGCCATCGCCGTGCCGGCCCAGACCCCGCCGGATTTCGAAAACGGCCTTCGGCGCGCGGTGACGATCAAGGGGCAGCCGGTCGCGCATCTCCGTCTCGCCGACCGTATGGCCCATTACAAGGTCCCGGGTGTCAGCGTCGCGATCATGGAAGATTGCAGGATCGTCTTCGCGAAGGGCTATGGCGTCGTCGAAGCGGGCGGCAAGGCGGTGGACAAAGACACCCTGTTCCAGGCCGCTTCGATCAGCAAGCCGGTCGCCGCGCTGGGCGCGCTTCGTCTCGTCGAGCAGGACAAGCTCGATCTCGATGCCGACGCAAATGTCGTCCTCAAGGGCTGGAAGGTGCCCGAAAGCCCGCTCGCCACCGGTCACCCGGTCACCTTGCGCGGGCTGCTCAGCCACGGCGCCGGCCTCACCGTCCACGGCTTTGGCGGCTATGCCGCCGACAAGCCGGTGCCGACCATCGTCCAGGTGCTGAACGGCACCGCCCCGGCCAATTCCAACGCGGTGAAGCTGGCGATGGCGCCCGGTTCCAAATGGCAATATTCCGGCGGCGGCTACACGGTCGCACAGCTGATGATGATCGAGGCGGCCGGCAAGCCCTTCCCGGCGCTGATGAAGGAATTGGTGCTTGATCCGGCCGGCATGCGCCGGAGCAGCTACGAACAGCCCCTCCCCTCCGCCCGCGCATCGGAGGCGGCGCTCGGCCATCGCGGCGACGGATCGGCGGTTCCCGGCCGGTGGCACGCCTATCCGGAAATGGCGGCGGCCGGCCTGTGGACGACGCCGACCGACCTTCTCCATTATGCCGAAGCCGTGATCCGGTCGGACCGCGGCGCGCCGGGCGCCCTGCTCGGCCAGGCCCTGGCCAAGGATATGCTGAAGACGCAGATCGGCAATTGGGGCCTCGGCCCGGCCCTCAACGAGGCCGGCAAGCCGCGCGAATTCAGCCATGGCGGCGCCAATGAAGGCTTCCGCTCCCAATATTATGCCTTCCCCGACACCTGCCAGGGCGCGGCCGTGATGACCAACAGCGACAATGGCATGGGCCTCGCCCAGGAGATACTGCGCGCGATCGCCGATTCCTATCATTGGCCGAATCCGCTGGCGTCCGAGGAGCGGGATGCCGTTGCGCTCACGCCCGCCATTTCCGAACGCTTCGTCGGCAGCTATCATCTGAAGGCGATGGCCGATTACCGGTTCCACATCAAAGCGGGGACCAGCGGCAAGCTCGTCTTCGTCAGCCCCGACGGCGGCACGGACGAGATGGTGCCCGGACCGGCCGACAGTCTCTTTTCCCCGGACAGCGGGATGCGGGTGGTGGCCGACCCCGCCGGCGGCACCTACAAGTTCGGCATCGGGGACAGCCAGTACGAGGCGGTGAAGGAAGCGAAGTAGCAAAGCGAGAATGGAAGAAGTCTCTCCAGGACTTTATCGTCGTGTAGCAATGTCCCCGTCGCCGGCTCTTCCCCACCCGGCGCGCGTTGGGCCCGGATGACATATTCGTTCGAACGCCGGCTGCTCCAGCTCGCCATCCTCCTCGCCTCGATCGTGCCGCTCGGCATGGGGACGGCCAGCATCGTCGCGGGCGCGACCGTCATTCGCGGCGTGCGGGCCCCGGTGCCGATCGATCTCGACAGCCATTTCCGCTATCTTTCCGGCCTGCTGCTGGGCATCGGCATCGCCTTCCTGTGCGCATTGCCGCGGGTGGAACGGGCCGGCATCGTCTTCCGCGCGCTCGGGCTGGTCATCGTCGCCGGCGGTCTCGCCCGCTCGGTCTCGCTGCTTCAATATGGCCCGCCAGGCCCCGGCCACCTGTTCGGGCTTGGCATGGAACTCGTCGTCGTGCCGCTGATCGTCATCTGGCAGGCGCGGATCCAGCGGCGCTATCGCGAAACCGCGTCGGCCGAATAGGGGTCGGATTGCACGCCTCTTGAAACAAGCAAGGCTCCATCATCGTCGCAGCAGCGGATTGACATGTTCCGCCTGCAGCCCGCCGCTGCCATAAGAGCGGGTGAGCACCTCCAGATTGTGCCCGTCCGGATCGTCGAAATAGACGCCGCGGCCATCGTCCCAATGGTTGATGCGCCCCGGTTCCAGATGGAAGGGATCGGCCCAGTAAGGCAGGTTCCGCGCCTCGATCCGGGCGAAGATCGCGTCGAATTCCGGCTCCGAGACCAGGAAGGCGAAATGGCGCGACGCAATCTCTTCCTGGGTCTCGAGCAGGTCGAGGGAGGTCGCTCCGACCCGGACGATCGTGAAATGGCCCAGCTGCCGATGCGGCGGCAAGCCCAGCAACTCGGTCAGGAAGGTGGCGGTCGCCTGCGGGTTGCTGGCGTGAATGATGGTGTGGTCGAGCGTGACGGTCATGCAATTTCCTCCCTTCCGCGGCCACGGCCGCCTTCACCGGGAAGATGGCCCGCCGGGGTGAATCCTCAAACCCCCGATCGGCGAAAGGATCATTGCAGCCAGATCAGCCACATGGCAGCGAGATCGCCATAGCCGCCTTCGGCCGCCGCGAACGCCTTCTTCGCCTCTTCGAGCTTGCCGGTGCCGACCAAGGCGGCGCCGTAGCGGAGCATGAACAGGTTGGGATCGACCCGGCCGCGGCCCAGCGCAACGCGATATTGGACCGCCGCTTCCTGAAATTGCGCGGCGGCGTAGAGCGTGTCGGCCGGCTTGAGCGCCGGGGACGGATCGTCGACCGGCCAGGCGCGCAGCTCCGCCGGATCGAGGATTTCGCCCTTGATACGCTTGTCGGCAACCGCGATCAGGGCGCGGATGTGCGGCGCGGCCAGATCCGCCTCGTCCAGCTCGGCGGCCCGTTCCAGCACCGCCTTGGCCTCGGCCGGGCGATCCGCCTTCACCAGAGCGGCGGCAAGTTCGCAATATTGAGCTTCCTCCTTCATCACCCGCGTCAGCCGCATCAGCCGGAGGGCGTCGAGCCGAAGTCCCGGGGTTGCGACGAACGCCGGAAAGATCAGCCGCGCATTTTCCCAGCTGGCATGGTCGGCGAGCAGGCCGGAGGCCAAAGCGAGCGCCGCCGACGGACGCTGCGCGGCATAAGCAGCTTCGATGGTCGATCGATACCAGGACAAGGGGACAGGCGCCCCACCCGCCCGCTTCAGCGCCAGCGCCTGCCGCATGGTCGCATAAGCCCGGTTGCGGTCGTTGGCGGGAATGGGTGCGGTCGCCGCCGTCACCAGCGCCTCCGCGGAGATGGTCGCGATATTGGATTTGTAGCTCCGGCCCGTCAGCCTGTCCTTGAGGATGATATAGACGCCGGCGGGCGGCGCCTCCTTTTCCGGCAGCGCGAACCAGATCGTGTCGAGATCGGCCGGCTCCCGCAGCGAACAGAAGCCGTAGAGACGCTTTCCGCCCGGGGCGAAGAAATCGACCCAGGTGCGCGACGAATTGCTGTTATTGCCGCACGGCGGCAGCGTCGGCGCCGCCGCGAACAGATCCGCAGGCAGCACATCCTTGTTGGCGACATCGAACCGATAGCGGGCGAAGCTTTCGCCGCGCGAGGCCACCAGCTCCGCCCCCGTCAGCACCAGCACCGGATCGCCCGGCCCCTGTGCGCGTGCGGGAACCAAAGCGGCGAAGGCCAGCCAGATCGTCAATGTCAGTGCTAAAAGGCTCCGCTCCACTGCCGATCCTATATTCGCCCGTCGCCTTATGCCGCGCCGTATCGTGCCGTCGCGCTGGACGTCAATTCTCCACCGGAGGAATAGCCGGCACAGCCAAAGCGAAGCAACCGCCCGCCTTGCGATTGACATAACGTAGTTCATATTTTACATTAAATACCGTTAAGGGAACATATAGTTTACGTTATGACCCGACCTCACCACCCAACCGTCAACGTCAGGCGCACACTTCGCAAATTGGGCGCGGACATTCGCGATGCCCGGCGTCGTCGGCATCTGCCGGCGAGCGTCGTGGCCGAGCGCGCCTTCACGTCGCGACCGACCCTGCTGAAGATCGAAAAGGGCGATCCCACGGTCGGCATGGGCATCTATGCGGCAGTGCTGCAGGCGCTCGGGCTGCTCGAAGGGCTTGGTAATCTGGCCGATCCTGCGCAGGATCCGATCGGGCTCGCGCTTTCGAGCGAGGACCTTCCACAGCGCGTGCGGATCAGAAAGCGGAAATCCAATGCCTGACGTAGAGGTCCATATCGACCTCGCCGGTCGAACCCGCCGCATTGGCACACTCTACGCGCCTGGACGCCCCGGCCGGTACCCACTTTTCAGCACGATGCTTTTGGACCCTCGTTATCGCATCGTGAAAAGCTGAAAACCGATACCCACTTTTCAGCACGATGCTTTTGGACCTTCGTTATCGCATCGTGAAAAGCTGAAAACCGGTACCCACTTTTCAGCACGATGCTTTTGGACCGGCATTGGCTCAAAGCCTGCCGACGAAGGCCGTCACCGCCGCCAGCACCAGATCGGCCTTCTCGCGGTGCGGGACATGTCCGCAATCCTGGATCAGCAGCATTTCGCCCGGCGCCGGCACCTGCGACACGATCCGCTCCGGATGCAGCTCCGATCCGAATTCGTCCTTGTCGCCATGAATGGCGAGGATTGGGCATTGCAGCCGCCGGAGTTCCGCTTCCAGGCTCCAGTCCTGCCACGCCTCGTCGAGCCAGGTTCCGGTCCAGGCCGCCAGCACCCAGGGCGCCTTGTCGCCATGATGGCGCGCCAGCCTTTCCATCTGCGCGGGATCGGCGAAGGCCTTTTGCGCGTCCCGGATTCCCGCAAGCGTGCGATCCTCGACGAAGGCCTGCGCGGATTCCGTCACGACGCCCAGCACATCGTCGGGAAAGGCGGCAGCGGCGGCGACCGCCATGCCGCCGCCGACGCTGTGGCCGAACAGGATCATCCGATCGACGTCGAGCCGCGCGCGCAGCGCCGGCAGGCTGATGCGCCCCTCTTCACGGATGAAGCCGGCGCCGGGCCTGTGCGGGTTGGGGTCGGACCGGCCATAGCCGAGCCGGTCATAGGCGATGACGGTCCGGCCGGCGGCTTCGGCGAGCTGTCCGGGAAAGTCGCGCCACAGGGAAACGGCGCCCAGGGAATCGTGGAACAGGATGATCGGCGGCGATCCCGCCTCGCCATCGGACGGGCGCCAGACCCGCGCGAACAGCCGGCCTTGCGGCGCATCGATCCAGACGTCCTCGGTTCGCATTCCGCTCATCTTTCGCCACGCGCCTTGCCGCGATCCGCCGGCCGGGTAAAGCCGCGCCGAACCGCATTGACATTCGCTTGGTCTCGACGCTTATTTTCAGATAAGACGAATCTGGCCCGAAAAATTGCATTTCTTAAAAATCGCAATTCGGAAATTCCCTCGGCGGCGCCGAGACAGACAGGAGAATTTGCAGTGAAACTCGCTTTGGCCCTCGCTTTGCTGGCCCTGCCGCTTCCGCTCATGGCCCAGGCGCCCGCCCCGGCCGATACGCCGGGCCAGACCGCCGCCGGCATCGCCTTCACCCAGCCCAAGGATTGGTCGGTGATCGTCAAGGGTCCGGCGACCATCTTCAGTGCGCCGGAAGGGGATCTGGACATTGCGGTGGTCAATATCGGCGAGGCGGCAGACGGCCCGGCGGCGGTCGCCAGGGCCTGGTCGCTCTACAAGCCGCAGGCGGCGCGGACGCCGCGGCTCACCGTGCCCGGCACGCCCGGCGACGGATGGGACGAGCGGCTGAGCGTCGCCTACGAAACCTCGCCCAACGAGAAGAAGATGGCCTCGGCCTCGGCGATGCGGGTCGGCAAGGCCTGGACGGTCGTGATCGCCGAAGGCGGCGAGGCGACCGCCAACAAGAGATCGGCGGCGGCCGGGCTGATCCAGGGCAGCCTCCGCCCGGCCGGCTACAAGCCGGAAAGTTTCGCCGGCAGGAAGGCGCATCGCCTGACCCCGGACAAGATCCAGGAATTGCGCGATTTCGTCGCCCAGTCCGCCCAGACACTGGGCGTGCCCGGCGTCGGCATCGCCCTGATCGATCAGGGCAAGGTCGTCTGGCAGGGCGGCGTCGGCGTGCGCGAACTGGGCGGCACCGAGCGGGTCGACGAGAATACCAAGTTCATGATCGCTTCGAACACCAAGGGCATGGCGACCCTGCTGCTGTCGGTGATGGCGGACGAAGGCAAGTTGCGCTGGGATCAGAAGGTGACCGATCTCTACCCGTCCTTCCGGCTGGGCAGCGACGAGGCGACCGAATCCACTTTGGTGCGCCACCTGGTCTGCGCCTGCACCGGCCTGCCGCGAAAGGATTATGCCTTCATCCTGGACAGCGAAGGCGTGCCGGCCTCCGACACGTTCCGGCAGCTTTCCCTGACCAAGCCGACCAGCAAGTTCGGCGAATTGTTCCAGTATAGCAACCTGATGGCGTCGGCCGCCGGCTATCTGGGCGGGCATCTCGCCTATCCGGACATGGAAATCGGCGCCGCCTTCGACAAGGCGATGCAGACGCGGATCTTCGACCCGCTGGGCATGAAGGATACGGGCTTCGACAATGCGGCGGCGGAAACGGGCAATTGGGCGCGTCCGCACGGCCTGGACGTGAACGGCAATCTCGTCGAGATCCCGAACACGTTCAACCATCTGATCGTGCCCCATCGTCCGGCCGGCGGCGCCTGGTCGACCGCCGCCGACATGGCGCGCTACGCCCAGCTCGAAATCACCAAGGGCATCGCGCCCAACGGCAAGAGGATCGTCAGCGAGGCCAATATATTGAAGCGCCGCGAACATGGCGTGCCGCTCGGCGAAGACGCCTGGTACGGCATGGGCCTGATGGACCGGATCGAATCCGGCGTCCAGGTCGTCACCCATGGCGGGACGCTGCAAGGCTATCATAGCAGCTTCTGGGTCCTTCCCCAGGAAGGGATCGGCGCGGTGATGCTCACCAATTCCGATCCCGGCGCGTCCATGCTCGGGCCGTTCCTCCGCCGGCTGCTGGAGGTCGTCTATGACGGGAAGCCGGAAGCCGCGCAGGCCGTCGCCGCCGCGGCCAAAAGGCTGAAGGCGAGCGCCGAAGTCCGCCGCGCGCGCCTCACGGTTCCCGGCGATCCCGCCATCTTCGCCAACCTCGCGACCCGCTATCGCGACAGCGAAGGCCGCATCATCACGATCAGCGACAAGGACGGCGGCAAGTGGATGAAGGCCGGCTTCATCGAAGGCCCGCTCGCCACCCGCAAGAATCCCGACGGCACCGTCTCGATCGTCTCGGTCGGCGGCGGCAATATCGGCGTCGATGCGGTGGTCGGCACCAGCGATGCCGGCCGGACGCTGACGATCCGCGACAGCCAGCACGAATATGCCTATACCGAGGTGAAGTAAGGGGCGGCCGGGAAGGCAGGCCGATCTCCCGATCCTCCACGACAAAGCGAAAGCCGGCCGACGTCAAATCGGCCGGCTTTCCTTTTTCTTCGTCACCCTGAATTCAGTTGGCACTTATCCCCTTTGGACATGTATCGGCAAATCTGGTACGGAGCCGTCATGTTCCGAGTCGCTCAGTCTGCATGGGATTTTTCAAAAGGCTTGTCGGGCGCGATCGGTCTGGCAATCGCTGCTGTCAGCGACCCGCTGCGCTGGTTCCAGGCGCTTGGCTTTATGACCAATATCAGGTGGTCGATTGAGCCGTGGATGAGGCAGTCAATTTTTGCCGGGCTTGCATTCCTGTGGCTATTTGTCTGGTATCATAAGACCAGGACAAAATTTGAGGACCAACAGCCAAAGCTACCAAACATGCCAATTCACAAGGCGGCTCGCTGGGTTGCTCAGCACTCGGCTTGGGCTGCGTCACTACCCGCAAACGCCGATGATCGGTGGGTGGATCTTGTTGGTGAAGAAATGGTTTTTCGGCTTGGCTTGGGTCGTTTGAATAGCTGGAGCTATCAAAAATATCGTGAACAAATACCTTCCAAGGGACCCTATGATATGAACTTTAGGGAGTGGGCCTTGGGAGATTTCAATTGGTATAAACTGGTGTTGAGCGAACCGCCTCACTCGTTCTGTCACGCGAACGTGCTTCATCGCCGCGTTATGCTAAACGAGGAAGAGGTGAAACGTGAGTGGCCCCGAAGATCGCTTTGGCAACGCCTTACGGGTAAATCACCCATTGATCGTCTCAACGCGAGAGCAAGGCTGAACGGCGTCGGTGGTTATGATGAAGTTTGGCGTGAGCAAGACGAGGCCTATAACGCCTATCTGTTGCGCCCAGCATATTCTGGCTTTGAAGAGTGTTTTGAGGTTCCTGATGGCGAACGCGACAATCTCCAGACGATTTGACGATCTGGTGTTTGCGATGGTGTCTGGTGAGGCCCCTACCGCACGAAGGAAAAAAGCGGCCGGTCCAGCATCAGCTGGGGAACAGCCCGCATGTTCCAGCGATACTCAAACTCGCCCAGATACTTCGGGAGATGCTTCCCGCTGACGTGAATGTGGGCGCCGTTGATCCCGCGCTTCCTCGTCTCGTCGACTTCGGCAGTCTCGCCAATGCCGCCCAAGGGATCGTCGCTATCCAGGCACGCCCAGATATTTCCTGATCTCATGGCACATGCGCCATGCGGTCTTGTAGGTCACGCCGATCTCACGCTCGACGCGCTTTGCAGCAACGCCGTTCCGCGTCGTCGTGAATAGGAACATGACGTAGAACCAATCGCGAAGGCTGGTGCGGGTGCGATCGAACGGCGTGCCGGCGGTCGGATAAAGCTGATGAGCGCACCAGTTGCACTGATAAGCGCGACGGGTCTTCACGCGGCTGTACTTCGCTGGACGCTCACACTTGGGGCAGGTGAAGTCCCTGCCATAGCGAACCTGAAACAGGTGATCGAGGCAGCTATCCTCAGTCGGAAAGCGGTCCTGAAACTGTCGAAGCGTGGGGGCCCTGTTGCTCATGGATGACTATATAGCAGATGTCCTTACATGTTTCGATGGGATAGACATCAATCTAATTCAGGGTCCAGGCTGGGCCGCATCCGGAAGCCGGATTAAAAGCCGCAGCGCGGCCGCGACCCTGGATCCCGAATCGAGTTCGGGATGACGGCAAGGGAATGGAAGCGCTGTGGCCTCACCCGCCCCAGACTGTCGTCAGCAACCGCCGGAAATTGCCGCCCAGCACCTTCTGGATATCCGCGTCCGAATATTTGCGGCGGATCAGTTCTTCGACCAGATTGTAATTCTTGCGGGGATGATCGTAGCCGTCCGTGTCGATCTTGTCGCGGAAGGCGTAGCTGGATTTGTAGCCGGCCTTGAGCGCCTTGTACTGATCCGCCGGCATGTCGTCATAGCCGTAGAGATCGGCGTCCGATCCGATGCCGACATGGTCGATGCCGACCAATTGCACGACATGGTCGATATGATTGACCATGTGGCTGATGTCGGTGGGCTCGTCGGCCTTCACGAAATTGCGGACGCCGGTAATGCCCATCACGCCGCCCCGCGCCGCCAGCGCCTTGATCGCCTCGTCGGTCTTGGTGCGCGGATGGTTGGTGAGCGCCCGGCAATTGGAGTGGGTGAAGGCGATCGGCTTTTCCGAGATCGCGATCGCATCCAGCGTCGTCCTGTCGCCGCTATGCGATACGTCGACCAGCATGCCGACCTCGTTCATCGCCTTGATGATCGAGACGCCGAAATCGGTGACGCCGCCATCGACCCGTTCGGTCGATCCGGATGCCAGCATGTTCTGGCTGTTATAGGTTAGCTGCGAACAGCGCTGGCCAAGCCTGTGAAAGACTTTGACATCGTCCGCGTCGCGGAAATGCTCGCTATTCTGCAGGCCGATGATGACGCCGATCTTCTTCTCGGCCTTCGCGCGATCCATGTCCGCGACCGTTCCGATCAGGGAGAAAAGGCCGGCATTGCGGCCGACGAAGCCGCTCCACGCCGCGATGAATTCGAGCGTCTCGGTCCGTGCGTCGCGGCCGCCGATGCCGATCGCATTATGGAGCACATTGATCCCGCTCGCCCGCCAATCGGCGATCTCGGTCGGCGTCATCGGCCTGGCATGGACGTCCGGCGCGAAATCCATCCGCAGCACCGCCAGCATGTCGATCACCAAAGATCGATCGATCAGCTGGCGCGCGCGCGCCGAATAGGCTTCGGCCGCGAAGGCCATGCCCGGCGTCAGCGCCACGGCGGCCGCAGCGGCGGCGCCCCCGGCCAGCATGTGACGGCGATTGACGTGCGGAAAATTGTTCATGTTGCTTCCTCTCGATCGAATGTCGACCGATGCTGTGCCACATCGCGGCACTTCTGCAAACAGGTCATCCACATCCTGAACAGGCTCCATTTGTCCCATCGGGATGGCGGCGACCGGCCTCAAACCGCTCGCCCGGGGCAACACCCCCGACGATGCTTACCGTCCCGCTAACCCTGTACCTTAGGCCGAATGGAAATGTCCGCTGTCACGGAGGTCGGGAGAATGGCGGATCGAGGTGAATGTGGCTGCGGGGAAATGGGGGCGTGGGGGCAAGGCGGCGGAATCCGATGCGTCGGCCGGCGACTTCCTGAGCCGCGTGCCCGCCATGCTCGGGCGGCGGAGCCCGAGCGGAAACGCCTCGCAGGATCTTGCCGAGACCCTGTTGCTCGTCCGCAATTTCGAGGAATCCCGGCAGGGCTGGTTCTGGTCGACCGACCGGGACGGGAAGCTCACCTACCTCAGCGACACCGTCCGCGAATTCCTGCGGAACGGACAGGAGGCGCTGATCGGCGCGGACTTCGCCGACCTGTTCGAGGTGATGAAGGACGGATCCGATACGGGCCGCACCCTGCCCTTCGTCCTGCTCAAGCGCACCCGGTTCGAAAAGCTCGCGCTTCGCGCCGCCGGCTCGCTGGAGGAACGCTGGTGGTCGGTCTCCGGCTGTCCGCAATATGATCAGACAGGCGAATTTTCCGGCTTCCGGGGCAGCGCCATCGACATCACCGAACAGCTCAAATCTTCCGAATATGCGTCGCAGCTCGCCAAATATGACAGCCTGACCGGCCTTTCGAACAGGCGCCGCATGGCCGAGGTGCTGGAAGCCAATCTCGCCGCCAGCAACCATCACGGCCGGCCCTGCGCGATCCTGATGATCGATCTCGACCGCTTCAAGCAGGTCAACGACACCCTCGGCCATCCGGCCGGCGACGCCTTGCTCAACCAGGTCGCCGAGCGGCTGCTGCGGATCATCGGCGACAGGGAGAATGTGTCGCGGCTCGGCGGCGACGAATTCCAGATCATCGTCGCCGATTGCGAGGACCGCAAGCGGCTGGGAGAAATCGCCACCCGGATCATCGCCAGCCTCGCCCAGCCTTATTCCGTGGCCGGCAGCCGCTGCGTGATCGGCGCCTCGATCGGCATCGCGATCGCCCCGGCGGACGGCCGCACCCGCGACGAGCTGATCCGCAATGCCGATCTCGCGCTCTACGCCTCCAAGGCCGGCGGGCGCGGCCGCTTCAGCTTCTTTTCGAGCCAGCTCCTGCGCGTCGCCGAGGATAAGAGGCTGCTGGAGGAGGATCTGCGCGACGCGCTCGCGCGGGACGAGATCGAGCTCGCCTACCAGCCGATCGTCGACGCCAGGACCAATCGCGCCACCGGTGTGGAAGCTTTGATCCGGTGGAACCATCCGGTGCGCGGCCCGATCTCGCCGACCATCTTCGTGCCGATCGCGGAGGAAGCCGATCTGATCCGCCCGCTGGGCGAATGGGTGCTTCGCAAGGCCTGCCAGGATGCGGCCTCCTGGCCCGGCAAGCTGCGCGTCGCCGTCAACGTATCGCCGGTCCAGTTCACCCACGATTCGCTGCCCAAGATCGTCCTGTCCGCGCTGGCGGCGTCGGGCCTGGCGCCGGAGCGGCTGGAGCTGGAAATCACCGAAGGCGTGTTCCTGGACGATTGCCCGCAGACCGATGCGATGTTCTCCACCCTGAAGCAGATCGGCGTGCGGCTGGCGCTCGACGATTTCGGCACCGGCTATTCGTCCCTCGGCTATTTGAAGAAGGCTCCGTTCGACAAGATCAAGATCGACCAGAGCTTCGTCCGCGCGGCCACCCTGCCCGGATCCCGCAACCGGGCGATCATCGCCGCCATCGTCGCGCTCGCCGACGCGCTCGAAATGGAAACCACGGCCGAGGGCATCGAATCCCTCGATCAGCTGCAGCTCGTCCGCAACCTGGGCGCCACCCACGTCCAGGGCTATGTCTATAGCGAGGCGGTCCGCAGCGAAGTCCTGAGCCGCAAGATCGAAAATGGCGAATGGATATTGCCGCCGTCCGGCCCGACCCGGCAGCGCAGCGACCGGCAGGCCATGTTCCGCAAGGCCAGCGCCATTTCCGCAAGCGGCCACCAGCCGATCCTGATCCGCAACATCTCCGAATCCGGGGCGCTGGTCGAAGGGCTCGACGAGATTCCGGTCGGCGATCTGCTGGCGATCAATTTCGGCAATGGCGAGCTCGCCTTCGGGCGCGTCAGGCGGTCGAGCGGCCAGCGCCACGGCATTTCCTTCCACGAACCGCTGATGCTGGACGGCGACAATAGCCTGCGCACCGGCAACCGCTTTTCGGCTTATGCCCTCGCCAAAGCGGGCCTGCCGACGGATACGCAGCTCGACATGTTCCGAACCGGCGAGGGCGCGCTGCCGATCACGCCGGAGGAACTGGCGGCCAGGCTGGGCCTGGAAATCGGCGCCTGTGCCGCCGCGCCCGCCAATGAAGACGGGCCGATGGAGCAAAGGGCAGCGGCGACGGACCGCCGCAACGAGGCCCGGCCGCCGACGCTGCGCGAGCTTTCGATACGCTATCTCGACCAGCTCAAGGACGATCGCCCAAGGCAGGAGATAGACGACCGCCATCTGCGCCAGCATATCCTGCCCCGCTTCGGCCATCTCCGCCGCGACCAGATCGCCGACCAGGACGTGGACGGATGGCTCACCGCCAAGGCGAATGACGAAAACTGTCCGCCCGAGATCGTGGCGCGGCTGCAGGCGATACTGGATCATCTGGGCATGTCCGCGCAGGATGCGGAAGACGATGCGGCGGAGGCCGAGGGGCGCCCGTCGCAGGCCGCGCTGAAATCGGCTTATGCCCATGTCGCGACGCTTACGGATCGGGAGGCCGCGCGGCTGATCGATGCGATCAAGGCGAGCCACAATCGCCAGCTCAGGTATATCGTGGCCCTGCTGGTCCTGACCGGCGCCCGGCAACGCGACCTGCTGCAGGCGCAATGGAGCGACCTGGACCTCGATCTCGGCATCTGGACCCTGCCGCCGTCGCGATCGGGGCAGATCCGCGAGATCAAAGTGCCGGAAGCGGCCATCGCCTCGATCCGCGACATGCCCCGTAGCGAAGGCGCGCTCCATCTGTTCGTCAACGCGAAGACGCAGCAGCCCTATCGTTCGCTGACGCGCAGTTGGGAAACGATCCGCTGCAAGGCCGGCCTGCCGGACCTCGAAATTGACGATCTGCGCCTCTGCATCGGAGACGGCGCTGCATGGGCGGGTGATCTGCTCAAGGCCGAGGAGGGTATCGAAGCGGGCGCTTCGCCGGGCTGCCCGGCTGCCGCATCCTCGGATCATGACGTGGAACCTGACGTCGCCGACCCTGCCGAAGCATGGGGAATGGCGGAGGTCGGCTTTCAGCCCCTCAACGGGCTATCGGATATCGGCATGAACGATGCGGCAATGAAGACTTAGCGCAAGCGGAAGGCATCACGTCCCGACGAGCATTTCCTGGACATCGGCGGAGACGCCCGCTCCCGCGGCGATGCGTTGCATGTGCAACGAAGCGAGCCTGAAATGAGACTCGGCGGCACAGCGATGATCGGCGCGATAGCCCAGGTCCATCTCTTCCCGAGCGCGCCTCTGATGATAGATATTTTCGTCGTTGCTGCTCATGGCCTTTCTCCGCCACCATCAATAATGGGTGTGGGAAAGCCGGCCATTACATAGTTAATGAATCGCCGAAAAAAAATGGCGGAACGCCAGGGTCCGGATCCTAGATCGCACGGGCGGCAGGCATGGCGGCGTCGATCTGGTTGAGATGAAGATAGGTCTCGTTGAAGCCGGCGACCCGTCGCAGCCTTTCCCAGTTCGGGATCGCCACGTGCCGCCGCGTCCGCTGGATAAGCCCTTCTTCGGCGAGACGCTTCAGCACGCGATTGACATGGACCGAGATGAGGCCGGTGGCGTCGGCGAGCTGTTCCTGGGTCATCGGCAGTTCGTAGCCGTAGCTTTCCGTCAGGCCGGCAATTTCGAGCCGGCGGGAGAACTCGCAAAGCAGGTGGGCGATGCGCGAACGGGCATCGCGCCGGCCGACATTGGCGACCCATTCCCGGAAGATGGAGGAATCGATCAAGGTATCGATCCACATCGCCATGCCGAGCTTGGGATGGTCGAGGATCAGTTCGCGGACGGCCGAACGCGGAATGAACGCCATTTCGCCGCGGGTCAGCGTTTGCAGATTGTGATCGGCGACGGTCAGGAGCGACCCGTCCAGATCCAGGAAATCGCCCGGGATATGCAGGCTGACGATCTGCCGCGCACCTTCCACGGTGACCTTGTGACGGACGGCGAACCCGGAAACGATCATGCAGGATCGGTCCGGGCGATCGCCTTCCCTGAGGATATAGACATTCGCTTCGATCATCTGGACGCGGCAAGGCAGTGCAAGAAATGCCTGACGGTCCGATTCGTCGAGCGGGGCGCGCAATTCGAACTTGCGCAGCATCGGTTCCAGAACATTTTGGGAAGTGGTCATTGTCGCTCTCCGCAAAGGGGCGGGAGCGCATAGGATCTCTCAGCCGCTGGAGCCCGAAGTGTAACCTCCAGCGATGGACGCACCTTAACATAGCGCGACGGAACAACATTAACCTATGTTCCGGCAGGTCGTCCAAAGGGTGAATGCCGGGTGGCGGAGCCTGCCGCTCGAGGGAGAAAATCCTGCCCTGAACATCCCAAAAAGAATATGATCGGTGGAAGCGCGAAGCGCCTCCACCTCGAACTGTCAAGCTCTAGCCGTTGCCGTTGCGGCGACGGGTTTCCCAGCCCTTCCTGGCCGCAGCCGAGCGGCTGGACGCCGTCGCGCCGCCTTTGCGGCCACCCTTGCGCGCGCTTTCGTGGCTGTCTTTCTTCCCGCGTCCCGAACCGGATTTGTTGCCGCCTCCCGATTCCTTGTTCACGGTCGCATAAGCGCGCGACTTGGCCTCTTTCCTGGAAACCCCGCGATCTTCATAGCCTTCGGCGATATGCTCCGCCTTGCGCTTCTGCTTGTCGGTATATTTGTCTTTGTCACCCTGGGGCATGATCGGTCTCCCCACTTTCGGCTACGCTGTTGAACGTGCGGTCGAAATAGAAGCCGGCGAGCAGGAAGTGGGCCTTTGCCGCCTCCGGATGCGCCGCCGATCGTCCTGCCTGCAATTCCGTCTCCGCGCGATCGCGAAAATAAGAACGGGCATCGTCCTTCATTCATGCCTCCCAGCGATGGAAATCGCCGACCAAACGTGCGCCCGAGGTCGGGAGTTCCTGCTGCAACAGGCTGAAATAATTTAGATTAATGAGAATTTCCCGGGCGCAGGCCTCAAGATGGACGCGGCGATCGATGCGTCGCATGGAGAAATCGCATCACGCCGATCTCCGCCGCATTCTTCATCAATTCCACATTGAGCCAGGCGGCGATCCTTTCGAGCGAGGCATTGGGGATCGTCCAGCTTTCCGCGCGGCTTTCCTGAAGACCAGCCTCGTCGCATCGCTCGAGCAGCGCCCGCCAGCGCTCGTGCAGCGACCGGACGGACGAGCGGATCAGATCGGCATCGCGCGGCCAGGTCACGGCCTGCGGCGCGAGCGGCGTCTCGCCTTGCTGGCCCCGGAAGGCGTTGGTCCACCAGAAACAGATATGCCAGGTCGTCCAGGCGATCGAAGGCGGGCCGATGTCATAGCCTTCCGTCTCCGGCCAGTCCGGACGCCATGCGCCGTCGTCCTGGCGGCGGACATGGAGGCAAGGAGAGGCGGGCTCCCAGAGACATTCCCCGTCCGTCACCCCTTCGAGATGATAGCAGGCCAAGGACCAGGCGACGTCGAACTGCTCCACCAGCAAGAGACGGGTCCGGCTTTCGATCATGTTCGCAACAGCCCTGCCCCGCGGCTCAAGGGTGGCCGAACGGAATGTAGAGCGCACTGGGATGCGCGCGATCGTGGAACAGGCTCACCTTCACCGCCCGCGCATCGGCCATCGTCTCGTCGGCGACCGTCTTGCCGCTGTTGAAATTCTTCTCGACGAACATCGAATTGATCGGGCCGACCACCAGCCGCAGCCGGCTGCCCTTGGCGATCTGCCGCGACACGAAGGTGAAGCGATCGAAATCATAGAGCAAGGGTTTGGTGGTCGTGACCAAACGGGCTTCGCGCAGGCTTTCCCGATAGCGCGCCCGAATGACCTGGCTGCTGAGCTGGATGCTGTTGCCGGCGCCATCGATCTCATAGACCGTCGCCTGGATGTCGGTGTCCGGCTGGTCGATGGCGATCCAGGCTTTCAGCTTGAAGAAGCCGCTAATCTCGGTCGGCCGGTCGAACGGCGCGCTGTGATAAACCAATTGCCTGCCATCCTTGGCGAGGACCAGGCGCTGGTCGTTGAGCATGGTCGGATCGACCTCGGATTCCAGCGCGGCAAGCGAGACGTCGCGCGGGTCATAGACGTAGGAATCGGGCTTGCCCTTGCCGGGGTCCGCCGCCGCGAGCGACCCGGACGCCATCACCTTGTCGGCATTGGCCGCGGAATCGAGGAAGTAGGCCGTCTCGCGTGCGGTCACCGCCGCCAGGCTATCGGCATGACGCCATGTGTCTGCGCCCATCACATAATAAGCGACCGGCTTCTTCAGGAAATCGGGCTTGGGCCCGTTCGCCATCGTCCATCGATACCAGTCGAGATGAAGCCTGTTCATGTCTATGAGGCTGGCCGGACCCATTTTGAGGCCGCCAAATTCGGCGCGCGGCGTGCGCGTGCCGGCATGATCCCAGGGGCCGATGATCAGGAAGTGGCGCGCCTTCTGCTCCGGCGTCGCCGCCTTCATATGTTCGTCATACCATTTGAGCGCGCCCGGCTGGTCGCCGTCATAGCTGCCGGTGATGGACAGGATCGGTATGTCGAGCGCGGCGAGCTGCTCGGGCGTCGCATTATAGCTGTCCCAATATTCGTCGACCATCGGGTGATCGAGCCATTCCTTCAGGACCGCCTGGTCGCCGCCGAGACTTTGCCCGAGGCTGCGGAACGACAGGCCTTTTTCGAATCGGTCGCGCAGCATCGCATTCCAGAAGCCGCTGTCGAAAGCGAGATTGGGCTGCAGCGCCTTGCCGCCGGTGAACATCATCCACTGGAAGACATAAGGCATGGTGACATTGTTCTGGAACGGAAAGTCGACGCCCGCCCAGGGCGAAGCGACCGGGACGATCGTCGCAAGGCCTGCCGGCCGCCGCACCGCCGTCGCCCATTGATCATGGCCGGCATAGGAGCCGCCCCACATCGACACCTTGCCGTTGCATTCCGGCTGCCTGGCCAGCCATTCGGCCACGTCACGGCCATCGTCGCCCTCCGCGATCAGCGGCCGGAACTGCCCCTCGCTATTGCCGCGGCCGCGGACGTCGACGGTCAGGAACGGCACGCCGTGCGCGGCGAAATAGATGCCGCGCTCATGATAGGATTCGGAAATATAAGGCGTCAGGGTGAAGACGCAGAAATCCGGTTTGGCCTCGGCCTTCGGCCTGTAGACGGTCGCGTTCAGCCTGGTGCCGTCGCGCATCGGAATCTGGACGCCCCATTCCAGCCGCACCTTTGCGCCATCCGACTGGTCGGGCTGCGCTGATGCCGGTGCGGCGGCGACCAAGCCGAACAGCGCCGCCCATGCCAATGCCATCTTCGCCATATTACCTCCCCTGTCGCGCAGAGCCGTCCGCGCCGCGATGCTTTCAACCATAGGAGGCTAAAGTTGCGAGGAACAGCCGCTGTTACGCAACCGAAAGTGGATGAGCGGACATGGTCTCGCCTCCCTTGTGCGGCGTGACGGGATGCGTGGCCAGCCGGGTACTGACCGTCCGGCGAATCTCAAGCCTCGATCTCGACCTTCGCCGAAAGCGGCTGGGCGCAACAGAGCAGGACGCGGCCCCTCTCCGGCAGCGCGGCGGGTGGCGTGACATAGCCGACCTCTCCGCTTCGCAGGCCGACTTCGCACGTCCCGCACAGGCCCATGCGGCATCCGCTCTCGACATCGATCCCACAGGCCTCCGCCACCTCGAGCAATGTGGCATCGTCGTCTTTCAGCCAGACAGTCGCCCGGTTCGATCCGACGAAGCTGATGTCCGACCGCTCCGGCGTGTCCAGCGCCGCGCCCGCCGCACCGGCGGGGTTGAAGCTTTCCGACCTGATCAAGGCGGGATTGACCCCGCCGGCGCCCAACGCATCGCGAACGACCTGTTCGAAGGCCGGCGGTCCGCACAGATAGAAGTCGGCATTGTCGCCGGTCAGCTCGAGGGCGCGGCCGAACGGGGCGAGCCGGTAGCTTTCCTGCAGCATCGCGGCGACCGCCTCTGCGGTGACGCGCCCGGCGAAATCATAATCCACGCCGAGCACATCGTCCGGTTCGGGCCTGGAGTAGAAAATCCGCCGGACCGCGCCGGGCAGCTTGTCCAGGAGCGCGTCGACTTCCTCGCGAAAGGCGTGGGTGCGCCCGGAATGCGTGCAGTGGATCCAGAGCAGCGGCGGCGCCTCCGCGCCCCGTTCGGCATGGGCTTTCAGCATGGCAAGCATCGGCGTGACGCCGATCCCGGCGCTGATCATGACGGTCCGGAGAAAGCCGCCCCTGTCCAGGACGAAACGACCCGCCGGCGGGCGCACCTCGACCTCCGCACCGACCGGAAGCTTTTCATGCAGCCAGGCCGAAGCGCGGCCACCCGGCGCCTGCTTCACCGACAAACGATAATGACCGGCCTGCTGGTCATAATCGGACAGGCTCCAGGTCCGGACATGGCCGCCGGCTTCGTCCGGAAGGCGGACGGTCAGGAACTGCCCGGCCCGATAGCCGCCGATCGGGCCGCCGTCCGCCGGCCGGAGCCGGAAGGATTTGATCCCCTCCGCCTCGACCCGGACATCGTCGACCATGAAGCGCCGCCATCCCTGCCAGCGGCCGCGCGCCATCAATAGCCCGTCGGTGAGCGCGTTGATGCGCTTTCGGATCATGCCGGACGCCTGGCCGCCAAGCCCGGGCGTGGACAGGACGCGGCCCAGCACGTCGACATCGGTGATGGTGGGATCGTGGAGAAGTTTCGACAGAGCGAGGACGGTGATGGCCTCCGCCGCTTCATGCTCCCGCACGATCGCATCGCCGGGTCCGATCGAGCCCGGCTCGATCACCCGGAAATAGACGCCCATCAACCCGCTGGCGATCAGTTGCCCGAGAAACTGCTCCGGCTGGCCCAGCCGCCAGCTGAGCTTGAAGCAGGGGATGCGCGGCGACGTGACCTCCAGCAAGGCCTCGCCGATCCTGAAGCGGTCGCCGACATGGAGATTCTCCTCCCGCAACGATCCCCGCAACATGAGATTCTCGCCCCAATGGCAATCCGCCCAGGCGCCGCGATCGACGTTCAGCGCCGCGGCCCAATGATCATAATGTTCGGCGAAGAAGGCATAGACCTGTTCGGTATGGACGGCGGTCTCATTGCCTTCCGGCCCGCTTTTGCCGAAGCGGACCGGCCCATCGGCGGCGTCGCGGACGATCGCGGTAAAGACCTTGCGGCCATATATGTCCTGCCACCGCGGGCGGGCGGTGCTGACGGCGACGACTGTTCCGGACCCCTGGGTCAGGCGACAAGCTCCTCGAGCGACACGAAATCCTCGTCGATGCCGAAGGCGCGCGGGCCGATCACTTCAAGGCTGTTCGGGAGGCGCAGCATCGCGTCCGCGGCATAGCCCAGCACCTTCACCCGTTGTCCATAGCTCAGCATCTCCCCGGTCATCGGCTCGCCGGTCTCCCGATCGAGGATGGTGATGAGATCCGGGACGATGGCGGCGGTCCGGCCATTGTGCCGGGCGACGGTGAACTCGTTCTGGATGTCGACCGTGAATTCGTCCCCGGCATCGGTCAGGCTGCGCATCGTGGCGCGGCCCCAATGCCAGCCGTCGCGCGTCTCATGGGTCACATCGACGATCTTGCCGTCGAACAGGATCGCCGCCTTCCGGCCGTCGCGTTCCTCCAGGACCTGGATGAGGCTGGCGAATATGTCCCGCGACTGTTCGCGCGCCGTGCGGATCGCCCGGCCGATGTCCAGGGTCTGCGTCAAGGTGCGCTGCACGGCGATCTCCTTCGCCTGCCGGCCGCTCATCGGATAGAAAGCGCCGAGCGCCATCGCCCCCATCGCCCCGGTCACGACCCGGCACAATTCCTCCGCCGTCTTGTCGTCGACCGCCTGGACGATCACTTCGTTGCCGCTATCGTCCATCAGGATCGCGGGCGTGGCCTTGCAGCCATTGATGCTGAACGTCGTCATTTCGAGATGGGGCACCGCACGGCCGATGCCGTCGGCGTCGAGCACCGGCAGCCCGGTAATCGCCGACAGCGCCAGCGGGAACATCGAATTGGCGCCGCCGATCTCGGCGCTGATCAGCGCGTCGACGCGCCGGCCGAAATGTTCCTCGGCGCGGGCGAGCAGGCGCAACAATGTGCTGTCGCTGACCAGATGTTCGATGACCACGGTCGGCGCGCCCATCGCCGCGATCGACAGGACGAAGGCATCGTCGTCAATATCCTCCGATGCGACGATGCGCGGGAAATTGCCGAGCTTGATCTGCGCGCGGACGAACAATTCGCCGACATAGGGGTCGCCGCCGCCGCCGGTGCCGAGGAGCACGGCGCCGCGCGCCATGTCCTGAATGTCGATAATGGAATCTACCAGGAACATGATGTCTCGCCCTTCTCCGCTCAGGAGATGCCTGCCAGCGGGCCGACCGCCCGCACCCTGATCTGCGTACCGCCCGATTGCATATGGGTCATCGGCAGTTCGATGATTTCGACGATGTCGGTCTCGCCCGGCACGGCGCCGGCTTCGACCGCCGCGGCCACGGCCTCGCTCTTGGCAAGGTCGATCGCGGCGTCCCGCCCCAGCGCGACGACATCGTATAATTTGTCGACCCGGCCGCTCACCAGCGCGATCGCCGCGCCGACCGCATTGGCGACCTCGGCATGGTCGGGCCGCAGCACCTGCGAAGTGCCCCGGATCTCGCGGGAAACGAGGATGCTGCCGCCGCCGACGAGCACCAGCGGCAATGGATGGTCGCTCGTCTTGATCTGGTCGATCGTCTCGGCAATCTGTTCGTGAATGTCGGCCAGCGCCGCTTCGACCACGGCGTCCGGAAGGTCCGCGACCAGCGACGGATCGCCAATGTCCGCCTGGCCCGCGCGCACCGCAATGTCGCTCGCGGTCAGGGTCGCTCCGCCGAAGATGCGGGCTTCCTCGCGCAGCCGGAAGCCGACGGATTCCGGCCCGGTCCGCCAACCGTCGCCGGATTGGCGGACGAGGCTGCCGCCGCCGACGCCGATCGACATGACGTCCGGCATGCGGAAATTGGTGCGCACGCCGCCGATATAATTGGCGGCCGTGGTTTCCCGCGGAAAGCCGTTCTTGAGGAACCCGATGTCGGTGGTGGTGCCGCCGATATCGGCCACCACGGCTTCGTCGAGGCCGGTCAGGAAGGCCGCGCCGCGAATGCTGTTGGTCGGCCCCGCCGAACAGGTGAGGATCGGGAAATCGGCGGCGACCTCGGTCGAGATGAGGGTTCCGTCATTCTGGCTGATATAGATGGGCGCCAGGATGCCGAGCGACTGGAATGCCGCCTTGAGCGAGGCGATGACGTCCCGCGCCATATCGGCCAGGCTGGCATTGATGATCGCCGCATTCTCACGATCGATCAGGCCAAGGCCGCCGACCCTGGCGGACAAGGTGATGCGCGCATCGGGCACGATCTCGCGGATGATCGCCGCCGCTTTTTCCTCCAGATCGGGCCGGATCGGCGCGAACGTGGAGGTGACGGCAAAGGCGCGCAGGCCCTTCGCGCCAGCGTCGATCGCCGCCGCCCGCACTGCTTGCTCGTCGAGCGGCGCATAATCCTTGCCATGATAATGCGATCCGCCGCCGATCATGTAGATATGACCGCCGATCGTGTCGGCCAGGTCGTCCGGCCATCCGGCCAGCGGCGGCACGCCGTTCGCCTTGGGCAGGGACACCCGGACGATCGCCACCGGAGAGAGGCCGCGACGCTGCACGAAGGCGTTCACGAACTGGGTGGTGCCGATCATCACCGCGCTGACGGCGCCGCGATGATCCGGCGCCTGATCCAGGATCATGGTGACGGCATTGACGACACCGGTGCGAACGTCGGCGGTCGTGAAGCTCTTGGCGGTAGCAATGACGTCGCGGCCCTTCATCAGCACCGCATCCGTATTGGTGCCGCCGACGTCGATGCCGATCCTGCAAGCAGTCTCGCTCATGATCAGAACTTCACCTTCGCTTCGATGCCAAAGCTGCGCCGGGCCCCGGGAAATCCGATGGCGACGTCGAGACCCGAATATTTCGGCTGGAAGAATTCGCCATAATAATGGTCGTCGAACAGGTTGTTGACGAAGCCATAAATGCCGATCGCGCCAAATTCGGCGCCGAGGCGCAGATTGACGATGTCATAGGCATTCTGGACCGCCGCATTGTCGGCCGACCAATATTTCCTGCCGAAATGCTGCCATTCGATCCGGCCGAACCCTTCGACATTGCCGGACAAGGCGGTCCGGTACTGGAGCGAGCTGGTCGCCGAGAAGGGCACCGTCCGCGGCGCCTTGTTGCCGACATCCTCCGGGAACAGGCTGCGCTTGATTTCGCTGTCGAGGACGCCGATCGCGACGGCGGCATCGAGCCCCCGCGCCAGGCGGGCGATCAGCTCGAGCTCCAGTCCCTTGATGCGGACCTTGTCGATCGTGTCGATGACCTGCGACGCCGTGGCGGCATCGACATAGAAGAATTGATAATTGCGGACGTCGGTCATGAAGGCGGCGCCGTTCAGGGTGAATTTCCGGTCGGCGAATTGCGACTTGAAGCCGAGTTCGTAGTTCCTGAGCGTTTCCTGGTCGAAGCGGGTCACGGTCACGTCCGGCGCGTTGAACCCGCCGGAACGGAAGCCGGTGCTGTAGGTCGCATAGACCAGCCGATCGTCGTCGATCTTCCAGGTCGCCGTCACCTTGGGCTGCCAGTGATCGAAGCTTTCCTCTCGGGTGGAGTCGTCGGCCACATTGGTCTGCCGCCGCCGGTCATGATCGTAGCGGAGGCCGCCGGTCAGGGTCAGGCTGGGGGTGATGTCGAAATCGACCTGGGCGAAACCGGCATAAGCATCATTCTTGCCGCGCTCGCTCTTGTTGATCAGCCACAAGGCCGGGTTGTCGAACTGGCCGGGATCGCCGTCCAGATCGAAGAAGCCGCGGGTGACGAGGCTTCTTTTGGTGTGAAGATAATAGCCGCCGGCCAGCCAGCGCACCCGCTGGTTGCTCGCCGAGACCAAGCGGATTTCCTGGCTGGTGGTGGTGATGCGCTGGTTCTGGCCCTGGCCGAGCTGGAAGCCCAGCCCGAAGAAGCCGCCCGGCGAGTCGACCGGGTTGCGGAAGTCGAGATCGGCCCGGATCTTCTGCGCGAAGCGGCCGTGGCTGGTGATGCTCGTCAGGGTCGCGAAGGCCAGGTCATAGTCGATCTTCGCGGTCAGATCGGTATTGCGCCCGTCCGAAAAGCCCTTGAAGTTCATCTGCGGGTCGACGAAGTCGTTGGGATCGCCCGAAAAAATGGCGGAATAATAGTTGCTGCCGGCACGATAATCGCCATGTTCGGCGCGAAGATCGATGGTCAGCGGATCGGAAGGCCGGAACAGCAAGCGGCCGCGGACCGAGACGTCGTGATCGATGAAGTCGACCTCGTCGCCCAGGAAGTCATTGTCGATCTGCCCGTCGCGGCTTTTGTAGCTGCCCGACACACGAAACAGCAGCTTGTCGTCGACGATCGGCCCGGAAATGCCGGCGGCCGCGTTGATCGCCTGGCCGCTGGCGAAACTGCCATTGGCGAAGCCCTCGACCTCATTGCTCGGCTGCTTCGTGATGACATTGATCGCACCACCCACGGCATTGCGTCCGTACAAGGCGCCTTGCGGACCCTTCAGCACCTCGATCCGCTCGACGTCGAACAGGCTGACGCCGATCGTCTCCTGGTTGGTCTGCGGCACGCCATCGAGCACGAAGGCGATGGGCGGATCGGCATTGTTGATCTGGGTCAGCCCACGCATGGTGATGAAGCTGCTGCGATAATTGTTGCCGGTGTCGAAGGTGACGTTCGGCACCTGGGCGATGACATCGGCGGTGGATTTGATGCCGGCATCCTCGATCCGCTGCGCACTGAACGCAGTCACCTGGATCGGCACCTCCTGCAGGCGTTCGCTGCGCTGCTGGGCGGTGACGACGATGTCCATGCCGTCGTCGGCAGCGCCGTCTTCAGCGGCCGGAGGCTGGTCGGCCGCCGGCTGTGCGAGCGCCGGCGCCGCCAGCATCGTGCCGGCAAGCATTGCGACCTTCCAGACCTTGCTCTTGCTCATCATCATCCCCTCCTGGCTTCATTGTCCTGCCGCGCCCGGACCGGACGCCTGGCCTTCGAGCCTGTCCGGCCTTGTCATCGGCCGCGGCCTGCCCCTTCAAAAGGCCACAAGCGCGGCGGAAAGCCAAAGCCGGATCTTGGGAGGTTTCGAATCCTACTTAGGAGGTTTTTCAGGAAACGTCGTGTGGCAGGGCCTGATAGCGCGAGGCGGCGGCTGCCCGATCGCGGACGCCGAACTTCTTGAACAGATTCTTCAGGTGAAACCGGACGGCATGCTCGCTCATCCCCATGCGGCGGCCGATCATCTTGTCGGATCCGCCGGCCGCCAGCTCCGAAAGAACCTGTCGCTCCCGCTTCGTCAGCCGCAATTCCCGGGCTTCGCCATCGGCGGCGGATGGAAGGCTGGCGACGAAGGCGGCCATGGCCGCCGGCGGCTTCGCCCGGACCGCGGCGAGGTGCCGCGCCACCGCAGGGCCGCCGATGATCCGGAACACGGCCCGTGCCTGGCATTCGGCGGCGAGGGCAAGCGCCGACCGAAAGGCGCGCGCGCCGGCCTTGTCGTCACCCTCCCTATCGGCGACCGCGGTCAAGAGCAGCAGTGCACGAAGCTCGGCACGGCGCAGGCCGCGGCGGCGGGCAAAGCGCAAGAGGCTGTCGAGGTGGGTGCGGGCCAACGGGACATCGCCGCCGGCCAAAGCAGCATAGGATTTGGCGAGAAGGCCGAACTCCCGCTCCTGCCAGGTCGCCAGCGCATCGGGTGGATCGGGCGACACGGAGGCAAGTGCCTCGCCATGGTCCGGATGGCCGGTGCGCAGCCATTCCTCCCCGTGCAGACAGGCGGCGAGCGCGTCGAGCAAATGGGCGACACGCTCCAGGCTCTGATCCATCAGCTGGCGCTGGACATTGGCCAGGGTGGCAAGCGCCGCGCCGACGCCATGATCGAAGGCCTGCAGGCGGATCATGGGCTCGAAGGCGGCGATATAGATGTCGAACCAGGCTTCCGACCCGGGCAGGCGCCGTCCGGAACGCTGGACATGGCGTTCCGCCTCGGCCCAGCGGCCCTGCTCGAAGGCGATCTGGGCGGCGACGGCGGAAATCGCCGTTTCGGCCCCACGATCCTCGCGATAGGCGGCGCGCCAGCGCCGGCGTGCGGTGGCGACCAATGTCCGCGCCTCGGCCAATTGCCCGCGCGCCTGCGCGACGATCGCCCGGTGAACCTCGAGGAACATGAGGTTGTAGGTGATGCCGGAGGCCTGTGCGTGGCTGCGCGCCTCGACGATATCGGCCATCGCCTGATCGAGATCGCCTTGCTGGGAATGGCGCACCGCCAGCAAGGTCGGCAACATGGTCTTCCACGCCGGATCGCCCTCATAAGCACGCATCCGGCGGAAGATGGCATCGTCGTCCGGCGACGCACTCCGGCAGCCGTAGACGAGCATCGTGGCGTGAACCAAGGCGGCGTCGCGCGCGCCGTCCCGGTCCGGCGGAAGCGCGGCGACCGCCGCCTCGTACAGGCGCGCGGCCTCGCCGACCCGCCCGTCCTTCAAGAGGACGACGCAGCGCATGAGCTGTAGCCGGGGATGCCGGTCGCCAAGGCGGTCGGCGATGGCCACCACCGCGCGCAGATCGTCATAGCCGCGGGTCAGCCAGAGCCGCAGGCCGCCGACGCGCTGGACATAATCGATCAGGCGGTGCCCGGACGGATCGGCGGCGCCGATCTGCGCCGCCGTCAGAATGTCGCCTTTATCGAGCGCCCAATCGGCGATGCGCTGCTCGGAAAGCCGTCTCTGTTCCGCCGACCGATCCTGCCGGCCTTGGCCGAGCACCAGGCGCAGCAAGGCATTGAAGCGATAGACCCCTTTCTCCTCTCCATCGATCAGCAGCGGACCGAACCGCCCTTCCAGGCGCGGGATGGAAAAGCCGATCGCCTCGCCGCCGAGCCGCCTCGCCAGATCCGCATCGAAGCTGGCCGGGACACCGAGCGCCTCGATCAGGGGAAGCCAGCCATCGGGGAGGTCGGCCAATATCTCCTCGCGCACGAAATTGGCCACCAGACTGCGCCGCAGATAGAGGCCATCCTCGTCGAACGACCCTCCGGATGCCGCCCAGGAGGCGAGCAACTGGGCCGGAGCGGCCCAACCTTCGGCAAGCAGATCGACCCGGCGGATCTGTTCCGCGGTCAGCCGCCCGGTCCACAGGCTGGTCAACTGGCTGCGGCGCAGGGCGAGCGCCTGTCCGTCGAGCAGGACGGCATTGCCTGAAATGTGCCAGCGCCCGAAATGCAGGCCTTCCGCGTGACGCGCCGCAAGGATCAGCCGCGCCTGCTTCGCGCCCGCCTCGAACGCTTCGCGAAGGCCGTTGCGGGCGGCCTCGTGCAAGCGATCGGCATCATCGATGATCATGGTCGCTCCGGCGGCGGCATGGTCACGCACTGCGCTCAGAATGCTGTCGGCCTGATCCGTCGCATCCAGCCGCAGCAGGGCGATTCCCTGCGCATCGCGCTGGGCCGCGAACGCATCGATCGCCGCCGTCTTTCCAAATCCCGCCGGCGCGCAGAGCAGGATCACCGGCCGTCCGGAATGGGCACTCAGATCCAGAACGGAGTTGACCGACATGTGCCGGCTTTAGCAGCGCCGCCCGGCCACGGGAATCCGCTTCGCCCGGCGCGATCCCCGCAAAATGGGGACAGTCCCCACAAAATAGGGACAGCGCAAAATAGGGACAGGCAAAATAGCGCAAAATAGGGACAGTATATATTTAAGCGACTGCAACAAATAGGGACAGTATATGTTTAAGCGACTGGAATGCTCGCGACTTTCCTTGGCCGTCCCCGAGGCTTCGGCCCCACCTCCCGCCCGGTCTTCTGCGCAACCGCATCGAGAAACTTCGCCCTCCCCAACGGCCAGCCGCTGCGTTCCCGTCCCCGGATCGCGTCATGCTCCTCGTCGCCCAGCCCTTCGGCAAGAAAGGCCGGCCAATCGTCGACCCGCGCCAGCCCCGGCGCAGGGTCGGTCAGTCCGTCCGCGGCGAGCCCGAGATGGGCTCTCGCGCTCGACCAGCGCCATTGCTCGGGGCGCGCGACGAGGCGCGCCCGCACTGGATTGAGCTCGACATAACGAAAGCCGGCCCGCAACCAGGCTTCATCCATGGCGAAGCTGGCGAACCGGCTCTGCCACAAATGGCCGCGCCACCCTTCACGTTGATTGATGCGCCTCGTGTAACGGCGATGAGTCTCGCCGAGCGTCGCGCGAAGTCCATCCTCGTCCGCGGGAACCAGCAGGAGGTGGACGTGATTGGGCATCAGGCACCACGCCCAGATCGCGGTGCCCGACTTTTGCGCCCATTCGGCAAGCAAGTCGCAATAGAGACGATAATCCTCCTCGCCGAAGAAGGTCTGCTGGCAGCGATTGCCGCGTTGGGTGACGTGATGCGGGATGCCGGGAACGACCAAGCGAGCGGTGCGGGGCATCACAAAGGAATAGCGAGAGGATCCCAACGGCGCAATAAATATATACTGTCCCTATTAAAAGCGGGAAGATCCTTGGAAGGGCCGCCCACGATGCCAAGATCACGAGAGAGCGGACCGAGCGCTCCTTACCGCAGCTGACCATCCGGCCCGGCCCTCGAAAAACCCCGTTCGAGTCGGGTCGGCCAATGCCCTACCGCACGCTCGCAGGGCATTGGCATCGCCCATATCTTTACGGCTCTGTCGGAACGTCTGCGGTCATGGCGCCGTGACGGCCGCGGCCAAGGGGCGGCGCGCAAACATCATCAAGATTGCCGTGAGGAACCAACCCGGTAGCCCTACGATCGCAAGCGCCGTCAGCACACCGTGTGGGCTGTCCATCATTCCCGAAATGCCCCCGACAAAAACGGGCGAAAGACCTTGAGCCAAGGCGGCGACGACCCCGAGGATGACGAGCAATCGCGCGCGAAGGCCGGGCGGGCTGATAAGCTGCACCAATCCAGGCATCAACGCACCGACCGCAAGGCCGAGCGAGAATTGCACCCCGACGAGGCCATAGACCTGCCAGGCCGCGGACGCGAATGGCAGCGCCAGGGTTGGGATGGTCCCGAGCAGTGAAAAGACGATCGCCATCCGGACCGAATTGAGGATCGTCGACTGGCGCAATATCCTGCTTCCCACAGCAGGCAGCGCCATTCCGGCGATCGCAGCAACCGCCGTGACGAGTCCCATTTCGATTCCAACGGTCGCCGGCGCCACGCCGAAGATGCGCGGCAGCGCCACCGGCAACCAGATGAAACCCGCCATGAGCGGCAGACCATAAGCCGCGACCGCGCCGTAGAGGCACAGAAGCATCCGCATGTTCGCCCGTGCGAACGGAGCGATCCGATCGAGGTCAGGGCCCGGGTCCTGCGATCCGGCAGGCAGACCGGTCCTCGGCCGCATCCTGATCGTCGTCAGCAGAAGGAGGACGAGAGGCGCCGGAGCGGCGACCAGGATCAAGGCGGTCCGCCAGCTCTCCATCGCGCCGAGCGGCCCCGGAAGCTGCTGTTGATGATCTGAGAGCCAATCGAGCAGGATCCCGCCCAAGCCCAGCCCCGCCGAGGCGCCGAGGGCCGCAGCGCCCCAGAAGATAAAATTGGCATTGCCGCGGTGCCGCTCGGGAAACAGGTCCGGGATCATGGCAAAGATGATCGGCGTCAGCGCCGCCTCGCCGACGGCAATCCCGACGGTTGCCGCAAAGAGCCCGCTGAAACTGTTCTGGAATGCGGCGGCTGCCGTGGAGGCGGACCAGACCATGACGCAGGCGGCAAGCACGCGCCGCCGCCCAAAGCGATCGGCAAGCCAGCCGATCGGATAGCCGGCGACGCTTGCGAACAAGGCCAGGCCCAGGCCCTGTAGCACGCCGAGTTGAAGATCGGTCCAGCCGAATCGCAACTGCAGCGAGGGTGCGATAAGATAGATGATCTGACGATCGACATAAGCGAAGACCGTGGTGCCGATCAGCACCGCCAAGCCATACCAGGCCCAGCCTGTTCCCGGACCTCCGGCCGCGACCCGACGAGCTTCCGGACTGGCCGGCTTTACCGCATCAGCGCCGCCAGCCGCTTTCATCTCCGTCACAAATAACGTTCGAACCAGTCGGCCAATGCCTCGTTCTGCCCGACCCGGGCGCTCAAGGGGCCGTGGGCGTCGCCCATATGGTTGCAGCGCGGGATGCGGACGAGTTCGGTGGTGCAGCCGACGTCGATCAGGACGCGAAAGAATTGCTCGGCCTCGGCGATCGGGCAGCGATAATCCTCTTCGCCGTGCAGCATCAGGGTCGGCGTCGTGCAGCGATGGGCGAAGGTGAGCGGCGAGCGCGAGCGATACATGTCGGGGATTTCGTGCGGCAGCCCGCCGAGATCGCGCGCGAAGCCGTCGCCAAGGTCGCTGAGATAATAAAGGGTCGCATAATTGGTGACCGAGGCTTCGGCGACCGCAGCGCGGAAGCGGCTGGTGTGGCCGACGATCCAGGCGGTGGCGAGGCCGCCATGCGACGCGCCCCAGACGCCGAGCCGTTCGGGATCGGCGAGGCCGGAAGCGACCGCCGCATCGACCACGGCCATGTGATCGGGAAAGCCGCGGCCGGCCCAATCGCCGATGATCTTGCGCTGGAAGGCCTCGCCATAGCCGGCCGAGCCGCGGAAATTGGCGAATACGATCCCCCAGCCGCGCGAGGCGAGCATGTGGAAATCGTAGCGAAAGGCATGGCCGACCGCGAGGAACGGGCCGCCATGGATGAACATGATCGTCGGGAGCGGCCCCTCTTCACCCTTCGGCGCCAGACACCAGGCGTCGAATTCGAGCCCGTCGGGGCTGGTGACCGGGAGGTGCCGGATGGCCAGCTGCGGCCAAGCGGCGAGCACATGGTCGTTGAGCGCGGTCAGCCGCTGCTCCTCGCCCGACGGCAATCGGGCAAGGCAGAGGTCGCCGGGACGAAAGGCGTCGCTCGCCAGGAACAATAAGCTATCGGCCGTCGCGCCCAGCAAGAGGCAGGCGCGGTTGCCGGTGACGACCGGCTCCAAATTCGGCGGGCCACTGAGCGCGATCCGCCAGATCTGCGTCTCGCCGCCGGCCTGGACGCTTGCGAAGAGATGATCGTCGTCGATGATTTCGAGGCCGCGGGTGAAGCTGATTTCCCAGATCGGCGTATCTTCATGAACGCGCATGCCGATCTGGGCCTGCAGGTCCGGGGTCCGAAGCTGGAAGGCACCGGTGTCGAGATCGAAGGTGTAAAGGACGCTGACCGGCACCGCCAGGGTGGAGCGATAGGCGCCGAATATCAGCAGCCTCCGGCCGTCGGGCAGCCAGGATGTCGTCGTGACATGCCAGTCCTCGCCGAGCGGACGGGTCACAAGACCATCGGCGAAGTGGAGAATGTGCGGCAATGGCGCGCTGCCCCCGCCGGGCCGCGCCGCGCCTTCGATCGCGCCGAACATCAACCTGTCGCCGGTCGGGCTGAATTGCGGGTTCGAGCAATTGCCGAGCCCTTCGGTGATGCAGGCGATCGCGCCGCTGGCCACCTCCAATATGTCGATACGCTGGCTGAGCTGATCGACGAACCCGATCCCCTCGACCCGGTAGCCCAGCTTGGTGATGCGATGGATCCCGGGCGCCGGCGGCCGGACGCTGGTGACGGTCAGTGCCAGCCGCGCGCCGTCCGGCGACCAGGCCAGCGGCGGCTGCGGCGCGCCGCCCTCGACCGCCGTCTCGGCGATCCCGCCGGTGGCGACATCGTGGATGCAGATACGCGGCGGCCCGCCGTCCAGGCGGATATAAGCCAGCTTGCTCCCGTCCGGCGACCAGGACGGCCCGGCCACATGGACATCGGCGGTGACGAGCGGATCGTGCGCGCCGCTTGCCGTGTCGATCAGCACCAGCTCGAAAAATTCGCCGTCGCTGGGGCGGTCCGCACGCGACAGGATCGCTGCCGCCCGCCGCCCGTCCGGCGACAATTGCGCATCGCGGACGAAGCGCAATTCGAGAAGGTCATCGGGCGCGAGCGGCTCGTCCGCCGTCGTCGGGCGTGTTTCGGGCGGGGCGATCATGATGTCTCCGTCTCCCTATCAGAAGCGCGTAGTCAGGATTGCGCCGAAAGTGCGGGGCTGGATGACATTGACGCGCGCCGGTCCGCCGGCGAATGCGAAGCCGGTCGACGCCGACAGCTGGCCGCGCTCGTCAAACAGGTTGCGGACGAAGAGATCGAGCGTCCAATGCCTGGCTTCCAGCCCCGCGCGCAGGTCGACGCTGTGGAAGTCCGGGAGCACATATTGCGGAAAGTTCGGATTGGCGTCGAAGCCGGTCGTACGCTTGCCCAGATATTTCCAGCCCGCGCCGATCGAGCCCGAAATATTGTCGCTCTGGAAAATCCGATAGTCGGCCGCCGCTGACAAGGACCAACGCGGCGTGTTTGGCAGCCGCTCACCGTCGACGCCGTTGACGTTGGGCGCATCCTCGGTCAGCTCGGCATCGATCCATGCGCCGAGCAGGCTCATCGTCAGCTTCGGCGTCGGACGGGCGGTGAAGGCGAATTCGATGCCTTGGCTCCTGGCGGTACCGCCATTGGCGAAGACGCCGATACCGTTGCGTATCGCGCCCAGCTGAATGTTCGACCAATCGATGTAAAAGGCCGACACGTCCGCGGTCAGCCAGCGTGCCGGACGCAGCTTCACGCCAATCTCATAATTCCACAAGCTGTCCGGCTCGAAGGCGATCGCGCCCAACGGCAGGCCGGTGACCGGGTCCGAGACGACCAGGTTGGGGCCTCCGGGACGATAGCCGTTCGCCGCCCGCGCATAGAGCATGTTGTCGTCGGAGAGATGATAACGAACGGTGCCGAGATAAGTGACGACCGTGTCCTTGGCAGAGGATCCCGGGTTCGACGCGCCGATCAAACCGGAGCCGAACTGTTCGAAATCCTGATCGTTGCGGCTGACACGCAAGCCGAAGGTGGCATCGAAGCGGTCGGTGAAATGATAGGTGGCGTTCGCGTAAGCGGCCATTTCCTTATAGGTGGCCGGGATGCGGAAAGTGCCGATGTCGATCGGCAGCAGCTCTCCGCCGAAATAGCCGGCGAGGTTCTGGAATTTTTCGATATTCTCGTCGGTATAGTAAAGGCCGGCAATATATTCGAGCTTCTGCTTGCCGCTGGAGGCAAGCCGGACTTCCGCAGTCGTCTTCTTGAGATAGAGGCGCGTCAGTACAGTTGCAGCATCGATCGGGAAGAAGGCGCTCAATATCGCCGGATAGGCCTCGCTGACATCCTGGAGCAGATCGTTCTCCAGTCGCTGATGGCCGATCGTCGCCTGGAGACTGGCGAAACCGAGGTCATAGTCACCGCTCAGCGAGTAAAGCTGTCCTTTCTGGCGGAAAAAGGAATCGTTTGGCTGGCTGTGGGTGAAGTCGCCATGAACTGGCTTGCCGGTGACCCGGCTGTAATAGACTTCACTCGAGCCGTCGCGATCAAGATTTTGAACAAGCGCGGTAGCGCGCAAGGTGAGCCGGTCGCTGGGCGTGAAGGCGAGCGAGATGCGGCCCACCTGCTTGTCCCAGCTGTCGACCGTCTTTTCGCCGGTAGCGACGTTGTCGACCAGGCCACCATCACGGGCATGGAGGCCGGTGACGCGGATCGCGAGCTTATCAGCGATGATAGGTGTGTTGAGCGCCCCGCGCAGGGCATAGGCTTCGCTGCGTGAATGGGCCGTTCCTTCCGCTTGTAACGTCGCGGCGAATTCACCCGGATCGGCTTCGTTCAACACATATTTGAGCAGGCCGCCCATGGCGGTCGCACCGTACAAGGTACCCTGTGGACCGCGCAGCAATTCCACACGCTGGACGTCGAAAGTGCCCAGCTCAAGGCCAATCTGCGACAAGCCGGAATAAGCCGAACCGGAACCGAACGGCACGTCATCGATATAGGTGGCGACCGTCGAGGCCGTATCGAAGCCGATCGTTACGCCGCGTATGTTGATCTGGTTCTGACCAGCGCCGCCGAAACTGTAGGTGGTGACGCCGGGAAACTGGCCGGCGAGATCCTCGAGGCTCTGAATGCCCTTGCTGGTCAGCTCCTCGCCTGATGCGACAATCAGCGACTGCGGCACGTCACGCACCGATTCCTCGCGCTTTTGCGCGGTGACGACGATTTCGGCTTCGTCCTGGAGTGCTGTTTCGCCCACCGCTTGCTGGCCCTGCGCGAAGGCCGGCGCGGCGCAGAAGGCTGGCGCGGCCAAGGCCGCCGTCGCCAGCCACCTCATCCGCCGCCCGCGGCTTGCCGGATTTGCACTACGTCCCGACCAGACGGGTCCTGATTCGAAGCTCGCCATCCTCTTCACTCCCCACAATATTCGTCACGCCCTCTTTATTCGGGCGGGCGCCCGATATATGAAGTGGATGCAGAACTTGGTCAAGCGCCTTTCGCCCAACCGGCGATTGCGGCTACGGATGGTTGGATTGGACGGAGTGACGAATGCGTAAGAAGGACCCGGTGATGGTTCAGCAGAAGCGTGAGCATATCATGCGCGCCGCGTTGCGATGTTTCGCGAAAAAGGGCGTCCAATTCACTTCGACCGACGACATCTGTCGGGCGGCAAAGGTCAGTTCCGGGACGCTCTATTATTATTTCAAGTCGCGTGACGGACTGCTCCACGACCTCGTCGTCCACGCCCATGCCACGCGCGACCATCTGCTGGAGAACCTTAAGGACGTTCCCAACCTTCTCGATGCGATCATCAATGCTCAATATGCCTCGTTGAAGGCGATCGAGGCGCAGGGCATGCCGTTCGACGTCTACATGGAATTGCTCGTCTACGGACAGCGCAACAAGGGCTTGAAATCCGCCTTCGAGGAGGCGGCCGAGCGCGCCCAGGCGCTTGTGACCGAAGCGGTGGAAGTACATCAAAAGGCGGGAAAAGTGCCCGACGACCTCCCCCCCGCGTCGATCGCGATATTCCTTACCGTCGTTGCGTCCGGGACGTCGATCCTGGACCTCGTCCATCAGAAGATGACGGCGGACGCCTATCGCGAGGCGCTCGCCGCCATTCTGTATCGTGGACTGCCCAGCCAGTCCCCGGCGGAGGCGAAACCGGAGATCGGAAAAGTGAAGGCGCAGGCGGTTTCGGCATAATCAGATTGACTATGTGTCGGTCGTCATCGTGCCGATGGGCGGGCAGGACCGGGTCGCGAAGGGGTGGCCGGTCAGGTCGGATCAGTCGCGCTTCAGCTCACGCCGCAGCAAATAGCCGTCGAGCAGAAGCGCGGCCCGCCCGCCACCCCCCTGGGCGTCACGCCTCATCCTTATATTCGGCCGGCAGAAGATCCTGGAGCGGGAAGAAGCGGAAATAGGGCCTGGCCTCGTCGATGACGCGCCGGACCGAAGGCCGTGCCATCAAGGCGCGGGCATAAGCCGCCAGCCGCCTGTGCTCCTCGCCGAACGGCAGCAGGATATTGGCGTAGAAAAGCGACGGCGCCGCCGCGCAATCGGCCAGGCTGAACGCCGCCCCCGCTGCCCAGGCACGATCGCCGATCCGCGCGTCGATCATGGCATAGGCCATGGCCAGTACCTTATGGGCTTCGGCCGTCGCCCGGGGATCGCGTTCCTCTTCCGGGCGAAGCGCCTGGGCCACGATCTGCTGCATCGGCGTCATCACATAAAGGTCGAACAGCCGGTCGAGCAGCCGCACCTCGAGCTGCGCCTCCGCATCCTGCGGCAGCAACCGGATCCGCCCCGGATCGCGCCGGTCCAGATAGTCGATCATCACCGACGTTTCCGGCACGATCCGATCCCCGTCCTGCAGCAACGGTATCTTGCCCGTCGGCCAGAGCGCGAGGAAGCGCCGCCTTCCCTCCTCGTCGCCGAAATCGACCATCCTCGCCTCGAACGGTGTGTCCTTTTCGTAAAGTGCGATCAGCACCTTCCAGCAGCAGGAGGACAAAGGATGATAATGCAGAATCAGCGCCATTCGCCGCTCCCCGGTTTCGGTGAAGACCGAATATTGGCGGCGCTGCGGGGGAGCAAGCTTTCATCCTCGGCCAGGTCCCGAAAGCCGATGCTGGCGCGGCGCCTTGCTCAGCCGCGCTTCAGACCCCGCCACAGCAGGAAGCCGCCGATCAGCAGGGCGACGATGCCGGCGAGGGCCCAGGGCAGCGACGGCCCGACCAGCGGCTCGCAATCGGCGACGCAGGCGATCGGCTCGATCACGACCAGGCCGGAGCCCTGGAGCAGCCACAGGCCGCCAAGCGCCACGATGAGCGCGCCTATCACGATCTGGACGATCCGGACGATCTTCATGATGAAACTCCGAAATTGAACGCCGATCCTAGCGCGGCGCGCCAGCAAGATTGTCTCCTACGCGACAAAGGCTCGAAAAAGGATCGCGAGGTCAAGCGGCAATATTCGGAATATTCGGGGACACTATACTAATTTTAGCCCCTCGCCGCCCGACCGGATTTTCCGGGTAATTAGTATAGTGTCCCCGATTTATCCGATTTATCGGGTCAGGAGCCGGTCCGCGCATATTTGAGGCCGCGCGCGCGGCCGGCGTTGAGCAGGAGCTTGTCGGCTGTGCCGGCCGCGTCGCGGATGAACAGCAATTCCAGGCCGGCGTCGGGCGCCCACAGGCGATCGGGCGCGGTCTGGAACAGGGGAAGTTCCGGCAGCTCGCCGATCTTCAGCTTCAGCCCGCCATCCTGGCGGATGGTGATCGGCGCCGGCACTTCCGGGCTTTGGTAGGAACCGACATAAGCGGCGGCCTCGGCGCCCGTCGTCGCCTGCTTCTCGACCCGCTCGAAGCGGCGGGCGCGACCGCCTTCGGATGCCAGGCTGAAACCCTTGCCATCCGCATCGAAGCGGAAGCGGACGCCATCCGGATCGGTCGGCAGCGCGAACACGCCCGGGGACAATTGCGCGAGCGACCAGGGCGGGCGAACGGTGGCAAGCTTGCCGTCGTTCAGCGCCAGTTCGAAATACATCCCGCCTTTGTCGCGATAGACGCCGGCGAGCGGACGCGCCGCCTCGTCGGGCGCGACATCGCTCAGCACGGTCTGCGGCTTCAGCTTGCCGTCGAGATAGATGTCCGCGACTTTCGATGCGAGCGCGCCCGAAGAGGCCTCGCCATTGTTGCAGGAAATGACGATGCCCAGTTTCTCGGTGGGGAACCAATAGGTCATGGTCCGATAGCCGGCGAGGCCGCCGCCATGCTGGACGAGCGGAAGCCCGCGATAGGAGCCGGGGGCGAGCCCCATGCCGTAGCCGGTCGGCGTGCCGTCCTTCAGCCGCGCGGATTCGCGCATCAGGGCAACCGATGGCGCGCCGACCTTGCCGCCGTCCATATTGGCGATCCAGCGCAGCATGTCGCCGGTGGTGGAATAAAGACCGCCGTCGCCGACCACGTCGAGATAGGAATTGGACAGCTTCCAGCCCTCGCCGGCCTTCACATAGCCATTGGCCTTGTCCGGAACCGGCTGGGTATGATCGTGCTGGAAGCGCGTCTTGGTCATGCCGAGCGGGTTGAAGATCCGCGCCCGCGCGAAATCGTCGAGCCGCTGGCCGGAGACGCGCTGGACGATCAGCGACAAGGCGACATAGCCGCTATTGCTGTAGAGATGATCGGTGTCGGGCTCGAAATCGAGGCCCTGCTGCCGGCCGAGCAGGTCCAGCACGTCCTTCTCGCTATAGGGACGATCGTCGGCATAGCCGCTGATCCCGCCGAGCGTGAAGAAGTCGCGGAGGCCGCTATTGTGGGTGAGCAATTGCCGCACCGTCACCTGGTCGGCATAAGCCGGAAGCTCGGGAATGATGGACCGCGCGCGATCGTCCAGCCGGAGCTTGCCGTCCTCGACCAGGAGCAGCACGGCCATCGCGGCGACCTGCTTGGATACGGAGGCCATATAGACGCTGGAGGCGGGCGTCAGCGGCCGCTTCGCCTCAAGATCGGCAACGCCATAGCCGCGCGCGAACAGGGTCCGGCCGTCCTGCTCCACGCCCACCGCGCAGCCCGGCACCGAGGGACCATAGGCCGCGAACACCGCATCGACCCTTGCTTCCCGGGCCGCGTCCGGCGCAGCCGCCAGAACCATGGCGGGCGTGGCGATGGCGGCGATGGAAGCGAATGACAGGCTCTTTTTCACGAATATCCTCCCCAGCTCGTCTTATCTTACGGCCCCCGAGCGCCGCGTCGCAAGGCCAATGCGCTGGCCCGCCCCGAAACTTAATTCGGGGACACTATACTATTTTATTTGGCTCACCGATGCGGTGCGGTCCTCGCGGACTCCCCGGATTGATTAGTATAGCGTCCCCGAATAAATTTCCGGGTTAATTAGTATAGTGTCCCCGAATAAATTTCTTGGCTCTTTCGCAACTGATCCTTGTTAAGGACGTTCTATCGGAATCGCTGGCCGTTTATCGGGCGCCTGCGGCTGAGAGACGGAGCGCTCCCGCCCTATTGCGGGACATGCGCATGCACGCTCTGATCATCGAACAGAATGCCTGGATCGCCATGGCGATCGAGGATGCGCTGCGGGAGCTCGGCTTCACCTCCTTCGATGTCGCCGATTGCGCCGAAGAAGCCGCGGCCCTTGCGTTGCGGCGCTGTCCGGACCTCATATCCTCGAGCCTGAGGCTGGGAACGAAACAGGGAATCGACGCGGTGCGTTCGATCTGCGCCGGACGCGGGACCAGGATGGTGTTCGTGACGACGACCGCCTGGCAAGTGCGCGAGGACCATCCGGACGTCCATGTCGTGCAAAAGCCGTTCCAGCCGGCCACGCTCAAGAGCGTCGTCGCGCAGGCGATGACATGATGACACTGGGCCGAAGCGGCTGAACCCGCCTTGCCGGCCTATCCGGACCGCGGCGCCTATCTTTCGAACGAGGCGAGGATCGGGCACGGCCCGGCTTTGCCCTTGCCGCATTCCCGCGCCAGCCGCCGGAGCGCATCGCGGGCACGTTCCAGCTCTTCGATCTTCGCGTCCAGGGCGTCGACCCGCGCCTGGGCAAGCGTGCGGACGCGGGCGCGATCTTCGCTTGCATCGAGGCGGAGCAATTCGCCTATCTCCTCCAGGGTGAAGCCCGCCGCCTGGGCCTGGCGGATGAAGCGCAGCCGGCGCAGGTCCCCGGCCCCGTAGCGCCGGATGCCGCCATCCCGCGCCGGCGTCGCCAGCAGGCACTTGCGCTGGTAGAAACGGATCGTTTCCACCCCCACGCCCCCTGCCCCGGCAAGCCCGCCGATGGTCAGGGAATGTATCTCTTGACTCCGTACCATGGTACGGATGCTATAGCGTCTTCGGCTCAATGACAAGCCAATGACAAGGAGTGGCGCAATGCCCGACGAAGCGGACCGGAAAAGACTTGGCAACAAGGCGGCGATCCACCGCATGGTGATGCCGGATCATGTCTGCCCTTATGGGCTGAAAGCGAAGCATCTGCTCGAGCGATCGGGATATGCGGTCGAGGATCATCACCTCACCACCCGCGCCGAGACCGATGCCTTCAAGGCCGCGCACGGGGTCGAGACGACGCCGCAAATCTTCATAGGCGGCACGCGCATCGGCGGGCATGACGATCTGCGCCGCTTCCTCGGCAAGCGCGTGGCGGACCCCAAGGCGACCAGCTACCGCCCGGTCGTCGCCCTGTTCGCGATCACGGCAGCGATGGCGATCGCCGCCGCTTACGCCGCGACCGGCCAGGCGTTCAGCCTGCGCGCTGCCGAATGGTTCATCGCCTTCTCCATGGCCGTGCTGGCGCTGCTGAAGCTCCAGAATGTCGAAAGCTTCGCGACGATGTTCCTCAATTACGACCTGCTGGCGAGGCGATGGGTGCCTTATTCATACATCTATCCGTTCGCCGAAGGCCTTGCCGGCATCCTCATGATCGCCGGTGCGCTGACCTGGCTCTCCGTGCCGATCGCCCTCTTCATCGGCACGGTCGGCGCCGTGTCCGTGGTCAAGGCGGTCTATATCGACAGGCGCGAACTGAAATGCGCCTGCGTCGGCGGCGCGAGCAATGTGCCGCTCGGCTTCGTCTCGCTGACCGAAAACCTGATGATGATCGGCATGGCGCTGTGGATGGCCCTCGGGCGTTCGCATGGAGCGGGGCTGTGAGGGGGAGCGGGGCTGTGAAGTGGAGCGGGGCTGTGACGGAAAGGATCGGGCGCTGGCTGGCGGTCCCGACAGGAGAGATTGCATGAAATTCGTCTATCTTGCCGCTGCCGGCCTTGCCGGCGTGGCCACACTCGGCGCGATGCCCGCTTCGGCCCAGCATCACCATCCCGGGCCGGAGGCGCCGACGCCGGAGCCGGCGCCGGTGACGACGCCGGAGCCCCCGATGGACCATTCGCAAATGGATCACGGGCCGGCGGCGCAAGCCCATGGCCCCGCCCGGGGCGCATACGGCCCCTATTCCATGACGCGGGAGGCATCGGGCACGGCCTGGCAGCCGGATGCGTCCGGCCATGACGGGATCATGGGCCGCATGGGCGGCTGGACGCTGATGGGTCATGGTGTCCTCAACCTCGTCTACGACCATCAAGGCGGCCGTCGCGGCGACGACAAGCTCTTCGCCTCGGGCATGCTGATGGGCATGGCGCAACGGCCGCTGGGCGATGGCATGATCCAGCTCAAGGCCATGATCAGCCCCGATCCGCTGATGGGCAGGAGCGGTTATCCGCTGCTGCTGGCCAGCGGCGAGACCGCCGATGGCACCGACCGGCTGATCGACCGGCAGCATCCGCACGATTTCTTCATGGAACTGTCCGCGTCCGTATCGCAGGATGTGGGGCCGGACGGCAGCCTCTTCCTCTATGCCGGCCTGCCGGGCGAGCCCGCCTTCGGCCCGCCCGCCTTCATGCACCGCGAGGCCATCATGGCGTCGCCCGAAGCCCCGATCAGCCATCACTGGCTCGATTCCACCCATATCAGCTTCGGCGTCGTCACGGCGGGCCTGGTGCTGGGCCGCGTCAAGCTGGAGGGGAGCCGCTTCAACGCCCGCGAGCCCGACCAGCATCGCTGGAACATCGAAACCGGCCCGCTGGATTCGACGGCGATACGCTTGTCCTTCAACCCGACGCGGACGCTTTCGCTGCAAGGAAGCTGGGGCCGGTTCGTCGATCCGGAGCAGCTCGAGCCCGGCCTCGACCAGACGAGATGGTCCGCGAGCGTCCTTTACGCAAAGGCGATCGCGCCCGGCTGGAAGCTCGCCGGCACCCTCGCCTGGGGCCGCAAGATCGTCGAGCATCACAAGGACGACGCCTTCGTCGCCGAGGCCTCGCTCAAGCACGAGGAATGGACCTTGTTCGGCCGCGCGGAAATGACCGAAAACCGGGAATTGCTCGATCTTGCCCATCATGGCCCGGCCTATCGCGTCGGCAAGGCCTCGCTGGGCGCGGTGCGCGACGTGCCGATCGCGGACCATGTCGCCCTGGGCATTGGCGGCCTGGTCTCCGTCAACTTCCTCCCCGACGGCCTCGCGCCGCTTTATGGCGGCCAGAACCCGATCGGCGCGATGGGCTTCCTCCGCCTCAAACTCAAATAATTCGGGGACACTATACTATTTATTGACCGTGCTCCGCGCCCATCGGAGACGCTTGCGAGCAGGCGTCGGATGGACCGGAAAATAGTATAGCGTCCCCGAATTAAATGTTGCTCATCAAAATCTCATCTTTTGCTCATGACGGTCGCCGGATGGCCGTGGCAGGCGGAGGCCTCGTTCACCGCAAGGAGGGGATCGATGCGCGGAAGCAATGGCGGCGGAGGGGGCGGCATCCCCTGGCGGGTGATTGGCTGGGGCGGCGCCGCGCTCGTGCTGCTCCTCCATTTTGCCGCGATGCAGTTCATGAGCGAGATGGCATGGAGCTTTTGGGACTTCGCTTTCGCGGGCCTCATATTGGGGGGCGCGGGGCTCGTGCTGGAACTGGCGGTGCGCGCGTCGGACAGTCTCGCCTACCGGGCCGGCGCCGGCGCCGCGATGCTCGCCGCCATCCTCCTCCTCTGGGTGAACGGCGCCGTCGGCTTTCTGGGTGACGAGGACAATCCCGCCAATCTGCTGTTCCCGGGCCTGATCGCCATTGCCTTGCTCGCTTCGGCTGTGGCGCGCTTCCGGCCCGCCGGCATGGCGCGCGCCATGTTCGCCGCCGCCGGCCTGCAGCTGCTGATCGGCGTGGTCGCGGTAGCCGCGGGTCTGGGGGCGCCGGCCGATGCCGGCCGTTACGAGGCCGCGCTCGGGACCGTCCTGTTCACCTTCCTCTGGCTCCTTTCGGCCGGCCTGTTCCGGAAGGCGGCCCGAGCCTGAGCGGACCTGCATCGCCGCTTTCTGACAGGGCCGCGCCCGCCGCGCAATCCGGCCCCGCCACCTTCACCCGCCCGCGCCCAGCAATTGTGCCCAGCATCGGCGCCGGCGGCGAGGCCACTTCCCGCCCGCTTGCGTATCGGGCAGATGGGAGGGCGCACCGGACGGGGATTCGGGCACAAGGGGAGCTGGAAGGTATGGCGGGGCAACGCTTCTGGAAGACGCTTTATTTCCAGGTGCTGGTCGCCATCGCGCTTGGGGTGCTGACGGGCTGGCTGTTCCCGGCCTTCGGCGCGTCGCTGAAGCCGCTCGGCGACGCTTTCATCAAGCTCGTCAAGATGATCATCACGCCGGTCATCTTCCTGACCGTGGTGACGGGCATAGCCGGCATGGCGGATCTCAAGGCGTTCGGGCGGGTCGGCGCCAAGGCGATGGCCTATTTCCTCACCTTCTCCACCCTCGCCCTCATGGTCGGCCTGGTCGTCGCCAACCTCTTCCGCCCGGGCGAAGGCATGAATGTCGACCCGGCCGAGCTCGATCAGGGTGCCGTCGCCGATTATGTCAGCAAGGCGCATGAGCAGAACGTCACCGGCTTCGTGCTGAACATCATCCCCGACACCTTCTTCAGCGCCTTCACCTCCGGTCAGATCCTGCAGGTGCTGTTCGTCGCCATCCTGTTCGGCATCGCCTTGGCCCTGCTCGGCGATCGCGGCGAGCGGGTGCTGGGGACGCTCCGGACGCTGACCGCCATCGTCTTCCGCATCGTCCACATATTGATGTATGCGGCGCCGATCGGCGCGTTCGGGGCGATGGCCTATACGATCGGCGCGTTCGGCATCGAATCGCTCGTCAATCTCGCCGAGCTCGTCCTTACCTTCTACGCGACGTCGCTGATCTTCGTGCTGGTCATACTGGGGCTGGTGGCACGGGCGGCGGGCTTTTCCATCTTCGGCCTCATCCGCTACATCAAGGACGAGCTGCTGCTGGTGCTCGGCACCTCCAGCTCGGAAAGCGCGATGCCGCTGCTGATGGAGAAGCTGGAACGCGCCGGCTGCCCCAAGCCGATCGTCGGCCTGGTCGTGCCCACCGGCTACAGCTTCAACCTGGACGGCACCAACATCTACATGTCGCTCGCCGCCTTGTTCATCGCGCAGGCGACCAACACGCCGCTCAGCTTCGGCGATCAGGCGCTGCTGATGGCCGTCGCCATATTGAGCTCCAAGGGCGCGGCCGGCGTCACCGGATCGGGCTTCATCACCCTTGCCGCCACTCTTTCCGTCCTGCCGACCGTGCCGGTGGCCGGCATGGCGCTGATCCTGGGCGTCGACCGTTTCATGAGCGAATGCCGCTCGCTCACCAACTTCACCGGCAATGCCGTCGCCGCGATCGTCGTCGCCCGCTGGGAGAAAGCGGTCGACCTGGCGCAGCTCCGCGCCGCCTTTGCCGGCGCCGGCGGGGACTTCGAGGAAGCGGAAAGCGACGCCCTGCAGATCGAGGGCGAAAGCGACGTGCCGGCGGCCGACTGAATCGGGAGGCCGAAGCAGCGCGCTGGACCCGATTCGCGCCACTTGTTGGGGTTGGAAGAGGCCGGACCCACGCCATCCTGTGTCATAAGGAAGGGCAATTCCCCTCGGTGAAGGCCGAATAAAGACGTTCGGGGGTTGATAAATCTGTCACAATCGCCAAATGGCGTGCAGCGCGCTTCCAGCGCAGTCCCACAAACTTTTTCGATAGCGACCATGGCCCTTCTCACTTGTCCTTCTGACTTCACCGATCACGCCGCCTCCAAGACCAACCGGCAGCTTGCGGACAAATATGGCGTCGGCGAGAAGACCATCACCCGCTGGCGCAAGGAAACCGGCTGCACCGCGTCGATCCGGCCGTTCGCCAGCGCCGCACTGCCCAAGCAGCACGTGCCCGCGATCAGCCCCGGCCTCGCCAGCGAAGCGGCGCAATTCCTCCGCAAGACGCACCGCCCGGTCTATCACCGCGTGATCGAGGGCAAGGAGTTTCGCGGCCAATATGTCGTCGGCACCCGCGTCCTCGAGGAAGACGAAGTCGTCGCCCTCGCCGAGGAAAAGGGTTTCCAGGCCTATAACCGGCTGTTCGACCTCGCCAGCTGAGATCGACCAGGCGCGTTTCCGATCCTATCGAACCGGAAGCGCGCCCGGTTTTCCTTTGTTTTTCCGTTAGTATGTTCGTCGGATGATCCCCCGACCGGGCTTCGTGCCCGGACTGCGGCGTCGCGATTAATCGGATTCGCCGCGCGCCTTCATCCCTTGGCGCGCGCGTCCGTCCAGACGGTGATGAATGCTTTCCGTCTCTGCGCCGGGCGCCACCCGCTCGATATAAAGGATGAGGACGCTGGAGGACCAAGGCGACCTCGTCGCGAGAGCTTGTCCGCTGCGACGATCCGGGGCCGCTTCGTTCGGCCTTTGATGATTCAATGTCCGGACGCAGGCGGGTCAACCCACCCAGCGCCAGTCCAGGGACCAGAATTGATCTATAAGGGTAACGACATGGGTCATGACAGCGACCAGATACGCGCCTTGAAAGGCGGCGGCATCGAACGCCATCAGGACTGCAGTCGCGATGATTATGTACCTCACGCTGCCTTTATCCTCTGCAATGGTTAAATTTTTCTTAACCAATTGACCCCCGCGAGGGCCGCCTCCCCCCATGCGGGAAGCGACCGACCGACATTCCCGGAAATCGTGCGTGCGAGGCCGCTGGCGGTCCGGCCACCCTCTGCGGCTGGAGGGCGCGAGCAGTGCCAGTACGCCGCATGGGCGGACGCCGATGCCAGGCGTTCAGGTCCAGGTCTCGAAAGGACGAGGACTACCACGCGCTACGGCGAGCCTTCGACATCTACAGTTGCGATTCATTCTCAATAGCGATAATCGAGTCGCAGGAGATGAACATGCTGATAGAGATGCTGGCCGCGCGGCCGAGACTGCAGGATTTGCATGAAAGCCCTGCGCGGATCGTATCGGCCTTGCGCCTGTCGATCGTCGCGCGGCGGACGCGGCAATGTCCTCTCGGTGCCGCCGCCGCGCGGCTCGGATCCCGGCGGGCGGCCGCCCATCTCCATCTGCTGATGGAGGAGATCGGCACCGCCTGGCCCGAGCCCTTCTGCGTCAGTCCGCCCTGCTGCGCCTTCCTCAGCCATGACGAGGCCCTGGTCGCCCGCATGTTCGCGCTGGCCTCGGAGGGCGACCGGCCCGGCTTCGACCGGCTGCTGAGCGACTTGCTGCCGGATCATGTCCGGGAGCGTCTCTATCTGTCCTCGAACGTGCTGAGCATGGTCGTCCAGGTCTAAGGCTCAGTCCCAGGGGAATAGGCGCAATGCGATTCTGGATCCTTCCAGGCACCTCGGCCGGTCCGGTCCCCGATGGCGCCGGCCGTGCCGGCGCGCCATCGGCCTTCCCTGCCCCGGACATCGGGCGCATAGAGCGCGCCAGGCCACATGATCCGCCGGGAGCAAGGATGAATTTCGAAGACCAGCTGCTGCGTTATTTCGCCACCACCGACATCGCCGCCATCCAACCGGGCGCGCTGGCCGCCGGCATCGACCAGATGAAGGTCGATTTCGGACTGGAGCAGGATCGCGGCCGCCGTTTCGCCCTGTGGGCGCTCATGTACATGCTGGGCGACGCGCCGGATCTCGATTCATTCGAGGAGGAGCAGGACCGCGAGGCGGCGCGCAATTTCATGGACCTGGCGGACATGGCCGGCGGCTGATCGGTAGACCGAGGCTCGCGACGATCCTTATTCGTCGATCCTCGTGCCCCTGTTCGGTATGCGCCAGCGAATACGCGCTTTCACCCAGTCACGCGCCGGCTTTCCGTCGGCACCGACAGCCGGCGTGAAGCGCGCCCGCTTGCTCAGCAGCGCGCAGGCTTGCGCATCCAGGATCGGTACTTCGCTCGTTTCCGTGACCATGCAGTCCGCGACCCGGCCGCTATCGTCGACGAGCAAGACGAAGCCGACTTCGCCGTCGCTTTCCTTCCTGATCGCCACATCCGGATAATCCCCGTCGGCAAGATAAGCGGCAAGATTATGTTTGGATTCGGCCCGGCTCCGGAGCCGGGCCGCCGGCCCTTCATCGATGTTCCAATAGACCTGGATATCCTTCAGGCAATTATCCATCGCCGCCGCCAATTTATCCATCGGCCCCAGCGCGAAACTGTCGTCGATCTCGTCACCGGACGCGATCGACATGCTTTTGGCCTGGCGCAGCGGCGCAAAATCCTCGTTGGACAGATTGATCCGCATGGCATGCGTGCCGGTTTCGCCGATCATGTAGGACAGGAGCTTGGTCTTGAACGGCGAATTCTCGCCGAAGCGGAGCGTCACCCCCTGTTCCTTCGGATCCGTGGGACCCTGGGCCTGTCGCATCACGGAAAGCTGCATCGCAGTGCCCAGCGGCGACGCCTTGATCAGCAAGGACGAAGGCGCATCGGCCGGGCCATAATCCCGCATGGCGACGCATTGCCCGTCTGCGAAGCTCAGCACCCATTTGCCGGTCGGCTGGCGCGGCTCGGTCGCGGCCGGCGTCGCCATGCCCAGCGCGACCGACAGCCCCGCAAATCCTGCCGATAATCTCATCGATTCCCCCTGCCCGCCCCTGCGCGCTACACAGGACCAGATTTCATGGACATTGCAAAGGCCGGATCGGTCCGGATCGGATCAGTAGGTCGCCGCCCGCAGCGGCAGGCTGAGCACCCGCCGGTGCCCTTCATCCTCAACCTCGATCGTGCCGGCGAGGCAGATCGCGTCGCTCCGCAGCCTTTCCCGCAGCACCAGGCCGGCAGCGCTCATCGCTTCCGACAATGCCTCGACATCGTCCCGGCACGTCCGGCCGACAATGTCGACCTCCTCGAATGCGTCGCTGCAGATGTTGAAGAAATAACGCGGCATAAGGGGACGAACGCGCGAACGGCCGGGGCTATCCGCCCGCGTGCGCCGGAACGTTATCCGGATCCTGCCGAAGCGCGTGGGCAGCGGGAAGCCGGTTGGCAGCGTAACGACGGATCCACCTTGCCGGAAATCCCTCACTCCACCGACAGCATATGCCCGACCCGCTCGTGCAGCTTGTTCGCCGCCAGCCGGAAGGCCGATGCGAGCTTGCTCGATCGTTGCGCCTTGGCGAGGTCTTCCCACAATGCGCCGCCGGCATCGCTCATGCTCTCGCCGGCCAGCACGACGCGTTCGAACAAGGGCAGCAGGAAAGGCGGAATCGCCTCGCGGCCATAGGCATAATCGGCGCGGGCTTCTTCCTGCGCCTTGTAACGCGGCAAATGGCACATCGCCCTCGCGCCCTGCCCGCGTCCGCCCTCCCCGATCCGTTCGTAGCTGCCGGTGATGCCCAAAGTCGCATAGCCGAGCTCGTGGGCGGCGGCATACCAGGCGCAGGCGGCGGCTTCGTGCGGGGCGATGGTGCCGGCGCGCTGCAATTTCTCGATGCGGGTGAGCTTGCGCACCGTCCGGGTCTCGCCGGAACGGACCGCATGGCGCTGCTCGGCCTCGGTGCGGTTGGCGACCGGCACGACGCGGAGGTCGCCGCGGATCCTTTGCGCCTCCGGCACGCCGACATTGCGCGCCAGCGCCAGCGCCTGGTCCTCGGGCGTCCGCGCCTTTCTGATCTTCCTGCTCGCCGCTTTCCCCATGAATTCGCTCCCGCTCCTGATTTTCCGCATCACGTCCCTGATCGCTTTCACGCATTTCACTCCGTTGGTGCCTGCGACCGCTCCAATCCCGACCGAAGCGCCGGCGGCAAGCAGTCGAGCGGCGGACGGGGCGGTCCGGTCGACCAGCGGCGGCGAATCTCGGCCGCATCCTCGGCGCGGCCGATCCGTTCCAGCCGCGCGGCATGTTCCTCCGCCGCTTTCGCATGCTGTTCCGGGGTGCGCGCGGCGGCTTCGCGATGGCCGCCATCGGGCCGCTTGGCGTTGCGGACCCAATGCTGCCAGGCCTTGCGCCAGTCGCGCTTGGCGGCGCCCGATCCCCGCGCCTGCCAATAATCGGCGAAGTTCGCCGCCTCGGTCTCGATCGCCTTCGGATCCCAGCCCCGCTCGGCCCCGGCCCAGAGCTTCCAATCCTCCGGCATCGCGAAATCGTCGGGCAGGCGCTGGGCCCGCTTCCTTCCTTTCGCAGCCGAAGGGGCAACCCCTTCAGGGGTTAGGGTTGGAGTGGGGGGATTAGATATATATTCATCAAGGGGGGCCGCGCCGTCCGTGACATTCGCGGCGTCCGGCGCCGTGACGCAGCCCGTATTTTCGCCCGTGACTCCGGCCGTGACTCTGGTGTCGGCGCCGGGCGCGACGGGTTGCGCGGCAGGCGCAGCCACGACTTCCATCCGCGCGGCCGCGGCGGCGGAGCCTCCGCCGGCCGCGTCGAATGCGAATTGTCCGGCAGCCGACCCCTCCCCGCCCGCTTCGGCGCGCAGCCGGTCGCGGCGGCGGCGCTGCCGTTCGGCAGCGCTGCGGTCGCGCGGGCGCGCATCGGCCTCCAGCGCGTCCACCACCGCCAGGATCTGATCCGAGGAAAGGCCGGCGCCGACGAGGGCGCGCAAGGTATGGGCGCCGATCATTTTCCCTCTCCAAACGGCAGGTCGGCGACATTGGGCGGCGCGCGGGTGATGCGATCGGCGCGCACGGCCTCCACCAAAGCGGCGATCTCGGCCGGCGCCCGCCGATGCGTGGCCGCCCAAAATTCGGGCCGGATCGCATCGGCGCGGCCGCGTTCGAAGACCTGTCCGATCGCGTCCTTGAGAACAGGGAGAGGTGTCCGGAAGCTCATTTCGCGATCGCCTCCAGCAGCTTCGCGAAATCCGGATCGGCGCGGAGCGCCTCGGCACGCTTCAGCCCGCTGATGATGGTGCTATGGTCGCGGCCGCCAAGCCCCTTGGCGATCCGCGCCAGGCCGAGCCCGCGCTCGCGCGCCAGCGCCATCACCGCGAACCGGACATGGCAGATCAAGGTCTCCCGGGCGCGGGCCCGAAGCGATCCGGCTTCGATCCCGGTCACCGCCTCGGCGCGGGCGACGAGCTGGTTCATCACCGAAGATGCAGGCTGGTAGATCATCTTGCCGCCTTCCGTGCCGTCCGCGGCACCGACACGACCTGAAAAGGCGCGGCGGCTCCGGCAGGGAGGAAGCCGGCCGGAAGCGAAGGAAGGTCGCCATGCGCCAGGCCGCCGGCCCGATCCTCCGGGGAATCGTCGACCGCCTCGCCGAGCAGGGAGAGCGTGACCGCGAACAGGCAAAAGGTCACCGCGATCGCGGCCCCGGCGGCCAAGGCGCGGATGGGCCAGCGACGGTCCTGTGCGGAAGGTGGCCGGGGAAAAGGTTGGTGGCCGAAAGATTGGGTGGAAGCCTGTCCGGCGGTGGGCGGGACAGGAAAGGAGCGACTCGGATGATTGAAGTTCATGCTTTGTTCTTATCCGATAATCGGATATATGTCGACCTTGATTATCCGAAATTTGCAAATTGCCTCCTTTCCATGCAATAGGTCCGAAATGGTGCAATCGCCCTTCGATCTCGATCTGGTCCGAACCGCCATGGACGGCCCGCCCAGGGTGACGCAGGCGGCGCTGGCGCAGGTCACCGGCCTCAACCAATCCGCCATCTCCAACATCCTGAAGGGCAGCCGCCGGGTGAAGGTGGAGGAGGCGGAGCTCATCTATTCCTTCCTGGGCATCAGCCGGACGCCGTCGGTGCGGGTGGTGCCGATCATCGGCCTGACCTCGGCCGGCAACTGGAAGGAGGCGATCCTCGCGCCGGGCGGCGGCGCCATGCCCGTCCCCACCCACGTCGCCGGCGCCAAGGCCTTCGCCGTCGAGGTGAAGGGCGACAGCATGGACCGGATCATTCCTGACGGCGGCTTCGCGATCGTCGATCCCGACCAGACCCAGCTCTACAACGACAAGGTCTATCTGATCGAGAATGACGAACATGACGCCCAGGTGAAGCTGTACCGGTCCAACCCAGCGCGCTTCGAGCCCGCTTCCGCGAACGAGCTCCACCGCACCCTCTTCCTCGGCGAACATCCTGTGCGGGTGATCGGCCGCGTGGTGTGGCAGGGCGCGCCGCTGTAGCGGCAGGAGGATCCGAACCGCATTCGATCCAAAGCCGCATCCCCGCCGCATGAAGACACGGCATTCGGATAGATCGGACAAAAGCTGACTTGACAATTATCCGATTATCGCATATTTAGCCAGCCCTATCGGGAGGCGGTGTGCATGAGGCTGGAAGACGAGACGCATTCCCCTTCCCGCGCCGCTCCCCAGCCTCGAACATGATATCCGAAACGCGCCGCCGCCTGATCGAACAGATCGACCAGGCGCGCGACTGGCGCAGCGACGAACAGAGGATCGCCGAGGCCGTCGCCCGCCATCTCGCCAATATCGACCTGTGCGAAGGCCTCGCCGCTGCCCGCCAAGGCGAGGTTCCGGCTTCGGCCCCGGCCTGCGCCTGTGAAGACAGCCAGGCCGATCTCTACCGCCTGGTGGAAGACCATTGCCTCGTCGATCCCCGCAAACTCGGAAAGGCCCTCGCTCATGCTCTCCCCTGACGCCGAAACGCGAAGCCATATCTATGCCGGACTGATCGGCCTCGCGATCCCGCCCAAGCCCGGACGGGGCACCGAGGGCGCCGGGCATCTTGCCGAAGCCGCGGAACGCCTCTTCCCCAACCTTCGCAATTCAGGCGGCCAGCATGCGCCTCAGATCGAGGCCGCTCGGCTCCTGGAATAGCCGCAGGCCGAATTCCGGCAGGATCGCCAGCAGGTGATCGAAGATGTCGGCCTGGATATTCTCATAATCACCCCAGGCCGTGGTGCTGGTGAAGCAATAGATTTCCAGCGGCAGACCCTGCGGCGTCGGCTGCAATTGCCGGACCAAAAGGGTCATGTCCTGGGCGATGCGGCCATGCGCCTTGAGATAGGCGAAGACATAGGCCCGGAATGTGCCGATATTCGTCAGCCGGCGGCCGTTGACCGGCTCGCGGCCGGCCTCGGCCAGACGCAAGTTCCAATCGTCGATCTCGCTCACCTTGCGATCCAGATAGGCGTCGATCAGCGCGAAGCGGCGCAGCCTTGCTTCGTCATGGCCCGTCAGGAAGCCTATGCTGTTCTGGTCGATCAGCAGGGAGCGCTTGATCCTGCGCCCGCCCGTTTCCGACATTCCCCGCCAGTTCTTGTAGCTTTCGGCGATCAGGCGGTGCGTCGGGATGGTGGTGATCGTCATGTTCCAATTCTGCACCTTCACGGTGTGCAGGGCGATGTCGATCACATCCCCGTCGGCGCTGAGCTGCGGCATTTCGATCCAGTCGCCCACGCGCAGCATGTCGTTGGAGGTGAGCTGCACCGATGCGACCAGGGACAGGATCGTATCCTTGAAGACGAGCATCAGCACCGCCGCCATCGCCCCCAGGCCGGACAGCAATAGCAGCGGCGATTGTTCCATCAGCGCCGCGACGATGAGGATGGCCGCGCCCGTGAAGAGCAGGATCTTGAGGACCTGGACATAGCCCTTGATCGGCCGGCTCGCGGCATCCGGCCGCCGTTCGTAGAGCGCGTTGGCCAGGCTCAGCGCATTGCCGATCGCCAGCGCGATGGTCAGGATGATGAAGGCGGCGGCGACGTTGCCGGCGACGGTGACGGCGGCCGCCGGGATATGCGGCACCGCTTCGATCCCGCGGGCGACGATCAGCGCCGGGACGATATTGGCCAGCCGCGCGACGATCTTCACCGGGTTCGGCCCATCGTCCGGCAGCAGCCGCGCCGCCAGTTTCCAGACGATCTTCTTGACGATGAAATTGGCCAATCCGGCCACGGCCGCGAGCACGGACAGCCCGATCAGGACCTCGAGCCAAAGCGGTAGACCGGCCGGCATGAGAGAAACTGGGATCGACAGGAATTCGGTCATGACATCGCGCTTTGCCCGCCAGGCGGCGAGCTTCGGTTCCTTCGACTATGGGTGGAAAAGGCTAAGTGCCCAGGATGGCCGGCCCTGTCAAATCGGGCCTGTCAAATCGGGAGAGTCCACCATCGCACCACCGTTCCGCCGTCTCGCCCCCCGGCAGGATAATGCCGCAGCGACCCTTCCCGGCCCCGGCCGGCAACCGATTGTTCCGCCCCGGCAAGTGGCATAATGTCGCCGCCGGCCCAGGCCTGCGGCCGCACAGGAAGGAAAGCGCCATGAAGACGATGATGCACTGGTTCGCCGGATTCGCCCTGGCGTCGCTGCCGCTGCCGGCCGCGGCCGATGCGGCCGGCGATCCCTTCCTCGGCACCTGGCGGCTCAACAAGGCGAGATCGACTATCGCCCAGGATCCGGGCGTCAAGAACAAGGAATTCGTCTTCGCGCCCACCGCCGACGGCGTGATGATCACCGAGACGCTGGAGATGGAGGCCGAAAACGGCAAGAAGCATGTCACCCATCTTCCTTATGCCTATGGAAAGGTCACGCCGCAGCCGGGGCCCGGCATGGACGCCTTCAAGGTCGTGAAGACGGACGCGGATTCCGCGCTCTGGACCGTACAGCTGAAGGGCAAGGACCTCGCGCGGCTGCAGGTCGACATTTCGGAGGACGGCAAGAAAATGACCTTCCGCTACCTGTGGACCGCCGCCGATCCCACCGGGAAGGTCACCGGCGACAGATATGTCTATGAGAAGCAGTGATGGGTTGCCGCTCGCTCCAGTTAGAAAGGCTTCACATGGATGAGCAAAAAACCCAATCTGGCAAGTTCAAGGAGGCCGCGCGCGAGCTTAAATGCGACGACGACGATCAGCACTTAAGGGACAGGCTGCGCAAGCCGGTGAAGCATAAGCCGGTGGAGAAACCGGAGTGAGGCTGACCGCTCTTTTTATCGCCCTGTCGCTTCTGGCTGCTTGCGGTGAAGGCGATGGCGTCGCTGGTTCTGACGCCCTTTCGAGGCACGTTAAAAACAATCGGGTCGGTTCCGATGCTGACCAATGGATTGAGATGATGAACATGACGGGCGAATGGGAGAGGGTTGGCCTGATATTCGGATATTATGGCGACAACGACGAGTGCAAAAAAGCCATTGCAGGACTGAAACTGGAGAACACTGCACGCGAATACCGCTGTATTTCAGCCAACTGACGCTTGGTTTGTAAACTGCGCAATCGCCAAATGTTTAGACCATGATGTTCAGGTTGATCCCATCTGAAAGGATCATGGCCTAAGCCCGCAATATCTTCTCCATCTTCCTGCCTTGGGCGAGCTCGTCGATCAGTTTGTCGAGGTAGCGGACTTCCCGCATGACAGGGTCCTCGATCTCTTCCACGCGGATGCCGCAGACCTTGCCGGTGATCAGCGACCGCGCCGGGTTCATCCGGGGCGCCCGGGCGAAGAAATCCTCGAAATTGGTCTTGTTCGCCAGCTCGGCGTCCAGCGTCTCCTGGCTGTGGCCCGTGAGCCAGCGGAAGATCTCGTCCACTTCCGCCTTGGTGCGCCCCTTCCGTTCCGCCTTGGTGATATAGAGCGGATAAATGCTCGCGACGCTGGTCGTGTAGATGCGATGTTTCGTCATGCATTTTCCCCTTCCCCGCTGCCGCCCGCCTGCGACGCCTCGAACACTGCCCGCTGATCGGCAAAGGCGCGCCGGTAGGCCGGCCGTGCCTCGCCGCGGGCGACATAAGCGGCAAGGTTCGGATATTCCTCCAATATGCCCCAGCCTTCCAGACGGCGCAGCACCATCACCATCATCAGATCGCCGGCGTCGAACGGGCCGTCCAGCCAATCGGCGGCGCCGAGCCGGTCGGAGAGCTGGCCCAGGCGGACGCGGATACGATCCTGCAGCATGAGCAGGCGTTCCCGATACCAGCTTCTGTCCCGTTCCAGGATCATGAAGGCCTCGCATTCCACGATCGGCGGTTCGACGGTGTTGAGCGCCGCGAACATCCAGGTGATGGCACGCGCCCGCTTATCGGCATCGTCCGGCAGCAGCCCGGCATGGCGCTCGGCGAGATGGAGGATGATCGATCCGGATTCGAACAGGACGAGCCCGCCCTCTTCATAGGTCGGGATCTGGCCGAACGGATGAAGCGCGAGATGGGCCGGCGCCTTCATCGCGGCGAAGGAGAGAAGACGGACGTCGTAGGGCAGACCCAATTCCTCCAGCGCCCAGCGCACCCGCATGTCGCGCGCCATGCCCTCGCCTTCGTCGGGCGAGGCTTCGAAGGCGGTGATGGTCATCGTCATCTTCAATCTCCCGTCGATCGGAGGATGCCGTGCAAAGCGCCGCTTGGAAACAGGAATGTCGGCCGGGGGCGGCGGCCTGCGCTCGCCCGGCGATCCGGCGAGCATCCGACAGCATAAGGCCGGTCGGGCCTTTCGCATCGGCGAAGACGCCGGATCGCGAACGGCTCGCGGGCGGCGGCGGAGATCGTGAGGCTCCTCCGCACTTGACGCGGCACGACTTTCGTTGTCGTCCGTGGCGACGGATTGCGGGCGGGGAAATGAACGGCGTGGACGGACCAACGGATCGGGCGCATCGCCTGCGCAACATCATCGGCGGATCGACCGGCAATCTGGTCGAATGGTATGATTGGTACGTCTATTCCGCCTTCACCCTCTATTTCGCGCCGGCCTTCTTTCCGGCCGGCGATCGTACCGCGCAGCTGCTGAGCGCGGCGGCGGTGTTCGCGGTCGGATTCCTGATGCGGCCGGTCGGCGCCTGGGCGATGGGCATCTATTCCGATCGGCGCGGGCGCAAGGCGGGTCTGACCCTGTCGGTGAGCCTGATGTGCGCGGGATCGCTGCTGATCGCGGTCACGCCCGGTTATGCGTCGATCGGCACCTGGGCGCCGGCGATCCTGGTCCTGGCGCGGCTGATGCAGGGGCTGAGCGTCGGCGGCGAATATGGCGCCAGCGCCACCTATCTGAGCGAGATGGCCGGCCGCAGGCATCGCGGCTTCTATTCCAGCTTCCAATATGTGACGCTGATCTCAGGACAGCTCACCGCGCTGGCGGTGCTGCTGGTGCTGCAGGCCAGCATGTCCGAAGCGGCGCTGGAAAGCTGGGGCTGGCGCATTCCCTTCGGCATCGGCGCCATCCTCGCCATCGTCGTCTTCTATCTGCGGCGCCGGCTCACCGAGACGCAGAGCTTCGCCAATGCCAAGGCGGCCGGCGCGCCGAAATCGAGCGGCCTGGCGCTGCTGCGCGATCATCCGAAGGAGGCCCTGCTGGTGATGGCGCTGACGGCCGGCGGCACGCTCGCTTTCTACGCCTATACGACCTACATGCAGAAATTCCTGGTCAACACGACCGGCTTCGACCGGGAGACCGCGACCGCCGTCACGGCGGCGGCCCTGTTCATCTACATGCTGCTGCAGCCGGCGGCCGGCGCCCTGTCCGACCGGATCGGGCGCAAGCCGATCATGATCGCCTTCGGCATATCCGGCGTGCTGCTGACCGTTCCCATCTTCACGATGCTGGAGACGGTGCGGAGCCCATTGGCCGCCTTCGCGCTGGTGCTGGGCGCGCTCGTCATCGTCACCGGCTACACGTCGATCAACGCGGTGGTGAAGGCGGAACTGTTCCCCGCCCATATCCGCGCCCTGGGCGTCGCCTTGCCCTATGCGCTGGCCAATACCTTGTTCGGCGGCACGGCCGAATATGCCGCGCTCTGGTTCAAGGATACGGGCATCGAACGCGCTTTCTATTGGTATGTCACGGGCATGATCGCGGTGTCGCTGATCGTCTATCTGCGGATGCGCGACACGCGCGACCATAGCAAGATCGTCGAGGATTGAGGCGGGCGCGGGGCGGCCCCTCCTGCGTCCGCCGGATAGCGGAAAGCGAATAGCGGATAGCGGATAGCGGGAATGCGCGATCCGCGACTTCTGCCCGTCACCGATCGCGCGTAACATCGAAGGCGCGACTCATCCCGATGTCGAGGAGGCTGCCATGACGAACGCCGCGAACATCTCCGCCACGGAACATTGGCTCGACGGAACCGGCGGAAGGATCTTCGCCCGCCATTTCGAACCCGGCGGCCCCGCCAAGGCGAATCTCGTCATCTGCCACGGCGTCAATTCGCATGGCGGCCAATATGTGCGGGCCGGCGAGGCGTTGGCGCAGCGCGGTTTCGCCGTCACCGCGCTCGACCTGCGCGGCCGGGGAAAATCCGACGGCGAGCGTTATTATGTCGAAAGCATAGACGATTATGTCTCTGACCTTTCGCTGACGATCGAAGCGGCCCGCTCCGGCCATCCCGATCTCCCGCTCTACCTGCTCGGCCATAGTGCGGGCGGCGTCGTCTCCTGCAGCTATGCCCTCGATCATCAGGACAGGCTTTCCGGGCTGATCTGCGAAAGTTTCGCATTCCAGGTCTATGCGCCCGATTTCGCCCTCAAGCTGGTGGAGGGCGCCAGCCACGTCATACCCCATGTCCACGCCCTGACGCTGAAGAACGAGGATTTCTCCCGCGATCCGGATTGGGTCGCGCAATTGAACGCGGACCCGTTGATCCAAAAGGAGTCGCAGCCGGTCGCGACGGTCGCCGCGCTCGCCCGCGCCGACGAGCGGCTGAAGCGCGAATTCGGCCGGATCACATTGCCTCTGCTGATCCTGCACGGCACCGCGGACAAGGCCACGCGGCCGGAGGGCAGCCAGCTATTCTTCGACGAAGCCGGTTCGGCCGACAAGGCGCTCAAGCTCTACGAAGGCCATGTCCACGATCTGCTCAACGATATTGGCCGCGAGCAGGTGCTGGATGATATCGTGGCATGGATCGAAGCACGGCTGCCGCAGGGCGAGCATCCCAGGATGCAGGTGCCGCCGATCCCGGCCTAGAGTCTGAATGGACTCGCCCGCCGGCAGCACAGGGGATCCGGCGCCCGGTACGCTGCGCCGCGAAGATATGGGCGGATCGAACGCGGTCGTTCCACGCCTGGCGCTTTTTTACGGTTCTAAGCCGGGCGATGTTTCTCTATGGCGGCCGGACCATGCCGAGAGCCGATCTTCGCCGATGGCGTCGCCGGCGCCGGCCTTGCGCCTCCGGCGCGGCCTATTTCGAGCGCGATGAAGGACGAAACAGCGCGATCCGATCGGACTTCGGCGACGCCGGGCAACGACATCGAACCATTCATATGAGGAGCATCAGCCGTAATGAAATCGTATAAGGATCCATCTTTTCAGGAGCGGATCGATCGCGCCGCGGAAGCCAAGCAGAAGGCCCTGGACAAATTGCGGGCCAAGCCGCCGGTCGACGAGAAGATCCTTGCCGAGCGGCAGGCCGCCCGCCTGAAGCGCGAAGCCGCGGAACAGGAGAAACGCGCCGCCAGGAAGGCCGCCGAGCAGGAAGCGAAGGAAGCGAAGGCCGCCAAGGCCGCGGCGGAAGCCAAAGCGGCGGCACCGACCAAGACCGAAGCCGAGCGCAAGGCGGAGCGGGACGCGCGCTATGCCGCGCGCAAGAACCGGAAATAATGAGGGGAGCGGCGCGGGGCGGCCATGCCGGCCGCGCAGCTGAAGACCGTCCGGCCCGGCGCAACGCCCGCCCGGGACGAAAGGAACGAGCAGCAGGAAGATGACGGCCGGCGACGATAGGCATTCGAGGATATTCTATCATGGCACGCGGGCCGACCTGAAGCCGGGAGACCTGATCGCGGCCGGCTACAATTCCAACTACGGCGCCGGCAAGCAGGCCTCCTGGGTCTATCTCACCGGCACGCTGGACGCGGCCATCTGGGGCGCCGAACTGGCCGCCGGCGATGGACGGGAACGGATCTACATCGTCGAGCCGACCGGGCCTTTCGTGGACGATCCCAACCTCACCGACAAGAAATTCCCCGGCAACCCGACCCTTTCCTACCGCTCCCGCGAGCCGCTCCGCGTCACCGGCGAGGTCACGGAATGGACGGGCCACCCGCCCGAGCGGCTGAAGGAAATGAAGGACCATCTCGCCCGCCTGAAGGCGGAAGGCGTGGAGGCGATCGATTGAAGCCATGGTGGAGGGCGGGCAGCAAATGATTTCAGAGGATGATTTTCGGCACCGATAGGGCCGAAGCGGATACAAGGATCAAGCCAGTCGCTTGACCATGTGAATGACCACGCCGACCTCGAGCACTTCCTCCCGTTCCGCGGCATATCCCAACGAGGAATAGAGGCTCAGATTCTCTTCGAAGCGCGCATTCGTATAGAGACGGACGCATATTCGTCCGGCCCGTGCCGCCAGATCCTCGGCATGCGCGAGCAGCTTCCGGCCATATCCCCGCTTCTGGAAAGTAGGTGCGACCGCTACATTCACGATCAGCAGGTCCTCGGGCCGCAGCACGGTTTCTATGAGGGCCACCAGCTCAGTCCCGGCAAAGAGAAGATCGAAACGGTGCCGGGTAATGGCAGAAGCATAATCGGCCTGCATCGGTCGCGGTTCGCGGCCGATCAGCGGAACCCATCTGGCATAAGCCGATCGTGTGAGGGCGGTGATCGCATCCACATCGTCCACCACGCCCTGCCGCATCACCTCAGCCATCCGCACGTCCTTCAAGCCAGGGCCGCCACGATTGCGGAGTCGGTTCCTTTACATCGCACGTCCTGGTTCGTCGAAGCAGCTTAGGGCTTGCCCGGCCTCGGGCAACCAAGCCTTCCTTAACCATGTTCCGGTAAGGCCGTGCGATGGAGATACGGTGATGCAGGCTGTCAAAGCCCCGTTCGAGATGCCGGATCGCGGCGACACGATCGTCGCGAGCGTCAGCAGCACGGTCCGCCGCAGCCTCGACGCCGGCGAGCCGATCGGCCCTGCCGCGGAAGCCCAGATCCACCGCGCTCTCGATCTCCTTCACCAAGAAGGCGCGCACCGCGAAAGACTGCGCAAGGTCGCGTCCATTTCCTGCCGTCTGCACCATATCCGGACCTGCCTCCATAGCGGGCGCGTCAACGGCTATGCGTCCCAGCGGCTCCGTCTTCGCCGCGAGATCGAGACGCTGTAGGCGAAGCCTCGCTCGACGATCCCGAAGGCGTCGGGCCGCCGATCAGGCGCGTCGATGGGAGCATGTCGCCACGCCTGCCGGGCATCACGAGATGGATCCGGGATGGGGACTTTTGCGGCTCCATAGCTCTCCGCTGGTGGCCGGGCGGCAGCGCGCTGCCCGATTGGTTTCCCTATGGCCATATCGGCTATGCCGTACCGCCGTGGAAACGCGGCCGCGGCTATGCCACCCAGGCTCTGGCGCTGTTGCTTCCTCATGCGCGCGCGCAGGGACTGGCGTGGGTCGAACTCACCACCGATGAAGCCAATCCGGCCTCGCAGCATGTGATCGAGCAGAATGGCGGCAGAGTATCGGCCCGGGAGGAAGGCGATGTTCCGCACGGTGGAGAGGCCATCCTTCGCTGGCGGATCGATCTCATTTGAATGGGCGTGAAGCGCCATCCGCGAACAATCCGCGCCTGATCGTGGCGATGATACTGGCGACGAAGCTGACGCCGATCAGCATCACCAGCCAGTCGAGCGGGGTCGGCCGAGCGACGAAGTGGAGATGGGCCAACATCGCCCAGCCTCCGCCGATCAGGAAGATCAGCAGGAAAGCGATATTGCCCGCCTCCAGCGACAGCCTGCGCATCAGTTCGTCCATCAGGCGCCATTGCAGGAAGCCGAATAACGTCGCGGCGGCGATCAGGACGAGCGCGACGGCCAAAGCGGCGGCCGGCGGCACCATCCGTCCCGGCCCGGACATGGCCAGGAGGATCAAGGTCATGCCCATCGCCACGACACCGATCCAGCTATAGAATTGGGCGCGGCCCTGCTCCCGCAATTCGGCCACGTCCTCGGCATCCATGAAGCCTGTCATGCGGACATAGGATATGACGAGGATGCCCACCACCGCGAAGAAGAGCAGCGCGAAGCCCGCCCCCGCCGCGACCGCCTGCGAAACGTGCATCACGCCGAATGCGCCTGCGTCGCGAAGCGCATCGAAACCCCACAGGATCGCAAGGCTGACGACAATGCCCAGCGCGCCCAGCATCAGGATGTAGCGCACGTTGCGCGCGTTGGTGAGGGCGTTCCGCATGCTGTAGCCGATGACAAACATCGAGAAGATCAGAGCCAGGATCAGCTTTGCCACGGTCTCCGTCGATCTGAAGACCGCCAGGGCGCCGCCGTCGCGGAACATGAGGGCGAAGGCGAGCGGAACGAAATAGATGATCGCGCCGATGGCGCTCCATCGCATGAAATTGCGCCATTTGGGCAGTTGCGTGTCCGTGGCCATCATTCTTCCTCCGGTTCCCAGCGATCGACGAACAAGGCGGGCACGGCGACGCCGAACAACTTCGCCATCCGCAGCGCGAGAGGCAGGCTCGGATCATATTTGTCGGTTTCGACCGCGTTGATCGTCTGCCGCGACACGCCGAGCCGCCGGGCCAGTTCGCCTTGGCTCCAGCCCCGATCCTCGCGCATCCTCTTCAGGAAATTTTCCAACGCCACTCCTCAATGTAAAGAGTTCTTTACAGCTGGGCACCACAAGCTGTCAAGAGCTCTTTACACGCGAGTGCAAATCGACCCTCGACAAAGGGTTGCCGCAGCGTATCAGCAGTGCAGATTCTGCACGGACTCGAGCCACGCGGCATCGCTATCCTCTAGAGTATCCCGCTATCGGCACGGGTCCATCCTCGACGGAGCAAGCGACGAATCCGACGCAATCTTTACCTTCGAACCGCCAGATATTTTCATCATATCGATGGAATAAAGCAGATCTCGTGCGAATAAAATGAAGGTTACATGAACGAATATATTTATTCACTCCACGCAACTTTGCTTCTTCTGCGGTCGTTACTGCTCCACCAAACAATGAAGGACTTGAGTCATGCGTAATCTGATATTAGCCGGCCTGGTTGCGGCCACTGCCATGCCGTTGGCCTCGGCGCCGGCCGAGGCCCAGCGCCGCGGATCGAACGAACGCCAGGAACAGCGCGAATGCAACCGGGAGCTGCGCGATGCCGACAGCCGCCGCGAATATCGCAACGAACGACGCGAATGCGTGCGCGAACTCAATCAGGCCCGCCGCCAGGATTGGCGCCAGGGCCGCCGCTACGATTATAATCGCCCGCCCGCCGGCGGCGCTTATTATGCCGACGATTATTACCGGGACGGCCGTTATTATCGCGAGCGCCGGCTCAGCGCCAACGACCGCATCTATCGCGGGCGCGACAATCGCTATTATTGCCGCAGGAGCGACGGCACGACCGGCCTGATCATCGGCGCCGGCGCCGGCGCGCTGCTCGGCAATGCACTGGACGGCGGCCGCTCCAGCACCCTGGGCACGATACTCGGCGCCGTCGCCGGCGGGGCGCTGGGCCGCGAGGTCGACCGCAACGGCAGCCGAAACAATCTGCGCTGCCGCTGATCCACTCTCGGCCGAGGAAGGAGGGCGCCCGGCAACTGGCGCCCTTCTTTCGTCCGGCGGATGAAAGGCGAAGGTGCGGATCGGCCGGGTGGATCGCCTGGACATTCGAATAGAGCATCGTGAAAAGCCGAAAACCGGTACCCACTTTTCAGCACGATGTTGAGACGTTTTCGGCCGCATCGTGAAAAGCTGAAAACCGGTACCCACTTTTCAGCACGATGTTGAGACGTTTTCGGCCGCATCGTGAAAAGCTGAAAACCGGTACCCACTTTTCAGCACGATGTTGAGACGTTTTCGGCCGCATCGTGAAAAGCTGAAAACCGGTACCCACTTTTCAGCACGATGTTGAGACGTTTGCTGCCGCATCGTGAAAAGCTGAAAACCGGTACCCACTTTTCAGCACGATGCTTTTAACCTCCGGCAGCCGACCTGCTTTGATCGGCCGCGGCGAAATGCGCCAGCTGATCGGCGCGCGCCTTCTCGAAGGCGGGGCGGCCGGTCACGCGGGCCACATAGGCTTCGGTCGCGGGCCGATCGCCGAACGCGCGGACCTTCGGGACGCGCAGGACGTCCGCCATCAGCAGATCGGCGGCCGTGAAGCGATCGGCCGCCAGCCATTCCCGCGCGTCCAGGACCCGCTCGACATGATCGAGGCGGCTTCCCAGCCAGCCGGCCAGGCCATTATCCTTCGCGCCGGAAATTTCGAGGAACCACCAGGGAACGCTCACCATCTCGATCGAATTGAGCGCGGCGATGATCCATTGCACGGTATCCGCTTCGCCGGCCGGGTCGCGGGGCATCAGCGTCTCGCTCTTGCGGGCCAGATGCAGCAGGCCGGCGCCGCTTTCGAACATCTCCAAGGCGCCGTCGCTCAGGAACGGAACCTGGCCGAAGGGCTGGCGCGACAGGTGATTGGTCTCGCGCCGGTCGAACGGGATCGTCCGCACCGAATAAGCAAGGCCGGCCTCCTCGCACGCCCATCTGAGCCTGAGATCGCGGACGAAGCCGCGTGGCCCTTCCGGTACCCAGTCGTAGGTCCAGACGATCAGGTCGCTCATGTCGCTTGTTCCATTCCCAGAAGCTCGATCCGATGCACGGCGACAGTGCATCAAAGTGCGCGTCCTGAGAATGATATTCGCGACGCATGCGGGCTATCCGCCGCGCTGCCCGGTCATCGGGCCGCATCGCTTGTCCGGTATTATGTAGCAATGCACCAACGTTATTGCGAACGTCACCGGGTACGGTGGCGGGTGCAACTGTCTGCGATGCAAGGCCGGTGCGCGCATGAATCGGACTCTGCAACGGAGCCGTAACGGGCTAGGATCAGCAGATGTATGCGCAATACCTCGGGGCAGTGTTCAGGCGGGCGCTCCAGCCAACAGTCCGCGTCACAGATGGGCTTCAAATCTTGGCGGCCTCCGCCGTTCCAGCGATCGCCGATGCTACGGAGCTACCTGTGCCAGCCACTGATAGCGTCTTGGCTTACATTGGTGCTGCGGCCATATCCTTCGTGATTTTAAGGCTGCTGTTCGTGGCGCCGTATCACGTGTGGAAGGAGCAGGTTGGGGAATTAGGCGGCCTTAAACTGGAGCTATGTAAGCCGGAACGGATTGAGTTCGCGCGGATGGCGAAAGTTCGAGCCAAAAAGCGGGTCGCATTTGCTGCGCTCATTCGAGAAATGCAGTGGTTTGCCTTCGTCACCACCGATCGCGACATTGGTGATGATATGGATAATTATTTTGGGCGGGGATTGAAGCTTGCGGGTGAGGCTGGCGTTTCGGAAAGCTGCTTCCAGGGATTCGGAAAATTAGTCAACGAGTGCAGAGAGCTTCAAAAGGTGCGGAGGCATAAGACAGAATCCGGAGCAACCAGCGCGTTCACTCTATCAGACAACTTGGTCTCCCACCTGCACGGCCGACTTACAGCCGAAGATCTTGCGCTCCGATTGCCACCAGACATTGAATCAAAAACACAGCAGTAAACTTGCCCCGCGCTAGCTTGTTCCGAATGTTAGGTTCTGTTTCGGACACACCAATTTCCGCCAGCTTTTCCACGAGCTGATTATAGGAGACATTTCGGCGCTTCAGCTCACCTTTGAGCAGTCCCTTAACCTTCGCTTCCCACTCTGTATCCGCCATTTGCCATTCCATTCGTCGCAAATGCCATCATACACGGTACTTTTGCCCTTGCAAGCGATGTCATAGTGTCATTATATACAGCGCATAAGCACTGGAAACGATGACATGTAACAGTTTCTCCTCTCCGCCGCCGCCCGCACTCTCAGCCTTAAGGCTGTGTTTCAGATGGGCGACGACAAGGCTTGCGAGATGTTTTGCCAAATCCGTTGGGCTGCAACCAATGGCGAGGCGACTTGCCCGCGTTGCGGCTGCTGCGAAACCTACAACATCCCGCCGCGTCCTCGCTTGAAGTGCGTTGGCTGTCATCACCAGTTCTCAGTCACCAGCGGCACCATCTTCGCTTCGCGCAAGCTGAGCTTACCGACCTGCTCGCCGCGATCGTCATCTTCGTGAACGGCGCCAAAGGCGTTTCCGCTCTCCAGGTCAGCCGCGACCTGGACGTTCAATACAAGACCGCCTTCGTTCTCAGCCACAAGCTGCGTGAAGCGATGGCGCGTGAACAGGCTGGTCGGATGCTCAATGGCGTTGTCGAGATCGACGGCGGCTATTTCGACGGTCATGTGACGCCTGAGAACCATCCACGCCGACGAAGGCGCTGGCTGGGACGCTCTCCACGCCGGTTGGGACACGAAGCGTGTCAATCACTCGGTCGCGTTCATGGATGAAGGCGTTTGTACCAATCAGCCTGAGAGCTATTTCAGCCGCCTTCGTCGCGCTGAAATCGGTACCCACCATCATATCGCTGGTCCGTACCTGAACGCCTATGTTGGTGAGATGGCTTGGCGGGAAGATGACCGTCGCGTGTCTAACGGCACTCAGGCCGCGATGGTGACGGATGCGGCGATGGCGAGCGGTGTCAGTCGCAAATGGGCGGACTACTGGCAGCGTTGATAACGTTATCAACGAGAAAGGCCGTCCCGAAAGACGGCCTTTCCAATTCTTTTCCGTGTCGCCATTTGGCTTGCGCCAAAACACAATCTGGCACGGCCGAGGCCGGTAGCATTGCCGCGATTGCGTAGTCTACCTAAACCTAATCTATTAAGTTTTCAAGAATCAATATGACCCGGACGCCGCTGTAGCATGGGCGTCCGGGTTGAGAGTCTCCAACCATTTGATCGGCGACACGGGTGGGATTCGAACCCACGGGACCAATGCTACTTAGTCCGGCCGATTTACAGTCGGCTGCCTTAAACCACTCAGCCACCGTATCTGCCGGCCATATAAAGCCGTCATGGACGTTGCGTCAACCCCCTTGATGAAACCCCCATGAGATAGCTATCATGTTTGGACTCTTAGTCCACCTTTGTTCTCAAGTATATTGCATATGATTACAAACAGGGTTATGACTCCATCTAGTGGAGGATTTCCTAATGGCCATTCTTGAAATGCTGCTTGAGCGACAGAAGGAATTAGAGGCTCAAAAAGCTGTTATAGAGAAAGACCTAAGCGATGTTGCCAAGGCGATTGCAGCAATCAATGGTCCTGCATCTGCGGCGGTCAAGCTCGAAGGCAACCAGCCGTCACACCCGATGCCTGTAGATAAGGCTATCGTGATCGCTGTTCGAGAAGGTTCTAGAACTCCCGTGCAAATACTCGATTATCTAAGAAAGCGGTTGGGTGTTCACACAACCATCAACTCCGTGAGAACGCGGGTTTCAAAATTAAAAAACGACGGACGTATTGACCATGACGAGACTGGATGGGTGCCATCAGTAAGCCAAAGCACACAATTGATGCTGGAGAGCGCTTAGCGCGCCACTTCCCAAAGCTGATAGGTCCCCGGCCCATCCTGAGACACAACCGGCCCACGATCTCGCTGCTCCAGTAGAGCCGCTCCTACGCGCTTCGTCATGACCCGAAGCATCCGCGTATCCTCAGTCCATAGATCGTTCCAGCAGCATCTGAGCGGCAATCTCACGCGATGTAAGCGGCTCCTTGGTCTGCCTCAGGATCGACAGCACCAAGCGGCTCATCTTGGCCGCGCTTGCTCCAATCGTCGGGCGGGCGGAAGGCTTCGGGGCGTATCGCCTCCACTTCCATATCAGGCGCCACAATGCGGAGCGTGTTGTCCAAGCTCTCTAGCTGGTTGACCAGCACCCGGAGCCGTTCGTGTGTGCTTTCGAGTTCCCCCGCCAGCTCTGCCCGTTTCTTGACCAGGCCCGCCACCACGTAATCAGTCATGGTGCCTTATATCATCGTGGACGATGATGAAGGTAGGCGCCGGCTGGTGCATTTGCTACATAATGCTGCGCTTGTCGCCGAGACGATTGGAACAGGCCGTGGCCCGGGCGCACGCGTGCCGCCGATCCCGCGAAGCTGCGGGCACGGCAGCGCTTCTTTTGAGGAGATATTCAGCGGGCGCGCATCACCGCGGCACGCCGCACGTGTTGAAACCGATCAGCCTGTAAAGCGGACAGAAGCCGACGATACCGGTCAGCAGCGGAACGAGCCCGATCCATCCCGAGGGCGTCTGCGGCCCCACGAACACGATGGCGATAAGAGCAAGCCCGACGACAATGCGAAGCAGGCGATCGGCGAGACCTTCATTCGTCCGGAACATATCCCTCTCCCGTCCAACGGTGGATTCATTGCGCGAACGATGGCGCCGGGCCGGACACCCGGCGATCCGTAATGGTCCTTAGTCCACCAGAGGCAGGAGATGCGGGGACAGCCTCCTAGAACGCGTAGCCCAAAGTCAGCGTCACGTTGCGCGGCTCGCCGAAGGCGAGCTGGTCGTAGAAGCCGATCTGGGAATAATATTTCTTGTCGAACAGGTTCTCGACATTGATCTGCGCCGACAGGCCGCCCGGCAGGCGATAGCGGGCCATCAGGTTGACCAGGGCATAGCTTTCCACCTTCAGCCGTTCCGGCAGCGGATCGCCATTGCCGTCGGTCAGCACCGGGTTGAAGGTATCGGTGTAGCTGGTCCCTTCCCAATTGACGCCGCCGCCGATCGTGAGGCCGGCAAGTGCGCCCGCTTCGAAATCATAAGTGGTGAAGAGGCGCAGGAGCTTGTCCGGGAAGAGCGTGTTGACGCCATCGCCACTCGCATCCTTCGCTTCGAACTGGGTATAGTTCACGCTGACGTTCCAGCCCGGCAGCACCTCGCCATTGGCCTCGATCTCGAAACCCTCGCTGCGCGCGCCGGCGGCGGCGCGGTAGGTCTGCCTGGGCAGGCCGGTGATAGGGTCGATGACGACGATGTCCGGCTGGGCGAGATTGTTCTGCTCGATCCGGAACAGGGAGATCGCCGTGTTGAGCTGGCCGCCGAAGAAGCTGCTCTTCAGGCCGATCTCGTAATTGGCGCCGTCGACCGGCGGCAGGAAATCGTCGTTCCTGTCCTGGAAATCCTGCGGGTCGAAGATCTTGGTGTAGCTGGCATAGACGGTGTGATCGGGCACGATGTCGTAGAGCAAGCCGACATAGGGAATGAATTTGTCGCGGTCCCCGAAATCGACTTCGGACCCATAGGATATTCCCTCCCGCGTCCAGGATGAGAGCCGCGCGCCGAGGATCAGCTTCAGCGGATCCGCCAGCGACAGCCGGGTTGCGCCGAAATAGCCCCATTGCTTCGTGCGAAGGTCCATGTCGAGATTGGCCGGGCCCCAGCCCGGCTCCGGATAGGAACCGTCCCACAGGTTGAAATTGCCGATGCCGAAGAACTGGTCGGCCGCATAGGAATAGAATTTCATCTTCTGCCGGGCATAGCTGGCGCCCAGGATCAGATCATGTTCCCGGCCGAACAGCTGGTAGCGGCCCTTGAGCCGAAGACCGGTATCGATCTGCGAGACGCGGGTCAGATATCGTGCCGGAAAATCGAACAGGCCGAGGCCGGTCGCCTCATTGGACTGGCCGGAAATATAGAGAAGCTTCGACGTGCCGGTGTTGCGGGTCAGAGTGCCATAGGCCTCCAGCAGCCAATTGGCGCCCAGGCGCTGGGAAAGATGGGCGAAATAGGTTTCGTTCTCCGAAGACCAATGGGTCCAGTCGGCGCCGATCGTCTTCGACCGCGGCCAATCGGTGCGCGATCCATCGTCGTGCCAGACCGGCAGGCCGCCCCAGAGCGTGCCGCGCGGGCTATTGTCCTGATAGCTCGCCCCGATGCTGATCCTGGTGTCGGGCGTCACGTCCGCATCGATCACGCCGTACAATACCAGCTTCTTGTCGTGCAGCAGATCGACGAAGGAATCGCCCTCTTCATATTTGGCCACGGCGCGGGCGCGGATCGTGCCGTCGCCGGTGATCGGCGTCATGATGTCGCCCATGATCGAGAAATTGTTCCAGCGGCTAGCCGAGGCAAGGATCTCCGCGGCCAGGCGATCGCTGGTGGCGTGCTTGCGGATCAGGTTGATCGAGGCGGAGGGGTTGCCGGCGCCGCTCAACAATCCGGTGGCGCCGCGCACGATCTCGACCCGCTCGTAAAGCGCGACGTCGATCTCGGTTTCGCCAGCGGCCGTCGCCGCGTCCCATTGCACCGGAACGCCGTCGATCTGGTAATTGTCGATAGCGAAGCCGCGCGCGGAAAAGCCGTTGCGCGAGGAATCGAACGCCTTGGACGAAACGCCGGCGGCATTGTTGATGACGTCGCTCAGGGTGCGGATCGCCTGGTCCTTCATCCGCTGTTCGGTCATCACCGTTACCGATTGCGGCGTTTCCTGGATGGTGAGGCCAAGGCCGGTCGCGGAATTCAGTTCCTCGTTGGTGGTATAGGAACCGGTGACGACGATCTCCTGACCTGCGTCGCCATTGCCTTCCAGGCCCGTATCCCCGGTCTCGGCCGCATCGGCCGTGCCCCGATCCTCGGCCATGGCGGGCGAGGCCGCACCGAGACCGAGAGCGAGGACGAAGCCGGCCGATGCCAGGAAATGGGATTTGTTCATTTGTCTGCCCCCAAGAGACGGCGCCAGGCCGCAGGTCATAGTTGCTAATGCGAATAATTCGCAGGCGCTCTATGAACCTTGGCGATGCCTGTCAACATACGGGGGCCTTTATGGATGAACCGGCGGCAGCGCTCCCCCCGGCAATCGCAACACTCCCAGGCAGGGAAGTAGATTTCAGGTGAAATGCCGCCGGCATTTTGAACCTCCAGGCGGCAAACGGGCCGCAGCCACATTGCAATTCTGCCCCCCGTCGCCAATATCGGCCCAAAGGGAAAAACGGGGCGATATGCGCGGACAGGTGCTTGGGGTGGACGTGCGGACCGGGGACGGGATCGTGCTCGGGGACGACGGCCAGCGTTATACCTTTCGACCGAAGGATTGGGCGCATCGCGGTGAGCCGGCCATCGGCATGTTCGTCGATTTTGAAAATCGGGAGACGCGCGCGCTGAGCATCTTTCCGGTACCGGGTGCCGCCACCCCCACCGCCGGCAACCAGGCGCCGGAATCCTCCAGCAGCGACCGCAACAAATATATCGCCGCGCTGCTCGCCTTCTTCCTGGGCGTCTTCGGCCTCCACCGCTTCTATCTGGGGCGGACCGCCTCCGGCATCGTGATGCTCGTGCTCACCTTCACCATCATCGGCGTGCTGCTGTCCTGGCCCTGGTCGATGATCGACATGGTGCGCTATCTCGGCATGTCCAACCGCGAGTTCGACGATCGCTACGGCGGTGACGATCATTGATGCCGTGACGGCCCTTGCGCCGCGGCACGAAGCATTGTTCCCAAGGATATAGCGGGCGCACCGCCGGCCGGGGGCGAGCTCTCCGCCTCAGGGTTTGGCGGCCATGGATTCATAGACCGCGGTCGCGATTTCCCCCAGGGCCTCACCGACCTTCGAGGCGCCTTCCATCCCGTCGATCGGAACATTGTTGGCATAAAGGCCGAAAGCGACGACCTCGCCCGTCGGCCCCTCGACATAGCCGCCCAGGCCCTTGCCCATCAGCATGAGCCGCCCGTTCACCAGATTGGGGCTGATCTCCGTGCCGGTCTTGGCGTAGACGTGGCCCGCCGCCACACTGTCCTTCTGGATTTTCGCCAGCGTGCCGTCCTTGCCCATGATCGGCTGCGCCGTCAGCCAGGCTCGGAAATATGGCTGCTTCGCCATATATTGCAGGAAGCGGACGGTCGCGTCCGGCGAATAGCGCGAGCCGGCGCCGGATCCGTCGACCTGCATGGCCGCGTCGAGCTCCATCCCGGCTTTCTCGAACACGCTCCTCTGCACCCCGAACCCCGCCGCAAGGGCGTTGGCATTGTCCTTGGCGACATAGGCGCCAAGGAGCTTGGGGAACATGGCGGCATGGGGATTGTGGCTGACCTTCAGCACCACCTTCACCGCCTCGGTCAAAGGCGGCGAGATATGTTCGGCAACCTGGTTGGCGGGCGTGTAGGCGGCGGCGAGCGCGCCGAAATCGGCCTTGCCCGAATGGTCCGTCCTGGCCGCGACGCCCTTTTCCCGAAGCGCCTCGGCCAGCAACGTCTCCGCGAAACGCTGCGGCTCGGGTGCGCGATAGGCACGCAGCACCTCGCCTTGCCCGGTCGGCATGTTACCGGCAAGGGTGACGACATGCGTCCCGTCCGGATTGCGGACGTCTTCCACGAAGCCGACCGTCGCCGGTCCGTCGGCGACCATATTCGTCCGGTTGACGATGCGGACATAGGAGGTTTCGGGGGAAATGCGCAGGATCGCCGGACCGCCCGGATTGGCGCCCGGCGAGACCGTGACGTCGACGATATTGTCGTTGACCGAGATCGGCGAGATGATCGCGCGCGGATCCACCCAGGGCGCTTCGGGAAAGAGCGAGGTGTCGACCCTGACCGCGCCATCGATCCGCTTGATGCCTTTGGCAGCGACCTGCTCCGCGATCCGCCGGATCACCTGGAGCGGATCGCCGCCCGCGACGGCGGCGCCCGGAAGCATGTCATAGCTATGGTCGGTCTCGACGAAGGCGAGACTTCCGTCCGGACCGATCCGTCCGGAAAGGTTGGGATCGCCGCTGGCGACGAGGACGAGATCGCCCTTCAATACCCCGTCGACGATCGGCCCGGTCCGATAGACTTTCGTGCGGAAACGGAAATCCGGTCCCAAAGTCGCCAGCGCGGCCCCGGCCGGGAACAGCTTGCCGGTCGATCCGGTCACGAAGAGCTGATCCGCATCATGTTCGTAAAGCGTCCGTCCATCCTTCAGCGACACGAACTTCATGCCGAACCGCGCATGCCGATATTCGGGCCGCTTCATGATCGCTTCGATGCGCGCCGCCAGGGGCGCCCGCGCCGGATCGGCTGCCTCCGCGCCCCGATCCGTTATGCCCGACCCGCCTGCGACGCCGGGCGCTGGGATCGCGACGGCCAGGCAAAGCCCGGCGCCCCAGCGCAGCCAGCCCTTATGCCGATCTCCTCCTGACCGCATGACCTTCATCTCACCCCTCCCCTGGTCACACATGCCTTCCCGAACAGCCCCCTTGCCTCAAGGCATGATCGGCAGTTCGATCCGGCTTGGATATTTGGCCGAGCTGTGGATGCGCTGGGTCGCCTTCACATAGTCCGACTTCTTGGCGGTGAAGATGTTGGGGACGAATTGCTGGGGGTTGCGGTCGTAGAGCGGGAACCAGCTCGACTGGATCTGCACCATGATACGGTGGCCCTTCTTGAACTGGTGGCTCACATGCGGAAGCTTGATCTCATAGCCCACGACCTGATTGGCCGGGATGGCGGTCGGCTTGGACGGATCGTCGCGATAGCGGCCGCGCAGGATGTCCATGGCGATCGGCAGCTCATAACCGCCCATTTCCGGCGCCTCGGCATATTCGGCCGGATAGACGTCGATCAGCTTCACCACCCAGTCGCTGTCCGTGCCGGTGGTCGAGGCGAAGAATTTGGCGATGGGCTCTCCGGCCAGGCGGACGTCGTCGGTCAGCACCTCGGAGACGAAGGTCACGACATCCGGCCGGGATTCGGCGAAGCGCTGATCGTCGACCAGCCATTGCCCCCAGGTCGTGTTCGGATTGTAGGTCGAAAGGATCGGCCGTTCGCGATAGGTGACCGGCCGGGCGGGATCGGAGACATATTCGGCGAAGCCGCCCGCACCCTTCGGCGCGCCCCAGCCGAGCCCGCCATCGGCGGACAAGTAGATGGGCCGCGACTTATATTGGCATCCGCTGGCGCAGGACATCGGCCAGCGATCGTAGCGGTGCCATTGGTTGGCGCCGGTTTCGAAGGCGGTGACCGGCGCGATCCCCGATTTCTTGCCGCCATCCTTCAGATGCGCGTCGAGGAAGGGGACGAGGACATTCTCGCGGAACCAGACGGACGTATTGCCGTCGAAATCGATGTCGGCGAGCTTCGATCCGTCGAGCGAATAGCCCTGGCCATGTTGCCAGGGCCCGATGATCAGGAAATTCTCGTCATTGCCGCGATCCTTGGGTTCCACCGCCTTGTAGACGGCCGGCGCGCCGTAAATATCTTCCTGGTCCCAAAGGCTGTGGACGTGCAGCGTCGGGACCTTGAGGGGCCTCTCGCCCAGGATCTTGTCCAGCGCCTGGCCCTGCCAATATTCGTCATAAGCGGGATGTTCGACCAGCTTCTGGAACATGGGCAATTGGTCGACGCCGATCCGCTTCGCCATGTCGCCGACCGACCCGGCCTTCAGCCAGCTTTCATACGTATCCTCGCGATCGAACTGCAGCCGGTAGGTTCCGGACTTGTCCGCGCTCATCCGGTAGACCCAGTCGAGGAAGCTCTGCCGATAGGCGCCGTTATGGAACCAGTCGTCTCCCTTCCAGCCATCGGCCAGCGGATTGACCGGCACCGCCGCCTTCAGCGCCGGATGCGGATCGACGAGGCTCATCAGGGTGGTGAAGCCGCCATAGCTGACGCCCGTCGTCCCGACCTTGCCATTGGCTTCGGGCACGTTCTTCACCAGCCATTCGATACTGTCCCAGCTGTCGGTAGAATGATCGACCTTGGCCGGATTGAGCGGACCGGACAGCGGCAGGGCGATCACATAATCGCCCTCCGACCGATAGCGTCCGCGCACATCCTGGACGGCGATGATATAGCCGGCCTCCATCAGCCGCGCATAAGTGGTCGGCAGCGCCAGCTTGTAGGTGTTGGACGGGCGGCCCGAAATGGCGCGATCGGCCGAATAAGGCGTGCGGGAAAAGATGATCGGCGCGTTCTCGAGCCCCTTCCGGATGACGAGATTGGTGTGCAGCTTCACCCCGTCGCGCATCGGGATCGACACTTCGCGCACCGTGTAATCCTTGGCGTTCGTGGGCGTGAAATTCGCCGGAATGTCGCTGGTCGGAAGCGGCTTTTGCGCGGCAGCGGGCACCGCAACAACGATGGTGGAGGCAAGCAAAGCGGCAATGAGGCTGCGAACGATCATGATGGATTTCCCCGGGGTATATTTGTCTTTCGACGCTAGCAAAGTTTGTCCGGCCGGCAAATGATGGCCGGCCTTCCTCCCGCAAGCGGGAGATGAAGCCTATAAATTCCGGTCCTTGAACCGGCCGTAGCGGGATCCGGACATGATCAGCACCTGCGGACGGCCGTCGATGCGGTTCGTGAACCAGAAGCGTTCCATCGCCATTGCCGGCTCCTTGAAGCGCCAGCTGCCGTCGCTCGCCTCGACCAGCTCCGCCGTGCCGAGGAACAGGCGATCGCCGACCGCGAAAACCTGGGGCCGGCCGCCCCACGATGCGGGATTGTAATAATCGGCGACGAGCGGCGCCAGGCGGGCGCTCGGCGGCTGCGCGGCGGGCGCCTGGCCGCGTCCGAACAGCCGGCCGCCGAGCCGGATGCGGGCGCCGCCTTCCTCCAGGGCCAGAGTATAAGGCGCCAGTGCCGGATGATCGGTGACGAAGCTGTCCGGACCAGCCGCGCCGATCGCCGCCGTGCGCCCATTGGCGATGATGGCGAGGGCGCCGCCACGCTCGACGATCGTGAAGGCGGTGCCGTCGGCGCTCCTATATTGTCCGGCGATGCGCGCGCCGTCCTTTATCGCCGGCCGGGGCTGGGGGGTGCGGACAGCAGGGAGCGGCTGGTTCGCTGCCACCGCGCGGAGCAATGGCAGCGCATATTCGGTGATCTCGACCGGCCGATAGCCGCCCGCGCCGCCGACATTGACGCTGGCATAGCAGCCAAAACCCGACTCCCGGTCCAGGGTGAAGGCGGAGCTGAAGCCATGGATGCCGCCGGTGTGGCGAAAGCAGGGCCGCCCGTCGACGTCGAGCGTGTGGAGGCCGTTGCCGTAGCGGGCGCCCGGCGGCGAGGAATCGATGGTCGGCGTCCGGTAACGCTCGGCCAGCTTGTCGGAGAAGAGCGGGCCGCCCTTCCCCTTGGCGACTCCGGCCAGATAGCGAAGATAGGCGATCATGTCCGGGCCGGTGGCGGCGACCGATCCGGCCGCATGGGAGAATTCGAACCAGCGCGCCTCGGTCAGCGGTGTCCTGGGGAACCAGGGCATGTCTTCGCGCAGCCGGATGTGGCCCGCAGCGTAACGCGCGCGGTCCGGCGTGCGGAACACCGGCACGGCCTGCTTCATGCCGATCGGCTTCAGCACCAGCGTCTCGAGCGCGAGCGGATAGCTCATCCCGGATACGCGCTCGATGACGGAACCGAGCAGGGCGTAGCCGAGGTTGCAGTAGGAATAACGCGATCCGGGCGTGAATCCGGTCCACAGCCGCCCGCCGGGAAGATCGACCATCGCCGGATCCTCGAGAAGGTTCGGAAGCCCCGAACTATGGTCGATGAGATGCGTCAGCGTGATCGGTTCGGGCGGAAGCGGATGTTCGGGCAGCAGATCCTGCACGCGCGCGTCCAGATCGAGCTTGCCGCGATCGGCGAGCACGAACAGGGCCATGACCGTAAGCGACTTGGTGATGGATCCGATTTGGAAAAGCTGATCGGGCGCGACCGGCTTGCGGCGGGCGAGATCGGCGAGACCGACCCCGAAGCTTGCCTGGACGCCGCCGGGCCCGGCAAAGGCGATCGTCATACCGGGGAAACCCTTGTCGGCGAGATCGGCACGCGCAAAGTCCGTCAGCCTGCGCGCGACCTCGGCCCAGGGACCGGCAGGAAGGCCGCCCCGGACACCGGTCTGCGCCGCTGCCAGCAGCGGCTCCGAGGCGACGGCCATGCCCGCCGCAGAAGCCATCCCCAACATATCCCGCCGCGTCACGTCCATGAAGTCCTCCCTTTATATCGTCGATTCGCGCCAGCATATGCGAGCCCGGACAGATCATTGTTGGCCTCATTGGAAAAATGATGCAATCAGCGATGCGTCCTGCCGGTGACGATGCATGCGAAAGGCCGCGCTCCGAAAATCGGTGCGAGGGTCGCACATGCCTGGATTTGCGCTGTCGGCGACGAAAAAAGACAGGATCGGGGAGTGTTAGCCATGACCATGACCAGACGAAACTATTTGAAGATGATGGCCGGCGCAGCGGCGCTGCTGGGCTTCAGCGGCCGCGGCCTGGCCGCATTGCTGCAGGAAGAGTTCAAGGTCGCGCCGATGAAATCGTTCACGCAGGCCGAACTCCGCGCGCTCCGGATGTCGGCCGGCATAGCCGGCATGGGCGCCGCGCATTCGGGCAATGGTGCCAGCCCCGCCCTGATCGCCGACGGCCTGCGCTCGATCGACGCCAAGGCCCCGGTCACGGCCGGCGATCTGTGGCATATCGGTTCGAACACCAAGTCGATGACCTCGACGCTGGCCGCCCGCCTGATCGAAAAGGGCAAGATCGGCTGGGACACGACGGTCGGCGAGATATTCGGTTCGGCCGCGCCGAAGATGCAGGAAAGCTACAAAAGCGCGAATTTCCGCCACCTGCTCAGCCACCATGCCGGCTTCGTCCCCGGCATGATCGAGGGCATGCCCGCCGCCAATTACGAGGATAAGGGCAAGATCGACACGCGCGCCGATCATCGGCAGCTCGCGTTGATGGCGGTGGAGCAGATTCCGGTCGCCGCGCTCGGCGAGAAAATGGTCTATTCGAACGTCGGCTATGTGACGGCCGCGGCCATGCTGGAGGAAGTCTATGGCGATTCCTGGGAGAATCTGATCCGCGCCCACCTCTTCGATCCGCTGGGCCTGCGCACGCCCGGTTTCGGTCCGCCCGGGACGCCCGGCAAGCTGGACCAGCCGCTCGGCCATGCCTTGCCCGAAGGCGCCACCCAGCCGATTCCCGCCACGCTCGGCAATCCGGCCAAGCCGGCGGACCTTCCCGTCGTCCTCGGACCGGCGGGCCTCGTCCATATGTCGATGACCGATTTCATCACCTATCTGAACGCGCACCTGCAGCAGTCGGAAGCCTTCCTGAAACCCGACAGCTGGAAGATCCTGCATACCGCCCCCTTTACGTCCAGTTACGCAATGGGCTGGGTGGTGCGCGACGATGGATCGATCTGGCACAACGGCTCCAATGGCCGCTGGTATGGCGAGGGCGCCGTCGACTTCAAGCGGCGGCGGGTGGCCTGCGCCATGTCGAACAGCGGCGACCTCGACAAGGCCCGCGTCGCCATCGGCGAGTTGCTCCGCACCGCCCTGGATAATGTGGCCTGAGGCCGACAGGTCACCTGAGGCGATCGGGACATTCGGGCGGCCGAACGCGTTCAGGTCTTTCCGTCCAACAGGATATCCGAAGAGGAACGACATGCGATTTGTCCCGGCCGCCGCCATCCTCCTGTCTCTTGGCGCCTGCAGCGACCAGGGACCGGAGACCGACCTCCCGTCCAACGTGGCGGCGGAGGCCCCTCCTCCATCCGCCTCGAACCTCGCCGGATCCGCCGGCGGCGGCAAGACGGAGTCGGCGCGCTGGGACGTGCAGTCGAGCGGCGAAGGAACTGCGCTCGCGCTGGTGCCGGCGGACGGCAAGACCGTCATTCGCATGTTCTGCGAAGCTGCGCGCGGCAGCATCCTGGTCAACGTGCCTGGCTTCGCGCCGATCGGCAGCGAGGAACGGATGTCGTTCGGCAGCGGCGGCGAGGTGGTGGCGCTGGTCGCGGACCCGCACGGCGACGTCCAGCGCGGCGGAGTCAGCGGCTCCGGCCCGGTGCCCGCCAGGCTCGGCGAGATCGTCGGCGGCGGTCCGGCCGCGACTTATGGCGCGCAGAAGAGCGGCCCGCATCCGCCGCCGCCTTCCGACATGGTCCGCGCCTTCGTCGCCGCCTGCAAGGACAGCGCCGCCGCCAATGATGGATCGGCCCCCGTCCCCGCGCCGGTCCAGTCGGCCAATCCCTGCATGATGCAGGGAGACGAACGGCTGGCCGTGCGGCCCGTCCGCGCGATCGGCACCGAGCCGTTCTGGGGCGCCAGGATCGAAGGCCGCTGCGTCACTTATTCGCATCCGGAGGATCAGGCCGGGACCCGCGTCTGGAGCCGTTATGCCAAGGAAGGGGCCACCGAAAGCTGGACCGGCGCGCTTGGCGGACGCCCGTTCGTGCTTCGCATCCGGCCGGAAAGAAATTGTTCGGACGGCATGTCCGATCGGCGTTATCCGCTGGCGGCCGAACTGGTCGTCAATGGCGAGACCCGCAGCGGCTGCGCCCGTCCCGCCTGACCGGAAAGGCCGGAAAGCGCCGCGTCAATTGTCGTTGCTGCCGTCGCCGGCCGGCCGGTCGCGCTCGACGGCCAGCGCCGCTTCCACCATCCGCTCCCACATGTCGGGATCGCCGGCCGCCGCCATCGCACGATCGGGTTCGCGCAAGGTGTGGAGGATGGCCAAGGCGTCGCCGACATATTCGTGCCAGCGTTCGTCCACCTCCGCTCCCGCCGAAAGATCGTCGCCTTTCGCATTGCCGCTGAGTTCGCGCCCGGCAAGCACCCGGGCGATCCGCTCGAGGAGCGTCAGACTTGATACCGGCATATCCTTCTCCCTGTGATGAGCAGGGAGAACGGCGCAACCGGCCGGAGTTTCCCTTCGCCGAGCGTTCCGGGCAATATCGGTTCAGTCGTCGCGCCGAAACGCGATCCGTCTTGCCTCCGGATCGGCCGCCACCAGGCGCAGGTCGATCGCCTCGCCCGGCGTCATGCCCTTGTCGTCGATGCGCGCCAGTACCGGCCGATCGCAAAGCTGGACACGGGCGCCGCGTTCGTCGACGTCGGTGACGATTGCCGCGAAACGCTGGCCTTCGCGCCCGTGCAGCATGACCGCTTCGGCCAGGTCGATCACCGCCCGCTCGACCCGGCCGGCCAGCGCCTCGGCCCGCGCCATGACCTTGGGGAGGCGTTCGAAAGCGTCCGTGACAAGAGGCTCCACCGTCCTGCCGTTGGCAACCGCCAAAGCGGCCCGGACGACATAGCGATCCGCAAGACGGCGGAGCGGGGCGGTGGCATGGGTATAAGTGGCGGCCATCGCCGCGTGCCAGGGTCTCTCCCCGTCGCGAAAGGGCGCGTAGGCGGTGCCGTTGCCCGCGCGCCGGATCGCCATCATCAGCGCCGCCTCCTTCGGATCGCGGGCGCTCAGCCTGCGCTCGAAGCAGTCCAGCGTCTCGCCGTCCGGCCAGGCGACGTCAAAGGCGCGCGCCGTGTGGCGAAGGCGCGCGACGGCGCGCGCGTCGGGTTCCGCCATGACCCGGAACAGGCCGGTCCGCTTCGCCCGGAGCGCGGCCGCGACCGCCATATTGGCGGCAAGCGACAGTGCGGCATTCTTCTCTTCCGACGGAAGACGCGGGCGGAACATCAGCTCCATCCGGCCACCCCTGTCCGCCGCCACCTCCTGTTCCGGCGGATCGACGCGGGCGGCGCCGCGGGCCTGCTCCGCGGCCGCGATGCGGGCGGCAAGCTCCGGCAGGTCGGCGGGAAGATCGTCAGGCCGGACCGCATCATAGCCGAGCTTGGCCCGGCTGCGGACGATCGCCCGTTCGGCCCCGTCCAGATGCACGATACCGTCGGGAGCGACGCGGATCGTGAAGATCACCGCCGGGCGCGGACCGTCCGGAAGGAGGCTCGCCGCGCCTTCGCTCAGCACCGGTGGATAAAGGCCGGCCTTGCCATCGGGCAGATAGAGCGTCGTTCCCCGCCGCCACGCTTCCGCGTCGACCGGATCGCCATCCTCCACGAACCAGCCGATATCGGCGATCGCATAATGGAGCAGCAGCGCGCTCCCTGCCCGCTCGATGGCGAATGCCTGGTCGAGATCCGTCGAGGTCGCAGGATCGAGCGTGACGAATGGACGGTCGGTGCGATCGGCATGATCGGACGGCGTCCGCCCCGCCGCCTGTTCCGCTGTTGCGACCACCTGGTCTGGAAAGGAAGCAGGAACCTGGAATTCGGCGCGGATCGCGGCCAGCCCCCGCGCCAGCGCGCCCTGCGGATCGACGATGCTCTTCATCGCTGTCGCTGTACACGATGCGCGCGCGGCGTGAAGGGACAGCCAGGCCCTCCCGTCGTGCGGACCCTCTCAAACTATAGGCTTTTGTTTTACTTTGATGGTACAGTGCGATTCGTGAAGATCGCTGTCTTCCACTTCTTGACCGCACAATTAGTTCGTTTCTCGTGAAACTGGCTTAGTTACTAACAGTAAAAGTCCGATATGGATATAATGCGGTTTCACAGTTCCGCGACGCTACGGAATGCGGGTACTTAACTGAAGTAACAATCAAGTTTCGCAGGCGTATCATTTGTTGTGCCCATGCAACAGGGATGAACTTTCTATGAATTGATGATGCCTCCCGCTTGTCCGGTCGTTCAAACTCGACAAGGGGGCTGCCCCTGAAAACGTACGGCGGACAACCGCCAATCTAGGCAGGGAACATCTTTTCATGAATAAATTCGGACTGTTGAGCGGCAGCGCTCTCCTCTCTCTCACCCTCAGTCTGTCGATGGCAGCGCCCGCATCCGCCCAGGAAAGTTCGGCTCAGGAAGATCCCACCGCGACCCTTCAGACCGAGACGGAGATCGCAACGGGCCAGGACGCGACCGCCGCGGCGGCCGACGAAAGCGAGACGATCGTCGTGACCGGCTCGCGCATCCGCCGTCCGAACCTGGAATCGAGCGTGCCGATCACGTCGATCACCGGCGAGGATTTCATCCAGACGGGCGATCTCAACGTCGGCGATACGCTCAACGATCTGCCGCAATTGCGCAGCACATTCGCCCAGAACAATCCGGGCCTCGGCGTCGGCATAGCCGGGCTCAACCTGCTCGACCTTCGCGGCCTCGGCACGGCCCGCACCCTCGTTCTCGTCAACGGCCGCCGCCATGTCGCCGCCGACATCCTGAACAATGCGGTGTCCCCCGACATCAATTCGATTCCGAGCGACCTGATCGAGCGGGTCGATATCGTCACGGGGGCGCAATCGTCCATCTACGGTTCGGACGCCATTGCCGGCGTCGTCAACTTCATCCTGCGCCGCGATTATGACGGCTTCCAGCTGCGCGGCAATTTCGGCATTTCCGACGAAGGTTTCGGCGGCAACCAATATGTCTCGGGCATGTTCGGCAAGAATTTCGCAGGCGGCCGCGGCAATGTCACGGTGCATGGCGAATATTCGCGCCAGGACCGCGTCTTCGGCTCGCAGCTGCCCTGGCTGCGCAGCGTCGACGGCTTCGTCGTCACCGATCTCGATCCGGCCGGCCTCGACAATGGCAGCGACGGCAATCCCGACCGCACCTTCTTCCGCGATATCCGAAGCGCCACGATCAACCGCTACGGCCTGGTCGCGATCTCGCAAAATGCCGGCGTCGGCCCGTCCTGCGGCACTGGCATCAGCAACGGCGTCACGCCCGGCACGCCCTATAGCTGCACCTATTTGTTCAATCCCGACGGCCGGTTGGCCCCGGTCACCGGCGACCGCGTCGGATCCGGGCCCAACGGCACCTTCATCGGCGGCAACGGCCAGAACGGACGCGAGGACGAATTGCTGTCGATCCAGCCCTTCCTGGAACGCTATACCTTCAACGCCCTCGCCCATTACGAATTCAGCGATGCGGCCGAGGTCTTCCTCGAGGCCAAATGGGGCCGGGTCAATGCGCGCGGTTCCAACGCCAGCCCGTCCTTCACCCAGGGCCAGGGAACCCAGTTCGACACGCGCGAGCGCTTCCGGCTCGACAATCCCTTCCTCAACCCGGCGGACAGTGCCTTCCTGGCGGACGCGATCCTGGCATCGGGCTGCAACCCGAGCATCGCCACGGCCTGCGGCACCAACCAGCTTCTGACCGACGCCCAGCGCGATGCGATCGCCGACGGCAGCTATCGTGTAGTGATGGGCAAGCAGTTTCTGGACGTCGGCATTCGCGACGAGGAGTTCAAGCGCGACACCTATCGCATCGTCGCCGGCCTTCGCGGCACGTTCAACGACGACTGGAATTACGAAGTCTCGGCCAATTACGGCAAGTTCACCGAAGACACGGTCACCTACGGCTATCTCGACCGCCAGAAATTCCTGCTGTCGCTGGACGCGGGCCTCAACCCCACCACCGGCCAGATCCAGTGCCGCGCCCAGTTCGACCCGGCGGCCGCCTTCGCCTATCAGAGCGCGGCGCTGAGCCCGGAACAGAATGCCGCCTATCAGGCGCGTCTCGCCTCCGACATCGCATCATGCGTGCCCTACAATCCCTTCGGCGCGCCCGACAATTCGGCAGCCGCCAATTATTTCACCTATAATGCCCGCAACAAGGCATCGCTGTCGCAATTCGTCGTCTCCGGCTTCGTGTCCGGCGACATGAGCCAGCTGTTCGAGCTTCCGGGCGGCCCGATCCGCTTTGCGGTCGGCGGCGAATATCGGCAGGAAAAAGCGGACTATATCAACGATCCCTATATCGAGCTCGCCGCCACCAACGCCGTCGTCGTCGGACGGTTCGACCCGCCGACCTTCAAGGTGAAGGAGGCCTTTGGCGAAATCCAGATTCCGATCCTGAAGGATACGCCCTTCTTCGAAGAGCTGACCGTCACGGCGGCCGGCCGGATTTCGGACTATAACAGCGCCGTCGGCACGGTTTACGCTTATAATGCGGGCATCGACTGGGCGCCGGTCCGCGACCTGCGCTTCCGCGCCAATTACGGCCGGTCCGTCCGCGCGCCCAACGTCGCCGAAACCGGCTTCCCGATCGTCCCCAATTTCGCACCGAGCTTCTCCGACCCCTGCCGCGGCAACGCCATCGGCACCGGGTCGGCGACGCGCGCCGCCAATTGCGCCGCCGATCTCGGGGCGTTGCTGCCGAACCTGGAAGCGCTCGGCACCCCGTCGCTGCCGATCCTCAGCGGCTCGAACCCGAACCTGAAGGAGGAGACGTCGGACAGCTGGACGATCGGCGCCGTCTTCCAGCCGCGCTTCATTCCGGGCCTTTCGATCAGCGCGGATTATTTCGACATCACCGTCAACGATGTGATCGTCTCGCTGAGCGCCCAGGATATCGCCGACAATTGCTACGACGCGCCGACGCTCGACAATCCGTTCTGCGGCCTGTTCGAGCGGTTCCGCGGGCCGGGCACCGGGCCGTTCGGCGAAAATCCGGGCGAGATACTGGGCAATTCGCTCATCTCCGCCGGCGTCAACTTCGCCAAGCGCGTCCGCCGCGGCATCGATGTCGACGCCGCCTATCGGACCGATCTGGGTTCGAACCTCAAGCTCGCCACCAACCTGATCTACGTCCACAATTTCCAGAACAGCAATTTCGAGGATCCGGCCCGGCCGGATTATGAGGATGTGCTGCTGGGCGAACTGGGCGATCCCAAGGACGAGTTCCGCTGGGATACGGACCTGACCTGGGGCGATTTCACCTTTGGCTACCAGCTTCGCTACATCGGCCCGATGTATCTGAACACGTTCGAGGATTTCAACAGCCTGGGCGCCGATCGGCCGCCGGAAAATGCGGATTACGCGTCCATCCGGAAATTCCCGGCGGTCTTCTACCACGCCATCCGGTTCGAATGGAACATTCCGAACCCGGCCGGCATCGGGGAAAGCCTGCGTTTCTATGGCGGCGTCGACAATCTGTTCGACCGGCACCCGCCCTACGGCCTCTCCGGCACGGGGACGAGCGGCGCCGGCCAGGACCGGGCCACCGGCAACGCGGCCATTTACGACGTGCGCGGCCGCACCTTCTACGCAGGCTTCCGCGCCCGCTTCTGAGGCGCGCGAAATCACTATCCCCCCTGGGGGCCGGGACCCACCGTCCCGGCCCTCTTTTTTTGCATGTCGCAGGGTTCGTCAGGGCGCGAAAGACCTGCGCGCGTTCTGGCCATTGGGAGTGGCGATGGACTTGGACGTGCGAGCCGATGAACCGCGGTTGCTCGCCAGTCTCTCCGTTCGGGCTCGTCGCGTATCACGGATTGAATGGGAGGATGCACCCATAAGTGATTTCGGCTACAATGTTCCTATGAACAGGCCCGCACGAAAGCAGCGTGAAAGGGAGTATCGGAAGCTGGTCGACCGCAGGGGCGTAAATGCGCGGGCGCGTGACTGGTATGAAATCGTCGGCCTCATGCAATTGCTTCGCGAAAAGGTTCAATCCAGCATAAGACGGCGTTCGATCCTTCCTCTCATGGACTATGTCTATGCGAACATGGTGCGCGGCACTCAATTCATCGCGGCCATACCTGTATCTTGTGAAAAAGGCTGTTCCTATTGCTGCAACACCTGGGTGGATGCGATGCCGCCCGAGGCGATCTATACCATCAAAATGATGAGCCCCGAACAGAAGGACCGGATCCGCGAGGCCGTCGATCGCACCTCCCAACGGACAGGGGGCGTCGCCCATGCCGGCCGCCTGTCCATGGTCACGGCCTGTCCCCTGCTCGCGGACAATATCTGCAGCGTCTATCAACACCGGCCGCTGGCTTGCCGCGCAGCGACATCGGTGGACGTCGCCATTTGCAAAAGGTCGTTGATGGACAAGAGCGGTGAGAAAATCCCGTCTCCCGTGCTGTGGCGGGATTTGCGGCAAGGTTATGGCGTTGCCCTGGAAGGAGCGATCCTGAATGCCGGTCTCGCCAGACTGTCACGAGAATGGAATGAATCGCTCCGGATCGGTCTTGCGTCGCCGGATGTGGAGGAGAGATGGCTGTCCGGCTTCGACGATTTTGCCGATGTGCCACGATCCCCTTATCCGACCACGTTCGAAATTCCTCACTGGCGGGAATTGTATCAAGAAGCATTTGGCAGCCCGCCGCCGGTCGAAGCGTTGCACTGACTTCATCACGCCGATGGCAAATGCGACGAGAAGCACCGGCTTGGACTGCGCGTTGACCTTTGCGTGCGCCCTGGAGACGGGGCATCGCCTCCTCGGAAGGCAAGGGCGCTGACCCAATTTGGAAGACGAACGGTCAGCGCGGTAAGTTGGTTATATAATTTGTAATCGTCGACATGTAGGTTATATATCGTCGTCACGACGGATTGAATTTGGATAACCGACATGATCCACGACTATCCAACACTGGAAGCTGTCGACAAGGATGTACTCTCCCTCATCCGGGAACAGAGAAAGATGCTGCGCCATCAGGTGGGGCAAACGCCGCTCCGCTGGAGTGGCTTCCTCAGGAAGAATACCTTTGCCCGAGCGCTGCAGGGCTCAAACAGCATCGAAGGGATAAACGCCAATCTGGCTGAGGCTGTCGCCATCATTGACGAGGAGCGCCCTGACACTCTGGAAGAGGAGACGATACGGGCTCTGCAAGGCTATCGGACAGCGATGACGTATCTTATCCGGGTTCACGACGACCCCCATACGCAGATCAACGCACAGTTTATCCGTAGCCTTCATTATATGATGATCAATTATGACATGACCAAGCTCCCCGGCCAATGGAGGACTGGCCCTGTCTATGTCGTGCACGAGCCGAGTGGCGACACAGTTTACGAGGGGCCCCCGGCCGATGAGGTTCCCAGGCTGATCAATGAGCTAGTCGCCCAGATTAATTCTGCGGACGATGTGGATTCCTCCACGGTGCTGGGGGCAATGGCCCACCTAAACCTGGCGATGATCCACCCGTTCAAAGACGGCAATGGAAGAATGGCGCGAGCCCTTCAGACGCTCATCATCGCTCAAAACGGCGCTAGCTCTCCTACGTTTTGTAGCATCGAAGAGTGGCTGGGGCGGAATACCCAGGCTTATTACGAGATTTTGAAGGAAGTGGGGCGCGGAAGCTGGAATCCTGGAAACTCTGCCCTTCCTTGGGTGCGTTTTTGCCTGCGCGCCCATTATCAACAAGCCGCAACCTTGATGAAAAGGAATGCTCATTTTGGTCGAGTCTGGGAGGAAATATCCAAGATCACGCGGGAGCACGGATTGAACGAGCGAGTAGAAAATGCCCTTCTGGAGGCAGCGTTCGGTTACAAAATCCGTAACCAACGGTATCGCGAGGAAGGTGGTATTTCAGACGTGGTAGCCAGCCGCGATCTCAAGCGACTGTGCGAGTTGGGCCTGCTCTCTCCCGTGGGAGAGAAACGCGGGCGATATTATGTGGGCGACCTGGCGCTGCTCGATATTGCTCTAAGAACGCGTGACACGAGTAAAGCGGGCGATCCATATAAGATGATTGCCCAGCGCGGGACTTCAGACCAGCTTCCATTGGTGATGTAAGAATCTTCTCCCCGGCAATCCGTTTGCCGTCACATTTGGTGCAACATCGGCTGTCGCAAATTTGACACCCGCCAAATCTTCGATTTCGGACTCGTTGCGAACGTCGCCTTGACCGCCTAGGCTCTGCAGGTGAGACCTCACGGCCTACATCTTGTAGTCATTCTTCCGGCTGCGGCCTGCTCCGTTCAGGGTGCAGCTCCGACAGCCAAGGGTATAGAATTGGCGAGTCCGTGCGGAGGGCGGCCGCCTGTGGCCGTTCCCCAGGTCGAGGTACGGCATGTCCGTTGTGAACCGACGCCGGTCAGCGTGGAAGGGTTCGGCTGCTCTTACGAGGTGCGCCAAGAGACCGACGGTCTCACCGGACCCTGGCGGCGAGATTACCGCGTTTTTATGCGATCAGAGAGCGAGCACGGTTCGAATTGGTGCTTTTCTCGACGGTCGGGGCATCCCGAATAGCGCCGCCTCTCTTCATCCGAATTCCAGCTGAACGCCCGCAATCGGTGGCAAGCAGACGTTCAGTTGGCAACTCCAACCGCGCTAAGCCGGCGCTCACCTCCGCTGAACGTTTTCCATTCGCATCGAACGAACGTGCCGGGAGCGAAGGCCCACATCTCATCCTCCTCCATCTCGCCTTCCACTCGGTACGTCTCGTAGGCGTGTGGAGACGCTTCGACGGGACGCCATACGGTCGTGCCTTCGTTCAGAACCGGCATGTAGATCGTGACCATGGCCTAAGAGTGGCAGGACCCCTCAAGGTCCGCAATGGGTGGACAGCGGACGCAAGCCGTGTTGGTTCAATCGGAGCGGTTCGCCCGTTCGCTCAAGAGGTGCTGCACCTCATCCACTCGCTCTTCCAGCCCCGCGAGAAACGGCTTACCGTGACGCTCCAGCCGGTCCGGCGGGTAGTTACGGATGGCATAACGATAACGCTCCGCCTCATCCTTCAGAGCTGCAAGCAGCCGCTCCAGTTCTGCATCAGATAAGCTGTCACGGGACGCGTATGCCTTTTTTATGAACATGACGCACGATCTTCCAACCAGCGCGTAGCGTCAATGTCTGCAATGGGGTCGATCTCAGACCGTCTGTTGAGGGTGGAAAGCGGACACTTCCTCAGCTGTGCTCGACCTTACAAACGTAGCTGACTGGATAAGAGAGTCTTTCGCTAGAATTAAAAAATACGAATGCCGTCGAACGATCTGTGTCCAAGATGCCTGCACTATTGAGGGTCCTGATCCTGAGGTGGTTCCGATTGAAATCCGGGTGAGTCAAATTCAGGGCGAGGCCTTCGACAGTTCTGTCCGCAGCCACAAAGACGTTGCCGGAAAACGATCCACCGGCCAACTCGCCATTTGCAACCCAAGCAGCCGACCCCCCGATTGAGACCAGGCCGGGTTGGGTTGTGTTCTCCATGTGTCCTTTGATTTGGAGGTTTCCGATAGCGAATTTGCCGGACGGTGTACGGAATGCGCCTGTGCCGGGTCGTTGCGATAGGTCGCATGCAAGCACGGTTTCCGTCGTCGGGCCGAAATGTCTGCAGGTCAAGAATGCGCCGAGCAGCACAGCAAGGATTATCGGCACCACTGAAGGACCCTTTCGGCCGATATGGGAGAGAATGGACATCGCAGTCATTTCACACCCCTGCTCAATTTCCGCAATGGGTCGCTTTCAGACTGTCGGGATTGGGTGGAACGCGGACCAACCGTGTTGGCACCAAACTGGCGTATGCGCTAAGGCGGATCGTCACTACACCCGCCATGGCGAGCAGCGAAGTTTGAGGAGAGCATGATGCTTCATTGGGCTTTGTCGGCGGCGACCGGAGCTGCCATCTCGATCTCTAGCCCAGGCTCAGCGAGCCCGCCGCAAGGTATAGTTTCAGGCAACTATGTCTTGGACCGGGAACGGAGCGACGACGCCTTTCAAGCGATCGACAGAGTTGTTGCCGGCCTTTCCAACGCCAAGCGCCCTCTCGCTCGCAGGATGCTCTACAAGTCCATTGCGGTAAATCGATTTAGAATCTCGATTGCAGGAAGTCGAGTCGGGATCGCGTATGATGACAAAGCACCTATCGTCGTTTGGATAGGTGAAGAGCCGATCAAGTGGAAGCTCATTGAAGTGCTTGTCTTCGATGTGTCGGCAAAAGCTAATGGTGAAGCTATTTCTCTAACATTCCGTGGCGATGACAGCGAGCGGATCACAACGTATCGCAGTGTTGGTCAGGATCTGGTGGTGGATACCACCATCATCATTCCATTGCTCTCTACACCGATTGTTTATAAGCAAATCTTCAATCGAGCGAACTGACAGGATTTAGAAGATTTTCTGGTGAGGAGCCGTTGAACGGTCTTCGTCTCGTAGATGCGGATGCCGGTCGAGATGATCTCTCCGGCGTCTGCTTTGGGGCACGCTACGATCGTGAACGAACGGCGTCGAGGGGTCGGGATCGGACCATCGGCATAATGTCGCATTTGGGTCGCTTTCAGACTGTTTGGATTGGGTGGAAAGTGGACATTGCGCGAAGCCAATCAACCTGAGAGCATAGGCGATGCATTCATTCCCTTCGGCTTCGGAACTCCATTTTCTCGTCGGAAGAGAGATCGAGACGGTTTGCATCGGCTCGTGGGTTCTAAACTTCGGCTTCGGTCAGGTAAGTCTCAATGTAGAGGGTGCGATCGAACACGTTGACCAAAGCGGCACCGTGAGAAGGCACAACACGGACGAGGCCCGCCGCTCGCCGATGTGTCTTCACCACCTGCTCAGACAGGAAGTGCGGACTGTAGACGTTGAGCCGTTCTGCCTTACCTTGACCTTCAGTAGCGGCGACATCTTGCGGGTGTTCAGTAACGAGGGTTCGTATGAGTGCGGCCAAATATACGATGAGCAGGGGAAGGTCACTGTCTTCTGAACGTCTGTGGAAAATGGGCATCCGCCATGGCAGGTTCACCGCTCTGATGGAGAGCCGGTCATGTGGTGGAAATTGGGTGGCCTTCTCGTTCTGACGGCGGCGCTTGTTATCGGTGTGATTCCAATCCGAACACACGCTGTCTTATATGACCCCGCCAAAAGTCTGCCTCCGCCTATGCCTTCCCTCGGCGAAATGTTCAGCACCATGTATCTGACGCCAGGGACCGCATTGCTCATTTCAGTCATTCTCGCCGCTGCAGGCTTCGTGGCGCTGAAGATTATTCGCGGGCAGCGATGATGTCGGCAATGGGTGGATCTCAGACCGGCGGAAACGGGCGGGAATCCGAAATGGCCCCGAGCCGCTAGTATGGGTTCGCACTTAGGCCGTCCTGCTCCAAATCAGGCCACAGGACAATCAGCAGCAACAGTAGGATGAATATCACTGCACAAAGGGCCCAAAACAACGGAAACAGCGACATGACTTCATTGTATATCGTGTGGATCGCCCAGCAGGTGCCGAGTGCAGCCCAAGTCTTCCTCTGGAAATGGAATGCATAGATTGCCGCCGTGACGGTGTGCATCAGGACTGCACCACAGGCTGCAACGACGAGACCGAGGACTTCAAACCGATGCCAATGAGAGAGCACGAAATCGTCCGTGAAGGGGCGCATGGATTTTACGAGCATCAATTCCCAGATGCCGAACAAGACAATAAGCCAGAACCTGTCGAGCGAAGACACCTTCGTCCTCGATGCGAACGCTTTTAGGCATTCTTCCACGAATACCAAAGCCCACATCGACAGCGGAAATAGAAAGAGGCTGTTCGGAAGGGCGACAATGGCCGCTCCAGGAAGTACGAACAGCCATATCGATTTTACCAGCAACTGATTGGATCGTGGCCTATCGATTGTAAGGTATGCCCAGCCGAGGAGTGATAGGACCCCCGCCCCAAAACAGAGCGTCACAAAGAGATGATTGCCGTTCATTCCTGGGACACTTTATAGGTTGGTCGAATGTGCGCAATGCGCCGACTTCGGGGCGGTAGAATGGGTGGAGAAGCGGACATCATTGATTGCTGCTCGCTGCTACGCCACCATCGGCCCATGAGCGACCACGAACGCGGCTTTCTGGCTTTCCTCGCTGAACCAACTCGGCGGCGGATGGAGACCCTTCTCGAGTTGGGCGAGAAGCGAAGGGCGGACGCTCGGTCATTGCTAAACCATGCTGTCCGCCTTGACCCGCACCACGCGCGGCATCTGACAGGCAGTGACGCGTTCGCAGCTCCTGTGGAAGCGATGCTGCGGAAGAAAGGTGCCCCAGCCACTTGTTACGTCTTCGCCGCCGGGAGCGACCTGGATGGGCGAGAGATGCCGTTGAGGGAAGCGCTAGACGCAACAGTCGGCATGGGTAACGGAGCGTTCGTATCCTGCATCCCCGGTCGGCTGGGCTTCTACGAATACGAGGATATGAAGTCGTCCTACCTGCTTTCGCGATGACCCTTCATGGCAGCTTTGGGTGGAAAACGGACCCTTCTCGGGTAAACTTTGAACCGAAGCCAACCGCAAGGAGCGCCAGGGGGAAACACACGCTACCGAAAAGCCGTGCTCTGAGCTGCTGCCGGTTTCGTGGACACCGAGATAAG